>CAYGRT010000092.1:0-2523 GCA_964352355.1 uncultured Pseudohongiella sp. | reverse complement strand
GTGGATGAAGGATGAGTCCGACCTAGATGGGGTGACCTATATTCTTACCCCAAAGGTCGAGGACGGGGAAGTTGAGTGGGCAACCACTGGGACCTGTGGCAGTAAAAAAGCCTGTTAGATAGCTAGCCATGCAATTAACGATTAAGCAATTAAACCTAACAATCAGCCAAAAAGCGCAGGAGCAGTAGTAATGACTGATCAATCCATAAACCCTCTCGATATGGTTAACCCGCTTGACTCGCTGGACCTCTCATCACCCGAGACGGGTCCTTCCGGCAAGCCAATAGTGCGCACCGAAGAAGGGATAATCACCGAAGGCAGCAAAGTGACATGGGACAAGAGGGCAATACTTTGGGCGCTGCCTCAACCGCTTTTGGTGATGGGTTCTATGCTTCTGGCCGCCGCCATTTTGGTCAACGAATGGGGTGGGGAGTACTACCGCGTGTGGACACTGCTGGTTGCAGTTTCTTCTACGCCTTTGCTGCTTATCGCCGAACGGTTTTGGGCCAAGAAAAAATCCTGGCTGCTCAAGCCTGACGAAATGTTAGAAGATGTGTTCTGGTTGGCCTCAGGTGGTCTACTTTGGGGCCCCATCATTTCCGATCTGTATCGCACGCCAGTTTCTGAGGGCTTTCGCGCCCTGCGTGATATGTCTCCACTGCAGATCGAGTTTCAACCCTCTACCGTGCTCGGGCTGATTGCCGCCGCGCTGGTTATCCGGTTTACTTCCAGCTTCTTTTACTACTGGCTGCATCGGATTCAGCACGAGTCATTGTTCTGGTGGCGTATGCACGCAACGCATCATCACCTGACCAAGATGAGCGCCATGCGCGGCAACCGAACCCATCCGTTCGAATATTTGGCGCTTGGCCTGGGTACTCCAATGGCGTTGGCCCTGATGGGTGCGAGCGATGAAGTTTTCATCGTTTCAGCAGCCTTCGGCATGTGGAACGGCAAATTTAACCATGCCAACCTACCTATGGTTTCTATGCCTGTGTGGGATTGGTTCTTTGCTACCGCACAGCAGCATCATTGCCATCATGCACTGGAGCGCCGTCAAGCAGATTCCAACTACGGCTGTGACATCATTTTTTGGGACCGCGTCTTCGGCACTTACTGCGGCGATGCTGAGGTTGGACCCGCCGGCGCAGGCAAGGGCGTTCGCCTTTCCATCAAAGATCAACTCATGCTGGCCTTTTATTCCGACAAGCGCCTTAAAAGTTTGTAGCTAATAAAAAAATGCAATAAGTAAATGGGGTCAGTAAAAATACAGTAGTTTGATTGGCAGCTTTGTTGAATTACTAGCGCTTTATGACCATCAAAAATACAAAGGCCACTACCGGGAGGTAGTGGCCTTTTTGTTTGGTGGAGTCGGGGGGAGTTGGTCTAGATACCTATCAATTTGATATGTATTGACCTATTGTCTTTTCCCCCGATTTTAAAACCATGACCTCGATGAGATTTCCAGCATTTGGGGTTGGTGATTTCGCTAAAACAAGGCCATGGCGAGACGGTGCGCTATGGGTCGCTGATGAAAATATGGATGTTCTTGCATTTACTTTAGACAAGTCCGAAGGAAATTTTTCTCCGACGACAATGTATCGAGATTATGCAATTAGTCGGGAGTTAATCCATTGGGAAAGTCAATCGCAGACAAGGTCGTCGAGTCCTACCGGTAAGCGATACTGTAATCATGTGAGAGAGGGAACAAAAATCATGCTGTTCGCTCGTGAAAACACTAATGAAAGAGCGTTTTGGTTTTTGAGCCCAGCGACATATGTTTCGCATGAACCCGAGAGACCGATGGGAATTACGTGGAAGTTAGATGAGCCCCTGCCAGGAGACTTGTTTTCACTGTTTTCCGCGGCAGTGGCTTAAAAAGCAAAAAAGTATATGAGAGCTCAAATCTATACTTTTCGCACACAATGTGGTTCCAAGAAGCGCTTGTGTATGATGCAAGCCTAGAAACTTATTAGGTCATGTTACGCCAAGGTTTTTATTTGTAGTAGCAGAGATTCGTGCTGCATTGCCTCCTTGATGTTGAGTTCTAGTTTTTTAGTTCCAATTAATTTTTAGAGCACATATTTTTAAAATCGAAACACTAACGCGCCATCACAGACTCTCCTAAAAGAGCCTGTGATGTTTTTTCTGCGCAGAATTTACTCCGCCACTATTAACCGATCGCTGGTATAGAGCCCAGTGCTTGTGCTATAGCGTCGTTATAACACTTGCGGTTTTCTTGCATTTGTTTAAGTGAACTAGCGCGTCTTAGGTCTTGTGGGCCGCATACTTTCTCGGCTGCGCTGCGAATCAATCGCTCTAATCTTTCGCGGCCGTATTGGTTAGTAAGATCTTGTGCGTTATACGTTATATGCACGGCGCCTTCGGTAACTTTGCTTATTTCGACGTCGGCACTTGCTAATGCAGGAATTGTTGCGGCGAACATGAAGGTAGATATTGCGATAAATTTTCTCATAATTACTTCTCCCAAAAATTTTTAGTTGTACATAAATAACGTTCTCA
>CAYGRT010000091.1:0-2558 GCA_964352355.1 uncultured Pseudohongiella sp. | reverse complement strand
GACTTTGACCTAATTGCGCCCGCATTTCGCCAATTGTTGCTGCGTAGTCTTTGCTATCAAAAATAGCCGACCCTGCAACAAACATATCAGCACCAGCATTGGCGATCTCAGCAATATTATTCACATTTACACCGCCATCCACCTCTAAGCGAATTGGCAATCCGCTATCGTCTATCAACTTGCGCACCTGCTCCAACTTCTTCAAAGTTGATGGAATAAATTTTTGACCACCAAAACCTGGGTTAACCGACATCAGGAGAATCACATCAATCTTATCCATTAAATACTCTAAACATGTAATTGGAGAACCGGGGTTAAAAACTAACCCGGATTTACAGCCCTGATCTCGAATCAATTGCAGGGAGCGATCCACATGCATGGTCGCCTCTGGGTGAAAACTAATGTAGCTCGCTCCCGCCTTAGCAAAATCCAATATCATCTGATCAACTGGGGAGACCATCAAGTGCACATCAATAGGCGCTGTTATCTTATGTTTACGCAGTGCCGCACACACCAAAGGGCCAATCGTTAGGTTGGGCACATAATGATTGTCCATGACATCAAAGTGAATGACATCAGCGCCTGCTTCCAACACAGCGTTCACTTCATCGCCAAGCCGAGCAAAATCGGCAGATAGGATTGAGGGGGCTATTAGAAAGTCTTTCATCGCGCTAACACCTATGGGTGGAAAACGCGTTATTTTACAGACTGAGGATAGGTTTGTCTTAGTTTGTCTGCCAACTTATCTCAACTAGCAGCAAATAGAGCAATTGGCTTTTATGCTCGTAGCTTGCGAAAGCCACAAACGGTTTCATAGGCATCACGAATAGCCGTTGACTTCTCCTGTGCCAGTTTCAGGGTTTCTTCTGAGAGATTGTCTCTGACTAGCTTATCAGGGTGGTATCTAGACATCATACGCAGGTACGCACGCCTGATTTCCCCATCGGCCGCGTTGGGTTCAAGCTGCAAAATACTGTAAGCGTTGCTGATGTATTTGCGGGCTTTGAGTTGTTTATAGTCGGCATGGCTCTGCATTTCATTGCACACCTCTAAAAACTCCAATTTGGAAAACCCCAGGGTGTCAGCTACATCACGCAGTAATAGTTTCTCTTTTAACCGTATGTCGCCTTTGATATAGGCCATTCGTATTTGAATTTTTAGAAACAAATCTGCCAATGGACTGCGCCGCCCCACCATTTTTACCATGGCAACTACACACGCAAGCACATCTGTTTGCGGTTTTTTACCAAGCTCAAAATAGTCTATGGCTTGCATGCGAGACTCCTGCTCCAGCCCCATAAGCTTCATGATAGTAGTCGCATATTTAACTTCACTGGGCATAACCCGACCATCGAGTTTGGCAATACGCCCCATAACCGCGAACATAGCAATCGTGAAGACAAGCTCAGTTCTGCCGCCGTTTGGGACCTTGATCTCAGGTGCGCTGCCATTTAGCCTAGCAGTCATGGCACGCTTGTAGTCCTTGTTTAGCATCAAACCAAGCATTACTTAGGTCTCCTGCCCCGTGTATAACGCATTGACATCTTTTAACCGTTCCGGGGTTCCCACGTCGATCCAAACCCCGTCAAACACTTGTCCACTTACCTTGTTTTGCTTCATTGCTGCTTGCAGTAATGGCACCACCGAACGGGGCTGAATTGGCAGCCCGGCAAAGAGGTTTTTGTGCAGCACACTAATACCGCTAAAGGTTAAGCACTGATCAGTGCTCTGGGATTCCTCATGCACCCGTCCTTCAGGGTCGATGTAAAAATCCCCCTGTGGGTTATGATCCTGATTTGCAACCATCACAAGATGCGCCAAGCGGTTGATACCATCCACAGGCAATAGCTGTGAGAAGTCGAAATCTGTCCACACATCGGCGTTTACTACAATAAAAGAATCATCTTTAAGTTTAGGCAAAGATTTGATGATTCCGCCTGCTGTTTCTAAACGAATTGGCTCCCTCGAATAGCTTATATCGATTCCATAGCGGGAGCCGTTGCCCAAAAGTTGCTCAATCATACCGCCTAGGTAGAAATGATTGATGACAACGCCAGTCACGCCTCCTGCGATAAGTCTATGAATTTGATGCTCTATTAGGGTTAAGTCGCCTACTTTTAGCAATGGTTTTGGTACTTCAGCGGTCAGGGGCTGCATTCTCTTACCCAGGCCCGCTGCCAGAATCATGGCACGCATTAGAATTCCACTTTCAGTTTATCCCTCGCTCTTGGCATTACCGTTTCGGTAAACCAAGCCCTCATCGACGCTAATTCTTCATATTTATCGCTTACTTCGAGAAAATAGCGGATGACCAAGGGTATATCGGCAAGATATTGGGATTTATTATCCCTAATGCTGAGTCGCGCGAAAATTCCCAGCACCTTCAGATGGCGCTGCAGCCCAGTCAAGTCCATGTCCTTCAGCAGCATTGGCAAGTCCCGCTCGCTGTAGAGGCCTTTGGCTTGAGCTTGATCCAGAAAAAAGCCGGCCCACTGCTCGATTTGTGACTGCGGCCACGCGATGTAGCAATCACGAAGCAAAGAGACCAAGTCATAGCT
>CAYGRT010000090.1:0-2579 GCA_964352355.1 uncultured Pseudohongiella sp. | reverse complement strand
ATTTGAGCTGAGTGAAGGGGAGAGTGCTTCGCACTCTCCCCTTTTTCTTTGGCGTCCTTAACTTGGCGCGTGTTCTTTAGCTATTGTATGAAAATTGAATCACACGTTCTCCAACATGACATTGGATTAACTTCTCTTTGTAGACTGTTGCCCCTATTAATAGGTTCTGTGTTTTCAGCTAGAGATACTCCATGTCAGCGTACGAATATGAGGCTGTAGACGGCACTGGGAAGGCTTTGGTCGGTCATATTAAATCCGATACTAAAAAAGAGGCCCTCAGGCTGCTGGCTTCAAGGGGATTAACCCCGGTTTCTTTAGAACGCCAAAAACCAAAAAAAAACAGGGCCAGCCTGTTATCGGGAAAACGTGCGCCCTCGCCGCAAGACTACATCCTGACTGTCAAACAGTTAGCGCTACTCCTGAATTCAGGTGTCCCACTCATAACGGCTGTCGATACGCTCAAGTCACAGGGTTTGCATCCTCAGTTAATTGAAGCCTTCGAGAGTATGTCAAAGGCCCTCAGATCAGGCGCATCATTCTCTAGCGCCTTTGCACGTGCCTTACCCAGTCTCCCCGGTTATGCCTTTCAACTCAGCGCAGCAGGAGAGTCTATCGGCGAACTTGGACCTGCGCTTTCTGATACGGCAACACAAATGGAGTACGAGTATCAAATAAAACAGGATATCAAAAACGCACTAACCTACCCTGCGATACTCGTCTCGGCAGGGCTTGGTGCCGTTTTATTTATATTTCTAATCGTCGTTCCCCGCTTTTCAGCGATGCTGGCCGCATCTAAAGAGCCCCTTCCACTCCTTTCTCAAGTGGTTCTGTCCACGGGTATGTTGCTGAGCGAGAACAAGACTATCGTTTTCATAACATTAGCGGCCGCGCTGATATTGCTGAGTTGGGGGTATAAACAACCGACCGCACGAGATTGGATGCGCCAGAACCTGGTTTCTTTACCGCTACTCGGGAGCTGGCTTAAAGAAGCTGAACTTGCAAAATGGGCCTCTATGCTTGGAACGATGCTTCGTCATGGGGTCGATCTGATCAAAGCCCTTGAATTTGCGCGCGGAACGCTTGGAATAAAAACTATTAGTACCCGCATGGAGCAAGTCAGCAAGCAAGTGCGCGCCGGAAAGTCATTGTCCATTGCAATGCGCGACCAAGAAACCTTCTCAGATACAGCATTAAGCTTGGTGCAGGTCGGCGAAGAGTCTGGCGAACTGCCAAGTATGCTGACTTCACTCGCTAAGCTTTATGAAGATTCAGGCCGCCAAAGGATGAAGCGCTTTCTGCTTATTCTTGAGCCCGCAGCCATAATTCTCATTGGAGTTGTGATCGGTGGAATCGTCACGGCCATTATGCTAGCTATCACAAGTGTAAATCAGGTCTCACTATAGAGAACTACAATCATGAAAATTACTAATCGATCAACTAAGCCCCTTGTACATAGCGCAAACCATCGCGGCTTCACTTTGCTAGAAATGCTTGTTGTACTGGTCATCATTGGGTTGGTGGCCAGCTTAGTCGGCCCTCAATTGTTGGGACGTGTAGACAGCTCAAGGGTTACCGCGGCTGATACACAGATAAGAATGTTAAAAGGCGCTCTCGATACATTAAGGCTTGATGTCGGAAGGTACCCTACAACTGAGGAAGGACTTTCTATTCTGATGACAGCGCCAGCGGATGATAGAACAAGACGTAAATGGCAAGGACCATACCTATCAGAAGGCGTACCTCTGGACCCTTGGGGAAGCCCTTACCAGTATAAGCCAAACACCTCGACGTCTATAACGCTCTACAGTTTTGGGGCGGACGGAAAAGAAGGGGGGGAAGGAATGGACGCGGATGTGGGTTTCTTGGCCTCAACAACACCCTAATCCCATGAAATCAATCGCAGGCTTCTCTCTGCTCGAGATGCTTGTGGTCGTTTTTATTATCGGCTTAGCTGCAGCTGTGGTTCTACCAAACCTGCCGCGCCTCTTTGATCGTGTCGCATTCGCAAACGAGCGCGATAGCTTATTCAGATCCATAAACACCCTTCCATTTCAAGCCTACAGCACCAATCAAGACTATGTTTTGATGGCCACCAATCAAACTAAGGTTGATAACCTCACAGAAGACCCTAACCAACACATTGACGTAAATAGCCTGGATGGACTTCACCCCTTCAGAGGCACCATGTTATTTCCTGCAAAAATCGACATACCATTAGGGTGGGATTTTGAGGTTCCGGCCCCGATACTATATCGAGCATCAGGATTTTGCTCAGGCGGGCTAATCACCATTTCGACTGGCTCAATAAAACTAGAACTTAATCTTAAGCCACCGTATTGTCAGATCACAACAGACGAAGAATGATAGAACAGATTCGCACGTTGGAACTCCGTCTGAGGCGGGGGTTCACATTAATTGAAGCGATTGTCGCAGTCGCAATTATTGGGATGACAACTCTTCCTATTATGCTGCTTATCAGCGAATCTCTCACTCAACTCTCACGCGCCGCTGATGCCAGTTCACAGTCTATCGCAATGGAATCCATCCTAGCGCTGATAGATCCTATCAATCCTCTATCC
>CAYGRT010000089.1:0-2659 GCA_964352355.1 uncultured Pseudohongiella sp. | reverse complement strand
TAAGTTTTTCAATCCTTGGTGTCCATTTAGAGTAGTTCAAGAATTAACAAGAAGCAAAATTATAAAGCTATTAAGCTATTAGTGTCCCTCTATCCCCTTTAAACTCTTGGACTTAGCTAGCGATTACTTCTATTCTGTCTAAAAATACCGTGCAATGGGCGGGTTTAAGCGACAGCGCATATAGTGGCAAGCTATGGAATTACTCATTTTACTCCTAGTTCTCGGTCTTCTCAGTGGGGCAGTTCTCGGCTGGGTTTCATTCATTCGTTTAAAGTCCCTTGAAAACCGAGTTAGGGATCTGCAGCGCTCGATAGCCGCAGTGGCAGAGCAGCTGGATAAACGAGGCGACCCTAGCACCGATTCGAGCATAGTCTCTCGCCAAGCATCAATCAGCCCTGCCAAAATTCTGCAAGATATGCCCGCAATTGAAGCGCCGGCCAACCCCTCTTCTGAAGAAGCTAACCTTGGCGCTGCGCAAGAAAACGTATGGACAGGCGATTCTGAACCAGACGGTAAAGATGCTTCTACTGCCCCATCGCCGCCGCTCGTGCCTGCAGTGGCCCAGGGTTTTCCCAATAGTTTGTTTGACCGACTACGCGATCAGTGGATGATTTGGCTAGGGGGTATATCCATCGGCTTGGCGGGTATATTTATGGTGCGTTATTCCATAGAGCAGGGTTTACTCGGGCCAACGGCGCGCGTTTCCTTGAGCATAGCCGCTGGTTTTTTTCTCCATGCCGTGGCCGAGTTTAGTCGGCGCCGATATACAGAAAATTACTCAGCTATTGCCGCTTTAGCGGGCGGAGCCAGTATTATATTGTATTCAGCGTTCTTGGCAGCGTTGAACCTGTATGATCTTCTACCGTCTGGGGTAGTGTTCGCTGCACTCATTGGGGTGTCGCTCTGCACGATGGCTTTGGCAGTAATTCATGGCCCGGTGTTGGCAATTTTAGGGGTACTAGGTGCCTACGTATTGCCTGCGTTAATCGACACAGGCAGCGAGAATATTCTCAACTTATTCGCGTACTCGCTAATTATTACTGCAGCCTCGTTGATTCTAATGCGCTATGTATATAGACCTTGGCTTTGGAGCGGCATGCTAACAGGCTCCTTAGGCTGGTGGCTCCTAACGCTTGGAAGCCAGGGTGCCGAGGGCTTGCGGGGTTTTTATCTAGCAGCATTACTGTATTTGTTTTTAGCGATTCCAAGTTGGGATTGGCAATTGCGAAAGCCTAATGTCGACGCTGCGCCCGACCCTGATAAATCTACTGATGAGTTCGGCTTAGGGATGGAGTCGCTCAGACTTAAATTTGCTGCAATTCAGTTTCCCAAAAACAATAGCGAAGCTCCCGGTTTGCTTTCAACTAGTCTCTTAATTATTGCTTTTGGTTTAAGCATTGCGGCGGAGCAGCGAGTCAGTTCGGCCATTGTGCAATGGACTCCTTTCGTTGGCATCTTGTTGATCGCGGGGGGAAGCAAGCCAGAACTAATAAAGCTAGCCGCAGCTTCTTTGCTTATACAACTTTTGGCTTGGCTCACACTGGGTTTAACCAATTACGATGGCCTACGCCTTGAAGGCTTAATTGGGCCTGGCCAGTATGATTTTATGGTTTATGCAGGGTGGATGGCATTTGTTTATTCTGCGTTATCGCTGCGTAATCTTAGGACCAGTCCTAAGCGCGATTTATGCTTTGCATTGGCGGTTGCCTCGCCCTTATTGTGGCTTAGCGTTAGCTATTTATTACTCACTGATTTATCCGAATCTATTGCATGGGGCTCGCTCGCGGTTGCACTAGGGGTAGTTTACTTTGCCTTTGCGGCATGGCGGTTCAAACTCGAAAAGACAGAGCCTTCAGCGGCGGGGAAGCAGACTAAATACTTTGCAGTATGGTTAATTCTGGGCGGGCACTTTGCCTATTCGTTAGCCGTCGCCATCATGATTCGGGAGGCCGGTTTAACTTTGGCGCTGGCGGCGCAGATATTTACCATCACTTGGCTCATTCACCGCTTTGACCCACCACGATTAGATTGGCTGTTGAAGTTGGTCTTGGCGGTGGTTGTTATTCGCTTAACCGCAAACCCTTGGTTGCTTACTTATTCATCCGATATTCATTGGTCGCTCTGGACCTATGGAGGTTCCACTTTGTTTGCGGCTGCCAGCGCCTGGTGGCTTAGAAAAAATGAAGCTTTGGGGAGGTGGCTAGAGCTCGCAACGTTGCATTTACTAGTGCTGACGCTATGGGCTGAGACTCGCTATTACATTTACGACGGCGATATTTTTCGACAACAGTTTGATCTTTTGGAATTTTCCATCAATACAGCCTTGTGGTCCTCACTGGCGTTAGTTTATTACCTTCGTCATCAAGCAAGTCAACACCTCAAAGTGGTTTATCTGTTTGTATCCAAGGTGTTACTCGCTCTGGGTTTGGTGAGTTATACCATGGTTTTAGTGCCACTAAATCCCTTTTGGTCTAGCGGTGAAATCTCTTCAACACCAATTCTTAACTTGCTTTTGCTCAGCTTTGGTTTTCCGGTAGTTATCAGTGTTTTGCTGTATCGGTACTACGCGGCGACCTTGCGCAAATGGATAGGTCAATTCATGGCATTGTCTGCTTTTGTATTTATCAATGCAGAAATTCGACACTTGTGGACAGGTGAC
>CAYGRT010000088.1:0-2778 GCA_964352355.1 uncultured Pseudohongiella sp. | reverse complement strand
CAATCGGGCAAGTCTTCGAATTCTCGCTTCTTAGAGTCGAACCAGGATTGCATCTCTTTTGGGCTTTGCATCAACTCTTGCATCTTCTGCATTGCGTCAAGATGATTTTGATCTTTCTGTTGATACATTTCCATGCCGTGCTGCTTACTGAGTGTAGCCATGTCATCAAATGTTTCTGCTTGGAACTTTTTGTCGCATGCACCGCCAAGCTGCTTGCAGGTCATAGTTTTCATTTGATTCTCCTTATTCTTAGTCTGTACTGTTTACACTTAAACATGTCCTCAACCTTTGCTGTCTGGGTGCATCTTTTTCCGTATGTATTAGATCAACTTCATATTAGTTTTTGTTTTTGGAATTAGCCGTGAGCTCAACCAGTGGCTGAAATCCTCCATAAATCAATCGTGTGCCGTCAAAAGGCATAGGATTTTTTTCTGGGTCCATGCGTGGATCAGCTTTCTCCGGATTATTCATCCAGTCTGTCATCTTATCCATAGCGGCGTCGCGAGTTGCCTTATCTGGCCATTCGATCCAAGAGAAAACGACAGTCTCCTCGTTGTTGGCTTGCACTGCTTTGCGAAAATCCGTGATCTTGCCATCACTTACATCTTCGCCCCAGCATTCAATTACGCGAGTCGCGCCAAGATCGATAAAAACGCCATCGCCAAGTTTTGCATGATCGATAAACTTCTGTTTGTTTTGGGTTGGAACTGCCAGCACAAAACCGTCTATGTAACTCATTGCGTCACTCCTTTCTATCGTCGATGATTACCTGATAAATAAGTGGGGTCAGAGTAAATTGCAGTACTGTATATTTACTCTGCCCCCATTTATTTTTGCTGCTTGCTCCATGCTTCCAATCCGCCTTCTAGGCTGCTGACTTTGAATCCAGCTTCATTGAGCAAATGAGCTACTTTCTGACTCACCCAGCGACCTGCCACACAGTACACAACAACTTCTTTGGATCTATCTAATTGATTTAGCCAAGAAGGAAGAATCTCTGGATTCTTATACTCGGCACCTGCTATTAAAGTAGGGTTTAGCGCGAAGTCTTCTGCCAGGCGGACATCCAACACTATAATGTTTTCTTCTTTCTGAAGGTCTGCTAACTGCTCCACTGATAAGGTATTTTCGTACTTTGGCCTGAACTCGTCTCGAAACTCGAATGTCTCAACTTGGCTTAAAGAGTAATTGGATAGGGCGAAAATGCAAATGCCGATTAGAATCTTGTTCAATATTATGACCTTTCGGATCGCAGACTTTCTGAATTGAAAAATTAAACGCCTCAAACATTCGCAGCATGTTGCGCTGCCTTAGTGACACGTTCAGCATAGTCAAGGCGCGAAATATAGCGCTGCGTCTGCTGCGATAGTAACAAACCCTTCGGTACTAATCGATCTGCACTCCGTATTAAGGCAGACCTTGCAAACGTTTAATCCGCCAACTGCGCGCGCATCAAGGGGCTCGCAAACATATTGTAAAGGTAGCGAAGATTAACTCGCAGGCTCGCGGCGGCCTCTTGGGCAAAGTCCTCAAGCGCTAGCAGGTCCGCTTCTGCATACCATTTTCCAGCAAATATCACAGCGGTGATATCGCGAGTATGCTGAATGTCCTCTAGTGGATTTGCATTTAGCAATACCAGATCGGCCGCTTTGCCCACCTCAACACTGCCGAAGTCTGCTTCAAGCTTGGCAAACTTCGCGGCCTCGATGGTTGCGGATTGCAGCGCCTGCAGTGGCGTTAATCCCGCCGCAACAAACAGTGCCAATTCATCATGCAGGCTAGAGCCAGAATACACATAAGTATCAATATTGTCAGTGCCGGCAAGAATCGTGACACCCGCTCCGTGAGCAACAACAAGCTGCTGTTGGACAGCCGCTAAAAAATCGCCGTGGACAAACTTGCCGCTGGCATCGTTGCCCCGGGCTGCCGCGCGATTAATGTCTTGTTCCCAGATCAACTTTTGCGCAATCCAGGGGATATAAGCCAAACGAGAATCCTTGCGAAACGGCTCGTTTTGGGCCATAGCACTCATGTTAAGGGTGGTGAGAGTTGGTACCCAACTGGTGTTCGAGCTTGCCATCTCTGTCATCATTTGCTTGCACGCAGCATGGTCTTGTTGGTCAATCAACTGGCGTATGAAATTTGAGTCATATAATCCTAGAGGGTCATCAACCTGACGAAACGCCTCCGCTTCAGCATAACATTCAAACATGAATAATCTGCCGTGTTCGATACTTTGCATGTTGGCGGCAATGGCTTGTCGCAATGAAATCGATAGCGGTCTATGCCCGGCAATTTCAAGCCCGGCTGACTCAGCTGCTAGAGCTAAGTTTTCGAACTGCGCTGCGGTGAGCTCTGTGTAGGTTTTTATAAAGTCCACATTGTGTTCGGCATAAAACCGCGCCAGTTGATGTGCAGCATCCAGATCCGCCACTTTAAAAAATTCTGGATAGCCCGTTGGTACCTCATTGCCACCATTGGTCTGGTAGCTACTTTGCAACGGATAGCGCGGCGCAACTCGCTTGCCCTGCAAGGCTTCTGCTTGCCAGCGATGGCGATCATCAGGGCATGCCCAATAGGCATCGTCATCGTTTAAACAACCGGACATATCTCTCACCGCCGTCACGCCGTATCGAATGAACAATGGATGATGCAGTTGAGGAGATATTTTTAAGCTATGGGTGTGCATATCCCACAGCCCGGGGATCAAATATTTGCCCGTGGCGTCGATCACTTCCGGGCCGCTAGCAATCGCCATTTGATCGGCTCCCGCAGGCA
>CAYGRT010000087.1:0-2790 GCA_964352355.1 uncultured Pseudohongiella sp. | reverse complement strand
TTACTCGCTGATACTTCCACATCTTCAAGTGCGGTTAATACTGATTGGCGGTAGCTAATCTCAGCCTGCTTTAACTTTGATTCAGATACTTTCTCTTCATTGTCGCTTCTGCCGCCATCGTAGAGAGTCCAATCCAGCATAGCGCCTAAAGCAAACGCCAGACTTCTGCTATCAAATAGGTCTGCAATATCCACCGTTTCAGGCCCAGCGCTGCCTAATAAACTAAAGCGAGGGTAGGTAGAAATTTCAGTTAGATCTGCCTGCCGAGCTGCTAGCAAGAAGTTACGTTCAGCCCGCCTAACATCAGGACGTCGACGCAATAAATCTGATGTCAACCCAACGGATGCTATGGGTAGATTGCTAAAAGCTGCTGATGGCATCAGTAACTCATCGTTAACCGATGCCGGTGATTGCCCTGTTAAAATATTAAGTCGAATTCCATTGGCTCTCACTCGCCCTTGAATCTCAGGTAGGCGGGCTTGGTAATCAAGCAGCAGAACCTCCGTGCTCTCAACGTCAAAATTGGAAGCCTCTCCAAAATCTCGTTTCACCCGTGTCAGTTCGACCAGCTCAGATTGAAACGCAATATTAGATTCTATGGCTTGAATTTCCAGTTGAGCCGCCCGCAATCTAAAGTAGATTCTCGCTACTTCTGAAATAAGACTCACCAAAACATCGCGCTTGCTTTCCTCGCTAGATTCAATGCGCAGCAATCCAATATCATCAACTAGCTGTTTGCGCCCAAACACATCGACTTCCCAAGACGCATCAAAGCCTGCGCTATAAATAGTATTGTCCGCTCTAAAATTTGGAATCTGACCAACCGGGAGAACTGAGGTTTCAGATTGCCTCTGATCGGTAACAGAAGCGGACAATCCTACTACAGGATTAAAATTTGCAAGATCAAGCCTCGCTATACTTCGAGCTTCAACAATCCTCTCTGTTGCCAAAGCCAAATCAAGATTATTTGTCACCGCGTCATCAATTATTCTATCAAGCAAGGGGTCGTTAAATGCACGCCACCACTGAGCATCGGGTTTTTCGTGAATATTTACCGATTCAATTAAGTCTGAGGTCCAATCATAAGTGGGTGCCTCACTTCCTTCAGTTAATCCGCTTTCCAAGTTTGTACAGGCGCTCAACACGCTAAGACAAACAGTGACCATGAATACTCTGCTATCCGGTATAGATATTTTTTTTCTGTATTGGTTACGCATGTGATTCACCTGCTAGTCTAATCAAGGGTCTGGCGATACCTAAGCATCGCGATGGTAAAGACGATCACTGTAAACAAAGCCATCACCATTAATGGAGTTTGCACCTCTGAGATACTGACACCTTTAAGCATCACACCTCGAACAACACGCAGAAAATGCGTTAACGGAAACACCTCTCCAAGAGTCTGAGCCCAAATGGGCATACCACGGTATGGAAACATAAATCCAGACAACAAAAGCGAAGGGAGAAAGAAAAAGAAAGTAAGCTGCATAGCCTGCATCTGGGTTTGCGCGAATGTGGAAAAAGTAATACCCAGCGCCAAATTCGCGATGACAAAAATCGTGATCCCAAGCAGGAGTATCCAAAGGCTCCCAACAAAAGGTACGCCAAACATTAATTTGGCGACTGTTAAGATAACAACAGTCTGCACCGAACCGATCATCAAGAACGGTATTATCTTACCTACCATGACTTCCCATGGCCTAGTGGGAAGCGCTAATAAATTTTCCAGCGTCCCCTGCTCTCGCTCTCTCGTTAAAGCCATCGCCGTGATCATGACTAATGTCATTGTCAAAATAACGCCGAGTAAACCAGGGACAATATTGTATTGGGTGATTCCTTCTGGATTGTATTTGGCATGAATAACCAAGTCGAAAGCATCTGGTGATGGGGCCAAATGCTGGAGACTACCATTTAGTTCTGTCTGCAACGCGCGACTGAATATAGTGCGCGCATTTCCGATAGCACCCGAGGCCGCAGAGGGGTCCGATGCATCTGCTTCAATCAGAATTTGCGGCCGATCTCCTCGAACAAAACTTTTTGTAAATCCTGCCGGGAATGTCACCACAAATGCCACTTTGCCGCTGGCCAATAGCTCATCCGCTTCGGCATAGTCCTGTGTCTGTGCGACAAAATCAAAATAGTCTGATGCTGCCATACCTTGCAACAATGTTCGAATTATTGGGCTCTGCTCTTGCAAGAAAATGGCTGTGGGCAATTGTTTAGGATCGGTATTAATTGCAAACCCAAACAAGGTCAGCTGAACTATTGGAATGCCAAACATCATTCCAAACGTTAAACGATCTCTCCGAGTTTGAGTGAGTTCCTTAATAAATATCGCCCAAATCCTGTACAGAAAACCAAAGCGTTTCATGAGTGTTGCCTTGTGTCGACTCCAGCGCGTTCGGTCAACGCGATAAAGGCGTCCTCTAAGGTGGGCCTAACTTCTTCCCACACCACATTGCTAGTGCCAACGTCAGATACCGCTTTGGCAACGTCATCTCGATTTGTGCCACTCACGTGCAGGGCTGAGCCGAAATAAGCGGCATGCTCTACACCCTTCCTGCCCTCAATCAGCTCGGCCATTTTTCTAACACCTTCACCTTCGGCACGGAACGTCGATAGCCCAGACCCTTTAATTATTTGTTGTACCGTTCCTTCGGTGACTTTCAAGCCGTTGGCCAAGTACACAACTTTGTCGCAGCGTTCTGCTTCGTCCATATAGTGAGTAGACACCAAAGCAGTCACACCCTTTTGAGAGGTGAGCCTATGAATCTGATCCCAAAAATCTCG
>CAYGRT010000086.1:0-2953 GCA_964352355.1 uncultured Pseudohongiella sp. | reverse complement strand
TTTACTCTGACCCCATTTATCACTGAACGCAGCAAAAAGGCCGCGTTTTGGGCTTTTTGCGAAGAGAAGGAACCCGGGAGGGGTGCAGTCTGCTGCAACAGCCCTTCCTGCTACCGGAAGCCGTTCGAGGTTGCCCAACTATTAACCCTCAATAATCCGCTAAGTTTAGAGGCCATAATCCACGCGAGACCCCAATAAATACCGTGTCCAAAGCCAACATTCAACGACAACATCTTGACCATTAACCGTATTCTTAGCGAGGGTTAATACTGTATAATGCCGCTCTTGATTTCTGGTCCGGCTGTTAAAAAGCCCTAGATTGGAACAAACCTATTCTATACTTACGCCTAGTAAGGAGTGTTCAAGTGTCAAAGTTAATGATGAAGCACGGTCAGATCGCTTGTTTGGCGGTATTCTCCATTTTAGCCACATTTTCACCAGCTGTGTTTTCACAGTCTGCAGCAGAAAACGTTCGCCCGGTGTCTAAGGTTTGCATGGCCGGTCAACCCTGTGTTGGTTCCAAGGCAAATGCGAGCATGAGCAGTGCAGCCGCGCCTATGGCTGTTGCCGAAGTGGTTGAGGAAGTTGTCGAAGAAGTCGTGGAAGCGGCTCAAGAGCAAGTGGCCGTTGTTGCAGCTGCTGCTAGCGGATTCGATGCCGCTGCTAAGTATCAACAAAGCTGTTTTGCCTGTCACGGAACTGGTGCTGCGGGTGCGCCAAAATTAGATGACAAAGCAGAGTGGGAAACAAGAATGGCCAAAGGTATGGATGCTGTAATGGTCAACGTGATGAATGGCATTCAAGCCATGCCGCCAAAAGGTTTATGCCTAGATTGCAGCGATAGTGATCTAGTTGCATTAGTGGAGTATATGATTTCCCAATAGTAGTAACGTTGAGAGATTGTAGATCTGAATTATTAAGATAAGGAGTACGAGGTGTTAAGAATGAAATCATTAGTTAAAACAGCAGCGTTCGTAGCAACTGCATTTGCAGCAACAGCATTCGCTGATGATGCTCAGCAAGTTCAAGTAGCGCAGTTAAGCGATGGCTTTAATGCAGAAACAACCTACATGGCATCATGCTTTGCATGTCATAGCACAGGCGCAGCTGGCGCACCTAAAGTAGGTGCCGGCAACGCAGCTGTTTGGGAAACTCGCTTAGAGAAAGGTTTAGATACAGTGGTTGCCAATGCAATCAATGGTATCAACACTATGCCAGCGAAAGGTCTTTGCTTTACTTGTACAGACGCTGATTTACGCGCTGTAGTTGAGTACATGATCGAAAGCAGCAAATAAGTTAGACCCGATAAAGAAAAGTGGGCTGCTTGCAGCCCATTTTTTTTTGCCAATAATTTGGTAGTAACGGACATATCGCCTAAACCTAGAGATTAGATTATCCGTGGTGGCGCTTAAGTGGCATTATCAACCGTCTATTCCAGAGCCCTTGTTGGAGTTGAAGCGCTAGAAGTGCGCGTTGAAGTACATTTGTCCAATGGCCTGCCGGGTTTTGCCATCGTCGGTTTACCCGAGACGGCGGTGCGTGAAAGCAAAGAACGAGTCCGTAGCGCAATCCTCAATTCAGGTCTGGACTTTCCCATGCGCCGAATCACGGTTAACTTGGCGCCTGCAGACTTGCCCAAGTCCGGTGGAAAATATGATTTGGCAATCGCACTTTGTATTCTCCAAGCCTCAAAACAGTTACCTAAAGAGTGTTTAACTAACACGGAAATTCTTGGAGAGTTGGCGTTGGATGGCGCGATTCGCCCAATCCATGGCGCTTTGGCCGCTATTATTTGTGCGGCCAAAGCTAACCGCAAGATAATACTGCCCGAGGCCAATAAGCAGGAATTGGCGCTAGTGGAGTATTCTCAAGCGTTCAATTACATCAGTTTGTTGGCAATAGTGCAGGTGCTGACCCAGTCCCAAGACGAATCGTCGCCGGCAAAAACAACGTCTGACACGGCAAACGCGGGTGCAGCTCAAAGGGTTGGATTTTCATTTAGTAATTCTAATCTAGAGCCGCAGCCAAATGATCAATTTTGTGATGATGAGATAAAGGGCCAAAGTTTTGCCAAATTTGCCATAAAGGCTGCAGCAGCAGGGGGTCACAATATTCTCATGGTAGGCCCACCAGGCTGCGGTAAAACCCTACTGGCGAATCGTTTATTGGAACTGTTGCCGCCTCTCAGCAATGAACAAGCCATGGATGTCGCCACTATTCGATCGGCTGCGCAAATGGAAGTTAACGCTGGGGCATGCTTAACCCGGCCAGTTCGTATTCCCCATCACTCTGCCACTGCGGTCGCGATGCTTGGTGGCGGCGTGAAAGCGATGCCGGGGGAAATTTCCCTAGCCCATCAAGGCGTGCTGTTCTTGGACGAATTAACGGAGTTCAAAAAAAGTGTACTGGACAGTTTGCGTGAACCACTGGAGTCTGGCGAAATACATATCACGCGCGCCAACTACAGAATTCGCTTTCCTGCTAATTTTCAGTTAGTGGCTGCAATGAATCCCTGCCCTTGCGGCTATTCGGGCGATACCCGTCGAGCTTGTCGCTGTGGAGAGGGCCTCGCACAGCGCTATTTAAGTAAGCTATCTGGCCCCTTTCTCGATCGCTTCGACATAGTCATCGAACTTCAGGGGTTAAGCCAGGAAGAGCTCCTATTGCAAAAACCAGTTTCGAGAAACCCAGCAATGGAACGTCAGCAAATTCAGGACTGCCGCCAGCGGCAACTCAGCCAGCGCCGCAAACTTAACTTTCAGTTGTCTCCATCTGAGCTAAGTAGTGCGTGCGATCTAAATCAGACCCAAAAGGTCAATCTAGCTAAGCAGGTTGAGAAAATGGGGATGTCATCGAGGGCCACCCATCGAGTACTCAAAGTGGCGAGAACGCTAGCGGATTTGGATAATAGCCAGACCGTAGACGCGGCCCACTTGCACAAGGCGTTGTTGCT
>CAYGRT010000085.1:0-3051 GCA_964352355.1 uncultured Pseudohongiella sp. | reverse complement strand
AAGGCTGTTTGGATCATTCCGCCCCGAGCAGCCAACGCCTATAACAATTCCTGCACCTGACGAAGCGGTGCTTTTGTATATGGGGTGCAGGGGTTGGATTAGAACCGCCGATGTGGTTCGACCAACTGCGAAGCAGTTAGCTACGAGCGCGCCAGCGCGAAGCCCGCAGGGAGCTCCCTTACCTTATTCAGATTGAATCCAACGCGTTGACAGCTTTGATGCTCAAGAGTATCTCTTGCCAGACCTCATCAAAGCGCACGTATGGCTCGTCTTTATAGATACAAGGCTATTTGGATTATTCCACCCCGAGCCGCTAACTACTATTTCAAAAAGTAACCCAGGTATTGCGGAAATTGTTCAGGTAAATCAGAATCTCAATAACGGCAAACTTGTTAAGCTATTAAACTATTAGTGTCCCCCAGTTTACTCGCGCATCCATGCGCTCGGCCTAAAGGCCAGCCTACGGCTGTGCAAAATTGCTCACAGCAATTTTGTCCGCCCCGAGCAGCCATCGTTAATCTTCAGTAAAACCAAGGTAAACTGCCCCCCTTAGCCCCTTTGATTCTCTTGCTCTGTCGGTGAATGACGGGTTTTCCATTCTGGTCCGTATAAGCATCTAAGAAAAACCTTTAATGCACAAATTTACGAAGAAGTGAATGCAGACAAAGCAGAATACCAATTACATGTATTAGTGAGTTGCGATTTACATGAATAAAAGACAATTCATCAAAGACGGCCTCGGTCTCAGCGTCGGCGCGTTAGCAGCCGCGGGTTTCAATTTATTGTCACCACGTGTTGGCAGGGCATCAGCGATTAGCGCTCGCAGTTTAGGCATAAAAAGACAGATACCTATCCCACCGTTAATCGACTACTCGTTTGACCGCCCTATAGATCTCAACATGAGCCAGGGAGAGTTTGAACTGCTGCCTGGAGTTAAAACGCCAACGTGGGGGTTTAATGGCCCCTATCTTGGCCCCACTGTCAGGGTCCGTGATGGACAGAATGTCCCAATCATTTACACAAACAATTGCGCTGAAGCTATCGCTATCCATGGCCATGGACTCCACGTCCCCGGCGAGGTAGATGGTGGTCCGCAGAGAGAAATTGAACCTGGCGGCAGTTGGACGCTCGAGTTGCCAGTTCGACAACAAGCTTCTACCTCTTGGTATCACCCCCACACCCATCACAAAACAGGCCCTCAAACTTACAATGGGCTGGCTGGCATGTTCATCATTGACGATGACAACAGCGATGCCTTGCCCCTTCCCAAGTCCTACGGTGTTGACGACATTCCTGTTATTGTCCAGGACCGAACCTTCGATGAACAAGGCCGACTGGATTACTCCATCGAAGATGCTGAGGATGGCATGCTTGGCGACACAATCACCGTAAACGGAATTGCCAACGGAACCCGCAGCGTGCCCGCAGGACTAGTTCGGCTACGTTTGTTGAATGGCGCCAATGCACGCTACTTTCGATTTCGCTTTTCCGACAATCGGGAGTTTCACAAAATTGCCACCGACGGTGGCTTCCTTGAAGAACCCGTGCCCATTCGTGAATTATTGATGGCACCGGGTGAGAGAAACGAAGTTATCGTCGATTTTTCCAATGGCATTACGGCCCTGTTAGTTAGCGGCCCAGGTACTGCAGCAATTAATGATGATCGCAGACGAGATAGAGATCAACGCGACAGAAGACGCGGCCGGGAGCCAGGCGGACTGGGAGACTCATTCGAAATTTTGCAATTAATCGTTAATCCCGATTTACCTGCCGTGCGCGGGTCATTACCGCGCCAATTGAATTCAATCAGCCGACCTTCGGTTCAAACGAGTTGGCCAGTTAGACGATTTGATCTATTCATGAGGGACAACAGGCGCAGAGGTGTATTGAGTGCATTTCAAGACAATAGCAGGATGTCCATGGGAATAAACCGCCAGATGATGGACATGCAGGTGATCAATGAGCGCGTACGATTAGGACAATGGGAACGCTGGCTAATCAATTCATTTGATGGCAGCCACCCCTTTCATGTACATGGATGCTCTTTTCTTGTGCTCTCGCAAAACGGGCGTCCTGTCGCTGCTGAAGATGCGGGCTGGAAGGATACAGTGCGAGTCGACGACAGTGCCGAAATTATTGTGCAATTTAATCACAAGGCTACGGATGAGTTTCCCTATATGTACCACTGCCATATTCTTGAGCATGAAGATCGAGGCATGATGGGACAATTTACAGTGACATAGGGATGTGAAAAGACTGAACCTAACCGATGAATTGCCAGCACGCGGCCCTACCCAAATCGCGGCACTTTTTAAGAATTGAGCATAGCCGGCAAATGTGAACCGCCGATGTGGCGAAGACGAAGGTATGCCACGATACTTAGGACTAATAAACACACTAATGAGACGAGCTCATAGTCGGTGCCCACCAATGCTGGAAAAAGTATCTCGAAGGTTTCTTCATTGTTTTGCAACGTGTGAAACAATAGTACCGGCAGTAAGGAACCGGCACCGCTGTTAAACAACCACGTAAAGACAAAGCTAAGGCCAAAGGCCAGCAATAAGAACGCAGCCATCGATAACACATCCCTATCCAATAATACTGGCAAGTGCCAAAGAGACCAGAATAGTCCAATAATCACGCTGGCTCGAACTGCCGACATGTTTTTTTGCAAACGAACTAGAGCAAATCCGCGCAAGCCCAACTCTTCCCCCATCGGGCCCCGCAGGAATAATGTGACTAACAATCCAGATTCAAGACTGAACAAGAGGGGGAATATTTTTGTCTCATTGATAAAGAACGAATCAACAGCGCCTGACACGATTGAAGCCAGCCCATAGAAGGCAAACGGTGAGCTGGCCACCAACCACACGCGCCAAGGATGAGCGCCCAATCTAAACCGAATCAAGCGCCCAAATAATTCTCGCAACCCTGCGCGGCCAGACGACCAAGCTATTACAATCACGCCACTTATTGAGAAGGCAAAATCCTGCACCCGAGTGACGCAATACACCAACCAAAACGGTACGCTAAGCTCTGCCCCATTCCAGG
>CAYGRT010000084.1:0-3239 GCA_964352355.1 uncultured Pseudohongiella sp. | reverse complement strand
CTGCGCATCGCAGGCGCAAGTGTAATCGCGGTAAGTTTGCTAGTGACACTTATGTTGTGGCCTCGAACTCCCGGCCTCGCTAGCATGTTAAGCCCCGAGCCGATAGGGCAGTTACGCCAAGCGATTACTGAAGCAAAGCTTGAGCCAACAGTTTCAGAAATCCCGCAGGAAACAAAGAATAGTAGACAGGCTATCGCGCTAGATGAAGCTATAGCCTCGCTCAACCCTGTTGAAATGCCGCGCGAAGTGGACCTCAAGACAGCAGCGGTGGATCTGCCTAGAGATTCATTGCAACAAAGTACGCCGCAGAATCTTGCTTCAGGGGCTGTGTTCGTTGATGCGCTAGTGTCTAAGGTGCAAACACGGGAGCGCTTGGTAGCGACTAAACAGTGGCTTGCCAAAAACGCAGGCCAGGGATATACCGTGCAATTTCTGTCGGGTGCGATGGATGACCTGGTGTTTGCGGAATCTTTTTTGCAGCTAATGAGTAAGGCTGGACTGGATTCAGATTCTATTGTCTGCGTCTCGACTCAGGATGAAGAAACTTATTGGACCATCAAACATGGCGGTTTTCCTGGTCTTAGCTATGCCAGCAATTTTATTGAGAATCTACCGCAACACATACGTGATTTTAAACCTTTTGTACAAAATATGAGCGGTATTGAATGTAATACCAATGACTCAATTGTTGCATTATTAACGGAGTAACTGCGATGAGCCTTTGGCCTAGCAACAAACACCATTCCCTGCTACTTGTGGGAGTCCTGTTAGCGGGGTGTGAAGCATTGCCCTCACCGTTAGATGATGAGAGAGCGGGAATTGAGGGGCGACATATTTCGGCAACTGCGCCAATGGAGCAGACAGATATTCCCGCGATTGTGACTCCGCCTCCAGTTATTCCAGTGCCTCAGGCTCAGGCGCCTTTGGAGCTTTACTCTGTGGTGGTGCAGGATGTTCCCGTGAGGGAATTGTTGTTTGCTATGGCCCGTGATGCCGAGATTAATATCGATGTGAATTCCGCAATAAGCGGCTCGGTAAGTATTAATGCAATCGATCAGTCACTGCCACAAATTTTGCAGAGAATAGCTCGTCAAGTAGACATTCGTTGGGCATTCGAGAAAGACGATTATTTGGTAGTGGAACCCGACTCGCCGGTGCTGAAAAACTACCGCATCGACTATGTAAATATTGCGCGAACCTCGCAGTCAAGTGTGAACGTAGCATCGGGTGTGGTCAGTGACTCGGCCAGTATCAATAACTCAGCGACGCTATTGAGCCAAGATACCAGTAATGATTTTTGGGGAAGCCTAGCGGGAAATCTGGCAGCAATATTAGGCGGTAATTTGGAAGAGGGGCAAAGTAGTGCGGATATTGTGGTCAGCCCCGAGAGTGGCATTGTGTCGGTTCGAGCAACTGAACGGCAGCACGAAGATATTTATGAGTTTATCGAGTCAGTTCGCTCTAGGGCGCTGCATCAAGTATTGATTGAGGCGACTGTTGTTGAAGTGACACTTAATGACCAATTTCAGTCTGGGGTAGATTGGAGTCTCGTTAGTAGGGATAGCGGCCAGGTGAATTTCGTCCAGAGCCTCACTGGTCTCAATTTGAGCAGCACACCCACCAATGTGCTTACAATCGATAAAACTGCGGGAGCAGATGCCATTGGTGCGACAATCAGCATGTTGAATCGCTTCGGGGATACGCAAATCTTGTCGAGCCCAAAATTGATGGCCCTCAACAATCAAACTGCAATGCTCCGCGTTGTAGATAGTAGAATCTATTTCACCATTGACGTACAGCCAGGGTTCCCGGGTACAGCAAGTAGTCCAGCCATTCCGCCCACATTTCAAAGTACCATAAACACCGTGCCGGTTGGTTTTACTATGGCGGTAACACCACAGATTAGCGAAGATGACAAAGTGACACTAAATGTGCGTCCAACTATTTCTCGAATTCTGCGATTTGTTAATGACCCCAACCCGCTTCTTACAGAATCAGGTGTCGTCAATGCAATACCAGAGATCCAAATTCGGGAAATCGAATCTATTCTACAAATAGATAGTGGTCAGATAGCAGTGCTTGGCGGTTTGATGCAAGATACTCTAGATTTGCAGACTCAAGGGCTGCCAGGTATCAACCGGCTTCCTGTTGTCGGCGATTTGTTTAACAATCGTGATGAAAGCACCGTCAAAACAGAGTTAATCGTGTTTATTCGACCAGTGGTTATCCGTCAAAATAGTGTTGATGGTGATCTTCAGAATTACCGTCAATATTTGCCGACAAGTGCAAACTTCAATACAAGCAGCCAACGATCATCCGCGCCTTAAATTGGCGCATGATTAACTAAAGAGACAGACCATGAGTCTACTAATGGACGCTCTGCGCAAGGCTGAACAAGCCAAGAAGCAAGCGGAGCAAGACAAGAATTCTGCGCATAGTCTCGCGGATACTGCTGAGCAGGTAACTGACTCTCCGTCACTGGGTGCTATTCCTGATAATCAGTCAGCAGGCACGTCGCCTTCGTTGTCAGACAAAGCGCCTACACCCAATCTAAGTGTTACCGTAGAGTTCGAAACTGATGGGTCTGATGCACCAGTCAGCACAGCTAAAGTGGAGCAAACCGCAGCCAGCAAAGACAGTATCAATA
The DNA here is from genome assembly GCA_964352355.1 of uncultured Pseudohongiella sp. GTDB lineage: Bacteria > Pseudomonadota > Gammaproteobacteria > Pseudomonadales > Pseudohongiellaceae > UBA9145. Next base: position 592 of record CAYGRT010000084.1, on the reverse strand, counting down.
TGAGTGTTGAAGCGGTTGATCTCTTGTCTAAACCGAGTGCAGATAGCAGCTTTGCCAGCGATGTTGTCACCGAATCGTTTGTCAGCAGCTCAGAGCCAGCTGCACCGGTGGATGATTTCGAATCCTTTTTGAAGGACGTAGAGAGCAAAAGCACGCCAGCTAGCACAGCCGAGTCTGTGGAGATCGAGCTGCCTTTAAAACCACCCAGTAAAGTAGAAGACGATGAGCCGGTTGTAAGTGCTGCAACTGATTCACATGCGTCAATTCAATATACCCCACAAAAAAGCGCGACCAAAATCCCAGCGTCGACCAAGCAAGATTCGTTTGTGCCTCAGAAAAACGTACCAGCACAGCCTGTCAAACGAGCACAAAGTATTTCAGAAAGAACGGCAAAGAGCAGACAGTCCGCAAAGTCGGTGTTTGCTGCGAAGAGTTTGAACGGTAAAAATAAAAAGGTTTTTATTTATGCCGGCATAGCCTCGGCCGCCGTGTTGCTTCTAACAATTGGGTATAGTGTGTTTTTATCAGTCCCAGCAGGAAATACTTTTTCCATTCCAGAGGGTGACTATTTAGTTAGTAATGAGTCTGTTTC
>CAYGRT010000083.1:0-3423 GCA_964352355.1 uncultured Pseudohongiella sp. | reverse complement strand
GACCGTCTTGCAGCTAAGATATGCTCTGATCTTGGGGTGGCTAAAGTTTGACGACTCATAACAATCAGTTCAAAAAGGATAACAGCTGTGCTGTTACCTATTAACAAGGGCGATAAAGAGTCAAACCGTTTTGGTATAAAGCCTTACTGCTGAAGAAATAGCGGAGGGTCGGAGCGCTCGAATAATTTAAGTTGCACAGTAGAAAGCTCACCACCAATTTTCACATTGCGAAGGGTTAAAACACCGTCCGATCCAAACCCTCCAAATGTCTGCGGATTAATTCTCGGCTCTAAATACTCCACATCGATCAGTTCAAGCGCTAGCACACTACCTTGTATGAACTTGAACTGAGCACTAATAAGCCCTCCATCGTAAAGCTTTATGAAAGGAACTGTGAGAATTGACCCGTTTAATACGGGCTGCAGGGTCGAGTCGATATTTGAAGTCAGGCGAGGACCGCTTGGTTGACTGCCAAAAAACTCACTGACAAACTCGCAATCGCCATAGCCTGCGGTATCGTCCGAGTCTTGAAGCACTGGAGTGCAGACGCTGGCCCTGGGAACGATCTGATTATTGACGGCGGCATAGCTAATGTAATAGGTGGGAAAGCTTTGCGCTGATTCCTCTATTTTCACCCCATAGCTAAACCCGGCTTTTTGATTTGGTTCCAGCGCCAACACATAGCAAACCAACTGCCCCCGCGTTGAGCCCATGGCGCTGTCGTCGACCTCTCCGCTCTGATCTTCTGCCGCTAACACCGCGCACTGTGTATCTTGTGTGGTAAATAGCTCTGCCTGTTCAAGGAATCCAAACCTAAACTCAAGGTGGTGGAGTGTCCCACTAGAATTATTCTGAGCTTCAACTTGATAGCTAACCCAGTCGCCCAACATTGCCGCACCCACACTAGGAGATTGAGCGATTGATATGGCGGCAACATTTTCCGCGGTAATGGTTTTCTTTGGCGCTATGTCATCCGCCACCACTGGCACTTTGGTTGGCGCTAAATCAGAGATTATATGTGCAGTAGCATTAAGCGAGAACACCGCATCAGCGCCTTGAGTTAAATTGCCTCGGTCGATACCACAGGGCTGGCCTACGCATATGCGCTGCGGGTTGGATAATCGATTGATGCGCAGTGTCTCCGCGGAAAGCGAAGTTTGCCTCTCGGTTCTGCTGGGCACAAAAGTCGCAAAATAATCATTGAGCACATAGCCTGATGAAAACGCGAAAGTGCCTCCTTCTGGCGACTCACCTCGATCGGTGACAATGCCCATATTGAAAGCGAGCACACCGGCGAGATTATTTAGATTCACGCAGTCTTCACTCACATCGATAACCGACACCATACCTGTGGCGAAGCGCTCGCGGTAAAAATCCCCTTGCACTGCTGAACGGTTATTCTGACCTACCGCGCAAAAATCAGATCCTCCTCCACGAAAAAATGGGTGGGCAAACACAATGACATCGGCACCTACTCCGTCGATAATTTTAGTCAGATCCGAGAATGGGGCGCTGCTGCCGCTAGAGATATCATCAAACGCTTGGTCTATGGATGTGCCAGAATAATCCACCCTGCCCATGGCAACCAATCGCAGGGTTATGCCCACTTTATTTTCACGGTAGAACTGATTAGTAGTTTCGATCAAATACTCTAGTCGGGCGCCGAATAAGTCGTTGTAATACTCATCTGTCTGGTTGGATAACAACACCGCCACATCAATAATTGCGTTGTCGCGGGAAAAAGAGCGAGGGTTGCGTGGGTCTGTTCGCTGCACCAGTTCACTTGCATCCGAGACGCCATCACCGTCAGAGTCTTTGAGAATGTCCCGACCTACTTTAATCGTTAAAGAGGCGCCTTCAATTTCTCTGTTGCCATCTGCTATCCCGGTGGTCGTACTGTCTTGCTCCACTATTGCTATGGTGCCCTCAGTGTGGGTAGCGCTAGCGGCAACAGTAAAGCTCGGTCGAGCATCTAAAGCCCCCACCAGTGAATAACTAAATGACTTCGATGCGCCTGATTTTAAAAGAGGAATAGTACAAATGATTTCGGTTTGATTATTAGGCCGCCACTGAGAGCAGGACCGGTCTAGACCTCGAACCTCTACCTTGGCCGACAGGGAAAACGTAAGTTTAACCACGCGCAGATCGTCAGATGAAGGATTGGTTAACTCGACGAAAAATGCTTGACGCTCACCCTCTAAAATAAAGTCCTTTTGGGTATAGTGCCGAAGGCTTGGCTCTGCGGCAAAAATCGAACTCGCAGCGGTACTAGTTAATATCAATGTGATGATAGCAAGTACTGGGTATTGCCGACTTCGATGTAATTTCATTTAGTTCTCGTCAAGATGCCAAGATTTCAGTGCAAGGATTACGACAATAAAAGCTGTCGGCATTCTATGCTAAACCTGCAGCGTATAATCCAGAATCTGCTGGCCCAGCTTAAGCGGCCTAGCTCTATCTGCGTGATAAATAGTATACCTAGATATCACACACGGTGTCTGTCACATGGGGGTCAATCTAGGGGTCAAAAATAGCGACTCGCGGAGGTGTCTATGTACCGCTTTCGAATCATGGCCACCCTGCTTTACGCTTCCTTTGCCTTCGGACAATTAAGCCAACTTGAAAATTACCCGCCCCCACAGGCTAAGCAATATGCTATTCTTAAACCTTTAATTTCTAACTCACAAAGAATAAGTTATGTCCGCATTGATACTCGACGGCAAAGCGCTTGCCAAAAAAACCGAAGAAGAACTAGCCAGCCGCGTTGCTGCCCTTAAAGCTGCGAATAATGGCGAAGTACCCATACTCGCGACTATTTTAGTAGGTGACGACCCTGCCTCCGCTACCTATGTGGCCATGAAAGGAAATGCCTGCCAGCGCATTGGCATGGAGTCACTAAAAGTTGAATTGCCAAGCTCAACCAGTACAGATCAGTTGCTTGAGAAAATAGCGGAGTTGAACTCAAATGCTAATGTACACGGCATCTTGCTGCAGCATCCAGTTCCTGCGCAGATTGACGAACGCCGCTGCTTTGATGCTATCAATGTGGAGAAAGATGTTGATGGAGTAACCTGTTCGGGATATGGACGTATGGCTATGGAAGTTGAAGCCTATGGCAGCGCAACGCCAAAGGGCATAATGCGATTGCTGGCAGCCTACAATATTCCTATCGAGGGCAAAGAGGCTGTTGTTATAGGTCGTAGTCCAATTCTAGGCAAGCCCATGGCAGCCATGCTGTTAAACGCCAATGCCACCGTGACTATCTGTCACTCGAAAACGCAGAAGTTGTCTGAGCTGGTTAAAAGGGCGGATATCGTTGTAGCGACAGTAGGACGACCGGAGTACATCAAAGCAGACTGGATTAAAGACGGCGCCGTGGTAGTGGATGCAGGCTATCACCCAGGCGGGGTTGGCGATGTTGAG
>CAYGRT010000082.1:0-3692 GCA_964352355.1 uncultured Pseudohongiella sp. | reverse complement strand
AGGACGCCATTTAGATAATGTTCATAAGCGCCGCAGCGGCAAAGATTACCTGACAGTGCCTGGCGCGCTTCCTCTTTGGTAGGGGTGGGGTTGCTGTTCAGCAAAGCCACCGCCGACATCACCTGGCCGGGTGTGCAGAATCCGCATTGTGGTGCATTCTCTGCAATAAAGGCCTGTTGAACTGCGTGCAGTGTTCCATCGGATGCCTTGATGCCCTCAATGGAAACCACTGCTTTGCCTTTCACATTATGGGTAAGTACCGAACAGCTGTAGTTGGGTACGCCATCAATATGCACGGTACACGCACCGCATTCGCCGCGGTTACAACCAATTTTGGTACCGGTGAGATCAAGTTTGTAGCGAAGGGTATACGCTAAAGTTTCGGAAGGGAGGACATCGACTGGGCGATTCCGACCATTAATATTGAGTGTTATCAAGCGTTCCGCTGCACCTTGCCCCTGTTGGGCGTTTGCAGCGAGATAAAATCCGGTGCCGGTTGTAGCGGCGGCGCCAGAAAATATAACTCCCTTGATAAAACGTCGGCGAGTAAGTTTTGAATTCACTGACATTGCTCCGTTTTGTTGTTGTCGACGTGTGTCGTCGTTATGCACCCAGAATTGGGACAGCGTGCCTGTGTACAGCAGTTTTATCTCAACCTGAGGCTAGTGGTTTTGAGACTAAAAATCAACCAAATAGAATCGAGGCCTAGATTGATTTAGCCCATAAACACAGGGCAAAACGAGCTTTTCCGGGATTCGTTACAGAGTGTTACATTTGCGCTTGATAATGCCTGCTTAGGCTTTCCCCGCAAAGTCTCTGCCCCCTTAATTTGCTTCACTGGCTGACTTGATAAATACGATATCCTGCTTTAGTTTCAGCAATCCCGAAGGCGGGGGCGTGCAGCTGGGTAAGGAGTTTATTCTGGCTTAATCGTCTCACCACCAAATTCACCAGCTGCGGAGCCGCCATGCCATCTCGAGTTTATCTATTAGTACCCCTCATTTTTTCATCATTCATCAATGCTCAACCCAATTTTACTGAGGCCATGATAACGCAAGCAGAACTCTCTAATTTTGAGCGCACATCGACGCTAGCCGAAGTGGTTAGCGTGCTCGATGCCCTTGAAGCCGCAACTGATTTGATGCACCGAGAGACCCTATTGGTAACTGATGGTGGCAAACATGTGCCCATCGTGGTGTTGGCCAACCCTGCTGTGTCGACGCCAGCACAAGCGCGAGAATCGGGCAAACCCATTATCTATCTGCAGGGCAACATTCATGGAGGTGAAGTTGAAGGGAAAGAAGCGTCTTTGATAGCCATGCGGGATATCTTGTTTGGCGATAAGCAGCATTTGCTTGACGATCAGATACTTATTTTTGTTCCGGTGTATAACGCCGATGGCAATGACGATATGACGGCCGATTCTCGGCCTAATCAAGAAATGAGCCCGCCCCTTGCGGGACAACGCCATGCCAACGGCTATGACTTGAACCGAGATGGCATGGCGCTAGAGGCTCCGGAAAGCCGCGCTTTGATGCAAAATGTGATTCTGCGATGGGACCCTGACTTACTGGTTGATCTGCATACCACTAACGGTACATGGCATGGGTATTCATTGACCTATGCGCCCTCATACCACACAGCGGGAGATGGGCAAACATCGGCTTACACAGCCGACGTCATGCTGCCGGCTATTCGCGATAGTGTAAAAGCCAAGTTTAATCTGGATTTCAATTGGTACGGAGGTTTTGACTATAAAGACTGGCCGCCGACTGAGCTTCGCACCTATCATCACGCGCCGAGATACTTGACCAATCAAATGGGTTTACGAAACCGAATGGCCATTCTCAGTGAAACTTTTTCCCATGACCGGTTTTATAAGCGCATACACGCGGCGAATGTGTTTATTGAAGAAATTTTGGAATACACGGCTATTAATGGACGAGAAATAAGGCGTATCAATCGGGAGGCGGATGCCAGGGTGAGTGCTGAGCAGCATGGCTTGGCCAAAGGAGTACAATTTGAAATGGTGGCCTTGCCCGAGCCTTTGGACCTGCTAAGTTATAACTACATACCCTATGTTGGGGCGGATGGTGCGACCGAGTTCGTGCGCAGTTCAGAGCTGGTCATTGTGGAGGACGTGCTTAACTACAACAGCTTTGAGCCGAGCCTTATCTCGACCAAGCCGCTAGGCTATGTGGTGCCGGGGATTTTTACAGACGTCGTGGCAAAGCTGCGAGCTCATGGTGTCACACTCGAGCTATTGTCAAACAATGAGGTGTTTAATGGCGAGGTGTTTGTCGTTAACAAGATTGGCAAGCAATCTTTTGTACAAAACAATCACCGTAACTCAATTCTTGAAGGTGAATTTGAAGCCGCACAGCGGGAATTTGGAGCAGGTGATTTTTATATTCCACTGAACAATCCCCTAGGCAACCTTACGTTCTATTTGTTGGAGCCTCAGGCAGATGATGGTTTGGCCTATTGGAATTTTTTCGATCAGTTTCTCGAATCTCGATTAGAGCAGTTAGAGACTGTTGAATATCCAGTGTTTAAAGTGCTATCCCGTTAAAAGCATTAGTATTGAGGCATAAAAAAAGGGACACAGTGTGTCCCTTTTTTCGTTTTTCGCGAGTGTGGAGCTTAGAATCCGCCAAACTCGTACCGGATACCGGCTTGAATACGCCATACAGTATCGTCAACATCTATCGTATAAGGAATGCCGTTGTTATTGCCATTCCCTGGATTGAAGTTGGAGTAAATGAACTGTGAGCGATCTGCACTTAATGCCGCGTCTAGAATAGGTACAGCTTCACCTACATCACCGTTGTCAACGAAACGATTGATGTTGTTGCCGTCACTAAATAAATTGAGCAAGTTTTCGATGTCGAAGAACAGCTTCAATTTGTGGTCAAAGTTGCCAGGTAATGCGATATCTTGCTGCAAACGCAGATCCACGTCGGTGGCCCAATCTTGGTTAAATGCATTACGTCCAGCGATTCTGCCAGCATAGGCGTTTAAACCAGACTCGTCCAAGAAGCGGAAGAAATCGTCATTGGTGCCCGCAGCAACTAGTGAACTGATGTCCACTAATGGATCATTTGGTCCAGTTGGAACGTAGAACAAATTGCGCTCTTCGTTGTCGGAATCCCCAAACAGGGTGGTTGGCGTGTTGTTGTCATAGGCGTAGCTAAATGGGCGGCCAGAACGACGACGAATAAATACGCCTGCCTGAAGCGGAGCGCCTTCAGTCCAATAATGCTCGAAGTTCAATGAAAGAACAAAGTTATGCTCTTCCGCATATTGAGCAGGAGCAAGACGGTTGCTGTTGATAATCGCAGTAGCTACTTCTTCAAAGCCCGATGTTGCTGTTGAGCTGTTGATTGGGTTGCCAATGGTGGCGTCTGTGTAGGCGTAGCCAAAGCGAACGTCTAACGCAGTATTTACCCCAAAGTCGAAAGATCGATTGGCCTGCAACGAGAACGAGTGAGTCTCTCCGCTAACGCCATTTGTCAACAAGATGTCTTGATCGTCACCGCCTGAATCACAGGCAGATGTTACACCACTAAAGCCTTGGCCTGGCGCAATGAATTGGGCATTACAGCCGGCGCGGAGTGGATCTATAGCGTTGAACTGTGGACGGCCATCTGGAAGAAACTGAAGATTGCCTCCAGAATCCACGTTTTGAGTCA
>CAYGRT010000081.1:0-3725 GCA_964352355.1 uncultured Pseudohongiella sp. | reverse complement strand
TTGATTTTTTCACCGGCGTCGAATTGCTGTCTCCAAAGCAAACGCTCAGGCGGGCGGCTATCATTTTTGCAGGCCGGGCACCCACGGCTGTGGAATATGCTGCGGTAGAGAGCGGCAATGAAAATACCCTGCGCCAATCTATTCGAAGTTTAATGACAGGCGATAATTTTCATGGGTTTCTAACAGATGGTGCAAACGACCGACTTCTGGTGCGCGGCACCCAAGACATGCAGTTTCTCAATAACGGCGGGGTGTATCCCAACTTCTCTAACACCAAAGTGCAGTTGATGCTGGCAGACTACGCAAAGGGCCTAAATTGGAGTTTCGACACAGGTCGATTCTTAAATGGGATTGATCGCGGATTGAGAGAGTCGCCTTTGGAATTAATAGCCTATGTTGTTGAAAACGAACGGCCCTATTCCGAGATACTCACAGCAGACTACATGATGGCAAACTCCGTGGCTGCGTTTGCCATGGACGCCACCGGGAGTTTTCCGAATCCCGAAGACTACGGGGACTTTCAGCCGGTAACCTTAGATCGAAACTACGCGTGGAGTCGTGAAACTAAGCAGGAAACAGTAGTAGAGATTCAGGAAAAGCGCATCATTGACCCTGGAACCTTGAGTTACGATTATCCCCATGCTGGCGTTTTGAATACACCGTCCTTTTTATCGCGCTATCCAACAACAGCGACCAATCGGAATCGGGCTCGCTCCCGTTGGACGTTTCTTAATTTTTTGGATACAGACATCGAAGCGTCTGCACCAAGAACCAACGACCCGGTGGCTCTAGCAGACACTAATAACCCAACCATGAACAACACCAACTGCACGGTCTGCCATGCAACCATGGACCCTTTAGCTGGCGCATTCCAAAACTATAATGATGAAGGGCACTTCCGCAGCAACGGCACGGACTCCCTCGACAATTTTTATAAATATCCGCCTGACGGTAAGACTCCTTATAAAGTAGGTGATACCTGGTACCGAGACATGCGATTACCTGGGTTCGCTGGGGAAACCGCCCCAAGTTCTGACAACAGCTTGCAATGGGTAGTAAATAAAATAGTTGAAGATCCTCGATTCGCAAGAGCAACCGTTAAGTTCTGGTGGCCGTCAGTCATAGGGACGGAATTACTGCAACAGCCAGAAGTTCAGTCAGATGCTAATTATGCCGCCAAGCTCATGGCTTACGATGCACAATCGGCTGCTGTGCAAGAGATGGCCAACAGGTTCATTAGTAGCGGCATGAACCTAAAAGATCTGCTTGTTGAGATGGCAATGACGCCTTGGTTCAGAGCTGCCGGCGTTAACGAGTCGGCACTTGACCCCGTTGAAGCGGAGGCGCACTCAATAGCAAATCTAGGCAGCGAGAGACTCTTAACGCCAGAGCAGTTGGCGAGAAAAACGAGGAGTTTAACTGGCTTTACTTATCAAAATAGAATTGATTTTGAGACAGATAAAAAACAAGCGGGAATTGTGAATGAGTATGGCCTCTATTATGGAGGGATAGATTCAGGGGGTGTAACGTCTCGATCTAAGGAGATGACGGCCTTAATGAGCACTGTCGCAATGACTCACGCCAGCGAGTCGTCTTGCCCAATTGTGCTGCGGGAATTTTCACTACCTAACGGAGTGCGTGCCCTCTTTAACGACCTAGATGCAAGCGTAACCCCAATATTAGAAGGGGCTGAATCATTCGATTTAACGACTAATTATCAGCAAGCTTTCACGAAAGCATCAACAAGCATTTCGCTTGATCGTTCAGCCAAAAACATTTACGTCTCTCTTAACAACGGGTGGTGTGATTGGAATCAAGCCGCCCAGACATGTGATTCTACCACTCGCATTGAACTGCAAAGTATAGAGATTCAATATCCGAACGGGTCAGTCACTACAATCGTACCCAATCAAAGTAATAGCTCAATTTCCCCAGACTGTGCTTGGTATCACAACGGCGGCGTTGGTCTGTGCAATAACAGTCAAGTGGAAATTCCTTTAACCCCAACAGTGTCTGGAGAGTACAAATTAACTGCAACTGTTTGGCCATTGAAAGAAGGTGCGGCTAATCCTCGAGCAAATTTTGTGAATGTCTCCGTAGGGGTAAATACAGCGCAGTCCCCTAGCAATTCAACCTCAATCGGTGCTGGAAAAATTAGGCAAAAATTAGTCGAGTTACATCAAAAACTCCATGGCACCACGTTGGACCCTCTCAGCCCAGAGATTAATCTGGCATATCAGTTGTTTGTTGACAGCTGGGATGAGCTCCGAAACCTGTCTAATTCCGGCAATTACACTAACGTAAACTGGGGGCCAGATGTTCAATGCTCGCGCTGGATAGATTACGAGTTGGGTGTTGGTATGCCAACGGATATTACCCCCTACGCGATCGAGTATAACGACTGGGGGTCTGGTCCGTATCCTGAGGCAAGGATAACTCAAGAAATGCAGTCTTATTTGCAAGATCAAGGCGTCGATCCTAAATTTACGAAGCGCGCTTGGGTAACGGTAATGACCTATATGCTTTCTCATTATGATTATCTTTACGAGTAGGGGAGGGAAGAGAATTGAACAGACGAAATTTTATTCATAAACTCACCCTCGCAGCCGGTTGGGGAAGTCTTGGACTAACGGCACCCGCACCTTTGTTTGCGCAAACAAGTTACACGGGGAAACTATTATTTAATTTGCAGCTTGATGGAGGACTTGATGTAACAAGTTTTTGTGACCCGAAAAGCAATCAGCCCGGTGAAGACGAGATAAATATCTGGGCGCGGTCGCAAGAAGTTCAAACTGCAGGCAACATCAACTACGCGCCTTTTGCAGGGAATGCTAATCTGTTCAATAAATATTACCGAGATATGCTGGTAATAAACGGAGTGGATGCCCAGACTAACTCTCATACCGTTGGGGTTATTCATAATTGGAGTGGGCGTAATTCGAGCGGCTATCCATCTATTACCTCACTGCATGCTGCCACCAATGCCCCAGCTCTGCCGCTTGCCTATCTAAATTTCGGCGGTTTTGGCAATACAGAAGGCCTAGTTCGTAGCTCCCGTATCAGCGAAATTCGCCAAATACAGAATATTCTTTTCCCTAATACCACCGCGTGGGATCCCAATCGAACTTATCATAGGCCCAGTGATTTTGAGCGCATAAGAGCCTTACAATTGAAGACAGCGCAAGATCTAGCATCACAAGCCAATATTCCCGCAGGGCAAAAGAAAAGCCGACAGTTTTTTTCTGAGGCGCTTGTCCAAGCAGATGGGTTGGGCGCATTTGCAAATATGATACCTAGCACAGATCAGTTACAAGCAATTCGTCAGCTAGCGCAGAACACTCGATCTAATTTGCACCAGCAAATGCAGATCAGTTTGTTAGCTATGAAAGCTGGAGTTACTGTCGCGGTCGATTTATTCGAGCGAGGATTCGATACCCACTCAGATCACGATCAGGATCATGGGCTCTTGTTAACCAACGTCAATGACGCAATCGACTATTTCTGGACGTATGCCGAAGAATTAGGATTAGCGGATCGCATAGTGTTAGTTATAGGCACGGATTTTGGTCGTACCCCACATTACAATTCGGGTGCGGGCAAAGATCATTGGCCTATCGGGAGTTATGTCATAATGGAGCGAAACGTCGGTTATACCAATCGGGTCTTTGGAGAAACTGACGGCGGCCACAATACCTATCCAATAAATCTGAAAACTGGTAAACAGG
>CAYGRT010000080.1:0-3852 GCA_964352355.1 uncultured Pseudohongiella sp. | reverse complement strand
CTCATAATCCGTTTGTCCGGGGTTCGAGTCCCTGTGGGCCCACCAAATAAAACAATGCGCTACGGAATATTCACATTCTGATAGCGCATTTTTTTTGCTATCACATTCCCTAACCACCTATTCAACCATTAGAGTTTACCCGCGAAATCAACTTATTCCGCCATTCTGATAGGTAGGTCGCTCTCCACTCAGAATCTTACTGTTCCACCTATTAGGGCTTAGGATATACTTCATACAATTCTCAGAAGCTGCGGACAGACTGAATGACCCAAACTAACAAGATAGGTATGCATTGGTTGCTACAGGCAATCCATTCTGTACACCCTGAAATCACGTTACCAGAGTCGGCGAAACTATCTAAGAACAGCTCAGCACTCTGGGCACAATTGGAGTCTATGCTCCATTTATCGGCAGCGCAGATCGCAACCGCGGCCGCTGAAGCCTATCAGCTAGAACCTGGGAATCTCGAAGATCTTGAAATTGACAACAACACAAAAGTGCAGGAAGAGCTGCTAAGAAGGCTAGAAGCATTGCCTCTTAAGAGAGATGGCGGTGAGTATATCGTTGCAGTCTCTGACCCCCGATTGACACCTGATCAATTATCTCAACTTAAATTTTCTCTCAACGCCCCAATAAGGCTTGTGGTTTTATCGCCAGATGAAATTGACACTGGAGTAACATACCTTTTTTCTCAGTTATCTAATGATGCCTCAAATTTAGGCATCATCGATTTACTGCTACCTGTTACCGGAGATGAAGATCGACATACTGTTGAGCTTGCCGCTGCGATCTTTAAAGCTGCCATAGACAAGAGAGCATCCGATATTCATATACACCCCTTCGTGGGTGGCGGAGCGATAAGATTTAGAGTTGATGGCCTGCTGCAAAGAATATCCACAGTCCCCTACAAATCACTACAATCTCTTTCTTTGTATCTTAAAACAAACGCTGGCCTTGATATTAATCCGCTGATCGCCCAAGACGGTCGATTGCAGCTTAAATACGGCAGCAGGAGGCTAGATGTTCGACTTTCAATACTACCCGCGGTCGACGGCAACAGGATAGTTTGCAGACTCTTGGAGCAAGGAAAATCTTTCTCTCTCAAGAACAGCGGTTTCTCGCCCTCCGAACATAAAGTTCTGCAGCAACTCATTGGGCAAGGCGCAGGAATGGTGCTTCTTACAGGCCCGACTGGATCAGGAAAGACATCGACACTCTATGCCCTGCTTGCTGAACTGAACAGTTATGAAATCAACATTATGACGCTGGAGAACCCGGTGGAATACACGCTACCGGGCATTTCACAGATTCAAATTAACGACAAGCAGGGTCTCTCGTTCGCCGACACTTTGAGGTCAATACTGAGACAAGATCCTGATGTAATTCTAGTAGGTGAGATTCGTGATAGTGAGACTGCTCGAATTGCTGCGCAGGCTGCACTAACAGGTCACACTGTCCTGTCTACCTTACACACTAATGACGCTTTAGGAACTATTCCAAGATTGCTAGATTTAGGCCTTGAGCCTTCGACACTCGCCGATTCTTTGATCGGGATTGTTTCGCAGCGATTGGTACGGAAATTATGCAGTAATTGCAAAGCGCCTCTCACAGATTCCCATTCTCCTCACGAAGAAGAATTCCTGGCCATTACAGGCGAGCTCCCCGCAGCGAGAGCTGGTGGTTGTGAAAGTTGCGCCCATACCGGCTATTCGGGTCGCATTCCAATTATAGAATCTCAGCGAGTTTCATCTGAATTTCGATCAGCCTTATTGCAGGGGGTGCGTAATATTGAGGAGTTGAAAAAGGCCGGCGGCTCACTTCATAGGTCAATGGCTGTAAGTGCAATTAACTGGATAGTTTCGGGTGAAACTACCGCGGAGGAGGTAACCCGAGTCATGGGCTTACACTTCTGGCACTTGGCGGCTGATGAGTATTCTAAAAATTTGAGCGACAGGGTTGCGCAATTCAGCACAACTAAAGACCAAGGCGGCACACATAAAGCTCTTCTAATTAGCGACAATGCTTCTATCGAAGATGCCATCAAAACTCATTTACATTTTGACCTCATAAGAGTGGATAACGCAGCTGCCGCTCACACGCTATTGGCTGATAGTTCAGCGGTAGCATGCTTACTAATAGATAGTTCCAGCCTCCAAGGTACAATCAAAGAATGGATAACGGGGCTACGAACGGAAACGGCGTGGTCTGGAATACCTGCAGTATTTCTGATCAGACAAGACGAATCGGAATTGAAAGAAGTACTTTCTGAGCATGAAGCAATGTGGCTTGAAACTGATAACTCACCTGCTAGTGAACTTGGCAATGAAATCAATCAGCTTCTGCAAAGCCGACTCGTGAATTAGAATCAAGAATTGGAGATAGACTCAAATGAAAAAACCACAAAATAGCGGATTCAGCCTGCTTGAAATACTTGTAACACTGGCCATTCTAGGAATATTGGTCGCAATAACTGTGCCCGCCTATTCCAACTATATGACTCGGGCCAGAATTGCCCAAGGTTTCGAATTTGCAGATGCATCCAGAATACCTGTGGAGCTGATGTTGATGACCGGAACCAATCAGAACCTTGACTTGCTACAGCTAAACAATAGACAGATTGACATGGTTTCCTCGGTCGAATGGGTACAAGGCGGGAGAGACCAAACAATTACCGGGCATATGCTGGTTGGGATGAATTTGCCTGGTATTGGCCAACGACAGGCATTCGCCTTCGAATTGGTTAACACCGGGAACTGGCAGTGCGTACCAGCGTCAAATTACGTCCCAGACAATGAGTCCGTTGATAGCGCGCTTCTACCGGGAATTTGCGATGGAAACACAGCAATGGCCAGTGCGAGCTCTTCTACATCCTTGCCAGCAGTAGCACTCTCTTGCCCAGCAGGAACAGACCAAATACAAACCCAAAATAGTGGGCAAAATGTGTCAATTTGCTTGCAGCAATGCCCTGCAGGACAAACCCGAAATCAAAACAACCCTTTTCAATGTGACGCCCCTGTTACTGTTGTTACCCAAGTCCAGCAACCCCCTGTTACTGTTGTCACCCAAGCCCAGCAACCCCCCGCTCCTCTTTGCGGCAGAGGGCAGGACTGCTCTCATCAAGACAATGCATGTCCTGCTGGGCAGGAATTTATCACCTCGGCAACTGTAAACACAAAAGTCTCTCATGACCCATTTTCTTCAGCTCAATACAGCACTTCTAGTAAGACTTTTGCAAGCCAATGTGTTGCCAAATGCCAAGCCGGATTTGTTTTTGACCCCAACAATCCGACCCAATGCACCATCGCACCTTCACCGGGTGTACACACTTGCAGAGGGCCAAAGTTCATCTGTGAGCGTTCGCACGTGTCGACAGGTGCCCAATGCACTCCGGACGCTCCATTTGCAGCCAACCATATAGAAAATCTGAAAGACGGATCAAGGTACGTGACTAGAAGCTGCATAAGCTTGAGTGCAGCTTTCGCGGCACAGCAAGCTAATCAAAACAACGATCAATGTAAAAATTACAATGTCGTGGTGCTACAAGATGCCCACTTTACGTGCACATTTCCCTGTTACGGGCCTGAGTGCAATCTCGAAAGCGTGCCCGATGTTGGACTTAGTTGGAGCAACCCTATTATTGATCCAGTGACTGGTCAAAGCAGAGCTAAAATTGCAACAGACTTGCCAGACGTATTCGACTAATATTTTCAATTGCATGAGAAGCCCAGGCACCAATTCCATATCCTAGAACGAGCACCTTACTGCGACTATGACTAACGACAACTCTACAAATGATCCTTCTTCGCTTGATGATCTGCGCTCAATGGCCCATCGGAAAGCCAATGCCCCAAC
>CAYGRT010000079.1:0-4516 GCA_964352355.1 uncultured Pseudohongiella sp. | reverse complement strand
TGGAGTCAAAGTAATCTCGAGCCCAATGTTCCTATCTTGGTTTCGAGAATCTACGGTTTGTCGATTTTCTGTTGACGGCCAGGAGTTCTCCGTAGAGGAGCCATTTGGCGACAATTCACGTTATCTCATTAGCGCTGAACCACCAGGGCCTTGTCCCCAATTTGGGGTAGTTGAGAAAACCTTCATTGAGGCATAGAGTACGCGGAACATAACAATAAAATCAAAAAGGACGCAGTTTGCTACACTCCAGCTTGTGAATGGCCTGCGGCCATTGTTTCACAAGCTTGCGCTTCGCAAACTGCACCTATTATTACGGGCGTTAATTAGCCTATGCTGACACAGCGGACTTTTCTGGTTATTAGTGTAGTGATTTGCTGTGGTATTGGAGCGGCATTCGTTTCAGTACCATTTATTGCGTCGCTTTCACCGAATATGTCCGCCGCGTCGGCTATGACAAAAATAGTCTCAACCGATGAACTGTCACCGGGTGACTTTAAAATAGTTACATGGCTGAATGATCCCGTAATCTTTTATAAGGCTACCGAATCAGAAATCTATTCCTATATAGGTACAAGCACCTACAGGGGATGCGCCCTTCAATTTCTACCTGAAGCCGAAGACAGGTATGGAGCAAAGTGGAACGGTGGCTGGGTAGACCCATGTCACATTGGGGCTTGGGACGTTTCGGGAAATTTCCTTGTGGGAGCGAACTCCGGGCCAGATACAATCCTACCAAATCTAGCGGAAATTGAAGGCCTATCGTGGGAAGGCACGAATGCAATCTTGAAAGTAGGTAATGGTGCCAATTAACAATCAGTTCAATAAAGGACAAACTGCTGAGCAGTTTGCCCATTAACCAGGGCGTTATGTGTCTAGATGAATTCACTGCAAAATTCGATAGGTAATTGATCGTGGGCGATGGGATTATTTCCAGTGAAGAGATTAGGCGTCGTCAAGCAACGGTGGCGGGCAAAGATATTCCAGTTTGTAGTTTTTGTCAGGAAAAGCCCGACCACATTGGTAAGTTGGTTGCTGGTCCCAATAACATCTTTCTATGCCGAAATTGCATTAAAAACGCGTGTGACGCACTCAGAGATGCAGGATTTCCCTTAGACTAATGGGCTACCGACACATAACAATCAGTTCAATAAAGGACGCAGCCAAGGCTGCGCCCATTAACAAGGGCGTTAGCTATACACATCGTTAAGGTGCCAGCTTGAACAAAGAAGAATATAAAAAAGCGTTTAGCGGAAAATCTACTGCTTCTGAAAAGCATGTCGAAGCCCTTAAGTTCGCTCTGGATACCCGGAAATTTGAAATAGAGCTATATTGGAAACGAGCAACATATTTCTGGGCGTTTATCGCTGTAACTTTTGCCTTTTACGGTTTAGTTCAGCGGGTTCCTTCCCCAGAAAAGGAGTTTTTAAGCTTCACAGTGAGTTGCCTTGGATTGGTTCTATCTGTCGGATGGTTGTTCGCTAACCGGGGTAGTAAGCAATGGCAAGAAAACTGGGAGCACCATGTAGACCACCTCGAAAATGAAGTAATGGGACCTCTATACAAAGTTACGATGCCCCGCTCCACTCCTAAGGGAATATTTCAATGGATTGATTTTGTTTTTGTTGGGCCAAGCAAACATTCCGTATCTAAAATTAACCAGCTTATTAGCAGTTTTATTTCTGCTCTATGGTTTATTCTAGTAGCACGTCAACCAGTTACCTGGAATCTCAAAACATGGGGTGGCTCTGAACTCGCAGTATTGGGGGTGACTGCCCTTTGTTTGGCGCTAATCATGCTCTTGGCAAGAACCCATTCAGGCCCACATACTCATAAACCGAAGCTTCGAGAATCAAAAATCGAAGAAAGTGCCAAGGATAGCTAACAATCAGTTCAATAAAGGACAAACTGCTATGCAGTTTGCCCATTAACAACGGCGTTATGTGCACAGGCAGCTGAGATATCGTGCGAACTTATAAACCTTACAATCCGAAGCCAATGGAATATGCCGAATTGAGTTTGGCGCAGAAAGAACAGCTTCGACTAATCACACCATCAAAAGACGATGGTGTGACATATTTTCCATGCAGCGTGAACTTGAAGGATAGCAGCCACCTAGAATGCGTATATATCGTTAATGCCCAAGAATTTATTCTTTATTGGGGAGCTTGGCCTGAAGATGATCCCGGTAAGAAAAGCATCAAGATTGAAGAAGTCGATACAATTCAAGAAAGCAGATCCACTATACCGGCTAAATTCGCTGATAAAATTTACGACGCTGGAGAATCTGGAATGGGGTATACGATCTTCACAGCATTATTTAGCGATGGTACTAAAAAAGCGTATGCGGCAGGCAATGCTGTCGATTTTATCGAATACCCAGCGGGCAAGACCCAGGACGATATTATCGATGTTTTCCCCCATGAAGGTCGCGAAGAAATCGATACAGACAGAGTGGTAGATTTTTATTGGTGCTTGTATGGAAAAGGTATTCCGAGATAAGGCACATAACAAATAAATCAATCAAGGACGCGCCATAGGCGCGCCCATTATCAAGGGCGTTATGCGTCATAGTTAAAAAACTGAGTAAAATCGAATATGTCAGAATTCTCATTCGCAAATATTGCCACGTTTATAGCTGCAGCTGCCGCCGTGGTTGCTGCAGTTTCCGCGGGTTTTAGCTACATGCTATCAAAGCGCATCTACGACGAGATTAAGTCAGACGAAGTTTTGATCGCTGGGCGCCTCCATCGAGTTGGACTTTTGGAAAGAAGCCATGACGAGGCCGTGATGCGCGTTGCTCTATTTAACAAGTCAGCTCGTAAAGCGTTTGTAACATCTGTAAAAGTTTTCGACCAAGATCAGCAGCAGATCGCGGTAACCTGGTCAAATTCAATCTCCAATGTAGGAAATATTGAGAATCCAACAGGGCTGCTTGGCATCCTGCATACCGAAAACCTATATATTCGAAGAAATGATGGCGGAGAATTTCGTGAAGTAACCGTAAGAATTACTCATTCGTTCTCCAATACCGAACTAGTGCTTACATTCGACCCGCTCCAGGGCTGGTGGCAATGACGCATAACAAACAAGTCAATAAAGGACACAGCCTGCTCCGCACGGTTTGCGAATGGCTACGCCCATTACTACGGGCGTTAAGTAACACAGATGAATCGTGCCAATCTTGCAAATGCTTAATTCGAAACGACTCCCAATGGTTACAGTTGGGATCGCGTTTACGTTAGTTTTATTAGGATCAGCATGGACAGTCTTGGATGGAGAAGATGAATCTTGGGAGATATACTCAATCGAGGAACAAGAAGTACTCGGTGAGTTTGGTTCTGCTGAAGATTGTCAATCTGCAATGTTTGAGTCAGAACAACTGTCTGGATGCATAAGAACTGATGGACCTTTTCGCTTACTAAGTAGTATCGCTGATGTTGTATTCTAGCACTTTTGAGGTTCTCCAAGTTTAAATCACGTGCAAGGTACTACATAACAATGAAATCAATTAAGGACTGCGCTAACGCGCAGTCCATTATCCAAGGCGTTATGCATCTAGATCAGAGGTTGTGCGAGACTGAATGAAAACCCTAAAAGAATTTCATGAGGTCCATTCGTTCCCTGATCAGACCAATGTCGAAAAACTCTACAAATTCATGACGGTAAACGATGAGCACCCCGAGTACCTTGAGCAACTATTTATCAATTTGAGGCTATATCACGCATTACCATCGAGCTTTAATGATCCGTTCGAATGTAAACCTCACTATAAGTTGCCAACGAGTAAAACGAAAATTGACGCCATACGAAGAAGGCTAGACGTTGTAGGCAGGCGGCACGGAAACTCAAAAAAGGCTTCTAAACGTTTTGCACGAGATGCACTTAGGGATAAATCAAAGTTAGAAGAAGGAATTAAACAATCGGCAGTGAAGCGATTCGGCCAAGTGAGGGTATGTAGTTACACAACATCGAAAAGCAATTTGCTATTGTGGTCTCACTATGCAGACTCACATCGTGGCATCTGCATCGAATTTAATGCCAATTTAGCTCCTATGGGGATGAGCATGAAGGTAAAGTATCAGGATGAATACCCTCAGATAGAATATCCACTACCTCAAGACGCAAGAGGATTCGAGTCAATATTAATTAAGTCGAGTCAATGGAGTTATGAAGACGAATACAGATCATTGCTTATTGCCGCTGCTGATAACCAGCCTCCCCACGATGATGCGTCCTTTTTTATTCAACCTGGCGCAATAACAGGTGTGTATTTGGGTTCACAGATTTCTCCAGCTCATACCGAGATCGTTCTAAACCTTATACAAAGGAGCGAAAGTGCCCCCAGGGTTTGGAAGGCTGAAATTGCAGACGACACTTTCTCAATTAACTTCAAGAGAGTAGCAAACGAAGCATAACAATTAGTTCAATCAGGGACTCGGCTTGCGCCCTGCCCATTATCCAGGGCGTTATCTGCACTGACATCTTGCCAAACCGAAAGTGATAGAATAGTATCACT
>CAYGRT010000078.1:2924-4815 GCA_964352355.1 uncultured Pseudohongiella sp. | reverse complement strand
GGTGAAGTTTGTTAAAGACAGGCTTGGTGGGTTCGACTCCTGCCTCTTCCGCCACTAATCAATTCCAGTAAGTCCAAAAAAGTCCATATCTTCCTGATTATAATAAAAATATCCGCGTTTTATAGTCCCATTTGGTCCGAGGTGATCTTGCATGATCCAGAAACTAATGTAACATGCAATGTAACACGAACCGAGAAGGAGTCGAATCGGTGGCAAATTCCACTGCGGAACTCACAGATACGCAAGTTAAGCGAGCAAAGATAAAGGAGGCTGAATACAACCTCTCTGACGGTAAAGGGTTGCAGCTTCGGATAAAGCCATCTGGCTCTAAAGTTTGGTTATTCAATTATGCGCGCCCGGCAACAAAGAAGCGGACTAACCTTAAACTTGGCGAGTATCCAGATTTATCACTAGCTGCAGCTAGAAAGGAGCGCAATCGCTATCGAACTTTGCTCGCAGAAGGCGTAGACCCTCAAGTTTATGAAGCTAGCCAGGCTCAATTGGAATCAGAAGCCAGTGCCAATACATTAAAGGCGGTAGCCGATAAATGGTTCTCTATAAAAAGTCATGATATCTCTGAAGCCTATGCGGCTGATGTCTACAATTCTCTCGCTAACCATATTTTCCCAAAGCTCGGCTCTGTACCAATCTCTGAATTGAAGCCCAAGGCGGTGATCGAAGTTCTAGAGCCCTTGCAAGAAAAGGGGAAGCTGGAGATGGTTAAGCGCGTTTGTCAGCGCTTGAACATGATTATGGATTTTGCGGTAATTCGGGGCATAACCGAACTGAATCCATTATCGCCGATTGGCAAAGCGTTTAAGTCACCCAAGAAAGTGCATTTGCCCACAATAAAGCCAGAGCATCTGCCAGAGCTGCTTCAAGCTGTTCAGAATGCGAATATTAAGCTGACGACTCGATGCCTATTAGAATGGCAGCTACACACAATGGTAAGGCCTGGAGAGGCTGCAGGCGCACGATGGGACGAGATAGACGAGGAGCAAATGATTTGGACTATTCCAGCTGGGCGAATGAAGAAGAAACGTATTCATGTGGTTCCTTTGACTCCACAAGCTATCCAGATTCTGGAAACAATGAAGCCAATTAGCCGAAATCGGGAGTTTGTTTTTCCGTCAAATAGTAATCCTAGACAGCATGCGAGTAGTGCAGCAGTGAATATGGCTTTAAAGAGGATGGGGTTTAAGGGTAGGCTTGTATCCCATGGGTTTAGGGCATTGGCCAGTACTACTCTCAACGAAGAGGGGTTTGATCAAGACCTCATAGAGGCGGCATTGGCTCACGTGGACAAAAACTCAGTTAGGGCAGCTTACAACCGAACTGATTATCTAGAGCGGCGGCGAGCAATTATGCACTGGTGGTCTCATCATATTGCTCATCAGTTGATGAGTTAGCAGGAGGCATCTCACAGTAAAGCCCGCTTCAGTTAGTAGTTTGCAAAGCCTTAATTATCACTGAGAATAGCTCAGTTAATTTTCCACCGCATGTAGGAACTAAGTTACGCCGACAACATGGAAATTTATACACGTTATGTAAATGACGACGCCGCAGTGTTTAAGAAGCTCACGCGCCGTACTTCTGGTAAGTGGTCTTTCTTAGTTTCAGGTGAATGGTCACAGTCGCCCTGGCATCAAGGAGACCTTAAATTTTCCATTCGGAGTTCTGAGGACAGAAAGTATTGGGCGCTATTGAGTAGTGGTTTTCCAAATCGAATCGTTGCTGTTGCGCATTTTGTCGGCGGCACTAATCTTGCAACGGCTGGCGCTCAAATGCTGAAAGCGTTGCGTGAGCAAGGTGGCGGCTATATTGATGCTGTGCACGAATACGGTGATATCGATATATCTGCTTTCTCCGATGCTTATTTTGAGTAAATGGC
>CAYGRT010000078.1:0-2824 GCA_964352355.1 uncultured Pseudohongiella sp. | reverse complement strand
GGTGAATTCTCTCGCGCTGTGCAACCTGCGTCTTGCAAGGTGTTTATCAGCTGCATGCTTAAAGGCTGCGGGGTATGGTAACCGTCTGTGCCTATACAGAATTGAGGGCGATCAGTGGTTTGTATTTGTTCATAGGGCAGGGGCCTCGAAGGGAAGCTATGGCAGTCAATGACAAGGCACTTGCCATGCTCACTTAATGCGGTATCTACTCGCGTGGTCAGCGCCTTATGATGAGGGTAATACCAAGTATCCAGTAGCGTCGTGCGATCTAACGTTGTAAGGGGATGACGAAGTAGGCCGCCGCTTTGGGTTTGCTCATACACAGCCCCCATTCCTACCTTGGACATGTCTTCTTCATCATCGTCAGCGAATCGCTCCACATCTACCACTAGCCGGCTTACTTCTGCCCGGACAATCTGTTTAGTGGGGATGCCGTCCGTAAAAAGCGCCAAGGTGTGATGGTCAGTCATTTTAAGAAGTTCTTCAGATAGCTCGCTATCTGATAGTGCAAACTGGTGCCGGATATTCTTTGGAATATAAGTGGAGTCATGAGGAACGTGGAAGATAAACCAATCTGGAATTTGTAGTTTCATTGGTGCTAGTTTACCGGAGCAAGATCAAGTCTGGTATGCCGTTTTTGCCAGAATACAGTATGGCATTTTGACCCCAAGTTTTGCCCAAAGACTCTGCATCCTTCTGTTCAATGCCAAGTACGAGTAGGCTCTCTTCACCTTCCCAATTTCCCGAGGGGTGTTTGCCAAGGCTTGGAATCATTGTAAAGCCGCCACTGGATAGTTGATTGGCAAGCTGCGATTGGCGTTCTATGTTAGTCGCTTTGTCTGTTACTTCGCTAAATGGATTCCATGCAGTGATAAATGCACTGCAAGACACGCCGTGCTTGGCATGCATTGAAATCAATTCGGGGCTCAATTCGCCGATGCGGAGAATAAATGGAGAACTCGATAGAACGTGATACTCCGTTTCTGAGTAACTATTGAGTAGATCAGGCTCTAGAACTGTCTTCATGATGTGATTACCCTAACTTCTATGCTGCGCTAGACCGATTTTTTTTGCGTGATGTATTTCAATGCCGTAGCCGCGCCGCAAATGGGGTTAAAAGCAGTGTTTTAAACAACTAAGTGAATGTCTATACATTTCCGCCTACCCCTTTAAATTTTTCAACGAACGCGGCGATCCTTTGAAAAACACTCTGTTTTTTAGTCAGGTATTGTGGATTCAAAGGGCTCATCTTTGGAAGTATGGCGTTGAGTTCCGTGCCGGCGTCGCTGGCATACTCCCGCTTGAGTGATGCGGTGATGTAGCGGCGTGCTTCTTCGGCATTGAGGCTTTCTGTTGTAATTAATTTCTCAGCTTCCTGTTGCTGCGCCGCTTGAGCAAAGGCGAAGAAGGCTTCGATCACGCTGGCTTTGTCGCCACTTTGGTCGAGATCGGTTTGATTGATAAAGTCCACCACCAGGCTTTCTTTGGCGCGATTGCCTAGGCTGGCGCGAATCACGCGGCGCACTTCATCCACCAAATCGGCTTTGCTCTTGTTCTTTTTGTTATGCTCGAAGATCAGCTCCAGAATGTAGTCTAGGTTGATCTCTTGTGATTTAAGTAGGTCTACCTCAAACACCACATCATCCCAATCTATGGTCGATTGGTCTTGCTCGTCGGCTGATTTCTGTCGGCGTTGCCAGTCACGAATGTCGTTATAGGTGGAACGGTAGTCCTGAACCTTGCGCTCGGCGGGCAAACGTATGGTCTGCAATTCTGCGAGCTTTTCATCATCCAGATAGTGCTCAGCTTTAAACGTCTCAACGGCTTCAGGGTCACTCATGTCTACGCTTTGCAAGGCTTTAAGGCTGGCAAATTCATCGTAGTTTTGCAAAACGTTCTCAACTCGCAGGTATTCACCAAACAGTTTGGCAAAATCTTTTTTATCAGACTCTTTCTCAATGGCAGTAGGGTCAGGAAAACGTTTTTCAAGCTCGCTCACCACTTCTATAAAACCGCGCCGTTCTTCACCGGTTACTATATCGGTAAAGCCTTCCATGTATTCTTTATAGCTTTTTTCCAGCACCACATTCTTGGTGTTTTTGTCGCCAAACAGGGTAATGGCATCGATCGTTGCCTTTTCTAAATTGCGGAAGGTGACGATATTGCCAAAGGTTTTGGTAGCGTCATAAATACGGTTAGTGCGCGAGAAAGCCTGCATCAAGCCGTGGTAGCGAAGGTTCTTGTCTACAAACAAGGTATTTAGGGTTGGCGCATCAAAGCCGGTGAGGAACATGCCCACCACAATCAGCAAGTCGACCTCTTTGGCTTTTACGCGCTTCGCCAAATCACGGTAGTAATTCTGGAAGCCGTTGCTATCAACACTGAAATTAGTCGTAAAGAAACCGTTGTAGTCTTCGATGGCCTCGCTCAAAAACTCTTTAGCACTGCTGTTCATGGCAGAGACATCAAAGCTCTCGTCCAGAATATCGCCCAATGCGTCTTGCTCTTCATTGGCAGCAAAGGAAAAGATGGTCGCTATCTTCAGCGGCTTCTCGCTGAATTTGCTATCAGGGTCGTTCTGTAATTTGTTGAGCGATTCATAATAGAGCTTGGCCGCATCCACGCTGCTAACAGCAAACATGGCATTAAAGCCTTTGGCCTGGCCGGTAGCAGCGCCTTGCAGACGGTGAGTTTTCTGGCGGTAGTGGTTCAGAATGTACTGGGAAATTTCGCGAATACGTTCCGGGTGCAACAGCGCCGCTTTATTTTCAGCGGCGTTAAGTTTTTTCTCGTCCTGCTCGGTTTCAATGGTCTTAAATTTGTG
>CAYGRT010000077.1:0-4993 GCA_964352355.1 uncultured Pseudohongiella sp. | reverse complement strand
CCTGGGCCGTCGCATTCGCATTCGAGCAGTTTGTCGAAACCTTGCTTTGAGTTCTTGCACTATTAAACCGCCACCAATGTCATAAGCGCACCCGCTCCAACTGTTGAGGGTTTGATAAAACACCGGCTATTAAGGGGCCGCAACAGCTTAACCCCGAACAAAACCCAATTTGATTTCCTGTCGCGCAGCCTAGGTTTTTGAGTAAATTCGCGGGCAAATTGGGGCGGCCTGTCCTTAAGCATCAAGGTGCTCGCCGGGCGCAATTAAATTCAGAGATTCCCGCGCTAACACAAAATCAGATAAGGGAAGCTGTTTAAGCTCGGTAACTGTAGGTTCAAATAGTAGTTTGGACATTCATTACTGCTATTTGCAATAGGCGCGAGGCAAGAGCAATATGAAGGTTACTAGATTGCCAATAACTCTATTGAGGCCTCCAACCATGTTAAAAAACATCTCGGCATTACTGATTTTCTCCTTGCTCACCCTGTTCAGCTTCACCGCCCTTGCACAAGGAGCAAATCCCTTTTTGGGCACCTGGGACATTGATTTAAGACAGTCTAATTTCGGCAGTGCCGTCGCACCAACTAACTTATCCCGGACCTATTTCGATCACGGTGATGAAACTTACACCTATATGGTGATTACTACCGCGCAGAATGGCTCTCTAAGTGGCACTACTGCTCGATATTCCTATAGTGGCGAACAATACCCCATTGCCAGCTTCAATCAGGACCAAAGAGCAACAATTTCGTACCAGAAGATCGGTGAAACGACGGTGGAATATACGGTCTATTTGAATGGTGAAGTGCAGCAAAAAGGGGCTAAGGTTGTTAGCCCAAACTATCAACAACTCAGAATTATAATTCAATTTCCAAATTCTGATCAGGAAGACCAGATTCTCGTATTCAACAGGCGCGCCCAATAGCTTAATAAATGGGGTCAGAGTAAAAATACAGTACTGTATTTTTACTCTGACCCCATTTATTTTTGAATCCCTACTCGGCAGGGTGCACGATATAAACCTGAGTAAACGTTACCTCAACCGCCCCAGATATAGCCGTATGTTCACCGGTGTCGGGATCCGGATACCCATCAGCCAATCGTTTAAGCGCAGTGTACTCCGATGCAGACGAGCTTTGACCGTAGTTTTGATGATGCATCGCCCAGTTGGTTCTGAATCGGTGGTTAAATTGTTCGACATCAACATATCCCGCCATCAGCCCCTTTGCCACCTGCGGCGATAGCTTGAGCTGAAACTGGAGGTTTTTGAAAATGTGGTAGCCATCTACCGGTCCGGGCTGTGACCAGGGGATTTTTGCCTGTGCAATTGGTTCGGTAATCAATATACCGTCTTTGATCCTACCTTTAGTCTGCTCAACAAAACTTTGGCCCCAGCGAGCATCAACCCGCTGAGTGCCACCGGCAATAAAACCCTCGCCAGTGGCGTCGGTAAAAAGCTTATCCATGCCTCGGTAAGTAGTAACGGTGACGTCATCGTCATTGACAAGATCATCCACGCCCGACAGCTCGATCATATAGCGGTTATAGCCATTGTTAATCATGAAATCGTTTTCGAAAAACCAATAGGGGCCGTCTTTGCGGTAGCCCGCAATACAACCGAGTGCGCGGTAGAGTTGGTTATCTATTCCCTCTTCACCGGCTGGATTAGTAAAATCATCGGCGCTCACTTCACCATCGAGATTCAGGCCGTGGGATACACTCCCCTGTGCTTCGTAAAAAGGTAAGGAGTCATAGATATCTGTGGGCGCTGCATTAGTATGATACTGGTAGCCCTCAATCATGAGTCTAGTCTCGGCGACTGTCAGCTCTCCGTCATCTCCCTCTGGGAACTGGTCTGCAAACAGGTCCCGCGAGCCTCGACTATTCATACCCTGAGGACACTCTGACTTCGCTTCAGTTTCATAGATCGACCAATGTCTTTCGGTTAGAACGTAACCTATTCGGCCATCTTTCTGATAGGATTGGGCGGTCGCTTCACTAGCGGCGAACAATGTGGCGGCTGAAAGCGCAAGAGTACACAGTTGCTGTGCTCTGATTACAGTCTTAATGTGTGACATGTGCAACCTCTCCCCTGAGTTCTCTGCATTCTTAACCTTGCCCTCGCTTTCATGGCTAGCGATTTTTTCAAACTCATCGCCGAAATTGGCTATTTTGAAAAACATCGCGTAAGACGAACGCTTTGTAGCCATTACGGCGACCCAGATATTCGCCGAAGCTATCGCCTCTGGTGTCACCGGGTGCTTGATCATCACCGTAGGTGTATACCGGCCTTTGATTGTAAGCCCAAACATGCAGCGCGCCCTCTTGGTCCACTGTTGCACGTCGTCCTGTGTTCGGATCAATCACCATCACGCTCCAAAGGCTACTCTCGCTCGAAGCATCGGCGCCAGCCACAACATAGGGAAAGGTCTCTCGACACACTTTCGGGTCGCCATTGCCGCAGATGGCCAGACGATATTCCTGCGCTGCGTCTGGGTGGTCGCAGGCAAGCTGAGCTGCGGAATCATCTCGACAGTTGTACAGATAAATCGTTCTGCCGCGGCTATCCGCTAGAACTTGCCCCCCAAAGGCCGCATCTTGCACAGTAAACTCAGCAGGCGGAGTCACCGCTCGTTGGGTGTAAACATTATTCCAACCGGGCACATCGCTGCCGTCGAAGCTACGACTTCTAATATCGTTGTTGTAGGTATAAAGCGGCTTTGATCTATAGGCCCATTGATTAATGCCCGAGGGATGTTTGATGATTGTCCAGTCTCCGCTATTTGTTGAAACCTGCGGTGCGCGAATGGGAGTCCAACTATTTAAACAGTCTTCAATACAATTCGAGACATTAGGTTCGTCTCCGTCCCAACTATAGACCGAATACTGATCATCATTGACCAGCAGTCGCCCGGTGCTACTGCTAAGCACATCAAATCCTGGTGGGATATCCGGCAGCGGCCCTAATGGCACACGAACGACTCCACCATCACCACCCGAACTTATTTTTGTACCGCCCAGTACGTCCCCCGCCCTCTCATCTAGGTGGGAGGTATACAAAGGAAAACCATCATAGGCCCACTGTTTAGAGCCATCGCCACGCTCGGTAAGACTCCATTTGCCCACCTCTACCGCATCATCGGTTGCTAGCACCGGTGGCCAAACTTGCGCACAGCTCACGCCTTGCTCGGCATAGGGCAGAACCAAACCGGCCGGGTAAGGACTCATAAACCCTACCTCAGTGCGAAGCATCTCGTCGGTGCAATTGGACGGGCCGTCCTTTCTGTCACCAATTGAGCCGTTACGCAGTGCGATAAGAGGCCATGTATACAAAGTGCGCCCGCTAGCATCAGCATAAACAGGACCCTCCAAGGCGGTCGGCACTACCTGAATGCCCGGCGGCACCTCCTCTTCAATGTAGGACTCGATTTCACCACTGGTCGCTGGCTGCCAATACATTGACTCGCTTGGTCTGTCGGCGGCCACACCTGTGGTGACCATCATAGACAACGTCGCGGCAACAAAAACCACAACCTGAAAATTGGTTAAGTGCAAAATGGTGAGTTTCATAAAATGCTTACTAATCCCGACTTAGACCAACACATCACTTATCACTTCAGAGGACTCATTGCTTAATGTTCCCCACGATGGCGTGTCCACTCCCATGAGCCTGAGAGCGGTGTAACCCACCTGAGCGACCGAGCCACCCTTCAAATCGATATGGTTACCTGTGCTGACCTTACCGCCCGCGCTGCCTGCCAAGAATACCGACATACCATCAACGGAATGGGTGCGAGCATAACCCACGTCTGTCGTACCAAGAATCAGTACATTATCGAGCAGTGTCCCGTCTCCTTCGGGAACATTTTTAAATACCTTCACGAAATCCACCCAAGACTCCATTGCACGCCGAGTGAAATAGGACGCGTTCTCTTGATAACCAAGCTCCTCGTGAACGGGCTCTTCGTGTGTGCAGGTATGATGGGGCTTGTCATAGCCCGGTCTGATAGTGGACGCAAACGCTGCCGAATAGGTCATGTTGAAAACACGGGTTTGATCGCAGGCAACGGCCATCGCCATCAGCTCACTCATCATTTGATGGCGAAGCTTAACCGACTCTGTTGACTGATCCATGGCCACATCAACCGGCGCCTCACCCGGAGGCAGGCAACTCGCAATCGGCTCGGGCTTGGTGAGGCGCTGCTCAAACTGACGCTCCAACTGACGCAAACCCGTAAAATACTGATCGAGCCGCTCTCGGTCCGCAGTGCCCACCGTCTGCATCAGTGAGCGTTCTTGATCCAATATTCCAGATAGAACGCTGCGACGAGCGATCACTTGGGGATCCTTCTCGAATTCGTCGGCATTGGGATTCTGGAAATCGATCCCAAACAAACGTTTGTAAAATGCTAAGGGCGACCATTCGGGGGCGTTAGGGGTCGCCGCGTTGTAGTAACTGTAGGTGTCTCGGGCATCGGCAGTTGCCGTGGCGGTAAGGTTGTTAAAACGCGTGGCATTACCAATCTGCTTGGCAATTGTGAGATCGATGGTTTCTGAAGGCCCAGTTCCAGCCCCAGGTGCAATGCCCGTTCTAGAAACCACCCAGCCCGTGTAATGGTTTCGGTTCGGGGAAGCGTCCGGAAAAGCGTTTCCGTTTGTGAACAGATTTACGTCTGCTTGGATGGGTGCCCAAGAGGAGAGTTCTTCGGGCAAGTCGTAATTTCGCCCTGTGCTCTGGGGTACGAACAGCTTTCCCGTACCGCCAAGGCCGTAACCCCACGTTCCGAAACGCACGGGCATCGGTGCACCCGAAGCCATTGCAGTGCCATTAGCGTTCAGAAAGTAGTCAAGAAAAGGCAGCGCTACAGTCACTCCCACACCTTTCACCATTCCTTTCAGTACGCGTCTTCTATCCCACTTACTCACAACGCTTCTCCTGCCTCTTTCTTAATTCACCAATTTGATTCATTAACGGTGTCGGAGTAAAAATACA
>CAYGRT010000076.1:0-5503 GCA_964352355.1 uncultured Pseudohongiella sp. | reverse complement strand
GCGAACACATTGCCATCGATATCATTAGCATGCACTTGCCAATAGTCGCCCATCAACACTGGCTCACTCACAAACTGCACACCAAGATCAGTCATGCGTTGATACTCCGCCTGAATGTCTCCCACTTCCAACGAGTATGTGTAGCCGAGTGCCGTGCTGTCTCGATTGCCTAAAGGTTCGGGTGTTTCTGGGCTAACGTATTCCCAAAACTCCATACTTTTGGAACGCTCGGCCATTCTAAAAAAGACGACTCTAAGCGACACATCATCAATATCCGTAGCGTCATCAAAAGTTGGTCGACTCGATATATCGGCGGTTCGATAAGCATTGAAGCCCATTATTTTTGCGTAGTATTCTGTTAATCGCTCAATATCATGAGTAACAAGTGCGACCTGTGTCATCCAAACATCCAAGCCTTGCTCGATCCAATCCGGATTGCGCCGGTCTCCCCCTAGGCGATCGAAATCCAGTTGCTCTAGCTCTAGCATATTGCCTTCCGGATCATAGGCGTAAGCATAAGTCACACCTTGGCCCAACAGATCTACAGGCCCCTCGCCGCGACTAAGCATTTCGGCGCCGGCATTTTTAAATCTGTCGTACCCAGAGTTGTGTGAAGGTGATTGAAAACAAGTGTGGGTCATACCTGGGCCTATTACCGGCATTTTGCTAATTGGTGTGTCGCGATTATGACTAAACTCTGTAAGTTCCAGAAGCATATTCGGCGCCTCGAGTACGGCCACTTCATACTCCACGCCTTCGCGGCCATACAGTTTGTCTGCGGCACTGCTACCGCGCACAACCTCTCTTCGGACTACTTCAAAACCTGTTGCTTTCTGATAAAAGGCTAAGGATGCATCCAAGTCTCTCACTGACAGGGCGATATGATTCACGCCCATTAAGGTAGAGTCGGAATCACTAATTGTTGCACTCTCTTCTATTTCAAAAGCGGCGGCCCCAGCTGCAAATAAAACAGTAAATGCAGTCGCGAGCATCGGTGTCGCGTACTTGCTGAAAGCTGTGCTTCGGTTGATAAGGTTGTTAGACATTGGAGCTCCTGACAAAATAAACTGAAGGTGTTTTAGCCTAAATTCGTAATAAAATTTTTAAGTAGCCCTTACCGATCTACTCACCATTTAGCGAATAAACCAATACAACATTTCCTGGTGCTTCGCCCCATTTTTCATAGCCAGACGTAATGAAAACTTGTCCGTTCACGATGACTGGCCCGTCGGCTTCGATTGAACCGCCTTTGGCTTCGACTCCATTGCGTGTACCGAAACTTTGCCGGGTATTGGTTTCCCAGAGTATGGCTCCGTCTTCGGTATCGAAGGCGCGCAAGATACCATCAAGCCCGCCAGCGAAAACCAGATCAGCGGTGCTGCTTACCGCTGCGGAAATGCCTGGCCAGCAAAGGAACGGGCCAGCCTCACATTTGTTGGGGAGGTCATTGCGCCACAGCACTTCTCCGGTGCTGAGACTCAACGCATGAATACCTGGGTGGCCCGGGCCCACGTTGTAAGGGTTATTGGTTGGCAAGTCTGAGACACCGACGAATAGTTTTTCGGCACTTGCGCTCATACCGTAGTGAATGCCGCCCATGGTGCCGCCACTACCAGCACGTTGTTCCCAAATAAGGGCGCCGTCATTTGCTGGATCCAAGGCGTAAACCATGCCGGACTTTTGCCCAACCAAAATAACTTCGCGTCCGTTCTCATCTCGGGTCAAAATTGGCGCAGCGCCAATATCATAGTCAGGGCCATTTTCTTCCGGACAATTGGGTGTCTTTCTTGAGCAAGCTCCGTTCCACGCATCATCCTTGGTAAGTTGGGCGGACCACACTAGCTTTCCGGTATCGATATCCATGGCCAACACAGCATCGCTGTAATCATTCGCCGGAGAGGAATAGTTTTCTCCGGTGCCGGCATAAACCAAGTTTCGTTCGGCATCGATTGTTGGGCTTGACCAGATCGGGGCGCCCGAAGGCCCATACTGTTGAATACCTGCTGAACTCAAAATAGTCGGCCGAGGTTCATCGGTGGTGTAGGTGCGCCACAATTCTTCGCCGGTGCTTATGCTAACGGCAACCAATGCACCACGAAATGTGCAACAGGAATAACCGACTCGGGCAGCCAGCAGAATCTCTAAGGACGAGACTGGCACAATAAGAGTATCTCCCTGTGCCACTACTGACCCCGTGATTGTTGCTTGGGGATGTTCGTGCACCTCTCTTTTCCAGTTCAGCGCTCCTGTCTGCGCATTGACGGCATAGGCACTGCCGGCAAAATCACCGAACAATAACGTCTCTGGTATACCCCGATCATCGGTATCCACATAAATGGCACCACGCACTTCGGCATCGGCACTGAAAGTCCACAACGGGCAGCCATTGGCAGTATCTAGCGCGTAAATATTACCTTCTTGGCTGCCAACAAATGTCACCTCGGGAGTGACAACCGGCTGCGAGCGTGATCGTGTTGTATTAGGCAGTGCAAACGCCCATTTGAGTGCTAACTGAGCCACATTGCTCTTATTGAGAATCGATTCATTTGCTTGGTGGCGGGTGTTGGTCGATTGACCGCCCCAGCCATTCCAAGCGACAGGCTGCGTTAACGGCGAGTTTGCGCTGCGCGTGGCCTCACAACTAAAACTTACGGTCTCGGTTCGCGATTCATCAAAACGCTCACCAGACAAGAAGTAGGCGATGTCTCTCTTCTGCTTCCGGGTCAGCGCCATGCCGGAGGTTGCCATTGACCCAGATTCGAGCGCCTCGATTATGCGCCCAGGGGTGTAAAATTCGAACGCCGCGCGCTGAGGCGCTTCTAATAACGCGCCTTCGTGACACTCAGCACAAAACAATAGATATTGCGCCTCTCCATTTGCTAGCTCCGCTGCATCTTGCGAGCCCTGTGCCAGCATTAATGAAGGAGCAGTACAAATTCCAATGGCTGCAAGAGAAAAGATTGCTTTTCTTAGTCCCATAGTCTGTTTCCTGTTCTAGTCACTGCGCTTTCTCGTTCTTTCCATAGCCACTATGTGCGCTGGACTACTATAAACGATTACTGTCTACCCGGCTTGACTGCTTAGTTTGCCACAAACCGCGACTTACTATTCGCGAGTCAGGGTCGGCAACAAATAATGAACCATATTCATTATTTATAGAAATATGCCATCGTAACTCACCAACGATGTTCATCCTAGCCACTATTTAAGCTGTTTACAAACCTATTTTTGCTAAACTCCAAGGGATATGATCGCTTAATTCACTATTGAATTACGTTCACTATTATGGCAATTTGCCAAAATATTGATACAAAATCCGGAATCCATCGCTTATGAGTGTAGTAGCCCTCGCGAGAATGCCTCGCCCCACCAAGACACAGCGAATCGACAGTATTGTAGAATCTGCCAGAAAGGTGTTTTGCGCCAGTGGTTTTGAAAAAGGCTCTATCGTAGATATTGCAAAGGATGCAGGCATAGCAGAAGGCACGATCTATCGCTACTTCGATGGCAAGCGCAGCCTACTCGATGAGGTGCTGCGACGACACTACGCCGTTTTCTTTGACAGTGTTCAACAAGCCCTGCCCAGCATAGAAGGACACAGCAATCGTTTGCGCTTTTTGATTCGACGCGCTTTGCAGTCCATATCCGAAGATCGGGGTATCTGTGGCCTTATCACTCGTGACAAGCGGCCATTCGATAACGAGCCCCCATCGTTGTCACAAGAGTTGAATCAGCAAGTGGCGATCCTAATAGCTCAAGAGATTAAAGCCGGCATCTTAAGTGGAAGTTTTCACCCCGACACCTCGCCTAGCATCGTCTGCGATATGATAGGCGGTGGACTCGAGCTTATCGCCTATTCCTATATGAGAACAGGCAAGGCAATCGATGTAGACAAAGTAACGAATTCCATTACACGCACTTTCCTCTGCGGTATTGAAACAACTGACCCGACAACGGCTACTCTCGCGAAATTGGTCGAGCGACTGGAAAAGACGACTGAGAAGCTGGATCCGTCTTAAGTAATTTTTACCGATAGGTCGCAAAGCGTGGCCTATGCAACCTGTTTTATTTTCCGAACACAAACAAAAAGGAATACATTGATGGGCCCAATACCACAAGGCGGAACAGTTGCTGTGACTGGCAGCGCGGGATTTATTGGGGGCTGGATCGTACGGCTACTCTTGGACAAAGGCTACCGCGTGCGCGCCTGCGTTCGAGATGCTGATGATCGAACGAAAACTAGCTTCCTCAGAGACATGCCAGGCTATCTTAGCGGAAGATTGACCCTCCACTCGGCCAATCTTGACGAAGCAGGATGCTTCGATGAAATTTTTAAGGGCTGCCACGGCGTTGCCCATGTGTCCCACGTTTCAACCTACACGGACACCGACTACGTGCAAAAAGTGTACGACCACATTATCAATAGTGTGAATTTATCAGGCACAGTAAGTCGCATCGTGGTGACCTCTAGTATCGCCGCCGTGATCGGCGAAACTGACATCCAAGAACTTATTCGTCGACCCGTTTGTGACGAAGACCGCTATCCGGATGAAGGTAATCCCAATCGATCGGCCCAAGGCGGCCAGGGATATTCCATGGGGAAGGTATTGCTGGAACAAACATTCTCAGATGCAGCCAGAGCGAGTGGCAATTGGGATGCTATTACCTGCTGCCCTGGCGACAATATTGGTCCTATACTCGCCTCCCATCAAAAAGAAGTAGGCCCGTGGCAGCACAATGTAGAGACAATGCTGCTGGGAGAGTATACAGAGAATGTGATAGGCGCTTATCGCAACTGGTGGACCGTAGATGTACGTGACACAGCAGAGGCCCATATTCGCATGCTTGAAAGTGACGCTGTAAAAAATGGTCAGCGCTTCATCGCATGGTCTACAGAATCGCGAGATGTTAAAGACATATGCGCTAGCATCGACCGACTGCTGCCCGAACTAGGCTTTGCAGGGGCCAACATTATCGACCCGCACCCGGAACCTATTAAGCAAAAAGAAGACATGCTCCGCGCCATTTGGGAAGGGTGTGAATTACGTAATGACCGTATTCGCAACACCCTTGGCATGGAATTCCGACCCCTTGATGCCTCGCTACGAGACTGTGTTGAGTCTCTCTTGTCCATAGGAAAAGTAAAACCCAAGCTCAAGCCGGGATTTGAATTGCGTTCGTGAATAAATAGGGTGGCAAGTTACGAACCAAGCGGGCACAATGCTAAAAACGCAATCTCTATCAATTGGTCAGGAAAATCCTCTGCCCTTATAGCAGGAGAATCTCGTTGTCTTTTCGCCCCCCTAATACCCCAAAAATTACGGTTGATGATTTACTGCCCGGCGATGTGATTCTGTCGGCTGGCGCGATAAATCCAGCTAATCCGAACAAGAAAGTACCTCCCAACCAAGCCTACATGCAGCTGCTGGATTACTTGATCAAAAAGCTCGACGGCGGTGACTATACGCACACATCGCTGTATGTGGGGAAGGTCAACGGCGTA
>CAYGRT010000075.1:0-5523 GCA_964352355.1 uncultured Pseudohongiella sp. | reverse complement strand
ATGGCCCTTGACCTATGTTCAGCTCATGGGTGTAGAGTGCGGAAATTGCACTGGAAGGAGACAGGCGGTATTGGTTACCGCAGGAGGAAAGAAATTGGTGAGTAAGAGTGACAATTTAACAGCTGGGCACTTGAATGAGATGCAGTTTTCTATCCAAGGAGCGAGTTGTGGCAGTTGCGTGCAAAAAATTGAGAAAGCAGCTCAAGCAGTTGTTGGTATTGCAAGCGCTGAGATGAATTTTGCTGACAGGGTAATCACGGTTACCGGAGCAAGTGCACCTGAGAACGTTATAGAAGCAATAGCCAGCGCAGGTTATTCAGCTCAGATGATTAACTCTCACGCTGAGTCTGATTTTTTAGATGAGAAAGAAGAGGCCGACCAAAAATATTACAAGAAACTGATGCGTGAAACATACATAGCGCTTTCTCTCGGTATTCCCTTAATGGCATACGCTCTAATAGTCGGCGAAATGAGTGTGAGCACTAATAGTGAACGTGTGGTTTGGGGGCTGGTTGGACTGCTTACGGGCTGCATTCTTTATTTCTCGGGGAAGCATTTCTATATCGGCGCATGGTCATCGTTTCGTAATCACTCTGCCAACATGGACACATTGATTGCGCTTGGCACTGGGTCCGCTTGGACTTTTTCAATGGTTGTTGTTATTGCGCCAGAGCTCGTACCCATTGAAGCCCGCCACGTCTATTTTGAAGCAGCTGCAATGATCGTGGGGCTAATCGACCTTGGTTTGGCCTTAGAGTTGAAGGCACGAGGAAGAACATCTGAAGCGATAAAGCGATTGATTGGTTTACAAGCCAAAACGGCTAGAGTATTGCGCGGAGGCGAAGAGATCGATGTTGCTATCGAAAATGTGCAACGTGGTGATCATGTTCGCGTTCGCCCTGGAGAAAAGATACCGGTTGATGGACAACTCACCGAGGGGCACACAGCCATAGATGAGTCGATGCTCACCGGTGAGCCCATACCGAGTGAAAAGACTGTTGGTGATGAAGTCGTTGCTGGAACGATAAATAAGACGGGCTCCTTTATATTCAAAGCGACTCGCGTAGGAAAAGAAACAGCGCTTGCGCAAATAATTAAAATGGTTAAACGAGCGCAAAACTCCAAGCCGCCCATTGGCCGAATGGCGGATTCCATTTCATCCTATTTTGTACCCACTGTTATGATTATTGCAGTGATAAGCGCTCTTGCATGGTTGAACTTCGGCCCGGAGCCTGCGTTAGCTTTGGCCTTTGTGTCGGCGACAACTGTACTCATTATTGCGTGTCCCTGCGCCTTGGGGCTAGCGACGCCGATGTCAGTAATGGTTGGCGTTGGTAAGGCAGCAGAATCAGGAGTGCTCATTAGAAACGGAGAAGCTCTTCAAACAGCGTCTAAGCTCACGGCGATGATACTTGATAAGACTGGGACGATTACTCAAGGTTCGCCCAAAGTTACTGACGTGATTGTGTTTTCAGGCCATACGCAGGAAGAAATTATTCAGCGAGCTGCAAGTTTAGAAGCTGGCTCCGAGCACCCGTTGGCCGAAGCCATTGTCGATTCCGCAAAGGAGCAAGGCATTGGGTTGTCCCCTGTATCCTCATTTGCTGCTATCGCAGGCCATGGTGTGAAAGGTACGGTTGATGGACATGAACTTCTATTTGGCAATCAAAAGCTGATGTTAGATCAGCAGATTGATATTGGCGATATCGAACTGCGCGCTAGTGCTTTAGCAGAAGAAGCCAAGACACCAATGTATTTCGCAGTCGATGGCACTTTGGCAGCGATTATCGCTGTTGCGGACCCTATAAAAGAGGACTCGATTGGCGCTATTAAAAGACTGCAAGATAGTGGTATCCGAGTCGTTATGTTGACCGGAGACAATAAAGCCACTGCGCAGGCGGTGGCTAATGAAGTCGGCATTAAGGAATTCCGAGCTGAAGTGCTTCCTGAGGAAAAGGCCGATGAAGTAAAGCGGCTTCAGATGGAGGGCGAAATCGTTGGCATGACCGGCGATGGGATTAATGATGCACCAGCACTTGCTCTTGCCAATGTTGGCTTTGCAATTGGTACAGGTACAGATGTGGCTATCGAAAGTGCAGACATCACACTCATGCGAGGTTCTTTGCATGGGCTTGCGGATGCTATTGCAGTTAGTAAAGCCACGATACGCAATATCAAACAAAACCTTTTTGGCGCTTTTGTGTACAACACAGCGGGAGTGCCAGTGGCTGCGGGTATTCTCTACCCTGTCATTGGTGTGCTTATGAATCCAGTCATTGCAGGAGCTGCAATGGCATTTTCATCAGTGACGGTTGTTTCAAATGCCAACCGGCTGCGTTTATTTAATCCTGCTCAATATTAACTCGGAGGCCTAAAACATGATCGTCATTAACTTGGTAGGGCTTGCGCTAATTATTTTTATTGTTTGGTGGTTTTGGTTGTACCAACCCTTAACTGAAGCCTCAATTGAGGATGAAATTCTAATTACCGTTGAAAATGGTGTGTATCAGCCATCGCATATAAAGATACCAGCTGATCAGACATACACTTTAAAGTTCTTGCGTAAAGACCCTACACCGTGCGCTAGCTCAGTCATTTTCTCCAATATTGAGGTCAATGCTGATCTACCCGTTGACTCAATAGTTAGAGTTGACTTGCCGGCTTTGAAAAAAGGCAGTTATGAGTTTGCATGCCAAATGAGAATGTACAAGGGACTTTTGATTGCAGAATAGGTTGGACAAAGAAGAGAGTTAGATTTGGAAACACTTTGGATTGTATTGGGCCTACTTTTGGTCACCCGCTTTGGTGCGGCTATCGCTGGAAAACTAGCGCTGCCAGCACTTGTTGGTGAAATCACCGGTGGAGTAGTTTTGGGCCTTGTTGTTAATCAGGCTGGTATTGATGTTTTTCCTAGCCCTGCCTCTTCGGATCATCACCTCATGGCACTATCAGACCTAGGAATATTCTTTCTGATGCTGTTGGGCGGGTTTGAGATGCGCCCCAAGGATTTGGTTGATTCCGGTGGTAAAGGACTAGTTATCGCAATCGTGGCTATGCTACTTCCTCTTGGTTTGGGCTTCTTCTACACATGGTCATTCCTACCCGAAGGCTTGATGCGGTTTGAGCAATCGATGCTAGTAGGTACGGCGCTGGCAATTACCGCCGTGCCAGTAACGATAAAAGTATTTCTTGATTTAGGAATGTTGGATACGGCCATAGGGAAATTGGTTGTATCGGCCGCTGTTTTTGATGATTTCCTAAGTCTAATACTTCTAAGTATTGTCGTCGCCATTCTTGGCACTGGAGGCTTACCGGGCGGACTAGAGCTACTCATTCTTTTAGCAAAGGTACTCCTTTTTCTTGTAATTGCTGTTGTATCTGGACTTTATCTTCTCCCTCCAGTAGCAAGGCTGAGTAACAACAGTAATATTGAAGAGATTGATACTAGCCTACTTATCCTCTTTGCAGCGGCATTGGCGGTGCTAGCTGAATTTCTCGAACTGCATTTCATCCTCGGCGCATTTGCAGCCGGTCTTTTTTACAGTAAGCACACTGTGAGTGCCTTGGTATATTCAGATCTGGAAAAGTTTCTCAAGACAATAACCAACGGTTTGTTGGCACCAATCTTCTTTGCCTCTATTGGTTATCAGCTAGATCCAAGTGCGTTTGGTGTAATTCCATTGTTCTTAATTGGGTTAATTGTTATCGCTTTTCTAGGAAAACTTTTAGGCGCCTCAGCTCCTTCTTATCTGATGGGTTTTGGTAAAACTGATTCACTGATGATCGGATTTGCTATGAATGCGAGGGGCGCAGTCGGGCTGATTATTGCTGGTATTGCTCTTGAATCGGGCGTCTTTTCCAATGGCGGGGAAAGCACAAACCTAGTTGAAGAAAACTTATTCTCTGCAATTGTAATAGTCGTAATACTGACAACTGTGTTGGCTCCGGTTGGTACGAAATTGCTCGCTAGAAACTATGCGACTTAGATTAGCTAGCGCAAAAATGATTGGGTTAAATTTATGAACGTAAAGCAGTTTGCCGCGAGTTTTTCTATATCTGCAGATACCGTCAGGTACTACACGCGTATCGGCTACTTGACGCCGAGAAAGAACGAAAATAATGGCTACAGGGAATACCTTGAAAAGGATAGGGCAAGATTAAAATTTATTCTTGCCGCAAGACAGTTAGAGTTTTCTGTAGAAGATATTGGTCTGATTCTCGATGAGGCTTCCAAAGGCAAATCTGCTTGCCCATTGGTTCGTGAGATTATCAAAAAGCGCCTCCATGAAACCGAGATTAGGTTTTTACAAACCGTAGAGCTAAGAAAGAAGATGGTAAAAGCATCTAAGGACTGGGAGTCGATGCCTAATC
Organism: uncultured Pseudohongiella sp.; assembly: GCA_964352355.1. Lineage (GTDB taxonomy): Bacteria > Pseudomonadota > Gammaproteobacteria > Pseudomonadales > Pseudohongiellaceae > UBA9145. The sequence goes on along the minus strand of CAYGRT010000075.1, from coordinate 1,152 downwards.
GTGAGCCCACCGGAATGGAAGTTTGCCATCTGATAGAAAATCTAAAGTTTTAGTCATAACTAAATATTTGAAGCTTGTATGAGTGGAGGTCCAACATGGAAAAAGCGTCTTTCTGGAAAACTAGCCGGGGCTTACAGGCATTGATTCTGATTGCAGCCGTGTCTTTCTCGTTACTTATTGAACACAGAGAACATTTTTTTGAATGGTTGCCGTTCATTATCCTCGCGCTTTGTCCTCTAATGCATATTTTCATGCACGGAGGTCATGGACAACAGAGTAATGGCACGAATGGTATTGAAACTGAGTCGGCTGCCTATGAGCGTGGACTTGAAGAAGGCAGACGGCAGAGTCGTTTAAGTCTGAATGGCAATGCTGAGAAAGAAGGGGGAAGTCATGAAACTTGAAGTTGGTAAAATTGTATCGGCAACGATGCTGGCGATTACGTTGCTTTGGATAATTTGCGCCATGTTTGTCTGGCTTATGCCAGAAGCCGCTGCACTCATGACAGCGGCTATGTTCCATTTAAGACTAGAGCCGTTACAGTGGCATTTGACCTTTGGGGGGGTTCTGTTAGGGCTTGGCAGTTGGTTGTTAGCTACTTCTCTACTCACAGTGTTGGTTGCCACGTTCTACAACCGATTAATAGAAAGGCCTTAAGCATCCCCAGTTATACAAGCTAGTTTAATTCATCGCGGAGAATGTCATGAAACGAACGAAAGTATTATTAGTAAAGTATTTTTTCCTAAGTTTAATCCTTGCCTCTTATGCCCAAGCTGATGAGGCTGACGAGGTGCATAGCGTTATCGAAAAAATGGCTGTGTTCATCGAGCAAGGCGATCTTGAAGCTCTTGGCGCAATTTATGCGCCTGGCCCTGGTGTGCATATTATCGAAGGAACTGGTGTCAATCATGGTTGGGAGGACTACAGGGACCACCATTTACAACCTGAGTTACAACTGTTCCAGAATTTGACCTATCGATATTTTGCTATTGAACCTTTGGTTAAAGGGTCTCTCGCATACGCGGGTTTTCAATATGAGCTGACTGCTGATACTACTTCAGGAACGATTGCATCAATGGGGCGAGGTACCGCTGTTCTGGAGAAAATGGATGGGAAATGGCGGGTAGTCCATATGCACACATCCGGTCGGCG
>CAYGRT010000074.1:0-5787 GCA_964352355.1 uncultured Pseudohongiella sp. | reverse complement strand
CCCAAAGCTGTTTAGTCATCACACCCGCGGCGCTTTCGATGGCCTCCATGGCATCTAGAATAAGATCCTCGCGCCACTTTTGCCCAATCAGTTGCACGCCCGAGGGCAGGCCCGCTGCAAAGTCTACCGGCACCACGCCGGCGGGCATTCCAAGATAATTCACGCCGTAGCTATAAATTGAAGATTCGAACAAATCCTTCACGCCGGCAAACGTTTCATCGTAATCGTTGGCATAGCCTGGGCGCATTAAATAGGGGGTTAACACCAGCGGGTAGTCTGCCAATAACACATTCCATGCCCTCACCATCCGAGTACGCTCGGCAATAGCCAATAAGTAACCCTCGGCATCCACCATGCCTTCTAATCGATAATAGCCCTCAAAAATCTGATTAATGATTTTGCTGCCATGCTGTTTAAAAACCGGTTCCAATAGGCGCTTCATCTCAAAATTGGTTACCTGCAGCCAAGCTTTAGCGGGTTCAACGATTGGCGGCGTGGCAATTTCTTCCACTTGGTAACCTGCCGCTGCGAGGATAGCCGCCGCTCGGTCTAAGTTGGCAACAATGTCAGAGTGAATAGGGTAGCCATGTGCCTCCTTGCAAAAACCCACCTTGGGTTTTGCCTCGCTAGGGGCGCTTGTTTGACTAAACGGCATGGGCACGTGCCAAGGATCCCGAGGATCATGCTGCATCAACACCTGAGTCCCTAACCGAACGTCTTTCACCTCGCGGCAAATCACCCCTTGTACCGACATCAACTGTGCCAACATGCCCCGCTCGGCTTTGGCCGAAGGCAAGAAGGCTGGCACCCGGCCTAATCCACATTTGATTGTGCTTAAGCCACAGGCAACCGCCGGATAGCGGAGCGACCCTGCTATATCGTTACCATGATGAATGGCACCAAAGCCGGCTGCTGCTGCCGATGCTGCGCCCCCTGAAGAGCCGCCCGGTGAAATGTTCAAATCCCAAGGGTTGCGAGTTAATCCATAAAGCGGGTTGTCGGTAGTCAAACGCATAGACATTTCAGGCGTGTTGGTGCGCCCGATAATAATGGCACCTGCGTTCAATAAATTTTGCACAATAGGGGAGTTGTCGGGAGCGATAACATCTTTAAACACCGACATGCCATTGGTGGTTGGCCGGCCCTTGGTGTCCACGTTCACCTTAACGGTCACAGGCACACCATGCAGCGGCCCAAGCTGTTCGCCTTTGGCAACGGCATTATCGGCTTTTGCGGCAGCGATGAGAGCCTGTTCGTTTAAAGGATCGACAATAGCGTTTAGCTCGTCATTTTTTTGTGCCACCCGACTAAGAACGGAGTGCACTAGTTCTGCTGCTGTGAAATCTCCACTGCGAATGCCTGCGGCTTGATCCACAGCGCTTAATGTCCAAAGTGATTTCATGGGTTGTCCTTATTCAATAAGGCAATGTAATGGGTTATCTAGCATTCAAGCATATAGTATACGCCCATCTGCAAGATTGCCCTCTTTACACATCAACGCGTAATATTTTTTTGCCCATGCTGCCAGTTAGACGACTCTACTGAACTTTATGCGCCTGAACCTGTTCACTATATTGAGTATTTTACTTGGCGGTAAATGTTTGAATACACTACTATCAGGATCAACGAACCGCAGATAGAAGGAGGTGTCTCTTCAATCAAACGACGGGCCGTTAAACTCGAATAATAATGATAAATCGCCGAGCACCACGGCTACAAAATTGATAGGAGCCTCCAATGCCAGATATTACTGGAATAAATCAAATAGATAGTCTTTTAGTCGGTGCTGAAAACCGGTGGAACGCCGGGCAAGCTCTTGGGTCTGCGGTTACCGTGACATTTAGCTTTGCCAATGAATTGCCTTCCTATGCCGATGCAAACGACCCAGAGAATCAGGGCTTTTCTCCGTTTAACGACGCACAAAAGGTTGCCACTCGCGCGGTGCTCGAGCGCATTTCAGCGGAGTACAATATTACGTTTACCGAAGTGGCTGACAGTGCCACGGATTACGGGCAGATGAGATTCTCCAACAATAATCAGGGAGAAGTATCCAGCGGCTATGCGACACCGCCGTTCTCAGCATCTGATGACAATTCTGGCGACGTTTACATGAGCAATGCTGACCCTGACAATCTCAGCAATATCGTCCCGGGAACCCGAGCATGGTCCACACTAGTTCACGAAATTGGTCATGCCATCGGCCTAAAGCATCCTGGTAATTACAATGCAGGGTCATCTGGCGCGGCGGAAGATCCGCCCTTTTTATCCAGTACTGAAGATCACGTCTGGTACACCATCATGTCCTATACCGCTGCGCCCCAAGCACAGGAACGAACTTGGTTTGGGCTGTTGGACATCGGGGCTTTAAGTTACATGTATGGTAAGAAAAATGTAGCCATGGGGGACGATACCTATAGTTACACTGATGCAGACGGGCTGCAGTTAGCACTGATTGATGATTCCGCCGGTAAAGATACTATTGATCTATCAAAACTGACATTTGGCGCTGTGTTGGATATGAGGCCTGGCGCCTTTAGTTCCATCGGCGTGGCCGCCGATGCGGCACTTGCTCTTAATTCTCTGACCATTGCTAACAATACCATGATCGAAAACGCGGTTGGCTCTGCTGCCAACGATACAATCACTGGCAATGATGCCAACAATCAGTTGCGGGGTGGGGCTGGTGATGACACCTTAGTTGGAGGCGCCGGGATTGACGCCGCACTTTTTAACGGCAGCAAAGCAGCCTATTCCATCAGCAATAACTCGGGCACATTAACGCTTCAAGGCCTTGATGGAACCGACAACTTAAGCACTATTGAGCGGCTCCATTTTGAGGATGTCAAAGTGGCCTTCGATCTAGATGGCAATGCGGGGCTAACGGCAAAACTGCTAGGTGCTATTGCAGGCAAAGATTCGATAGCCAATAAACAGTTTGTTGGCATTGGCTTGAGTTTACTGGACAGCGGGACGCCTTATGCTGATCTTATGCAGCTAGCCTTAAACACGGTGCTGGGTTCGGGATTTAGTAATCAGGCTGTAGTGAACTTGTTGTTCAATAACTTGGCAGGCGTGACTCCCTCCAGCGCCGATCTTGCGACTTTTGTTGGACTGATAGACAACGGCACCTACACCCCTGCCAGCCTAGCAGTATTGGCCGCAGACAATGAACTCAACACCACCAACATCGGATTGGTGGGATTGAACTCGACCGGTTTGGAGTTTATCTAAACTGTTGTTTGAAAGGTGTCGGAGTAATTACTCCGACACCGATTGATTACTGAGCCTCCTCTGGAAGAGGTGGCACGCCGGGGAAGTCCGGGCTCGCGACGAAGGCTTTGTAACCGGCGGTCATGGCGCGTGAGCACTCCACTGGCGTGCCCTCCATCGTCCCCCGGTTCTTGCAGGGGCCTTCCATCACTTCAGGCATGTTCTCCCGCACCCATACCGCGGCTTGGCGATAGATATCCTGATCGTTCGAACTGGTCGTGACCTTGATGAGCACCCCGTCATCAAAGGTGAGGTGGAAGGTGTCGGTCACATCGAATCCTGTGCCGAGCGCCTGCACGCGATCGTCCTTGACCTTCACGGGGCAGTTCACAATACCTTCTTCGTCCCGGGCGCAGGGCGTGCGCAGCAGCACCTCATAGTTGCCGCCCTTCGCCGAGCCCTGGTAATAGAGCAGACGCGGTGCGGTCTCCTGCGCCGCCGCCATGATCGGCGCCAGACGGTCGGCCTCAAAAGAGTAGAAGGCGTCAATGAAGGACTCGGCGATAACCAGATCCGGGTCGGCAACCTCGGCAGCGACTTCGGCTATGGCTGGTGCTTCCACGGTCGCTGTTATTATGGCGTCGTCCGCGGCCGCTTCAGGCGGCGCACTCTCCGAACAGGCGGCTAGGCAGGCCAACGAGGTGATCGTGATTGTGCGGTGAATGATATTCATGGCGTCTCCGAGTCTAGAAAGAGGTTAAGAAGAAAAAATTATTACCAGAGCGTGTTCCCTCTTGCTGTGCTGCTAGAGTGGCCAGGTAAATTCCTGTGGTAGTTGTAATGCGTCCATTAGCTTTACGCTTATTCCAATTCTTCGTCATCGCCATCGCCATCCTCCGCATCTTCGCCGTCCTTCGCGCTGCTACAGGTCTTTGGCAGGTAGCGCCTGCCCAAGGCGTCTGCTGTGACCACGTCTGCCACGCAGTCCCATTTGATGGTGTTGTCGTCTTGGGCTCGAGCAATGAGCAGGAAGCCAGATTCAATGTCTTTAAATCGTGCACCAAATTCTGACATATCTACCAGGGCCCTTAGGGTTCCAGTGCGTAATTTGTCGGCGGCAGGTACTCCCAACTCGCCTGCCCGGTAGTCCATACCGGTGAGAATGCCTTCCGGCATGAAAGAGCTCAGGTTGATGTCCGCTTCTGACTGCGGCATCTCGCCGTAGGTATCGAAGTACTCTTCAATAATTGCCTGCTGCTCCAGCCCCAGATCAACGGCAGCGGCCACTGCGTCATCGATTCTGGAGTTGTGGTAAAAACCAAAGGCAACTCCTATTACCACAGCTACTATCATGGGATAGACAACCATCTCGGAGGTTGTGAGCCCACTCTGCCGGTTCCTTGTTTGGGGTTTTTTCATCGAGCTGAATTCCAATTTTGCAGATAGTAATGTCCTGCACCATTGCAGGCGCACATCACCATGCAACTTTCGCGCCCGAGCACCGTTTTATGCTCTGTCGAGCTTGCAGTTCGGTGCCGATGCGATCGAGCTCTACTGACCTTTCCTAACTGATCTGGATTGCAGGGCGTGCGCAGAGAATGCATCGACTACCGACTTGAGAGGCCCCAGGTAAACAAGGACAACTGGAGCGGTATGGTTTTTATGGCAGGCGCGCTGCCTTTTTTCTATATGACTTCAGACTTCAATGCTGCTTATAGGCAGATCCTGCCGGAACACTGATAGGCCGACACCATGCCCCACCAGCTAGGGTAGGCACAGTAATTGCTCCATAAATCTACATCTGCTGTTTCTGAATGATTTTGGCGGTATATCGCGCTAAAGCGCGCAGATTCAGTGCATTCAGCTGATTTTTTGTCTCAAAAAGAGGCGGAGACTGGTATGGAAACTTGGAACAATCTGGTCGACAAGTTTGATCTCTTGTTAGAGAAGATCAAGCTGGATAGTACTGTGAGAATCGCCGGGCGAGAAATTTCTCCGCTGTTTATGGGCTTTGCATTCGTCGTTGTCTGCATTCCCGTCTGGGGCTACCTGGAAATCGAAGGTGATAACAAATTCATCGGCGCGCTGGTCGTTATCCTGATGGCCTGGGGCGTTGCCCAGTTGGGCTCTCTGGGCATGGGTGACGGTGTCGGCGAGAAGCCAGGCAGTTCCTCAGCCAAAAACCCCAACTCAATCGAGCGTCCAATGGACGCAAGCGAAACTCAGCTCGATCAGCAGCAGCGGCTGGCCCTACTCGCATTCGCGGGTGTTGTTGTTGCATTGATTGTCATTTATCTGGTGAGAAATATCGAACGTTACGAAGAACTGAACTTTGAGTTTCGCTATAGCGAACTGGTCGAAAGGGTGGAGCCTATCCAAGACACGATAGAGGCTGCTCTGCTATCCGGGAGCGCCGTCAACATGAATTTTCTCGATAGTGGAGAAGCAGGGTTGCCCCAAGAGGTGCTTGTTTCTGAAGAGGACCACGGCATTTCCGTTATCGATGGCCAGATCATTGCGACGTGGATGAAGGATGAGTCCGACCTAGATGGGGTGACCTATATTCTTACCCCAAAG
>CAYGRT010000073.1:3635-6132 GCA_964352355.1 uncultured Pseudohongiella sp. | reverse complement strand
GCTGTTGGCTCCTCTTTAACCGGCTCCTCTGATGGAGAAGGCGCTGGCGTTTCGATTGGCTCAGCAACAGGCTCTTGATTTTCCTGCTCGGCAAGCGCCACTTCAGCTGCAATTTCTTCTTCGGCTGGAACTTCTTCAGAAACGGCGGTTCGTTTAATGTAAGTACGCTTTTTGCGAACTTCGACCGCAACAGTTTTGCCCCGACCATGGGTCGATGCCGACTTTAAAGTCGCTATTGTTTTTCTTTTTAGTGTGATTTTCTTTGGCGCAGCATCCACGGTATCGCGGTCGCCATGACCGCGACGCAAAAAGACTAATAAAGTATTTTTATCTTCATTGGAAATGACTTCGTCCGCTTTCTTGTGCGGCAATCCTGCCTCTTTAATCTGAGACAGCAGCTTATCTACCGAAACTCCAACTACGCCGGCAAGCTCATTGATTGTTACATCTGCCATTCAAAAACTCCCATTGATCAACCTTTGGTTGAATCACTCAAACCATGGTGCACGTGCAGTCATAATAAGTTCGCCTGCTCTTGCTTCAGTCATGCCTTCGATATCCATTAATTCATCAATAGACAATTCCGCTAAGCCTTCCATATCCACGACTGATTTTTTTGCTAGCGCTAGCGCCAGCACATCATCCATGCCTTCCATGTTTAACAAATCATCAGCAATATTTGCTGAGGATAGATCTTCTTCCGAAGCGATAGCCTGCGTTAGTAGCGCATCTTTCGCTCTGTTTCTTAGCTCATTTGCAATTTCTTCATCAAAACCATCTATCGCCAGTATTTCATCTAAGGGCACATAGGCAATTTCTTCTAATGAAGTGAAGCCTTCCGCAACAAGCACTTCCGCGACATCTTCATCAACATCTAGTTTGTTTACAAACATGTCAATGTAGCCGGTAGACTCTTGCTGCTGCTTGGCCGCGGCATCTTCAACGCTCATCACGTTGATTGTCCAACCTGTCAGTTCGCTAGAAAGACGAACATTTTGGCCGTTACGACCAATAGCCTGCGCTAGGTTGTCTTCCTCTACTGCAATATCCATAGTGTGGCTATCTTCATCGACTATGATTGAAGCAACCTCGGCCGGGGACATAGAGTTAATGACTAACTGAGCAGGATTATCATCCCACAAGATTATGTCAATGCGCTCATTGGCAAGTTCGTTTGAAACCACCTGAACTCGAGATCCACGCATACCCACGCAAGCACCCACTGGGTCAATACGACCATCATTGGTACTAACGACGATCTTAGCCCGTGACCCTGGATCGCGGGCCGCAGCTTTAATTTCAATCACTTGCTCAGAGATTTCCGGCACTTCGATTTTAAAAAGCTCGATCAACATCGCCGGTGATGTTCTGCTTAAAAAGAGTTGCGGGCCACGCTGCTCTGAACGCACATCCATTAGTAAGGCCCTCATGCGATCACCCATTCTAAAGGTTTCGCGAGGAATCATTTGATCCCGAGGTAAAAGTGCTTCGGCATTACCACCTAGGTCTACAATAATGTTGTCTCTGGTGACTTTTTTAACCGTTCCTGCAACAAGTTCACCAATCTTGCTCTGATATTGACCAATAACTATTTCACGCTCCGCCTCGCGAACCTTCTGCACGATAACCTGCTTAGCTGTTTGTGCAGCGATGCGACCGAACTCAACATTATCGATTTTCTCTTCGTAGATATCGCCAGGTTTTAAAGAGGGATCTTTGTCTGCTAACTGAGACACAATGAGCTGCGTAGCTTCTATTAAATATTCGTCATCTTCAACTACTGACCATTGGCGAAAAGTTTCGTATTCACCAGTCACACGGTCAACCGAAACACGACAATCAATCTCTTCGTTGTCATTTAATTTTTTAGTTGCACTGGCCAATGCAGATTCGATTGCTTCAAAAATCACACCGCGAGATACACCCTTCTCGTTAGAGACGGCATCTGCAACCATTAATATTTCTTTGCTCATCATAACTAGTTCACCTTACTCAATTCTTGCACCCAACCTTTGGCTAAATGCGCTGAGCAGATTTCACTGGAATACCACATTCGCTTTTTCAACATCGCCATGGTCGAGAGTAAACTCTTCGCCATCAACATTGAGACAAATTTGGTCTCCATTAATCGCTGTAATACTTCCTTTAAATTTACGTCGTCCATCAAGCGGACTACGCAGTTTTACATTCACGACTTCGCCGATGAATGCTGCAAACTGTGAAACCGTAAACAGCGGCCTATCTAACCCCGGTGAAGACACCTCTAAGGTGTATTCACCGGCAATAGGGTCTTCGACATCAAACAGCGCGCTCACTTGTCGGCTTACTTTTTCACAATCATCGATAGTGATTCCTGAATCACTCTCGATATAAATCCTCAACACTGACTTACCGCCCTGTTGAAGAAGTTCTATACCCCACAGTTGAAGCTCCAACGCATCAACCGAGGGTTCAATCAATTCTTTGATTTTGGCAGTTACACTGTTCAATCAAATAC
>CAYGRT010000073.1:0-3535 GCA_964352355.1 uncultured Pseudohongiella sp. | reverse complement strand
CAAAATGGGAGCGAATTGTATCAGCACAACTTAGCCCCATCAATGGCATAACAACAAAATGATTGATTTACCTAATAAAAAACGCTCAAAACCAACGAAGTGGCCGCGTATACGGGGCTTTGCAGCAATAGTTCTAACAAGTGGCGGCCTGCCAAAACGATGGGCTACCTGGTAACTAGCCAGTCAATCAATATGGGCTAAAAATCCCACCGGTAGTGTTGCCAACAGGAAAATTCAGCCGAATTCGTCTTCTTAAATCTGCCCATAGACATCCAACGAACTTAGTGAGGCTGCTTCCCGTCACTTTCAACTTGCTAAATTTAATGCGCTGTGATTTATTCCATCCAAGGTCAGCAGTTTGAACCCCTTAAAGGAAAAAATATATAACAAAATCAAATAATAAGAAGTCGAGGTATTAAATAATGGCCCATTTAGTTGCAAGTTGTTTTGCCCGCAAAACCCCGCTCAAAACTCTCACCGCTGCTATCTCTCTAGCGCTCTTCTACCCAAATGTTTCTTTTGCCCAACTCAGCGATGGAGACATCGAAGAAGTCACTGTGACAGGCTCATTTATTCGCCGAACCGAAGGCATTTCTGCAGCGTCGCCGGTCGTGAGCTTCTCAGCAGAGGACATCGAGGCTCAAGGAACTATAGATATGGCGCAGGTGGTGCAGAACCTGACATTTAATAATGGCACTTCAGTGGGCAACTCGATTCAAGGGGTCACTAACCAAATCGCCAGCTTTAATCTTCGAGGTCTAGGGGAGCGAGCAACACTGCCTCTAATTGATGGCAAACGAGTTCCGACCCTGAATGTGCAGCAGTTGCTACCGACCATGGCTTTAGCTCGAATGGATATTGTGACTGATGGTGCCGCGGCGCTGTATGGCACCGATGCAGTTGCCGGTGTTGTGAACTTAGTACCCTACACATCTTACGATGGCTTTAAATTGGAGTACTACGAGGAAGGCGATAGCCGCGGCGACTTCCGCCGGAATGAAGTATCTTTTCTTACTGGGCGAAGTTTTGGGGCAGTTGACATGGTTTTTGCCGGATCACTGCAAGACTCTGGCACGCTAGCCTGGCATGAGCGACCAGAATGGGTGCGGGCAGGCCTTACACATAACAGCGGTTCTAACCCTGGTAACTTTGAAGTACCAAGAAGAGACGAAGCCGGCAACCTTTTAGGTACCGTAGCAACGCGTCCCGACCCTAACTGTGGCCTTAATGAAGACTCGGATCAAGCAGCTATTGGCACCTCCCCTTTTGGAACCAACGCATTGGGGCGCTGCTGGCTTAGCTTTGGTGATACTCGCGATTTTATGGAAGCAATCGATTCGACCGCCCTCTATGGCAATATTCGCTGGGAATATAGCGACGATCTCACTTTATCGGCGCAGCTTATGTATAACCGGCAAGTGGTGCGGGGTCGTGAGAATCCGGGCAACCCTGGTGCCCGAGTGGCAGACTTGCCCACCGTGCGAGGTGAGTTGCCGGGGAATACGTTCCGCGCTGTAAATGCAAGCGGGACGCCCCTATTTGCTCAGCCGCTACGAGACGCTAGTGGAAATATCGTCACTGACGGTTTCGGCCAACCGCTTCCACTGAGAGATTCCAATAACGTGGTACTTTTAGCCAACAATCAGTTTGCATCGCTAGACACAGACCCGCAAGGTGGCATTCCTTTCCGTGAAGATGTGCGAATCGGCGCGTGGATGCCATTTGGCAAAGCAGCCGCCAACACCCAGCCAAGCGCCTTTGCTGCTAATGATGGTTTAAACATGGAGCACGATGATAAGCGCACTATGCGCATAGCGTTCACCGCCGACTTTAAAGTGCCCTTCCTAGAGGACTGGGAAGGCACATCCTATTACACCTACGGCCAAGAGCGAGTTCAAGACTTAAGTAATCAGAGCTTCACTTTCAGCGCCGTGGAGCAAGGCCTGAATTGCGATGTTGTGAACGATGTGCAGTCATGCTTTAACCCATTTGCTGCAGTGGACCCGCAACTACGAACACCCCAGCATGTCGCGGACGCCATATTCAATCCTTTCCGCAACAATGACTTAGAGAGATTGCAAACCTTTGACATTATCCTCAATGGTGATGTGCCGTTAGGTGGTTTTGAGCTGCCTGGAGGCCCCATCGCCGCTGCGGTTGGCTACCAGCGCCGAGACGAAAACCGTGAGAACAACCCGCCAGCAAACTTTGTTTCAAACAACCAGTTAATTGGCACACAGATTTTGCCCAACTCAGCGTCACGGTTTAGCAATTCTTGGTTCGCAGAATTTTCGCTACCTGTGCTCACGCAGCTTGAGCTTACAGCTGCCGTGCGTGACGAAAGCTTTAGCTCTGGCCAAGGCAAGGTCATTGATAAATTTGGGCTAATTTATCGAGCAACCGATTGGCTTAACATTCGAGCTACTGCGGGGGAGGCATTTATTGTCCCTACATTGACTCAGTTATACCGGCCAGAAAATTGTGGCTTAAGTAATGTGGACGATCTATTTACTACCTTCTCTGGTTTCATTACATCCTGTATCACAGGCAATACAAGTTTAGCTTCAGAAACCTCGGACAGCATTTCAGTAGGCTTTGATTTGACGCTATTCGAAGATTTAGTGTGGACGTTAACTTGGAGTGAAACTGATTTTAGCGATCGTATTGTAAGCACTACCACCCAAGACATTATTCGTTCTGACTTTAGAAATTTCCAACAAGCGACGGGATTTGCTCCCACTACTGCAAACCCTTACCCAACCATTGCAGCACTTGAAGCGTGGGTAGCGGATCCCAGGTCAGACAAACGTATTTTACGAAGTCCTAATGATGTCACTACCACTGTCAGGATTAACCAAAGCGACTCCAACGCCTCTAGCATGCTGGTGCAAGCATGGGATACGCAGCTAAGTTATGGTTTTTCTCTTTCCGATTTGGGCCTAGATAATTGGGGTGAAATTCAAATGTCCATGCAGGCAACCTACATGGACAATTATCAGTTTCAATTGTCCGCTGACAGCCCCGTGCGCGAAGCGGTTGGCAATCAGAACAACGACTTTGGTGCAGTTCCAGCGATACCTGAAGTTAGAGCCAATTTTCGTGTGAACTGGAGCCGCGGGCCTCACAATGTAAGTGCAACCGCCCGTTATGTAGACGAAGTTGACTTCGATGCGAATGAATTTAGTTTCCAGCGATTACTGCCAGGCAGCACATGGCAATCAACCGATGCCATTTACGCCTGGAGCCAACTAGACGCGTTCTACAGCTATGCGGGCATGGAAATGTTCGGCGGTGAATTTAACTTTACCCTCGGATCACGCAATCTATTCGATCGCATGCCGCAGAAAACAGGCATGATCGCTGGCGTAGAAGCGCAGCTACAAGATGCGCTTGGGCGAGTGGTCTATGCTCGGGTTAACTATAATTTTTAGATAGTCCCGAGGCTTCTTAAAGCCGAATAAAGGCGCTTTGACCTAAATTGGTTATGGCGCCTTTTTGTTGCGTGGCCTTAATCTATCCCTCGTTGGATATTTTT
>CAYGRT010000072.1:0-7166 GCA_964352355.1 uncultured Pseudohongiella sp. | reverse complement strand
GGTTTAACTGGAAATTTCCGACCAAAATGAGACAGCGAATAAAGCCAATACAAAGCCTACCCGCTTTTTTAGCTGCGGTACTGCTTGTTTTCGCCAGTTCATCGCACATTCATTATCGCTATTGTCTTGATGGTGCTGAAACGCTTGTATCAATTCATTTTGAGAGTGAAGAAACGCATTCCTCCGATCTGGCAGGAATTGATGATTCTGGTGATGAAGGCCTAGCTGATATTGAGAGTGAGTTTTCTCTCGATAGTCTGTTAGCCAAATTTTCCAAAACGCCAACGGACTCTTTGGCAATTTTTACATTAGGCTTGCCTGCAATTACAGAGGCATCAAAAGCACTCTTTCAACTAATAGGGCGCGAAACACAGCCTGATACACCTGATACTCTTCTTCCTCCTTCCCGCGCACCCCCCGCAATAGCTTAAGTTGCACTTCAATAATTCGGCTCGGACAAAATGTCTGAGGCGTTGCTTGTCTTAACTATTTGCGGGAGAAAGACTTTGAACCTGAAATGTTGGGCGATTGTGGCTTGTGTCATGATCGCGAGCGCTACGTGTAATGCGCAGGGAATGCCATCTGGCACTATTTCACTACGTGATGCACTGGCTGCCACTTTATCAATGAACCCTAGGTTGCGCAGTTTCCCATTGCGCAACGAGGCCTTGCTGGGTGAAAGGGAAATAGCCGATTTAAAACCGCCGCTTATGGTAGGAGCGGAAGTTGAAGATGCTCTTGGTACTGGTGACATCAAGGACTTCACTGGTGCAGAGGCAACTCTCAGGTTATCCAGTGTAGTTGAAATGGGCGGCAAACAAGCTGCTCGCGTAGGAACGGTCAATCGAAGAATAGACGTCTTGAACGCAGAACAACGAGTTGTTGAATTAGATTTGCTCGTAGAAGTCGTAAGGCGGTTCATTGATGTAGCTGTTGCTCAGGAGCAGGTAGCGCTTCAGGCACTTTCTTCTGCCATAGCTGAGCAAACCGTAAGCACGATTGAGCCACTGGTTACGGCTGGGCAAGCCCCGCAACTGGAAAAGGATCGAGCACAGGCAGCTCTTTTGCGAGCGCAACTTGCTGAGCAAGCAGCAGATGCTCGGCTAGGCAGTGCGAGAATCCGATTGGCAAGTATGTGGGCCAGTAATACGCCGCAGTTTGACGAGGTGTCGTCCAACATTCTTGCCGTCGAACAAGCTGGGTCGATTGAATCCTTGCTTGCGGGGTTGGCCTCCAATCCTGATATTGAAATCTTTGCTGCTGAATCCCGACTTCTGGAAGCTGAGCTTCGCTTAGCGCAAACGCGTCAGGAAGGAGATATTCAATGGTCTGCCGGGATACGTCACTTAAAAGAGTTTGACGATACCGGGTTTGCATTCGGTGTCACTATCCCTCTATTCAATAAAGCTCGTGCGTCTGGTGCGGAGCGCAGCGCAAGAGCCAATTTGCAAGAAGTCGAAGTGCGCCAACTCACGGCCCTCAATGCTATCGAAGGTGAAATACGCTCCCTCCATCGAGCACTGCAACAGGCAATTGCTGAGGTAAACACCTTGCAGCAACAGATTATTCCCGTCCTGCAAGGCGTGCAGCAGCAAACACTGCAAGCGTATGGGGCTGGATCATACGGCTATGTCGAATTGATAACCGCCCAGCAAGAATTTTTGAATTCTCAACTCTCGCTAATTTCCAGCGCAGCAAATGCACATCGCCTAAGAGCCGAAATCGAGCGTCTTAGCGGGCTGCCACTAACTGGCCAGTAAACAGGTAAAACTATGAACAAACTATCTTACGACTTTCGAACTACAGTACGATTTTTTTCCTCAGCTATTTGTGCAGCGACAATACTCTTAAATTCAGCGGCGTTAGCTGCAGAGGAGGAACACGACGAAGAAATCGTGCAGATTTCAGCCGCACTAGCGCAGGAACTTGGTATAGAGACTGAATTAGCCGGTGAAGGTGTTATTAACCGAAACTTATTACTTTACGGCAGGACTATGCCAGACCCTCAAGGTGTCAGCCATGTCTCTGCTCGTTACCCCGGCATGATTATGGCGATAGTTCCTTCTCTTGGAGACAGCGTAAAAGAGGGTGACGCAATTGCAGTTATTGAGGCCAACACCAGCCTCCAGACCTATGAGATTAAAGCACCTCTTAGCGGCATAGTGGTCGAAAAACACGCTAATCCCGGTGAGTTGGCATTAGGCCAGCCTCTTTTAACAATTGCTAACTACGACAATATTTGGGTTGATCTTGCCGTATTTCCTGGTGACTCACAACTGGTTCGCTCGGGTATGTCTGTGACTATTCGAATGGATGCTCGTGTCGCTGAAAGCGCTATTCGCTATATCAACCCTAGCCAAGGTGAATCACCAACTGTTATCGCTCGCGTGCCACTTGAAAACCTAGATTCGGTTTGGACGCCGGGGTTGCTTGTAGAAGGTCTTGTGCATGTTGAGTCTGAAAGCGTGGCGCTTGCTGTAAAGAATGACGCGTTACAGCTTTTCGAAGACAACCAAGTTGTATTCGTCCTTGAAGGCGACACTTATGAGCCTAGAGTAGTCACTCTGGGTAAGTCAGACCCATTTCTGACCGAAATTTTATCAGGCCTTGAGGTAGGTGAGCGCTATGTGGTTGCCAATAGCTACTTGATTAAAGCTGATCTTGAAAAAGAAGGCGTTGAGCACGACCACTAGGAGACAAAGCAATGCTAGAAACAATTATTAGACAGATGATCCGCAGTCGCTGGATCGTCATGATGGCAGCCTTGGTCGTTTGTGCATATGGCGCGTGGAACTTTCAAAACTTATCCATTGATGCAGTGCCAGACATTACTAATGTACAAGTACAAATTAATACCGAAGCGCCGGGGTATTCTCCATTAGAGTCAGAGCAGCGCATTACCTTTCCCATTGAAACAACGCTCGCAGGCCTTCCTCAGCTTTCTTACACGCGCTCACTTTCTGCGTATGGATTATCTCAGGTAACCGTTGTTTTCGAAGAAGGTACCGATATTTATTTTGCACGAAACCTCGTGAATTCGCGCCTTAGTGCGATAAAAAATCAGTTGCCAGCAAACCTAGAGCCAGAGATGGGTCCTATCACTTCAGGTCTTGGTGAGATATTTATGTACACAGTAAGCGCTCAGGAAGGGGCCTTGCAACCGAATGGAGAGCCTTATGATTTATTTGCACTTCGAGAAATACAAGACTGGATTATCAAGCGCCAATTAATATTAGTTGATGGTGTTACCGAAATAAATACCAGCGGAGGGTTTGAGAAGCAATATCACGTAACACCAGACCCAGCAAAAATGTTGCTGTGGAATATAACATTACCAGACTTGCTATCTGCACTATGGGATAACAATTTAAATCAAGGAGCTGGGTACATCGAGCGAAATGGTCAGCAGCTCATGGTTCGCTCTCCGGGACAACTGAAAAGTATTAAAGATATTGAGCGAGTAAGTATAGTGTCTAGAAACAGCATCCCTGTGCTTGTCGAAGATGTGGCTGATGTTTCAATCGGCAAGGAATTAAGAACAGGAGCTGGCACTCATTCTGGGCAAGAAGCGGTTATTGGTACAGCCTTTATGCTGCTGGGTGAGAATTCACGAACAGTAGCGCGCGACGTCGCGGCGAAGCTCGAAGAAATTAACACAACTCTGCCCGAGGGTGTCATAGCCGAACCTCTATACGACAGAACAGTGTTAGTGGACAACGCTATTGCAACAGTAGAAGAGAATCTTGTTGTCGGTGCTTTACTAGTTGTTGTCGTTCTTTTTCTCTTGCTTGGTAATTTTCGCGCAGCCTTTATCACGGCAACTGTTATCCCCATAAGCATGCTCGCAACTATTTCAGGGATGGTTGAGGCAGGGGTTTCAGCAAATCTGATGAGTCTTGGAGCGCTCGATTTCGGATTGATTGTAGATGGTGCTGTGATCATTGTGGAGAATTCCATTCGCAGACTCGGCATGGCGACTCAAGGAACAAAAGTTTTAAAATTAGAAGAGAGACTGCAAGTCGTTTATGAGGCAACAAACGAAGTTATCAGGCCCAGCCTTTTCGGTGTGGCCATTATTACGCTGGTATACATTCCCATTTTTTCCCTCACCGGCATAGAAGGGAAAATGTTTCACCCGATGGCGATTACAGTCATCATCGCATTGCTGTCTGCAATGGTTCTGTCAATTACCTTCGTACCAGCAGCCGTCGCATTATTTATAACAGGCAAAGTTTCTGAGAAGAAGAACCCAATCATGAGAGGTGCTGAATGGATTTACGCGCCGGTGCTTGAAGCCTCTTTGCGTTTTCGTTGGCTGGTTATCGCCTTAGCGTTATTTACAGTAACCGGTGTAGGCTGGTTAGCAAGTACAATGGGATCAGAGTTTATCCCACAGCTTGACGAGGGTGATGTGACTGTCCAAGCGCTGCGTCCACCTGGAACAAGTTTGCAGCAATCTATAGATATGCAAGACATTCTAGAACGCCGCTTGATGGAGTTTCCTGAAGTGCGAGATGTGTTTTCTAGAATTGGTACACCAGAGATCGCATCCGATCCGATGCCACCCAGCATTTCAGATACTTTTGTCATTCTCAAAGATAGAAGCGAATGGCCTGATCCTTCTAGAGAGAAACGAGACTTACTGGAGGAGTGGGAAGAAATCCTTGCTGAGCTTCCTGGACAGATTTATGAAGTAACTCAGCCAATTCAGATGCGCTTCAATGAGTTAATTTCCGGGGTTCGCTCTGATCTTGGCATAATGGTGTTCGGAGAAGATCTTGATCAACTTGGAATTACAGCGCAAGAGATTTTAGAGATTGTTCAGGAGATAGAAGGCGCAGCGGATGCAAGGATTGAACAAACTGCTGGACTACCCATGCTAACCCTAACCCCTAAACGAGAAGTGTTATCGCGCTATGGTCTAAGTGTTAGAGATGCACAGCACCTGATTAGTACAGCTATTGGAGGTGAATCTGTAGGCCTCATCTATGAAGGGGACCGCAGATTTCCGCTTGTTGTTCGATTGCCCGAAGAGATGCGATTGGATATGGACAGAATCGGAAGACTACCAATTCCGGTCCTTGCAACAGCAAGTGAGACTGGTTATGTTCTGCTATCTGAGGTCGTTGAAACTGAATTACTGTCATCGCCCAATCGCATAAGCCGTGAAAACGGACAGCGACGGGTAGTGGTAAGTGCCAATGTACGGGGGCGAGATCTAGGATCATTTGTAGCTGAGGTGCGCGAAGCGATCAGAGAGCAAGTCGATATACCACCTGGATATTTTGTTCAATATGGCGGCACATTTGAGCAGCTTGAATCCGCAAGCCAGCGCTTATCGGTGGTTGTGCCCGCCACATTAATACTGATTTTCGGACTATTAATTATTGTCTTAGGGTCCATTCGTGACTCACTCATTATCTTTACAGGTGTGCCCCTTGCCCTGACGGGAGGAGTGCTCGCGCTTTATATTCGCGGTATGCCCTTATCAATCACTGCTGGTGTTGGGTTTATAGCCTTATCTGGAATTGCAGTTCTGAATGGGCTAGTTATGCTCTCGTTTATTAAAGCTATGTGGCAGGAAACAGGCGAGCTGTTACCTTCCATCATTGAAGGTGCAATGACTAGATTGCGCCCGGTTCTAATGACGGCATTGGTTGCCAGTCTCGGATTCATTCCTATGGCACTAAATACTGGGATTGGTGCAGAAGTTCAGCGACCTTTAGCAACAGTAGTAATCGGAGGCATCGTTTCATCCACGCTGCTCACACTTGTCTTACTACCTGCACTGTATTTCATTGTGAACAAAAACCACCAATTGGCGATAAAGTAGAGGACGCATATGCACGATCATACGCATAGCAGCGATGCTAGTAGTCAGAGGATTGGATGGGCATTCGCGTTGAACGTTGGATTTACTATTATTGAGTTTATAGGTGGCCTGCTTACCAATAGCACGGCAATCATGGCAGATGCTGTCCATGATTTAGGTGATAGCCTATCTATTGGGACAGCTTGGGTATTGAGCAAGCTCTCAAAAAAGCAAGCTGACAGTTCGTTTACTTATGGGTACAAGCGGTTATCGTTGTTTGGTGCCTTGATTAATGGAATTGTGCTTATTGCGGGTTCAATTTGGGTGTTGACGCAAGCAGTTCCCCGGCTTTTTGACCCAGTGATGCCGGAAGCCGAGGGCATGCTAGCCCTCGCTATTCTGGGCGTTACAGTCAACGGATTTGCAGCATATAAACTTAGCGCGGGTACAACACTCAACGAAAAGGTACTCAACTGGCACTTGTTGGAGGACGTTCTAGGGTGGGCTGCGGTTTTAATCGTATCAATCGTACTCATGTTTATTGAAGTTCCGATACTAGATTCGTTGCTAGCAGTGGGATTTACACTCTTTATTTTGTTTAACGTAGTGATCAATACTTGGCGCGTGGTTAAACTGTTTGTTCAGGCGGTACCTGACGATGGTTTAATTGAGAAGGTACGCATGGAACTGCTAGCTATCACTTCGGTTGATGCTATTCACCACGAGCATGCTTGGTCGCTCGATGGAGAGTCAACAGTGTATACGGCGCATTTGGAAATCGGAAAGCCGATGTCATCAAACGAACAAGTTGAGACTAAGAATCAGATTGCAGTTATTCTTCAGCCGTTTGGTTTTTTACACACAACAATTGAGCTGGAATTCCCGCAAGAGTATTGTAGAGACGCTAAAAACTAGATATTAATAGCCTTATACTTGTGCAATACAAGCAGAGAAAGATCGCTCAATAACACCGTTCAAAAGAGCGTAGGAAATAGGGGTCTGTATTTAACAGAAGCAAAGAGGTCGATTTTGGAGAGCAAATTAAAGAGTGCTTTTGAGGCTGAGATGTCCGAAGGAATAACTAAGTATTTCAAGTTAGATTATGAAGGTTCTTTCATGCATTTAGAAAGGGCTCACATTTTGGGGCAGTCATTCATCGCACCCCACATCAGTTCTCACTGGTGGATGCTCAAAATAGGAATTCGCAGAAGGGATATGAAAGAAGTATTTGGGCAGATGACAAGAATTATAGCCTCTATGCTTTTTTCGAAAATTTGGGTTCCGATTGGTAATACGGGAGGTGCTAACGTTAGCCCATTTAAACCTATGCCAATTCCTTCAGACCTTAAAAAAT
>CAYGRT010000071.1:0-7353 GCA_964352355.1 uncultured Pseudohongiella sp. | reverse complement strand
GCGGCGAACACGGCAATAAAATACCAGCCCTCGCGAAATACCTGTCCAAGCTTTGGCAATTCCTCCACGGGTAATCCGGTCAGTTTATTCTTAGCCGCATAGGCATCTATTTGCATATACAGCCCAAAGAAGTAAAGAAACGATGGCACAATTGCAGCCAAAGCCACATCCACATAGCTAATATTAAGAAAGCTTGCCATCACAAAGGCGGTGGCGCCCATAATTGGCGGCATAAACACGCCTCCTGTGGATGCACAGGCTTCCACACCAGCGGCGTATTGCCTTGAAAACCCTGTGCGCTGCATAGCGGGTATAGACAGCGGTCCTGTGGTCAGCACGTTGCTAATGGGACCGCCGCTCATTGACCCCAATAGCCCCGATGAAAATATAGAGACTTTTGCAGGCCCACCCCGCAAATGCCCCAAAAGCGCAAACGCGAGGTTGATAAAGAAAGGCCCTCCGCCAGTAAACTGCAGACAAACCCCAAAAATCAGAAACCCGAACACCAGCTGTGCGAATACCTGAAGAGGAATGCCGAACATGCTTTCCTCGCCAAGCACATGGAAAATAGCCACTTCTTGCACGGGAATACTAAGCGCGGCGATCACATTCGGTAAGGAGTCCGCAAAGGTGGGGTACAGCGAAAACAACAACACGATGAAAAAAACTGGCCAACCCCCTGCTCTTCGCCCTGCTTCTAATACGATGGCCCAAGTCACCATCGCAAGCCATACGCCAATAGGGGGTGCAGCGTATTCCCAAGCCTCTAATACAATGCGCTCGGCATAATAGGCGTAGTAACTAAAGATTATTGCGATGCTGATCATGATCAACACATCAAGCAATGGCACCCTACGTGCATTCTTCTGGCTCCCCGGAAAGGTGATAAACACCATGCATAACATAACGCCAGTGACCAGATACATGTAGCGACTATCTAGCAGCACATAGCCAACGAAAAAGCCGAAATTAAAAATTTGATTCACAGCCAAGACAATAGACACGGCCGTAAGTCCAGCCATAACATAGCGCCAGCGTTCGGAAAATTCTCGATATCGCAAAGTCAGGGAATCCGTTGGTAATTCTGACTCAATTTTTACACTGCTAACTTTCGGCATTTATAATCCCTCTCCCAGCGTAATCATATTTGCCGCTTCAAGCGCTGCTTCTCGCGCTACCAGCCACCCCTGTTCGAATTCTTTGTAGTCGTCTGGCGCTGCGACAATATAGTCTTCCCAAGCAGCAGCAAGCACTGCTTGCCTTTGGAGATTACTTTGGTTCTGGGCCTCGGCGCTTTCGCTCCAGACGCCAATTTCTTTATAGTAGCGAATCGCACCAGGGTGGAATGGCAGAAATGCTTGATCAAACTTCTGACGATCAATGGTCCAGCCGGTAGCGCCAGGTGCATTGTTTTTATAGTCATCGAAATGGTGATGCATTATTTTAACAATGCTATAAGCCCATGCTTCTTCCGAAGAATCAAGGCCAACCAAGAGCGGGTAAGCTGACGAGAAAACCTCTAAACCCTCATCGGGTAACGTAGGGCCTTCGAATGCCAAATGTGGCACATACCAAGGTAAGCGTGAACGCACCCGAGCCACTGCCTCAATATCGTCATGGGGTAAGCTGGGAAAATACACACCTCTGGGAGATGCTTCGATTCTCAAAAACGGAGGGGAATTGCAAGCGCCGCCAACAACATCGGCTCGATTATTGAGCACTGCATCGATAGACGCATTGTATCCACCAACCTCAACGGCAGTAACATCATCCCAGCTCAGATTCGCATATGACAAAAGCGCCGCCATGGCATTATTTAGTGAAGGTGCGCCTTGCACAAATGTTACGCGCTTTCCCCTTATATCTGATATTTGCCTAATATCCGCATCTTTAGCAGTGACAAACGTAAATGAACAGCTGTCTGAATAATTGGACATGAGCGCACGAATAGGCTGAGGCCCCCAAATCTTTGCTGCAAAGTTTAAAATACCCTCTTGAGCGTAGACAGATTCTGATCCACCGGCGGAAAAATGCACTCGGTTAGCACGCAGCGTAGCCAGCCTCGAAACGTCATTGCGCCCCGGTATCACTCGCAAATTCACTTTGTATTGGCGTTGTAGGATATTGCCGATGGCAACTGCTTGGCTATATCCCCCAGTTCCGGTTGGATAAGCCGACCACGCCAGCGTTTTTGGCAGCTCAATACCTTCAGCTATCTGGCCTCGCCCTAGCCCGGGCACTGTAACAAACAACAGGCAAAGCCCGCAGCTTATTAGCTTTCTGCGCAAGCGTGAATTAATTAGCAGTTCATTAAAATCCATCATCATCTACTCACCTGCCTCCACAAACTCGTTAATTTTTCGATTAATTGAAAAAAAAGCGTATAGTGTTACCATCTTTGCACATTGCGCTGAAGTTATCATTGACCCACTATCTTTGTATATGTCATGCAAATCGCTTTAGTAGAGCATCCATTCACAATAATTCGAATTCTATTCCACTCCTCCGTGGTAATCTGCATTCAACTGGCCACATCCATCAGCAAGCAATTAGGACTGAGATGCCATGACTGAGCCCCGTTATAAGCCTAATTGGCTAGCGAACATTCTGGACCAAACATTAGACTGTGTGTTTATTTTCGATGCCAGCACTTACAAATTCAGCTATGTCAATGAAGGTGCCAAACGGCAAACGGGTTATAGTGAGAAAGAATTACTAGATTTGACGCCGTTAGATATAAAGCCTCTCTTCACGTCAGAATCTTTTGCTAAACTGGTCCGCCCATTAGTTACTGAGGATCGCAAATCCATAATTTTTGAGACTATTCATCGACACAAAGCAGGCCACGATATTTCAGTCGAAGTGTTCCTGCAATTTATCGATCTCGGCGATTCTCAACCTAGCTTCGTCGCTATCGTTCGTGATGTCACTGAGCGTCATCAGGCAAAAGTTGCCCTAAGAGAAAGCGAGGAGTTATTTAGAGTATTAGCACAGAACGCGCCTGTCGGCATTTTTCAGACTGACAGCCTCGGCGCGTGTACGTTTGTTAGTGAAGGTTGGTCGAAGCTTGCTGGTATAGATAGCTCAGAAGCAATCGGAGAAGGTTGGAGCTCCACTTTGCATCCAATTGATAAATCCCGTGTGCTTTCTGCGTTGCAAAAACTTGTAAATGATGGCATCCCTTTCGAGCTCGACTATCGCTTTTTACACCCAGATGGGACAGAGTGCTGGGTAGAAGGCAAAGCAATCACGTTGTTTGACAAAAACCAAAAACCGAAAGGTTACATTGGCACCATCACTGACATTACCGAGCGCCGTCAAATGGAGCAGAAGCTGCAAGAGACTCAAAAGCTCGAGAGCCTTGGATTGTTAGCCAGCGGGATCGCCCATGACTTTAATAATTTGCTTACAAGTATCTTAGGTAATGCCAGCCTCGCCAGTATGGAAACAAGTAATTCTTCTCCAGTACAAAAATACCTAGAGCGCATCAATGAGGGCTCAGTGCGGGCGGCAGAGCTATGCAAGCAATTATTGGCGTATTCTGGCGAAGGGAAGCTCGTAGTACAAAATTTAAGCCTCAATGATGTTGTAAGAGAAACTACTCACCTACTCGAAGTCTCAATCAGTAAGACTGCCGTGCTCAGTTTCGATCTACACGACGATTTACCTGCAATTGAAGCAGACCCCACTCAGATTCGGCAAGTGTTAATGAATCTTGTAATCAATGCGTCGGAGGCGATCGGCAGCCAAAGCGGAATCATAGGATTGACAACAGGGCTTACGCGGGTTGATGAATCTTACTTAGGTGGAACCCTGTTGGCTGGAGATTTGGTCGAGGGTACCTACGTTTTTTTGGAAGTATCTGACAGCGGTTCGGGCATGGACGCTGACACCCTAGCCCGCGTTTTTGATCCCTTTTTTACCACAAAAGTTGATGGTAGAGGGCTAGGACTCTCAGCATCCATCGGCATAATGCGTGGCCACAAAGGCACGTTGAAAGTCTACTCTGAGCCAGGCCGAGGCACCACATTCAAGTTACTCTTTCCAACGATAGCCGGATCCGCAGAATCGCTTCCCCCTATAAATGAGCTTTCTTCATTGGATCAAGGTCATGGCTGCATCTTAATTGTTGATGACGAAGAATCGATTCGAACAACTCTTGCACAAATGGTCGAAGCGTTAGGTTATACCTTTGCTCTGGCCTGTGACGGTCGGGAGGCTATACAAGTATTCGCGTCCGAGCCAGACCGTTACTCGCTGGTATTAATGGATCTCACGATGCCCCATTTAAATGGCGAATTGGCGTTTACCGAACTTCGGAAAATCAGAGCAAACCTTCCTGTTATTCTAATGAGCGGGTTTAACCGAGAAAAAGCCATTTCAAAATTTACTGGTAAAGGTCTCTCTGGCTTTATCGAAAAGCCTTTTACCATTAAGACTCTCTCAGCAGCCCTCGCCCAGGCTCTTTCAAAAGTGCAACACTAGCCCTCAACAACACTCCACTACCGGCGTTGGGCTATAGCGCCATCTACCAGTCTTGTGCTGTCTGCAAGCTTTGGCTACTCTTGCGAGAGACTTTTCAAACACTCAAGGGACTAAATCAATGCATTTGTCATCAATTCGACTCTCATTTTTGCTTGCCACCGGCCTGCTAGCGGCATGTTCTGACAACGAACCAATGGCGCCGGAGCTGAGCTTCGAAGAGCAACTGCAGCAGCAATTGATCCAAGCTCAGCCGGGAGACATTATTGAAATTCCGCCCGGCACCCATAGCATGACCCGCAGTCTGTCCTTAACTGTCTCTGGTGTCACGCTGCGCGGCGCAGGGATAGACTCTTCAGTACTCTCATTCGCCAACCAAGTTCAAGGCGCAGAGGGGCTATTGGTCAGTGCAAATGATTTCGTTTTAGAAGATTTGGCCATCGAAGACACAGTAGGCGATGCCCTCAAGATTAATCAAAGTCGCAACGTGGTGATTCGCAATGTACGCACACAATGGACCGGCGGCCCGCTCAGCACTAACGGTGCCTACGGTATCTACCCAGTTCAATCTGAAAATATTCTTATCGATGGCGCGGTAGCCATAGGCGCATCAGACGCGGGCATTTATGTCGGGCAGTCTAGCCAAATCATTGTGCGCAACTCTCGTGCTGAGTACAACGTTGCCGGTATCGAAATCGAGAATTCCACGTTTGCTGATGTTTACGACAACCTGGCAATCAACAACACGGGCGGCATTCTCGTTTTTGATCTCCCGAATTTACCTGTTCAAGGAGGACGCAATACTCGCGTTTTTAATAACCAATTAATTAACAACAACGTGGATAATTTCGCGCCAGAAGGGAATATTGTAGGGTCTGTTCCAGCGGGCACCGGCATGATGATTATGGCAAACGATAACATTGAAGTTTTTGGCAACGAATTTAGCGACAACAATAGTGCTCATATTCTTCTTGTAAGTTATCTAATCTCGGAACGCGCCTTTGATGATCCTAACTACGACCCTTTTCCAGAGGCAATCTATATTCATGATAATCAGTATGCAAATGGCGGTTCAGCACCAGATTCCGAGCCGTTAGCTATGCTTCAAGCAGCTACTGGTCAAGCAGTTCCAAATATTGTGTGGGACGGAATGCTAGTCCCAGAAAATTCAGCCACCGACATTCTTTGCCTAGGTGAGAGTGAAATGCTAAGTTTTGTAAATCTCGATGCCGCCAATGGCTTTGTTGCACCCTCATTTGACGCCGACGCGCACGACTGTGTCATGCCAGCCCTCTCCGAAATTTCTCTTAGTACGGCAAACGATTGATGACAATGGTTAAACTCCCAATTGCTGCGTTTATCGCAGTCTTAATACTTACAGGATGCCAGCAAGCAGATCCCACGCCTCATCTGAACGGCAGCCCTGCACGCCTGTCAGAATGGGGCTTGTTTAAACTTGATAAGGCAAGCATCAAACCGAATTCGGCCACGGAAGTTTATTTGCCCGCGAACCAATTATTTACAGACTATGCGCACAAGCTTCGCACACTTTATGTTCCTCAAGATGCAAAGGCTACTTTAGTATCCGCTGAAATCGAGTATCCTATCGGTTCGATCCTTTCCAAGACATTCTATTACCCTGTGGATGAGCTGGGCAGATTTGTTAAAGTCGCAGACCAAGGGCGCCGTGAAATTGATCTAGCTGAGAATAAGTTGGTGGAGACTAGAATTCTCGTGCGCCGTGAAGCGGGTTGGGAAGCCTTTCCCTACGTGTGGAATGATGAGCAAACAGAAGCATTTTTGCGCGTTGCGGGCGCCTCTAAACAAGTGAGTTTAGTGAGTGACATCACTGCGGAGGACTTTAACTATTTCGTGCCTAACGAAAATCAGTGTTCAGGGTGCCACGTCACCTCACATCCTGATGGGGGCATGCATCCTCTTGGCGCTGTAGCAAGTCAGCTCCACGCAAAATACTCGCCAACAGACAATTCATTACAGACTGAAAATCTCGTCGCGAAAGGATGGCTTGACCAGGCTCCCACCAGTGCGCCAACAGAGTCTTGGCAGGATGACACATTGCCTCTGGATACTCGCGCAACGGCCTATTTAAATATGCAATGCGGCCATTGTCATAATCCAGAAGGCGCCGCAGACACATCCGCGCTAATACTAAATGGCCAGCATGCCCTTGCGGTTAACAGAGGAATTTGTAAGCCGCCCATCGCTGCGGGTGGGGGTGCCGGCGATTTGCGCTATTCGATACACCCCGGTCTGCCGAAGGAGTCCATTCTACTCTACCGAATGGCGTCTACTAAGCCGGATGAAATGATGCCGGAGCTAGGCAGATCACTAACCCACAACGAAGGCATCGAACTTATATCAAAATGGATCGAAGTCATGCCCGGCACATGTCAATAATTTGCTAGACCAGCCTAGGAGTAGTCACTTTGTCCAATATGTGGAATATTACTCCTATTAGTTTTTGTGTCCGGCCGCTGATTGCATTAGCCGCGTTGCTGCTACTCTCCAGTTGTAGCGACCAATCTGCTAATCGCAGCAATTACGTATTAAGCACCGGAAACACTGGCGGCACCTTTTATCCCGTTGGCGTTGCGCTTTCTACGTTAGTGACAGCTTCTCCCGCAGCAGATTTTTCCATAACCGCCATTAGCTCTGCCGGTTCTATGGAAAACATTAAATTGCTACGGGACAACCAAGCTCAGTTTGCCCTCATTTTATCTATCTTCGCTGCCTGGGCGTTTGAAGGTGAAGGCCCAATTAAAAACCCTCAATCCAATCTGCGATCCATTTCGGCCATGTGGCCAAATGTTGAGCACTTTGTCCTCAAGTCTAATTTAGTAACAACTGGCA
>CAYGRT010000070.1:5521-7769 GCA_964352355.1 uncultured Pseudohongiella sp. | reverse complement strand
CTAGCAATCCTAGATAACAAGAGGATTGGTAACCATCCTAAAACGTAAGCCAGCAAAAAAAATGATGCTAAAGGTTTGTCCATGTCGCTATCCATCCGAGCCTTGGCCTAACAAGCATGATTGCTTGTATTCTAGTGATCAAAGACGGGCCGAGGTGGGAATAGTTACAGAGTACTTGTTAGGGGATAGAGGCGAATAATTTTCGCGGGGACTCACTAATTGTTAGCACAGGTTTATTCTTGTACTTGGCCGACGACAACGATGTTATCGCCCTCATTGACAGGAGGGGAAGCGAATAGAATTAAAAGCACGCCGGAACTTGGGGCATAAATAGTTTGCAATTCTTTGCCGTGATAATCGGTAATGTGCCCTAGTCTAGTTCCTTCGGTAACATAGTCGCCAGTGCGTACTAAAGGGTCTGGATACCAAATACCAGTGTGCTCGCTATAAATCCTAGCGCGACTTGAAATCACTAAAGGATTTTTCGGTAAATCAGGTTCGCCTTCTATCATGTCCAGCTCACGCAGCACACTCATCGCGCCCCTAACTATGGGAGCGACAAATACATCATCAATCGCGCCTAGTTCACCAGACTCCACATCAATCGCAGGTATGCCTAAAGTGACTGCTTGGGCACTGGTATAGATCGCATCATCGACTGAGCTGTACGAGCCGGCAAACTGAACAATTGTCTCCAAACCAAATGCCTCTGCCATTCGCCGAGATTCTCTGATTACGTCTGCTCCACCCGCCTCTGCATAGTAAGCACTGTAAGAGGGTCGTAGGCTTTCATTGCCGTCCCCGGAATGAATATCGATTAAGTAATCAGCTGGCTTGATTACATGGGTGGTTAGCGCATAAGCGATACGCTCGGTGATGGTGCCATCAGGGGTTCCAGGAAAAGAGCGATTGAGATTCTTCTGATCATGTGGACCAAAATAGATTGTTCTGCCTGAGAAGGCCGGCATGTTCGCAATATGAACTATGATTAACGTACCGGACATTTGAGACGCATCAAGTAGACTCGGTAGTTCTTGCATAGCCATAATTGGTGCGTACTCAGAGCCGTGAACACCAGCGATTAACGAAAGCACTGGCCCTTCTTTAACGCCATGCAGCACTGTAATCGGAATAATAGTCGCCAGGTCATCTTGAAAAGAAGGAACTGAGATCTGACCCGAAAGTTTTTCACCGGGCGAGATGACCATATTGGCTAATTCAAATGGTTCTAATTCAGTGCTACTTTGGGAATAACTCGTAGTGATTAGGAAAAACAATACCCAAAAGTATATCGCTGGCATTGCGATGCTTTTCGCTTTAGGCACTGCTAATCGATGTTTTTGCATTTTTTCAACCGTATTCGCTCCGCCTCTCACACCCGAAAAAATGGGATTGTCTCAAGCTACAAATTATTGGCTTCCAAAAAATCAGGAATAGAAATTTGCGCTAGCCTTTCTTTACTGAATGGCACTTCTCGAAACAATACTGGATAGTAAGCTCGGCGAATTTGCTCGTGATAAACTCGGACTTGATCCTCAAATTTTAAGCTAGACTCTAAATTAGTTTCTGCCAAAGCTTCTAGGCGTCGCTGTATTGCAACAGAGGGAGAAAGCCACGCGACTAACCCAGTTAATCTGTCTCGCTCCAGCATGGTTTGGCGATACTGTGATGCGAGCTCTGCAGCGGTTTCATCTCCTACTTGTTGAAACGCGTAATACCATTTCCAATGCCAGGTTCCCTCTATGGGAGGTGAATCTGACAGCTCAGGATGAGATGCATAGAATGCATCCATCGTATCTGATATGGGTAGATCCCAAGCATCGTTTACTGACTCTCTTTGCAGAAGCGCGACTTCTGAACCCTTTATCCCTGGGATTGCTCTTTCGATAGCTATCTTTCCGATGATGGGGAGCAGTAAATTCAACACCACCCAAAAGCCAACACAAATCGACGCGATGGTTTCTGAACGAAAATTAGGGCGAGTGGCCACGGCTAAGACAATGCCTGTCCAGAGGCATACCAATAGGAAAATGGCGATACTGCTTTGGAACAAAACTCCTGCAGCGGCTTGCTCAACGCCAATGCCAATCCAAAGCGGGAGAAGGACTGCCAGTAAAATTGCAGCGACTCGAAGCAAAATTCGTGGCACCCAAAGCGCGCGCACATCCTGTGAACTTACTACGAGTAGATTTAATCGCCCATTTTCTCTTTCTGATGCTAGCAAATCGTAAAATACAAAAATAATTAC
>CAYGRT010000070.1:0-5421 GCA_964352355.1 uncultured Pseudohongiella sp. | reverse complement strand
TGTGCGCTTGTAAGCTCTTTCCTCAGCATCCAGCACTATGAGCTCTGCGATTTCCTGCCTTTGCTGCTCCGAATAGCTTACGCCTTGCCAAACACTAAATGACGCCAAAATAAAGAGTAGAAATAAAGCCGCTAGCAAGGCTTTGCTTTTCAACAGGAAAAATAATTCTTGTTGTAGTCTAAAATTCAGATTCATAATCGTAATCGTCCTGCGGAAAACAGAAGCAATGAAAATGCAGCGATCATCCAAACCATCATCGCGATTGCCGAGTTTGACGCCGCTCGCCAACGCTGAGCATGATCAAGCGGCTGTAATTCAAACACTGGCATCTCAGCCCAATGAGAAGAATCGACTCGAGTAAGTTGGTTAGATTCCGCGTTTTCGTTTCGAGCCAGATCCGCTTCTAATGACATTTCATACATCTGCAATCGATTAAACGTTTGAACCATGTTGTAGCGATAAGCTTCCGCCGCTCTCAAAAAATGATGATGATCTTGCAGCGCTGTGCCAGCAAGTGCCATGGAGAAAGAACGAATGCCGATGACAGGTGAAAGCCATGAAAAACTATCCACGGCTTTCTTTTGCTCAAGCTCGCGAGCCATGCGCTCTTCAGCAAACTGATTAAGCAATTTTGTATCTGCTTCTTCACCGCGCAATGCAACTAAGCCACGGTAATTAAATGGAAGGTCCTCAATCGCTTCAACGCCGTACTCCGCTAGAGTCAACGTTCTTAAGTCTACAAACGCTTCATCGTCTATATTGTGACCATCTCCTTCTTGGCGCATGGCTTCAGCTAGCCTTAAGTTCGTCTCTATTTGACTTGGGGATGGCACTGCTGAAGCTGCGTAAGCACCTGCGATTCTAGGCAGCATTACTACAGAGACTATCCAAAGACCAATTAGCACTGACAATGAATGAGAGGAAGTCCGCATCAGGGCTGAAACACTTACAATTAGACAGACCCAAACGCTCAGATAGATAAGATAACCAAAAACCATAGGCAATAGTGACGCTCTGAATTCAGCTATGTCACTACTCGTAGATGCTAAGCCAAGCAACAAAAGTGGTGATAAAGCAATAACAGCAACCACCCACAGTGCAAGCGACTTACCAATCAAAAGACTGTGTGAGCTCACGCCTTGTCCAATGAGTTGGTAAAGAGTTTTGTTTTCTTTTTCACGGCTTACTGAAGCAAAACCGCAAATAATCAAAATCAAAGGCAGCAGTGTTTGCAGTATAAATGCCGGCGATAAACTGCCAAAACGGGCTAACAGGCCCGTTTCCCGAGCCGATGCAAAAGTAGCGCTATTTTGTCGATGACCCTCTAGAAAAACTGATGTTCCCACCATCGAGTCAATGCCGGGATCGACCACTGCTAACGGCGATGCAGGACGATAAACATAGTGTCCATAATGCACCATACGGTGTGGGTGGCGATCAGGTTGAGCCTGAAGAATCGCATCGGCCTCCGCTTGCTGGGCGATTCTTTCTTCAGTGCGTTTTGTAATTTCCGCATTGGAAACTAAAGCTGCGCAGACTGAGACTAACACTATAGTCAGCGACATTGTCCACGCAATTTTAGAGCGGCGCCAATAACGCAATTCATCTGCTGCTATAAATAAAAGCACGTTCATCAGGCTGCCTTTTGCTGCAAAAAAAGTTCTCGGATTGCGGTGATATCGATGGCACCATTACCATCCGCCTCGAACACGTCAACCAGCTCGCCAGCACGAAGCAGACCTACGCGATCAGCAACTTGACAAGCCCCGTATAAATCATGCGTCACCATCATTATGGTCACCCCCTTGTCAGAAAGCCTTTCGATAACAAAGTGAAAATCTTCAACTGCAGCAGGGTCAAGACCCGACGTGGGTTCGTCCAATAACAGCACAGGAGTATCGCGAAGTAATGCCAATGCGATCGCTACTTTTTGCCGCATGCCTTTCGAATAGGATTTTAATGGCTGGTCTCTGCTTTCCATCGGCAAGCTCACAATATCTAGTGCATCCGTCAGAGTTTCACGCTCAGGACGTTCTTTGCTAAGGGACAAGAAATAAGTCAAGTTCTCCCATGCATTGAGGTGCTCGTAAAGAGCGGTGCTCTCTGGCAGATAGGCAATCTTACTGCGAACTGCTTTAGGATCCTGCGCAACTGATTTGCCAAGCACCTCGGCAGTTCCGCTATTAGCCTGCAGCAGCCCCATAAAAGTTAACAAAGTAGTAGACTTGCCTGCTCCATTTCCGCCAAGCAAGGCAAATACTTCGCCTTGCTTAACTTCAAATGACACCCGCGACAATACCGTTTTTGTACCGCGAACCACGTTTAAATTGTCCGCTTTAAGAGCAATATCAGTCATCGTTTTGTGCTCCACTAAATTTGGCGTTCCATAATAAAGACATTAAAAGCACCTAAAAGTCGTAGCTAGCTGACAAACGCCATCTAGTGGGCATGCCAGGGCCCACCCAAACATCAGCAAACGAATTAGTGTAGAACTCCTCATCGAACACATTATCGATGTCCACTCGCAGCGCCAGACCGCTTGAAAGCTCAACTTCTCCAAACAAACGAGCGGTTGAGTAGCTAGGCAAAGTAAAATCAAAACCAGTCCAGCCTTGACGCTCATCGGTATAAAGTGCACCACCACCTAATTGAACGGGCAATGTACCAATCTGAAAACGCTTACTAACCTGGAGATTTGCTTGGTTTTCAGGGGAGTTGATGAGCGGGTCTCCCGCTTCAATAAGCGCACCGAAATCAGCATCCGGATTGCTATTAGTAAACACCGCATCGGTATAGGCGTAGGAGAACCACAGATTAATACCGCTGTCTGTGGAAATATTGGCATCAAATTCTAATCCTTGGCTGCGTGCCTCACCGGCAGGTAATGAGAAAAACCCGGCGGCAACTGCCTCCGGTCTATCATCATTGACCAAAATATTGCTTTGATCTACACGAAATAAAGCGAGCGATACACTGCCCTCTAAATCATCATAGGTGTTCAATAAATCCCACTTGAATCCGAACTCAGCAGACTCAGTCAGGTTAGGATCAAATTGGTTTCCTTGAAAATCAGAACCCGTTTGCTGACGAAAACCCTCACCGTACGAAGCGAACAGACTAAAGCCGTCATTAACCAAATACACCGCGCCTACCTGAGGAGACACACGTGAATCGGAGCTCGTAGTTGTTGTCGCTGGGGTAGCGCGAAGATTGGTTAGATCTTGCTCGAAATCATCCCAACGCAGCCCTACGCGAATTTGTAGTTTGTCAGTGACATCTATTTGATCCTGAATGTAGATGCCGGTACCGCTCAAATTCTCAGCTCGGTCTGTATTCGGTCCTGGAATGGGTGTTGGAAACTGTCCATACACAGGATTAAACACGTCAAGAAAAAGATATGCCGCTGGATCAAGCGTGTTGATATCAGTTCCGGCTCCAAAAAAGCCTGGACGGTAACGCTGAATAAACAGTCGGTTTTCAAACTCGTCATGATCGGCACCGATTAACAGCCTGTGGCGAACTGATCCTGTTTCAAATTGACCAGCTAGTTCAGCACGGAATACTGAGTAGTCAGATTCAAAATCGCGAAACCTAAAAAATCGCGACAAGGTTCGCCCATCTAGAAAGTAAGTTTGTCGTCCACTAAAGTTTGGCTCAGACGCATTACCCTTAAATTCTGTATCTCTAAACCCCAATCCGGCAAGCAAACTCCAGTTATCAGAGAAATTATGCTGCAGCTCAAGTTGATGACCTAAAACGTCCGTATCTATTGGTCCGTCACCGGGTTCACCAACAAAAGTTTCTCTGGGGGTAAAACCGAAATCGGGAGAAAAAGCCACCCCCCGGTCAAAAGGAATCTCTTGTTGAGTAATTTCCAATTCATAAGTAATAGTAGTGTCGTCTGAGGCCTTCCAGGTTGCAGAGGGGAAGAAACCAAATCGTTCCGTTTCTACTGTTTCCCTAAAGCTTTCTGAATCTTCTATGAACCCTACCAAGCGCACGCCTAACTGCTCGTTAGACCCTAATGTAGTTTGTACATCACCCTCTAACCTCAACTGATCCCAACGTCCTGCGGTGGCGCGAAAGCTGCCAGCTGTTTCAAACTTAGGCCGTTTAGTTGTGAGATTAATTGTCCCGCCGGGCTCACCTCGCCCAAAGAGCGCACCTCTAGGACCCTTAAGTACCTCAACAGATTCGATGCCGGAGATATCACGTGGCCCTCCAAAGCCACGACCCGCATTAAAACCGTTGACTAAAAATCCACTAGGTAAATTGATATCACCAGAGAATCCGCGAATAGAAAAACTGTTCCACAGACCGCCAAAATTATTCTGTCGCGCGACAGATGCTGATAGGTCAAGTGCTTCGTTTAAATCCAAAACACCCACCTCAAGAAGCAATTCACTGTCGATAAATTGAACCGAGGTTGGGTCTTCGAGAGTATCGATATTGCCTCGATACGCACGTCGCTGACCCACTACGAAGATAGATTCGATATCCTCTTCTGAGGCCGACTGGCCATAAGTGATAGGAACAAGTAAAGCCTGTGATGCGATACCTGCCAAAAGCATGGTTGCACCAGTTAGTTTTAGGGAACGTTGGGTTGTGCCGTTGGAAGCAGTTTTTGCAGCGCCGTGCAAATAATATTGGTCAGTTAACATATTTTCTCTCACAGAATTCTATTTTCTCAGTCATGCGCGGTTCGAACCGTGCAAAAGACAATTACCGAAAAACAGGCATATTGCGACAAAGCCTAGATCCGGAAATGGAATGATTAAAACTTAAGAATTAAACGAGAGGTGGGCCGCGAGTGCGGGTTACCAAGGGTGATATGGATATTTCAGAATCAGTGCCTACAAGCACTATCCCAGCGACTTGATTGGGAGCAGAGAAAGTGAAAGTGGTTGGTATAAAGCCTGGGTCACTGCTCTGTTGTATACAAATCGAACAATCTACGTGACTGGTGAGATCTCCATCATGCTCATGTTGAAGCACCAGAGTCTGCGCACCCAACAATGCAAAAGTGAGCAAAAATGCCGCGACTACGCGAAATTTCTTGCACGTTTGCGAAAGGTAGCCTTTAGCCTGAGAATCAACCATCGAGTGAGTAACACTAATCTAAATAAAGTGTATTTTAGAAATCGCCTAACCGATAGTGTCGATAATTCTACTGGCTGTCAAGATTGAAGTTTGAATCACCGACTGCGCATCGGTTATCAACCTGCGCGCAGTGTGACAGGTACGAGCAAGCCAAAGTCTGCTTTGATAATTCCAAAAAACGCTTTGTCAGGCTCTAACGCGGCGAACGCTGCACGCTCAACCAGGCGAGCATCATTTGTGTCACCAACTCAGGTCGCTCATGATGTGGAAAATGGTTTACGCCGGGAATAGTCATCAGCGTCCAGTTTTCGGCCAGATGCT
>CAYGRT010000069.1:0-8125 GCA_964352355.1 uncultured Pseudohongiella sp. | reverse complement strand
GGTTATGGCGCCTTTTTGTTGCGTGGCCTTAATCTATCCCTCGTTGGATATTTTTGGTCTTAGTGGGTAGCCACAGCCATACAGTTTCAGTTTTAGGCTGTTGGCACACAATTGTTATTGAAACTTGCAAACATCCCAGAGGATACAATCACCAAAGTTTGAGGGACGACCCGTGGCTTTTATACAGCGATGTAAATGATGATTAGGCGAGCTTTCGGACAAAGGAATTTTGAAAATTATCGATTGGGGAAGTTATCTCATTGTGGACGAGATGCAGTGATCAAGCTCGTTTTGGTGGTTTGTCTATAACAATCCATTCCCCGATGGGTTGGCAGAACCGTGTTCAATTGCTTACCTAGCGTAGAACTTGATAACAAGGATTTAGCGAACCCAATTTGTTTTTAGAATTAACTCTATTAATCACCTAGAGTGATTTTTTGAATACAGTAGAGCTGGAGGAGTGCCCCTTGTTGGGTGTCTTGTTGAAGCAAAGATCAGCTACTGCAATTAGGTTAGCTAGAAAGAACCTACTGCTCACAGTTGCAAGCCTTTAGTTGCCGTGATATGTCCTTGACTGGTGTGAGTTCAGTGACGGTCCCCCACTAAAAAGTACCACTGAAAGTGAGAGTTTCTGGCATTATTTAGCTTGATTGGAGGGCTGAATATGAAGAGGAAACGCTACTCGGGAGAACAGATTGTTGCAGCGGTTCAGCAGCATGAAATGGGGACTACGGTATCCGATGTTTGCCGGAAACTGGGGATAGCTGAAGGTACGTTCTACCGTTGGAAGAAGGATTATGGCGGCATGGAGCCTAATCAGGTTAGAGAGCTAAAGCAGCTGAGAGACGAAAACGAGCGACTAAAGAAACTCGTTGCTGATTTAAGTTTGGATAAAGCAATGCTGCAGGACGTTAATTCCCGAAAGTGGTAGGCGCATCGCAACGTCGTAATGCGGTGCGCCATTTGTTGACCTGTTTTGGGATTAGTGAACGTAGAGCTTGTCGCCTGATTAAACTATCACGCACAGCTTTCCGTTATCAGCATCGTCGACCTCCCCAAAATGCTTTACGAAAGCGCATTAAGGAAATAGCGACGTCTCGGGTGCGATATGGCTATAAGCGAGTCCATGTAATGCTCCGGCGTGAAGGTATTCAAGTCAATCACAAACGGGTACATCGGCTATATTGTCTAGAGGGCCTACAGCTGCGCTCTAAGCGGCCCAGAAGAAACGTCAGTGCCTCACACAGGATAAGAGAGCAGCTCCGACCCAAAGCGCGGAATGAAGCTTGGGCAATGGACTTTGTTGCTGACCAGCTACATGGAGGGTCTAAGATACGAATATTAACCATTGTGGATACGTTTACTCGTGAATGTTTAGCGACAACTATAGGCCAACGTCTAAACGGCTGCGATGTTGTTGCAACACTTTCAAGGCTGGTATTTCAGAGAGGCAAACCAAATCGGATACATTGTGACAATGGTAGTGAATTTGCCGGACGCCTAACTGATTTTTGGGCATACCAGAACAAAGTAACGCTGGCGTTCTCGAGGCCAGGAAAACCCACTGATAACGCGCATATAGAATCGTTTAATGGCAGCTTCAGAGACGAGTGCTTGAACTTGCATTGGTTTAGTTCTTTGGCTGATGCTAGAGTAAAGATCGAAGCGTGGAGAACGGAATACAATGAGAGCCGACCTCACAGGGCTCTCAATAATCTATCTCCAGCTGAATACGTGGCCAGCATGACCACATAACCGGCCAAATTCTCACTGGCGCTGGTACTGGATTTGGGGCCCCCTCATTAACTGGAAATCTCATCGAGGTCATGGTTCTAAAATCGGGGGATAGGTCACAGGTTACAAAAAAAATATGTATTGTGTCTGCAACTCGTTGAGAAATGATTGAAAATGACCAAAAAGGTAATATCCAAAGAAGCAATCGTAAGGAATATTTGGAATTCCCATCCTCAATATTTGGCGACGACATCTTCTGAATTGCTGAAACACGAGATGGCTGACTTATGGGCCAATTTATTTTGTCCGGGCCCCCACTGTTACTACGTAATGGACTCAACGACATTCACATACGATCTCGTGAGCGATTTCACACTTGATGTATTGGGCATTGAAAGGGATAAGTTATCGCTATCGGGCATCATCGACTTAATCCACCCAGAAGATATCCATTTTTTCTTTCGCTGCGAAGATGTGGTCGCGCATTTCCTGAGAAACTGCATCACACCGGACAAAATTTTGAAATACAAAATTAGTTATTGTCTTAGAATGCGAACAAGCCCGCATGCTTCTAAGTTAATCCTATTGCAAACAGTGACGATGAAAGCCACTGAAGAAGGGTCTCTATTAAAAGTCTTTACTTCATTTACTGATATAAACCATATCACCGCCGAGAATAACTATAAGATGAATCTGAATGGCTTGTATGGCGAGCCTTCGTATTTAAATATTGATGTATTTGCAGAAGATGTATTTGATAATTACGTGCCTTACGACTATAGCAAAGAAAGCAAGGTTTTCACCCCTAGGGAGGTTCAGGTACTTAAGCTTTTAAGCTTAGGTAACTCGACCGATGAACTAGCCGCTTTGCTAACTATTTCTTATGAAACTGCAGCAACCCATCGCAAAAATCTTCTGCGAAAGGCTGGTTGTAAAAACACGACTGAATTGGTTGCCGAATGCATTCGTAAAGGAGTGATTTAATTGGTTTCAGTTGCTGTGTCCAAACGCTTAATTTAGCCCTTACAGACAGCTTGTGTTTTTCTACTTTGAACCTTGTTTGATCCGCGCAGTGATGTTGCAATCAAGCGCTTTCTTTATCCGGAATTTCAATTTTCCAAGCATCGTAGGTTAAAAATGAATTTCTGAAACGCTAAATTCCTTAACTTCTGAAGACTGTCACCCAAAAAAGTTGAAATCTTCGGAAGCGCTGAATGGAAATCTTTGAGCCAACGAGTTGGAGCTCAGCCCCAAATAATTTCGCAGAGCTTTGTGCACATGGTTAGGCTTGATGATCGCTCCATCGAAATTGTCACGCTGCAATGTATTTGGATTGATTGGGTAGGCGTTGTGCCCCTCATCAGTTTCACCAATAACACGGTTAGTGTATGCGACATTCTTTTCCATCACTATATAGCTGCCTATCGGCCAATGGTCTTTACCATTGCTGCCATTATAGTAAGGCGTACGGCTGAAATCTGATCCAATCACGACAACCAATCTGTTATCCAAGCCCAACTCTTCAGCGGTGGTCCATAAATAATCAATACCATCGGTTGCGTTTGCCAGCAATAAAGGATGATCACGATCATGAGAAACGTGAGTATCGAAGCCTCCTTCAAATAGATCTGCAGATACTGTGACTCCCGCTGCCATAGACAGCAGGGCAGTTTGAATCTGCTGATGTAGTGAGCTCCTAATTGTCCTAGTGAGTTGACGATGTGGCTGAATGGATCCTTGGCTGGGTATGAAATCTCCTAATACCTTCAAGCCATCTAATTGATTCAGAGATTGTTGATAAGACTTCCGCTTGCTAAGGGAGCCGACCGGCGTGGTTGTTTCTGCGACTGCCAAAGAAGCATTTTTCTGATGCAGTGCAAATACCCTATCCATATCGGCCGTCGATCTAAAAGATCTCGTATTGTCCCACCGATATTGATTTGGAAATATAATATTCTGCAGAGCGCTTACATCATTGATGCGAGAACTTCGGATTATGTTTGCAGTGGACGCCAAGCCTCCAAAGTTCAAATAGGCTAAAGGCAACTGAGGTGCCACTGTGGCAGCCATCAACGCTGTGAGTGTAGGGAAACCCTCTGAGTTTCTGCCGCTCCAGTTATTCAAAACACCTACTGAGTGGGCGTTGGTTTGAGCATCTACCCCATTGATTACCAACATCTGCTGAGCATACTTTTCAAAAAATGCCTGGTTGCCCGCGTAGGGTGCATATCTGATGTTCGCTGCAGTCTGAATTTCTCCACTTCTGGCCCAGTTATTGATGTCCAGTTCGCCGGTTACATTAGTTTTGGGATCGCAAAAACTAGTGACATCGACACCGCCATCTAATTGCAAAGCGAGTAGTAATTTGCCGCTATAGCCAGATT
Source organism: uncultured Pseudohongiella sp. (assembly GCA_964352355.1). Classification (GTDB taxonomy): domain Bacteria; phylum Pseudomonadota; class Gammaproteobacteria; order Pseudomonadales; family Pseudohongiellaceae; genus UBA9145. Next base: position 4,007 of record CAYGRT010000069.1, on the reverse strand, counting down.
GAGCAAATAGGTTGACTGGAAAAGCGGGGAGCATACTCAAACCGCTGGCCTGAATAAGAGTTTTTAATAGGTTTCTTCTATTCATCTTGCGCGTCCCCTATTCAAACAAGTAATCATAGTGTGAGAGGAAATAAGTTAACACTGTAGTCCATGCATACTTCACGTTGCTTGGGTCATAGGAGAGTCTCTGCAAATACTGAAAGCCTTGGTCTGTCAACCGCAAGTTTGGGTATCCATCATCAAGATATTCAATTGTCCATGCTTCACCTGTATAGTCCAAACCATCAAAAATTTGTCGATCTTCGAAAGGTGTGCAGGTCAGGTTCTCTATCCACTGCAAGTTTCTGGAATCGTCAGTATTGAGCCTCGCATTCCAACTATCTATAAAAAGAGCATATACATCACTCACCTCTGATGAATCTGATGTTACAGTTTTGCCTAACAATACTTGAAACAGGCTTGCAATTTTTTGCTTGATGGCTATGGCGCCAGCGGCAGTTGAGTTCGCCGCTGATTGTGCAGTATCTACTGAAACGGCCACTTTGATAGTGTCAGTCAAGCTGCTGAGTGCCCCATTTGACTGACCTTGCACCGATGCAACGACGGTATAGGTTCCGGCGGTTGGTGCGTTAATGGGTAACCGAATTGGGCAGGCACCATATAGATGGATACCTGCTGTGCCAGCGTCGCTTGCACACGCCTTTGGCGAAATTGCTCTGCTATATGAAGCAGGTAGTCTAGGACCAGATGATTGTCCGGGAGTGCGCACTTCATAATTTAGAAAGGAAAGATAAGATGTTGATGAGCAACTACCCGTAGCACTATTGTAAAAGCAGGCGCCGTCTACAGAAGCAACGACAAGCTCATGGTTTCCTGCCGGAAGATTCACATTAAATTGAATATCGGTTGGAGTGGCGGCTGTGGTGCTTAGCAATGTCTCCATTGAGCCTTGCGAAAGTGGGGTCGTGAGATTATTTATGCCTGCAAACAGTTTGCGTTTTGAATCAGGAATTGCAAAGTCTTTGACTGCAATTGGGCAGGCGGATTCCAATGCCAGAGACATTGCTAAGGAAGTCATCAAGGGTGTCAGTTCAGCGGCTCGCTTGGTCACCGATGAAGAGTCGATGCCACCGTAAAAAAGCCCAAAGTCGTCGCGCAACAACCCGGGCGTGTAGGTTTCCAGGCGGGGGTTGGGAGTATTGTTCCAAGTATAGCCTGTCAAGTTGCTTGTCTTTTTAACCAAGCGCTCTGGTGTTAGCAGAGCTTCGCTGCCTAGCTGCGCGAACTCATGAGCGGCCAGTAGGGTAGATTCTGTCGATTCAACGCGCTCTACCCGAAACCAGTCAGACACAAACAAATCGACAAGTAAGTCTCTGAGATTCATGCCTCCTGCCGTAAACCGGTCGGCTATTTCCTGAATTGTCTGGTTCTGAGCATCATAGGCTGCCAGCTGGCTAATATAGGTCGCATCCGATTCAACCTCAGGTGGGTACAGTACTTCAGTGCCAATCACTGAAGGCCACCAAAATTTCACGGCCGCGCGAGCGAAGCGAGGATCGGCAACAATCTCTTGCGCCAGCCACTGTAAGCTATTGGCGTTATTGGGTGCTTTTTTTCCTTCGAACCCAGGTTCTCTCATGTCCCTATACCACGTGTCGCCGTGTTGATAAGGGGAAATTGAGTTATCGGGGGGATTCTTATAATCACCGTCAAGGGAATCTGTACCATTAACAAATCTATAGAGTCCGAAATCCCACCAATTCTGAAACGTGCCAGCAACCGGATCCATAATGGCATGACATACGGTGCAGGCGGGATTATTCATAGTTGGGTTATTGGTGTCGGCTAGCGCTGCCGGGTCGGTGGTTCTGGGAGCCGATCGCTCTATGTCTGTTTCAAGGAAGTGCAAATATGTCCATCTAGCGCGGGCTCTATTTCTATTGGTAGGTGTTGTCGGATAGCGCGCCAGAAAGCTCATAGAATTGAGAACACCTGCGTGAGGCCATGCGAAAGATTCCATGCCTGGATCGATCACACGTTTCGCATTAATTTCAGGCACTTCCTCAGTAATCGTATTCCAATTATCCGCATACATCTTCCTTACCTTTCCGGGCTTGAAACTAGTCGGCGGCGCAATGGGATCAAAGACAACACCTGTTTCGAAAAGCTCATTAAGCCTAGGATTCACCATCATGTAGTCGGCAGTCAAAATCTCAGAATAAGGGAGATCGTTTTCAACAACATATGCAATTAGCTCTAAAGGCGATTCGGTTGTGCCGTAAATAATTTCAGCAATCCAGGCGTCACGATAATACTTTTGGCTGTGGTCATTAAATGCAGCGAGGTCTAAATCTACTCTGATATTGGTGAACAAGGGAAAGCAAGAAAGGCAGAAACTCAAGGGAATATCCTCTGTAAGGCCCCTGATAAGTAAGCGATCATTTGCTCCTTCGACCAAGAACTCATGGAAACCATCGCCTTGCATCAAGTCTCTAATAGCCGCTTTTAAGGACTCTATGCTCCTATTTTGAACACTGCTGATCTCTGATGCAGTTGGCGCTTTGCCAGATAGAATGATCGCTGCTCGGCGCAAAGTATCTTGGTTTAGCTCAAGTTGTACGCTGTTAAAAAGTGACGCTGCAGATACAGGGTTAGTCGATGTGCCCGTGGTTATCAAGGAGATAACTGCCTCGAGATTGTTGTAGTCGCTTCCTCCTGAGGCGAGCTGAAGGCCGCCGCCATGACTAAGCCCCCCACTCGCTTTGGATAGAATATAATCTTGAGCATCAGTCCTGGAATTGATAAAAGCTACTAGGCGGTCAAAATTAGCGACATCTACATTGTTCCCATTTCGTTCATATATCAGCCCGGTGTTTGCTGCTACGCCACCTTCAACGTGGCATACCACACAGCGCGAGTTAATAATCTGCGATGAAACGTTGGTTTGGAAAAATGTTAGCGCATCTGGGGGTTCGCCTTCCTGGTTTACACTAAAACCAGTCAGCTGAAATTGAATTGGAGAGGTATTACTGAGGGTTAGTTCAAGTCGGAAGTTTGTATCCCCTACTTGGATGGTAGGAATAGTTAGTACGTTATCAGAAAAACTACTAACCTCGGCAACATTTGCGTTTGTTAACTCTTCAGCTCCAATTAAATCAAAAATAACTGGATCACTATTTGGGACTAAGGCCAGATCGATTCTGTAGGCGGTCTCGAAGACTTGAACCACAGGGATCTTAACAACGGCTCCATCGAGGACTGCGGGTTGTGCGCTCGCAGTTGAAGCTAGTGTGGCTAGTGCTGAGAAAAGACCTATTTTAACGAGCCAATAGATAATTCGGACAGGGCTTGATGCCTTGGGTACTCTTTTTAAGTTCAGCTTTGTTATACCAAAATCTAAAGACTCGACCTCATTTAGCCTAAATACTAGTTGCATCGCGTGATCTCCTAAACTTAGCGATTACTAACACCATACCCTAGAATTTGATTGTGCCTTCAAAAATATCTCGATTTTTCAGAGGACTATGACAAGACAAAGCAACTACATACTGATATGAGATGTAATAGTAAGACTGTGCAATTCGAAGGATTCTTAATCCCACGATGCTGTTAAGGAATGCACCTTAGCTCATTTCTAAAGTGGCTAACAATACCCGAATAATGGTACCGGTTGTCGAGAGATCTCGAGCTGTGAGTTTTCAGCAAGATTCGTCATCACTGGCCCGGTTTTCTAAATGGATGAGCGAGTTCACTGTTTGGCGCTTGATAGTGGCTTTCTATTACCAGAAAAACGCAAAGCTGGGGTAGGTGGGTCGAATCTATTCAACCGCCCTTACTTAGATTAGAAACGATAAGAAAAATGATTCACGGTGGATGATGAAGCGCTGGTCAAATGGGTGAAACGCCATTTGCTTCAAAAGTGTCACCTATGTGTCCGGTATGGACCCATGTCGATTGGTAGCGGGGGCAGGATTTGAACCTACGACCTTCGGGTTATGAGCCCGACG
>CAYGRT010000068.1:0-8404 GCA_964352355.1 uncultured Pseudohongiella sp. | reverse complement strand
CAGTGGTCACTGCAGTGAAAATATACCGCCCCGATACTGCATAGGGCGGGATTAGGCCTTACTTTAACTACCTTTCCTTGGTTTAGTATCCTTGTTCGTTATCTTAACTTCTAATTTTGGACCAGTTTAAAGCAGCGCGCTTTGTGCAACTCCACTGGCCAAGATGCTCATTACGAATAACGTAATCACAACCATAACCATATCTGGTTTTTTACTCATGTTTTCCCCCACAGGTTTAACGCTCAAATACTGTAGCGGCACCCCCATAGCAAGCTTTAATTCTTTTTAAAAAACAACTGGATAGGCCAGTTATGTGCCATGCTACTTGATGAATGTTATTTAAGCTTGCTTTCTTTAAAACCCTGCTTATAATACTGTACAAACATACAGTAATACATCCGCGAGGTAGCAGCTATGGCTCCGGTTTTAAACCTTACAGAATCTCCCCAAGCCACGAATAACAAGGCCTTTGGGCATATTGACCACCTATTGCATGGCAACCCACTCCTATGGCGCGGCTGCGACATGGCTGGTCAGGGTTTTCATGGCCGCAGCACCGGATATGCCAATTTAGATGACATTCTTCCAGGGCGCGGCTGGCCGGAAAAAGGCCTCATTGAAATTGCCAGCCCACAGTGGGGCATGGGGGAAATACAACTGCTTTTGCCCCTCATGCGTTCGGTCGTCGAGCAAGGCAAATGGATTTTATGGATAGCGCCGCCCCATTGCGTCTACGCACCTGCCTTAGCGCAAGCCGGCATTAATACCGACCATATCTTGGTGGTGGACAGTAACACCAGCTGCAAAGATGCCCTATGGAGCATGGAGAAGGCGCTACAAACCGAGAATTGTGGCCTAGTGCTAGCTTGGCAAAACTGGCTACCTAACCCTGTGCTGCGGCGCCTACAGCTCGCAGCCGACACCGGCAACACCTTAGGAGTTGTATTCAAGAAAAATGATAGTGAGCACTCACCATCTCCACTGCGGCTGAAAATAAAAGAGTCTTCCGCCAGAAGAGATCTTTTTTCAGCGGCCGAAGTGACTGTCATGAAAGCTAGGGGTAATTTCCGCCCGCGCACGGCGGAGCTAGATCTTTACAGCCATAATATCCGCCGCGCCTATGTTTCGGCCACCACCTAAAACTCGCCAAGGGTGAAGCCACTAGCTTCGCCCAAGCCCTACAGCAGCTCGGTGTCTGCTCTTTAAAGAAAAGGCCCACAGAGTAATCATGAACTTAATCAGAGGTTCCCTAGTGGAGAACACCATTGGATGAGCCGGATACTTTAGCTAAGCTGCCTCTGCCTTCTGCTGGAAAGGTAGCGGACTCAGCTTATCTTGCTACCAAAAGCCCTAACGCTAGCAATCTAATTGGGCAAACCTTGGCCGCTCGTCTTGCTAGCCTTAAGAGCGCAAACACTAGCACCCCGCTATCGGCCATCGCTGCTGTGGGCTCAATTTCTGCGCTCAGTAAACATTCAGAGCATCAAGCCAAATCTCAGAGGGCAACAAGTCTCAAGCATAAAGACGGGCTCTGGTATGCCCTGTATTTCCCTCAACTAAAGACCCTTAGTCACAATCAACAGCAGCACTGCTTAAATCGATTAGCCGAAGTGGCGGAGAGCGTTAGTGCAACGGTTTCTTTTCACCCCCAAGCTTTAGTTTGCGAGATTCGTAGCAGCCTTAAGTATTTCGGTGGCATTAATTCCATCCATGAAAAGCTCAACGCTGCTTTAACTCCAGCTTTAATAGAAATGAAACTGGCTGATGATTTTTTATATGCCGCAAGCCCCACTGTGACAGCGAGCCTATTGCTTGCCAGATCGGGCCGCAATACATTGGTTTATCAAAAACAGAATTTACGTTCGGTGTTGGGCGAGCTTGAGCTAAACGTATTGCAATTGAATGCCGAACAGCAGCGTCGACTTTACAACATGGGGATACGTCACCTCAAAGATATTTGGCGCTTACCCGCAGATGGCATTCGCAAAAGATTTGGTAGCGAATTTGTAAACACGTTAAACAAAGCATTAGGCAAAGCACCTGAGCCCACCAAAAATTATCTGCCACCGCCGACGTTCAGCACTTCCTACGACCTGCCTTATGAATTGGAAAATTTAGACCGGTTATTGCCAGTAGTAGATGAAATGCTATTACAGCTTACTGATTTTTTAACACGCCGTGATCTTTGTACTGGTCATTTAATAATTTCATTGCTGCATGAAAAAAGATCTTCTACCTCGATCGAACTATCACTGCGACAACCTAACCGACAAGCGGAGCATTTTCTTTTATTAATAGAAACCCACTTCAATAACCTCACCATGCCAGCTCCTGTAATAGGATTAAAACTACAGGTAAATGAATTTGATGCCTTTACTCCCCATAGCGGCTCACTCGCTCTCGAAGGCAAAGTAGATGCGGAAACTCGGGATAGCGACTTGAGCCAGTTTATGGAGAAATTACGCGCCCGATTAGGGGATAGCGCGCTAAAAAACATCAAACATGTTGCCGAGCATTGCCCAGAATATGCGAGCCAGCAATTCGATGTTGTGGCATTTACACAACGCAGCGCTGATACGGTTTTCAAGCATAACGAAATACCCCTCTCACCTCGCCCTATTTGGCTGCTTGACCCCGCAGAACAACTTACGTTGAAAAACAGCCGGCTCTATCATCGAGGCCCTATTGTTATTGTAAGCGGCCCCGAGCGAATCGAAACCTGCTGGTGGTCTGGAAATGACATTCGCCGTGATTACTATGTGGCAAGAGAAGCCAATGGCAGCAGGCTTTGGATTTATCATGAGTGCAGTGGAGAAAAACGTTGGTTTCTGCACGGCTATTTTTCCTGAACAGCAGCATCACAGGATTGTGAATTAAGAAACAATAACCTAGACTGCTGAGAAGAATAGCCACCTAAATAATAATTACAAAGAGCATTCTGTATGAAAAAAATCACTCCATTTCTCTGGTTCAATGACAACGCCGAAGAAGCCGTAAACTTCTATCTGAGTATCTTCCCAGATTCCGAGATCACACAAACAACCTACAGCCAAGGCGATATTCCACAACCGAAAGGCTCTGTGTTAACAATTAGTTTCCGCTTGGCAGATCAAGACTACGTTGCGCTCAATGGCGGTCCTGCATTTTCGTTCAGCGAAGCAACGTCTTTTTTGGTGACCTGTGACTCTCAGCAGGAGATCGACCGTTACTGGAATGCTCTCACCGAGGGCGGTGAAACCATGGCCTGTGGTTGGCTAAAGGACAAATACGGACTGCCTTGGCAAATAGTGCCTAAACAATTTTTCGATATGATTAGCACCGATGATGAGGCAAGAACAGCAAGAGTGTTGGCAGCGATGAACACAATGATCAAGTTCGATATAGCGGCATTAGAAGCCGCTTATGCAGACTCTTGAGCATGATACATTAGCCACTTTTATATTCCTTAGAAGTGTAGGTTCTACCTGGGCGGCCTGTGCTTAAGTAAAATTTCTTGAGGACAATTCCATATCGCCCAACCAGTGACTCAGGTCGACTAGATCCCGCGCGATCAGGTGAGTGACTCCCTCACTTTTTTGCACATGACCCACAACTCCTAAAAGCATAGCCTGCCTTACAATAGGTCTTAATTTTTCACCCAAGCTGGGCCACACCACCACATTTACAAAACCGCTCTCATCTTCCAAGGTTAAGAACGTCACCCCCGCAGCCGTCATAGGACGCTGCCGACAAGTAACTAAGCCCGTAATTTTCACATCAGACTCATCAGGCACATGGTTTAAATCGGTTGCCGCAACCACATCATACGCTGCTAGATGTTGACGAAATAGCGCTACCGGGTGCCGGCGCAATGTAAAGCCCGATGCGCTGTAGTCTCCAACAATATTCTGACCCTCCGTGGCCACCGGTAATAACACATCTATGCCAAAATCGTTGTCGGCGAAATGTTGATCCGCAAAAAAACTTAAGGTTTGATGTTTATCAAACGAAGCTTCTTTCTCAGCGCCAGATACCTGCCAAAATGCCCGATGGCGATCTCCACTCAACCCTCTCAGCGCATCCGCGGCAGCCAAGGCTTCTAAATCCTTTTTGCCAATCCCGCTCAAAAAAACTAAATCTTGTATCGAGCGAAACTTATGGGAGGAACGTGCTTCGATTACTGCCTGTGCGCCTTCAAACGACAAACCTTTAACACGACAAAAACCTATACGAAGTTTAGGGCTGGTAGTTACTCGGCTTGGGTCTTCTAGCTTTCTAAAACCTTCGGGCAGCTCCAGCGTACAGTCGTAATCACTCGCGTTGATGTCTATTGGCAAAACAGTAACACCATGTCTTTGCGCGTCTTTTATTAACTGTGAGGGAGCATAGAAACCCATGGGTTGGCTATTCAACAACGCACAACAAAAAGCTGCCGGATGATAATATTTCATCCATGAGGAAACATAAGCTATTAGTGCAAAACTCGCTGAATGGGACTCTGGGAAACCATAGTCGCCAAAGCCTTTTATTTGATTAAATAGTTGCTCTGCGAAACTCAGCTCATAGCCTCTTTCTAACATGCCCCTAATTAATTTGTCGCGGTATGGCTCTAAACCGCCTTTACGTTTCCAAGCTGCCATGGCACGCCGAAGCTTATCAGCCTCGCCACCACTAAACCCTGCCGCTACCATCGCTAGCTGCATTACCTGTTCTTGAAAAATTGGTACCCCTAGGGTTCTCTCCAAAGCATCTTTTACAGCATCACTAGGATAGCTTACGGCTTCTTTACCGCTACGGCGGTTTAGATAGGGGTGTACCATATCTCCCTGAATAGGGCCGGGTCTCACAATAGCGATCTGAATAACCAAGTCATAATAACAGCGAGGTTTTAACCTAGGCAGCATACTCATCTGCGCCCTAGACTCAATTTGGAAAACCCCCACCGTATCCGCTCGGCCCATCATGTCATAGACCTTAGCATCTTCTGCCGGGACTTTTTGCAAAGTTAGCGGCGCGCTACTGTAACTGCTGATTAGCGTTAAACATTTCTGCACAGCGGTAAGCATACCTAGTGCTAGTACATCTATTTTTAAAAGCCCCAAAGATTCCAGATCGTCTTTTTCCCATTGAATAACGGTGCGATCCTTCATCGATGCGTTTTCAATTGGCACCAGATGGGAAAGGGGGCCTTGGCTAATAATAAAACCGCCAACATGCTGTGAGAGATGGCGAGGGAAACCAATCAACAGCTTAGACAGGCCTATCAGTTTTTTGATGTTAGGATCACCATAGTCGATATTGGCATCGGCTAATTGCTCCTCTAGGTTAGTTCCCCACCAGTAAATAGACTTAGCAATGTGGTTCAGCAACTCTTCGTCCAAGCCTAATACTTTGCCAACGTCCCTAATAGCACTGCGAGACCGATAGGTGATTACCGTTGCAGCAATTGCTGCGCGGTGCCTGCCGTACTTGCGATAGATGTATTGAATCACTTCTTCCCGCCGTGCGTTTTCAAAATCCACATCGATGTCTGGTGGCTCATTGCGCTCTTTAGAAATAAAGCGCTCGAATAGTACCTCCACCCTAGCGGGATCAACTTCAGTAATTCCGAGGCAATAGCACACGGCTGAATTGGCGGCTGAACCTCGCCCTTGGCACAGTATGTGTTGGCTCCGTGCGTAATCGACTAAGTCATGCACAGTGAGAAAATAGTGTTCGTAGCCTAGCTGCTTTATCAGCGTTAGTTCATGCTCGATGATATTTCTAACCTTTGGCGCTATCCCCTCGGGCCAGCGCCTGCGAATACCTGCCTCGGTTAACTCTCTGAGCCAAGCGCTTGCGGTGTATTCCTGCGGCACTAGCTCTCTGGGGTATTCATAGCGCAGCTCATCAAGTACAAACTGACACTGTTGGCTAATTTCAATGGTGGCATCGATTAAAGCGGGAGGATAAAGTTTAGCAATCTGATCCAAGGACCTAAGATGGCGTTGGCCGTTACTCTCCCCATCGAGACCTAGCTCCGTCAGCTTCCTACCTAACCTAATGGCAGTGATGGTGTCCTGTAGCACGCGCCGCTGTGGGTGATGCATATAAACACCTCCCGTTGCACACAAGGGAATTGAAAACTGCTCGCCTAATTTTTTAAGCCGCGCCAACTTAAGCCGGTCATTACCCCGCAGCAGCAACTGAGCGCCTATCCATAATTGCCGGTGAAACAATCGGCCTAACCATACGGCTTGGCAGGCAATTTGTTCTGGCGCTTGCTGCAGGTTTGGTAGCCACAGCACAATACAGTCATGAGGAAGATTAGCCTCTAACATGGCGCGATCAATGAAGTATTCGCCTTTCACCGCTTCTCTTCTGGCGCAGGTGATTAAATGGCTTAGCTGACCGTAGCCAAATCGAGTTTTAGCCAGAATCACTAGATGACAATCTTGGTTAATGGCTGCTGTTTGAGACGACCGGCTTTCCCCAGACGGCGCAAGCAGAAATTCGCTGCCAATAATCAATCTCAGATCCAATTGCTTGGCAGCCGTGTGAGCACGTACAACGCCAGAAAGTGAGCACTCATCGGTAATGGCCAGCGCTTGATAGCCTAGACTCTGTGCCTGCTCTACTAGTTCCTCTGGAAATGAAGCACCGCGTAAAAATGTGAAATTGGATAGGCAGTGTAATTCCGCGTAGCCACCTCCCTGACTTACTGATTTTGATTCGTCAGCGATTCCCAGCGCAGAAGGCGCTGTTTTAAATGGGGGATTAAAGGGCATGATGACATTGCTTTAAAATACTGTTTATATATACAGTACTTTTGCATAAAGTCTTCGTCAATGCCTAATAGATAAAAAATAGAAATAAGTGGACTAGTGCCACTTTTCAGTGCGTTGGGGCCAAAAGCTGAGGATATATAGTCTAGGCAGCGGTAAGCGGGCCTGGATAGTGAAACTGGCCACAAACCAGCAGCAGTTAAGAAGGGGTCAACGAGAGAGGAGACAAAGAGGCCGGAGTAAAACCCCCGGCCTTAGTCATATTGCGGGTGATTAATTGCTACCAGACTCAGCTGCCATTTGCTCCGCCGCTCGTTCTCCGCGAAGAATGTTTACCATGCCATAGTTACCTTCATGACAGGCGTACTCATAAAGTTGGCCAGCCACTTTAGTCATGGGAACAATTGCAGTGATTTTGTCAGTAAACGTCGCAGGATCATCAATAGTCCATTCATAATTCACGGTCACTGGATCAATCCGAGTAAACCGCTCAGTCAGCACTTTTTTATCTGATGTTCCAAAAGCGCTGAAGCTCTGCGTCAGGCCATTAAAGTTTTTAGTCACAACAACTAAGGTGTCACCATCCCAATAGCCTTTAGAGTCACCAGACCAAGAAGTCACATCCTCGGTAATATGCTCTTTACCGATTGGCACTGTGCGCGCGTTATGAATCATTTCTGTCAGCAACACGACATGATCTTTGTTCTGAAAAATTTGCACATTATTATTATAGAGACTAGGCACGAAAGGAGGGCCGTCATTAAAACCCACGATGCAGCGTTCTGACAGACCTCGATCTTCTGGGCCGTCTTTGGCGATACCACCCACCGTATAGCGCACAGGTCGTTCACCGGGAACATCATCCCCCAAGCCACCAAACTGCACCGCCGAGCCTTCTACTCGCGCTGGCATACGCCCGTTTTCTGGATAGACAATATGCGACGTTCGAATACGATCAGTGATACCCGCACTTTCTACCCAGAAATCGTTGTAACCACCCGCACTGTTTTCACTGGAAGGCACCGCTTGATCAGATGCAGCATCGGCTTCTGCCAGCCGTTTGCGCAGGGCCGCAATTTCGTCATCTGTCATAAACTGTCGATCACCAAACTGCTCTGGCCGCTGCATAGGCACATTGGATGAGAAATTCCAAACACCTTGCAAATCAGGTTGGCCCCACTCTGTACGGGGTGCAACGTAGGCATCGGCGGCAAAAGCACCACCCGTCAAACTAGATGCGAAAACCAATGCCACAATGTTAAAACGCTTGCTCATGTTTACTCTCACTCACTTAGAAATTAATAGGACGAAAATAGTGGCTTTTGAGCGACTAAGCAACTGCATTGGTAGCGCAATTGAGGTTATCGAGCTTATTTTTAACAAGGGACACCATTAGTTCTTGATATTGTGACTGGACATCTAAGGTCTGCACGCCTAAGCTCGATCTTCCACTTTATCCTTTTACGTTCAAAGGAAATGCAGCAGTGAAAAAACAGCGTTTATTTCGAGAAGAGATCAAAGACAAGCATACTAGCCACTGGGATCTAGACATGATGACCCGGGAGGAGCTAGAGGCGGCTATGGCTAAACCAGCTGATAGAACCCCCGCCAAAGATTCTAAAACCCCTGACCCACAGGAAAAATAATAGCTGCTGGGGCTT
>CAYGRT010000067.1:4305-8800 GCA_964352355.1 uncultured Pseudohongiella sp. | reverse complement strand
AGCAAGGCTTGCATGGACATGGTGATTAGCTCGCTTACCCCATTGCCCAAATAGATGTCGTCGATCTCAACCCCTTTAACATTAAGGCGCTGAGACTCTTGCATAATTGCTTTACGCGCCGGATAGATTCCTTTTGAGTCGCTATAGCCTTGGGCACTGGATAGATTGTGGATGACGTCATAGAGAATTTCATCAGGTGCATTAAAACCAAAAGGCGCAGGATTACCAATGTTTAGCTTCAGGATTCGGTGACCGTCTTCCTCTAACTCCTTTGCTCGCTTTAAAGCTGGTCCACGGATTTCGTAACAGACGTTGGCGAGCTTTTTGGACTGTGGTATCGATTTCATAGTGTGTTCAATAGATAAAGTGATGATCGTTTTTAGTGTGTCGGCCGAAGTCTGCAAGTGTTAACATTTCACTGCTGCCTTATATAGTTGCCAATTTTTAGATCTTTAGGCGGCGTAGTTTATATTAGACGCTAACTGGACTGCACTTGTTATTTTCAATTACAGCCATAGTATTGCCGCTAGGTCAATGGCTGGCCAAAATAGAGAAGTTACTGCGTTAATCAAGAGATCTTAATTTAGTCACAGGATGGAAACTCAATGAGTCACGAATCTAGTCAGGACAAAAGTAATACAAAATCTGTCAAAACCGAGCAAGAGTGGAAGGAAGAACTCGGCGAAGAACGCTATAACGTGCTAAGGCAGGGAGGTACTGAGCGTGCTTTTACAGGCAAATATTGGGATTTGAAAGACCCAGGTATGTACCGCTGCGCAGCCTGTGGCGAGCCCTTGTTTAGTTCTGACACAAAATACGATTCGGGGTCTGGCTGGCCTAGCTTTTACCAACCAGCTGAAGCGGCAAGTATTAAGGAGAACGCGGATCTATCACACGGCATGATTCGTACCGAAGTAGTTTGCGGGAAATGTGAGTCCCATTTAGGTCATGTGTTTCCTGACGGACCGCAAGACACCACGGGTCTTCGATATTGCATCAATTCTGCATCGCTGGATTTTGAGAAAAAAGAAGAATAGCTCGGTGAGTATGCCGCAGGAAAACAAGCTAATAGTTATGTTTATTGTAGAAAATGAAGGTGCCGGCGCCGTGGAGTGCGGCGCCATCTGTTAACGTTCAATGGTATACAGGCCATTCACCTGATTTAAGGAGTTAATCTGGTCCACCAGTTCGAAGCCTCCAACAAACGCCTCACCGTAGTTTCCGGTAAAAACGCCGCCTAGATTAGCTTCAATAGAGTTACTGAGTACGCCGCCCGGATCCATAAGCAGGCCAGATGTGGCGTTTAGCTCTACTAGCCCAGCATTTACGGTGCCGGTGAAATCAATTTGCCATGCTTGCGTATTTGCGACTTCTACCTGTAGCAAGCCATTCGCTATCAAGCCGGAATCAAAATCCACCGCCATTCCTGCGACCACTTGTGTCACATCCCCTGCATTACCGCTACCAATGAACGAGGAGGCGATTGTTGTTTCATAATTACCGGTACCCGTTAAGTTCGCAATTGGAGTAGGGTTCACTAAGGCTAGGTGCTCGCTGGTTTGTATTTGCACACTACCTGAATCGTTTGGTTCTATGACTAACCAATTTTCATTGATTGGATTGTCCCATTTTCCCCAAGCAATTGAATAGTCTTCTGCAGTCGAATTGGGGAGAGTGAGCTCAGCAATATCCGGTGCTCCAGCGCCAAGTAGAACTGTGCCAAATAGGGCATTTTTAGTACCACCATCGTTAGTTGAAGCACTTAGGTTAAATGCCAAGGCAGCACCTTCGACTGTGCTAGATCCAGTAAAGTAACCCTGTATTTGGCCTTGCATTGATGAGTCGGTGTTCTCGTACTCATTGCCATTGATGTCGTAAATGTAATTGGACGTGCCTGTTCCGTTAATACTGGCATTTAGAAAAGCGCCGACTAATGTGCCATCAAAGTTTGCGGTCCATGTGACTGTTTCGCCACCCGCTGTGAAATTCAACAATCCATTGCTAATAGTGCCACCACCATTAGTAAAAGTAATATCGAAGGAGAATTGAGAGCCAGAATCAGCATCTATTGCAAGGTATGCAGGTGTATTTGCACCACTAGAACCCGAGTGAGAGTAACTACCTTGAAGAGCGACTAATGCGCTGCCAATTCCAGTGCCACCAAATGTGAAGGAGCCTGAGGTTGGGACATCGTCTGCATCGATAGGATCGCCTAAGAACCAATAACCGACATCACCGGCAGCAGCGGAGCTACTAGTTCCTGTTGCAGAGTGGGTATGTAGATTAAATGCGTTGGTGCCAATTGTTGCAGACTGCCATTTACCCCAGCGGTCTAATCCATTGGTGGACGCAGCTGAACTAGCCGTGGTATCCCCGCTACGATAGATATTTTCTACGGTGCCCTGTGAGGCTAGCAGATTGAGCTTATTACCAAAGGTGGAATCGCTAAAACTGCGATTAGTAAAAATTTCTTGCCCAGGAGTGGCGGTACTGTAAGCCGGGCCGCCAAAAATGCCACTTAGATCACCGTTTTTTGCCGAGCTAGTAACGAACACACCCGACGTGCTCGACATACCAATTCGCTCTTGAGACGTAAGTAAATCATCATTGCCCCATAGGAATGCACCCAGAACTGAATTGGAAGAATTTGCGGCATCAACTAAGTTGAAGCCACCGGCAAAACCCGGGCTACCGTTGGTGAGCGTGGTAAGAATACCAACAATGCTGCCTGAAATGGTATGGCCGGTTGCGGTGCCGTCATAGTCGTCAACGATGTTGCTTGAGTCTATGGTTGCGTCTTCTAAATAGCTCAAATGAGGAGCAGGCGTTGATTGAGAGTCAAAAAGAGTACTGAATGTGCCCGAAAAATTTACGGTCCAAGATTGATCGTAGGCAGTTCCAGATAGATCAAGTTGGAGAATACCATTGTTAACATTGCCGCTCGCAAAATCTACATCAAACGAACCGGTTAATGCGTCCAGAGTCCCGTTTGAAGCAATAGCCGTAAAATTGCGGGTTTGGGTTGTATCTGCAAAAGTGTAGGTGCCCGTTGTTTTAAAGGCTGGACTCGTGCTGGTGACAATTAGCAGATCGTCAGTAAAGGTTGACTCATTAAAGCCGCTGGAGATGTCATCGTACAAAATATTGCTTGATGAGTTGTTCCAAAACGACCAGTTTAAAGATGTTTCCGCTGAATTCACATCAATGATACTCGCCGAGGAGTTTCTCGTTGAGGCGTTGCCCTTCAAGATATATTGGGGGTCACTATTGAAAAAGTCAGCAGGGCTATTGTCAGTACCGTTACCAAAAAAGCTAATAACGGACGGATTGCCTGAGTTGCTATGTGTGGCATTGCCTATAACTGCGCTGAATTCCGCAGTCAGTGTCGTTATGCCTTTAGATAAGGCGAAACCGAAACCGGTGTAAGGAGCAATAAAGGCGCTGTCGAAGGTTTGAAGGTATTTCCCTTCCAACAGCGCTCCCCCTAGCAATGATTTACTTCCCGTGGTTGCTGCTGGGTTAACATTCTCAAATTCAAAACCCAACACAAAGCCAGGCTTGTCAGCGCTGTCTTCGACCATAAAGCCATACAGATCACCGGTGAAGGTAGAAGTGACCGAACCGGAAATGGAGCCGGTGACATCGACAGAATCTAACAGGCCTCGATTGGCGCTAGCTAAGGAGCCACTGAAGCTGCTGACGCTCCATTTGTCGATGCCGGAGCTTGTACAGGTGTCTCCACTTGCACCAAAGCACACATCCAAAGAGCCACCTGTCACTATTCCAGTGCCTAGATCTAGCTCAAAGCCGCCATCAACATCTCGGATGGGCTGATTGGCATCGTTAATGCCGATAAACGAAGCGACGCTATCAAAGCGCACGTTGCCGGTTAAGTTGCTGCCGGTAAAAGCGGGCTCTGCGCTGATAAGCAGTGCGGCAACTTCAGCGTCTAACTGACTAAAGGTATTTTGCAAACCAGTGCCATCATACACTTTTGCAGTGTCGCCATTGCTGCCATCCCACAAACCCCAGTTAACCCCGTAGGCTGCAAGGGTAGTGTTGGAATCGCCGACGAAAGTGGTGACTGAGCTTGATTTAAGCTGAAAGCCGTAGTTGAACTGATTAGGTGTTGTCGCTGCTGTATCATAATAGTCCGCGCCGTCTTGCAGGCGGATATCACCATTGGAGTAAGCGGACTCAGTCAGCAGCAGAGGATTGGTTTGGGCACCATCAGTCCATCCCCAGATAGGGCCGGAGTAACTTGGTGAAGAGCCAATATTCGTAATAGGATCCCGTAGCAAGACTAAGCCGAAGTCAGGAGCATTGCTTACTGCTTGAACCTGTGCAGTGGACAGGGTTTCAGCAGACTCCAGCAAAGCCGCGCCGAGCACTGACTTACTTCCCGTTGTAGCGACCGAATCATCATTACTAAAATCGAATCCCAACACAAAGCCAGGCTTGTCAGCGCTGTCTTCGACCATAAAGCCATACAGAT
>CAYGRT010000067.1:0-4205 GCA_964352355.1 uncultured Pseudohongiella sp. | reverse complement strand
TAAGTTGCTGCCGGTAAAAGCGGGCTCTGCGCTGATAAGCAGTGCGGCAACTTCAACGTCTAGTTGGCTCAGGTTGTTCTTCAATCCTATTGCATCGAACACCTTAATAGCATCGCTATTGCTGCCATCCCACAACCCCCAGTTAAGACCATAGGCGGCGAGGGTGGTGTCTGTATCGCCAACGAAAGTGGCTGAGGAACTAGTGGCTTTGAGCCTGAATCCAAAATCAAATTGATTAGGCGTTGGAGCAGTAGTATCGAAGTAATCAGCGCCATCTTGAAGACGAGTATCGCCGTCAACATAGCCATTTAGAGTCAGAAGTAATGGATCCGATTGCGAGTTGTCGGTCCAGCCCCAAATAGTGCTCGCGAAATTTGGAGAAGCCGACGTATTGGTGATTGGTTCTCGGAGGAGCAGCAGTCCAAAATCTGGATTGTCGCTAACGGCTTGCACTTGCGATGTGGAAATTGTTTCAGCAGATTCTATCAATACACTGCCGAGAACGCTTCGGTTTCCAACCGGTGCGCTTACAGTATTCTCGATGTCGATACCTACAACGAATCCTAGCTTATCGGCAGAATCTGCGACTGCAAAGCCATAAATGTCGCCATTAAAATTTGGATCGTCGACGTTGGCGCCGTCAACAGTAATGGTTCCAACCACTGACTCTGATTCTATAAGGGCAAGGCCGTTGCCAGCGACTCCGACTTTATTGAAACCGCTGATGTTCCAGTGCTGTGTGCCAGAGGTTGAGCAAAGATCGCCCGAAGCGCCGAAGCAAAGTGTTAAAAGACCATTGGTTATATCACCATTACCCAGATTAAGATCAAAGCCTCCGGTAACGTCCCGGATAGGTTGGCCGTCATCACGTACACCAATAAATTCGGTAACCTTATCAAACCTGACGTTTCCGGTAAGGCTGCCTAAAGCGTAGTAGGCTGGCTCTGCACTCACAAATAAAGCAAGGGCAGCTGCGGTGTCGTAATTATCCCAAGCGTTAATTTGGCCAATAGAATCATAAATCTTAAGATCAGACTCGCTTGTATTGTCCCAAAGCCCCCAATAGATTCCGTACTGGGCGAGATTGGAGTTCGAGCTGCCTTCTGTAACAGCGGTTTGACTTGTTGAATCGAGTCTAAATCCATAGTTGAATTTGTTGGGTGTGGTAGCGCTTGGGTCTAGATAATCGGCCCCCTCCAATAACCTAGATGCGCCAGATTGGTAAGAAAATTTAGTAAGCAGAACTGGGTCACTCTCGGAGTTGTTGCTCCAGCCCCAAATGGGCCCATTAAATCCACATTCGCAATCACCGTCGATAGAATCACTGAGAAGCATGAAGCTAAAATTCGGGCTGTCGCTAACCTGTTGAATTTCTGCTTGAGATATAAAATCTGTCGCTTCAAAAAGGGCGAGTCCGGCGATAAAAGAACCGTCGTCAGGCTGATTGGGGCCGTCATCGTCTGAGCCGCCAAACGAAAACCCTGCCGATAGCGCTACGTCAGAGTCTGAATCATCGGTAAAAAATCCGAAAATTTCGCCGTCAAAAGTGTCTTCGTAGTCACTCGGATCGGAAGTGTCGCCATCCCCGTTTTGGTCGATACCGAACTCACCGTCATCAATTGCAACCCTGAAGCCACCATCTTCACTAAATTCGTTTCCGGTACTGCTGTATAGACTTACGTTAGCAAGCCATCTTTCGTTGAAGCTATCAGAGTCACATTCTTCGCTGTCAGTGCAGCCGTAGACTCTAAAAAAGCCATCAATGTCGCCATTTAAGAAATCAAACTCTAGTATGGAATCAATGAAGAAGGAGGTAAGGGCCGAGTTGCCACTGACCACTCGCATGAGTGATGTAGAGCCCTCGGTATTATTGCCAAGAAATGAAAATCGCTTTGATGCAGTAGACGAATAGGTAAACGGCTGTGCCAAAATATCATCAACTAAGTTGCCGGTAGCAAATAGGACATTATTTTGCGTGGTAGCGACATCACCCTGTTCTGAGTAGTCTTTCTTGGCATTCTGTAGAAAACTTGTGAAACCCGTTTCGCTATAGTCAGACCAAATGCCCCATGTTAACCCCTCTATGTCGCCAACATCCGTATCTGGCTCTAAATCCTTGATGTCGCTGCGAGCTAAATGATAAGCGGTGTCAGTAGAATTGAGTATCATCGGCTGCGTGCCAAGGCCGGTACTAAGATTCAGCGTAGACCGCTGTTCGATAATCACAGGACTGCCGTTTGTTCCGTCCGTAGCTGGCCCAATGAGTCCACGTTGTTCATAACTGTCAGGATAAATAAGAGGCGACTGGGCGAAAATGGCAAAGCCAGCCTTTGATAATAAATTTGCTTCTGTTCCGCTTAGTTCATTGGTTTTTATAAATGTCGCTGCACCAACAAGGCTTTGATCTACTTCTTCATCGAATCGAAAACCAGCGATAAATCCTGCGCCATTGCTGCCAGTAAAGCTACCTTTGAAAGAGCCGGTAAAATTTGTGATGGGTGATGAACTATCAGGTTGAAATGTGCCAGTGATAGAGCTAGTTGTGATGGCGCCATCACTGCTAATGCTCAATCCGTCCAGGGAGTTTGTTATCCATAGATCTGAGCCAATAAATGGGTCGCAGCCATCTGTTAACTCACAAATTTCAAACTGCAAGTTGTCGATAACACCGTTAGCTATATCTATGTCAAAGCCACCATCTATTTGGAAACTTAAATTGCCAAATACATCTGTCGCTCGATAGCGTCTTGAGCCGAACGTCGAACTATATTGAGTGGGATTGAAGGTGACGACTACAAAATTGTCTTCGATGGTTGTTTCGGAAGTGACTTCATAGGCATTGTTGTAAATCAGTGCGAGCTCGTCGCCAGAAGAATTGGAGTTCCAAATGCCCCAAGAAAACGACAGAGGCCCTGTGCTAGAGGGGCCTGCTGTGTAGCTAGCATCTCCTTGCCTGAGGATTGAAAAATTAGTAACCGCTAGTCCATCGCCGCGAGTAGCGCGAGTAGAAGTTATCAGCCCACCTGTTTCATCCAAGGGGATAGCGCCGCCAAACAAGAACGTGTTTTCATCATTCTCTGCTATGGCCAATCCATATTTTGTAAGGGAAGAACGTTCCGACTGGTCGATTACAAATTGAATCGAATTATTGGTATCAGTGTAAAGAATTGATCCTGCGACAGACCGTGCCGCAGGCAGTGGATCTGATGAATTATTTATTAATCCAACTACATCACCGAAACTATCGGTATTTGAGTTCCAGTCCCAAGCAAGTGATTCGAAAGTAAGTGTAAAGCCTAAACCTGTTTCGTTGTTGCCGAGGAATACGCCAGTTGCGTCAGTAGTACGAATAATTGCGTTGGCGGCCGCGACACCTGTCGTCGATATGGCGTTATTGGAGTCGAAAACAATATTGCCGAAATTGCTCAGCCGAATTGCGGAACTGCCATTACCAGTTCCGATTAATGGCCAGTAAGATGTGCCGAAGCCGGAATTATCACAGGGGCCAGATCCGATGCATAGATTAGCCTGTAGGTCGAAAATGCCGCCTAAATCCAAATCAACATAGAACCCACCGGTGATGCTGGTAACGCTTTCACCGCCCGAAAAACCCCGAGTGGTAATTAGGAAATCCGATGTCTGGAACTGTTTTTGCCCTGTGAGGCTGGCGATATTGCTTGGGCTTGCAGCGGTCATCACGATGGATTCAGTAAGATCCACCAGGTCCGGTGAGCTATCGCTTGAGAACTGGTATTTGGTCAGTCGTGCTGGGGTCGAAAAACTGGCATCCCACAGACCCCAAGATAATGAGAATCCGCCAACATTAGTCTCTATCGTTGTTGGGGTTATACCCTGGAAGCTGAGTACCTCTGCTTTTTGCGAGGTGAACACAGAAAATGGCGCGGCGCGATCAAACGTTGTGAGTAATAGTGGTGTGCCGGCATTCGCTCCGTTTGAGACTCCGCCAATAACTTGTCCATTGCCAATGGCAGCCAAACCCACCGAATTAGAAAACTGGCTGAGTTGACCGCTGGTAAAGCCAAAAAACGTTGGCGGTGGGGTAGGCGCGGGCGTTGGCGCTGGTGTTGGTGCCGGAGTTGGTGCCGGAGTTGGTGCTTCAGTGGGCTCAGGCGTAGGCGCTTGGGTTGGTTCAGGCGTAGGCGCTTGGGTTGGTTCAGGCGTAGGCGCTTGGGTTGGTTCAGGCG
>CAYGRT010000066.1:2517-9310 GCA_964352355.1 uncultured Pseudohongiella sp. | reverse complement strand
CGCTGCTTTGAATCTATATCAAAATATTTTGATATAGATTTGAAATCCAAATTGCATACTGGTAAAGTGGCGGCCTTTCATTAATGGCTATTCCCACAGCCCACTCTTAGGACATTGATAGTTGGCTCAAGCGGCACTTTCGGCGAAGCCTTCTCGGCAACTGCACCTGACCGAAGATTCCTCATCGGCAGAGACTTCACTGCGCCTGTATAAGGCCCTGGCAGACAGCGTGCGCCTACAGATCTTGCGTTTGCTGAAAAATGACTCGTTTGGGGTTTTGGAGATTTGCCGCATCTTGGATATGCGCCAATCTGCTTTGAGTCATCACTTAAAGATTTTGGCCAATGCTGAGCTTGTCTCTACTCGGCGCGAAGGCAACTCAATTTTTTATCGGCGCACCTTCATCCCCCACGACGATGAATTCCGGGAAATAAAGAAGTGTGTCTTTGAGGATATGGACCGCTTTGAACTGGCCGCACAGCAGCAGGACATCATAGACCGGATTCATTTAGAGAGAGCCGAGCTTTCCCTAAATTTCTTTGATAAAAACGCGGATCAGCTTCGGGAGCAGCAGGGCCTAATTGTTAAGCACAACGATTATTGCCAGAGTCTGCACGATGTCATTGACAGTCTCGGTTTGGAGCGCTCCTCTCGGGTCATGGAAGTGGGCCCAGGCGAGGGCTTGTTGCTTATTGAGCTCGCGGAGAAGTTCGATGACTTAACAGCGCTAGACAATTCCAGCGAGATGCTTGAGAAGGCTCGACAAACTGCGCAAAAGGCTGATTTTGAGTCATTGGAATTTATTCTCGGTGACACTGCGGTTGCCAAAAAACTCTCTAAACGTTACGACCTAATTATTTTCGATATGGTGCTGCATCATATTTCATCGCCTGCTGAAACTTTTTCTGATTGTATGGAATTACTGAACGATGGCGGCTACCTGCTAGTGGCCGACTTAACAAATCATGACCAAGACTGGGTGCGGGAATCTTGCGGCGATCTTTGGCTTGGTTTCGATGACAGCGATTTAATCGCCTGGGCACAGCGGCCGGGCCTTTCTGCTACCGACAGCGCATTCTTAAGTTTGCGTAACGGTTTTCAAATTCAAATACGAGTGTTCAAAAAAGAAACACTTGCCTCTCATTAAACTTTAATAAGGAAAACGCTATGTCCGAATCTAGCCTGTTTACTTCTGAGTCAGTCTCAGAAGGTCACCCCGACAAAATGGCGGATCAGATTTCTGATGCAATTTTGGATGCACTTTTAGAACAAGATAAAGGTTCACGAGTTGCCTGCGAAACTATGGTCAAAACTGGCATGGTGATCGTGGCAGGTGAAATAACAACTAATGCCTATGTGGATGTTGAGAATATTGTTAGGGATGTTGTCAACGACATCGGCTACAACAATTCTGAAAGCGGATTCGATGGCAACACCTGTGCAGTACTCAATGCCATCGGCCAGCAATCGGCCGACATCGCTATGGGCGTCGATGAATCAGAGGGGCATGAGCAAGGTGCGGGCGATCAGGGATTGATGTTTGGTTATGCAACTAATGAAACTGACGTACTCATGCCTGCGCCTATCACTTACTCCCACCGCCTAGTTAAGCGTCAAGCGGAAGTGCGCAAGAATGGCACCTTGCCTTGGTTACAACCCGATGCAAAAAGCCAAATTACGTTTCGCTATGTGGATGGCAAACCTGTCGCTATTGACGCGGTAGTGCTGTCAACTCAACACCGCGAAGAGATCTCTCAGGCTGATCTTAAAGAAGCCGTGATGGAAGAGATTATCAAGCCGGTTCTGCCTGCGGAATGGATCAACAAAGACACAAAGTATTTTATAAATCCAACCGGCCGTTTCGTGATTGGAGGCCCACACGGTGACTGTGGTCTAACTGGTCGAAAGATTATTGTGGATACTTACGGCGGCATGGCGCGTCACGGCGGCGGCGCTTTCTCGGGCAAAGACCCGTCTAAAGTTGACCGTTCAGCTGCCTACGTAGCTCGCTATGTGGCAAAAAATATTGTTGCTGCTGGTATTGCTGACCGCTGTGAAATTCAGCTGTCGTATGCCATTGGCGTTGCAGAGCCCACTTCTATCAGCGTTGACGCTTTTGGAACGGGCAAAATTTCTAATAGCAAGATTGTCGAACTTGTCAGACAACATTTCGAACTGCGTCCTCGCGGTTTGATCAAAATGCTAGATCTCATTCGACCTATTTACCGGCCCACTGCTGCTTACGGGCACTTTGGCCGCGAAGATATCGATTTGAGCTGGGAACATACCGATAAAGCCGATGCACTTAAAGCTGACGCCGGACTTTAACTAATTTTTGGAGTTTATTATGAACGATTTATCAGTACAAACAGCTGCTACGGTAGCGCAAGATTATAAAGTCGCTGACATCAGCCTAGCCGATTACGGCCGCAGAGAAGTCACCATTGCTGAGTCTGAAATGCCAGCACTGATGTCACTGCGAGAAAAGTACAAAGCTGAACAGCCCTTAGCTGGCGCTAAGATTCTTGGCTGCATTCATATGACGATTCAGACTGCTGTGTTAATCGAAACCTTGGTTGCACTTGGCGCCGAAGTACGCTGGTCATCATGTAATATTTTCTCAACTCAAGATCACGCGGCTGCATGTATCGCCGCTGCCGGAATCGCGGTTTATGCATGGAAAGGGCAAACTGAAGAAGAAGGCGAATGGTGTATCGAACAAACAATTCTTAAAGACGGCAAGCCTTGGGATGCCAACATGATTCTTGATGATGGCGGCGACCTTACCGGGATGATTCATCAGAAGTACCCTCAGATGCTTGCCAAGATAAATGGCATTACAGAAGAGACTACAACAGGTGTTCATCGCTTGCTTGAAATGTTGGAAGAAGGCACGTTAAAAGTTCCTGCTATTAATGTAAACGATTCCGTCACTAAATCTAAGAACGACAACAAGTACGGCTGTCGCCATAGCTTAAACGACGGCATTAAGCGCGGAACAGATATGCTGCTCTCGGGCAAGCAAGCCTTGGTCATTGGCTACGGCGATGTAGGCAAGGGTTCTGCCCAAAGTTTACGTCAAGAAGGCATGATCGTCCGTATTACTGAGATCGATCCTATCTGCGCCATGCAGGCCTGCATGGACGGTTACGAAATCGTATCGCCCTACATTGACGGTATAAACACCGGCACTATTGAAGGCATAGATAAAGTGCTTTTGGGCAAGACCGATTTGCTCGTCACAACCACAGGCAACATCAATGTGTGCGATAAGTTCATGTTGCAATCGCTAAAGCCTGGCGCTGTAGTATGTAACATTGGCCACTTTGACAACGAGATCGACACCAAGTACATGCGCGATAACTGGCAGTGGGAAGAAGTAAAGCCACAAGTGCATAAGATCTATCGGGCAGGTGATGACAACAAGAGCGATTACTTAATCCTGTTATCAGAAGGCCGCCTAATTAACCTTGGCAATGCCACTGGTCACCCGTCACGTATTATGGATGGATCGTTTGCAAACCAAGTGCTTGCGCAAATGCTTATGTGGGAGCGAAAGTTTGCCGATCTTCCAGAAGAAGAAAAGCAAGCAGCGCTGTATGTCGAAGTATTGCCAAAGAAACTTGATGAAGAAGTTGCTGCACTCATGGTGCAAGGTTTCGGTGGTGTGCTGACTAAACTGAACGCGGCGCAGGCCAAATACATTCACGTTCCGGTTGAAGGCCCTTATAAGAGCGAAAGCTACAAATACTAACGCGTGAATTATTAGAGCTAAACTATGTCAAAGGTCGGATCGTCATCAGCTAACGGAAGTCAGTTTTCATTTGAGTTTTTCCCACCTCGCACAGAGGTGGGAGTTGCAAAATTGGATGAGGTGCACGCCACATTGGCCGCGCTAAAACCTGACTTCTTTTCTGTGACTTATGGCGCCGGCGGCTCCACAAGAGACGGCACTAAGGCCACTGTGCTGCGTTACAAAGCGCAGGGCTCCGCTGTTGCCCCGCACCTAAGTTTTGGCGGCGCCAGCGAAGATGACATTGTTAAGCTGCTAAGCGACTATCAACGCGCAGGCATCAATCGGTTGGTTGCACTGCGCGGCGATATCCCATCAGGATTAGGAGGTGGCTCGGGTCATCGCTATGCCAGTGAATTGGTTGCGTTTGTCCGCAAGCATTTTGGCGACCATTTTCATATAGAAGTGGCCTGTTATCCCGAGATTCATCCTGATTCAAAAGACTATGCTAGCGACGTCAAATATTTTAAGCAGAAGGTAGATGCGGGCGCTAACTCTGCCATTACTCAGTATTTTTATAACCCCGATGCCTATTTCCACTTTTTGGATTATTGCGGCGCAGCAGGGATAAATATCCCTATCGTGCCGGGTATAATGCCTATTGGAAATTACGCCAGCCTGTTGCGGTTTAGCAAAGGATGCGGTGCGGAGATTCCACAATGGCTAGATCGCAGGCTTAAACTATTCGGCGAAAACGATGCCGATCTAAAAGCATTTGGTTTAGAGGTGGTCACTAAACTGTGCCAAACCCTTCTTGCAGGTGGCGCACCAGGGCTGCATTTTTATTCCATGAATCTGAGTGGACCGGTCAGTAAGCTTTGGGAGAACTTAGATCTTACCAGCCTGTCTAGTCACAGCTAAGTAGCCAAACCCTAGCCTATGCGCATCCCCCGCCTTTATGTTGATGATGAGATACACGCTGGGCAGACGCTGCAATTGTCAGCGGAAGCTTCCCACTATCTAATTCAAGTTTTGCGACTTAAGCAAGGAGACAAAGTGTCTCCGTTTAACCCGATCAATGGCGAGTTTCTTGCGGCGATTGAGAACCCGTCTCGCAAACAAGCCAGCTTGAAAATCATTGAACAAACCAAAGCGGAGGAAGCGCAAGGCTTACAGATAAGCTTAGGCTTAGGACTATCTCGAGGCGATCGCTTCGACTTCGCAATTCAAAAGGCCACAGAGCTAGGTGTGTCAGTTGTAACCCCGCTTTTTACCGAGTTTAGCGAGGTAAAATTTGCCAGTAGTGAGCGCAGAGAAAAAAAGCTGTCTCATTGGCAAAAAATTGCCATCAGCGCAGCGGAGCAAAGCGGCAGACTGTCGGTACCGAAAATCCTATCGCCGCTTCAATTAGAGCAGTGGACAGCCGAGGCTGATGAAGAGCTGCGCATCCTCTTATCACCAAGGGCTAGCGTTGGGTTTTCATCGCTAGGCAAGGCAAACCGCTGTGCGGTATTGATAGGACCGGAGGGTGGTTTTAGCGAAAAGGAAGATCTGGCAGCAGAGCAAAGTGGATTCATTGCAGTGAAACTTGGCGAGAGAATTCTGCGTACTGAAACTGCACCGCTTGCCGCGCTGGCCATACTGCAGTTTATGATGGGCGATCTTGGCTAGCGCTGTTACTGGCGGTTATAGTCTTATCCCAAAACTACCTATGGCTAATCGCTTACCTGCAAAACTAAATCGGTAGTCCGATGCTCTGACGCCTTTGTGTTTAGGGCCAAGAGATGACAGAACGCTTCTCCCACTATCCCCTTCACCTAGTTGAACAATCGTTGGCTTAGGCAATTTTACTTGATCGGTGCCGGTGAGTATCGCCACCTTTGGGTTAAGCTTTTCGTTGGCATGTTGCTCTAGGACAATCGCAATTTCACCACTGTTTAACTCCACCAGTGTGCCTAGGGGGTACATGCCCATCAAATGAATAAACTCCACAATAAGCTGCTCGGGAAACTTTAGATCGCGTTGTTTGTAGAGCCGCGCAATGGCGCGAGCCGGGGAGGCATTGTCTACTTCTGAGAGAGAACGCAGCAAGCGCTCGAAGCTGTAGCCTAAGTGAGCGAGCCTAGCTAGCGCTGGAATCTGCTCGCCTCGAAGTCCCTTTGGAAAACCTAAGCCGTCATTGCGTTCGTGGTGGCAGCGAACAATACGTAGTATTTTTTCATCGATGTCAGGATAGGCCGACAACAGGTCAAGGCTAAAATTTACGTGCTTTTTATAGGCTAGAAATTCTTTCTTACGAAACTTACCCCGCTTGTTCACGAGTCGCTCTGGCAGCAAATGCATGCCAATGTCACAGAGCAGCGTAGCGATGAACAAGGCCTCGATCTCAGAGCGAGGTAATCCCATATGACAGGCGCACAAACAGGCCCAAACAGCGGCTCGAACACAGTAGTCGGTGCAACCAACGGGTGACGGGTCAGTATTTAAAATCCAAACCAAGGTTTGGTTATTAGCAGTCGCGGAATCTATAAGCGCCTGAACTGGGCGATCCAATTCGGCGAAGTTTAGCTTTTCACCCTGACGCACGCTCTCGGCCATTGCTGCAATCAATCCGAGAAGCTCCGTATAGTGCTCGGATGTTCCGTCTAGCTGCTTCTTGATAGTTGATGTCACCGGATAGAGATCGCGGTTTATTTTAAATGCCGCAGCTTGCGGTGACGCTTTGCGAGCCGAACTTAGAATGGTTAGGTTTTCCCGCTTCTGACGAGCAGGCGCGGCTCCCCGGGTAGTGTCGATATGCACGGTGCGGCAGAACTTCGCCAACATCTGAATGTCTTCCGCTCGCCTTAAATGGAAGCCTCCTAAAGGAAAAGGTGTTTCCGACCAAGAGCAATCCAGCTCCGCCACAAACATGCCAATAAGCAGCTCTTGGCACGTCAGTTTAATGAAGGAATCCGGTGGGTTATGAGTTTCTATGTGTCGCATTGCCCGAAGAATAGCCATTCTTTAAGCTTTGGCGTGTGAAATTTGTCACAAAGTGAGATAAATGTCGTAAAGAGC
>CAYGRT010000066.1:0-2417 GCA_964352355.1 uncultured Pseudohongiella sp. | reverse complement strand
AGATAGGCTGCGATATCTTCAGCGACTTTATCTCTAACTTTCATTCGCGACACGATAGTTCTGTATTCCACCGAGTCATCGCCGTTTGCCAAGACGCCTAAATCATCGCTATCTTGAGCCTGCCCTTTGTCTGACATACCTCAACTCCAATCTTAAGTTACACACTAGGGACGCACCCTTTTTCACCTATCAGCTTAGTTTAGATTTTGGAATCTGCACGGATTATTTTTGTGTTGGGGGAAGGTTTTTGATTCTAGAGGTGTCGGAGTAAATTCTTTGAATTTACTCCGACACCTTAAACACCTCAAACAGAAAGCAAAAAAAAGCGCCTCTGAGACCAGAGGCGCTTTACGCAACTTTACGTTAAAAGAGAAAAACTACTCGTTATTTAGCACTTGCGAATTCTGGATAGGCTTCCATTCCACACTCGGATAAATCGACGCCTTCCGCCTCTTCTTCCGCAGAAACTCTTAAACCCATAATCTTATTGAGGGCGAACCATACGATCCCGCTGGTAGCGAATACCCAGCCAAAAATTGTGATGGCACCAACAATTTGACCAACGAAGCTAACGCCATCGTTAGTGATTGGCACAAGAAGCAGTCCGAGTAGACCGCAGGTACCATGAACCGAGATGGCACCTACAGGGTCATCAAGCTTTAGCTTGTCCAGGGTAATAATGCTGAACACCACCAAGATTCCGCCAAAGGCGCCAAACAGTGTGGCCAGTGCTGGAGTTGGTGTGGAAGGCTCGGCAGTGATGGCGACCAAGCCTGCTAAGGCGCCGTTAAGGGCCATTGTCAGGTCAGCTTTGCCAAACATGATTCGGGCCAAGATAAGGGCTGCAACTAAACCACCGGCAGCGGCAGCATTGGTATTCAAAAACACCATGGCGACTGCGTTTGAGCTAGCAACATCACCTAGCTTAAGAACAGAACCGCCGTTGAAGCCGAACCACCCCATCCACAGAATAAAGGTACCAAGAGTTGCTAAAGGCAAGTTTGCGCCTGGAATGGCTCGTACTGATCCATCTGCAGCGTATTTACCATTTCGGGCACCCAACAAAAGAACACCCGATAGGGCAGCCGCTGCGCCAGCCATATGCACAATGCCTGAGCCAGCAAAGTCTGAAAAGCCAAGCTCGCCTAGGTTATAGATACCGAACACATCAGCACCGTTCCAAGTCCAAGACCCTTCCATTGGATATATAAAGCCAGTCATGAACACGGCAAAAATTAGGAATGTCCATAGCTTCATGCGCTCGGCGACAGCACCGGACACAATAGACATAGCAGTGGCGACAAACACCACTTGGAAGAAGAAATCTGACGCACTAGAGTAAACTGCTCCGCCATCAAATCCTTCCTCTGCAGATGCGGCAAGAGCATCAGCAACAACGGTGTCTCCACCAGAAATGCCAGAAAGCATGAAGGAGCCGTCATACATAATCATGTAGCCGCACACTAGATACATGATGCAAGAGATCGCAAAAAGTGCGACGTTCTTAGTTAAAATTTCAGTAGTGTTCTTGGAGCGAACTAGCCCGGCTTCTAGCATGGCGAATCCCGCTGCCATCCACATGACAAGCGCGCCGCAGACTAGGAAATAGAACGTATCCATTGCATATTGCAATTCAAATATTTGGTTTTCCACCTTGTACCTCCGATATGACCTGAACCCAGATCATCTTTAAGTTAATTATTGGATTTCAGGCCTATACTGCTTCTTCACCGGTTTCACCCGTACGGATACGAATGACCTGAGCCAAGTCAGTAACAAAAATTTTGCCGTCGCCAATTTTGCCGGTGTTAGCCGCCTTGGTGATGGCTTCTAGTGTTTGATCAAGCAGGCTTGTTCCAATGGCAACTTCCAGCTTTACTTTGGGTAGAAAATCAACGACGTATTCTGCACCTCGATAAAGTTCGGTATGACCCTTCTGGCGGCCGAAGCCTTTAACTTCGGATACAGTTATCCCCTGCACCCCTATTTCGGAGAGTGCTTCACGCACATCATCCAACTTAAATGGCTTTATTATCGCCGTGACTAACTTCATGCTTCGCTCCTTAGTTGTTTGTAGCGGTTTTCCCGTTCGAATTTGTACAACTGCGGTGAGCTATGCACGGCTCGTGCCAGTTGGTGCTATTAGCCGCAAGTCTTTTAAGCAAGCACTAAATAGGGGTCTTTTTTGGGGATTTTCCACAAACCCTTGTCTTTTGTGTTCCACAACGGTGCAAAATTCAACAAAATGCACTATTTCTGAGCCTAACCTGGCCAGATTAAATTGAAGATAAAGCAAACAGAAAAACACAAACTTAGTGTGCTGTTGGGTGCACCGTGGTACTTTTTGCCCATGGACAAAAATGAACTGTTTGAAGAAATAAGTGCTCGCTTGGCTGCTGTGATTCCTATGGCAGAAA
>CAYGRT010000065.1:0-10424 GCA_964352355.1 uncultured Pseudohongiella sp. | reverse complement strand
AAACCAAACCTATTCCAGCCCACGCAACCCAAACTCTTGGCCCTTCTAACTCGATTTCTAGCAATGCCCTACAAATAAAAAAGAGGTTGGCCAGCCAACTAGGTACTCCCAGCGCGTGGATCGGGCATGGTGCTAGCTCGGCGATCAACACGCAGCACCGACTGACCGAAGAAGACCGTTTTACAGGGCTTCTGACCGAGGGAGGGAACCCAGGAGGGGTGCAAGTGGCCGAGCTAGTACTATGGCCTATCCCGGCGCTTCACTATCTAGACCGAACCCATTTCAGCGCGCTCTCAAAACTAACTTAAACCCTACCGTGTGGCCGTAATAACGACATGGTCAATTTCAGCGCTGAGCTCAAAAGATTGAGCCCACCCCTTAAGATTCAAAAAAATTCAACACATGGGATTAATGACAAATTCAGTAGCATAAAGCGGCGTCAATACATGCCTTTAATCTCATTTTACAAACGCCATTTACCTCAATTAGTAATTGATAACAGTCAAGAACGCCTAAAAATTCGAGCAAAAACCTTCTTCTGACCAAACTTAATGCAACTAATACAGCGGTTATCGTTGCCAGCAGTGGCATATTGTTAACATGTGCGGGAAAATACGTCGCCTTGAGCCTAGCTACAGCCAGTGCTGTGGTATCGAATTAGAATTAAAGAACATCTGTTAATCAAAACGGATTTAGGAGAACTACCGAATGGCGGACAACGCTGCACTCAAAAAACAATGTGCCAACGCGATACGTGCGCTAAGCATGGATGCCGTACAGAAGGCGAAAAGTGGTCACCCAGGCGCACCCATGGGGATGGCTGACATCGCCGAAGTGCTATGGCGAGATTATTTAGTCCACAATCCATCGAACCCCCATTGGTTTAACAGGGACCGTTTTGTGCTGTCCAACGGCCACGGCTCCATGCTGATCTATTCCCTCTTGCATCTTACCGGTTACGATTTGAGCCTTGATGATCTGCAGCAGTTTCGCCAGCTTCACTCCAAAACCCCTGGCCACCCAGAATATGGATATACCCCAGGTGTCGAGACCACAACAGGGCCTTTGGGCCAAGGGCTAGCCAACGCCGTAGGCATGGCAATCGCTGAGCGCACCCTCGGGGCTCAGTTCAATAAGAAAGGCCACACCATAGTAGACCATTTCACCTACGTTTTTGCCGGAGATGGCT
Organism: uncultured Pseudohongiella sp.; assembly: GCA_964352355.1. Taxonomy (GTDB): domain Bacteria; phylum Pseudomonadota; class Gammaproteobacteria; order Pseudomonadales; family Pseudohongiellaceae; genus UBA9145. The sequence continues at coordinate 9,235 of CAYGRT010000065.1, read as the reverse complement.
GCCTGATGGAAGGCATTTCTCACGAAGTATGCTCATTGGCCGGAACTTTGAATCTTGGCAAGTTGATTGTGTTCTACGATGACAACGGCATATCTATCGACGGTGAGGTTGAAGAGTGGTTTGCCGACGATACGGGCAAGCGCTTTGAGGCCTATGGATGGCAAGTGTTAACGGCAGACGGCCACGATCCCGATCAAATTAAAACAGCGATCGACGCCGCTCGTGCCGAGAAAAACAAACCAACACTGATTAGTTGCAAAACCATCATCGGCTACGGCTCTCCAAATAAAGAAGGCACGGCAGCCACCCACGGCGCGCCTCTCGGTGATGATGAAATCGCCGCCGTTAGAGAAAAGCTAGGTTGGAAATCTCCTCCGTTTGTTATCCCAGAAGAGATAGCTGCCGCTTGGAACGCCACCGAAAAAGGTTTCCGGGCCGAAACTGAATGGAAAGAGAAGTTGGCCATGTATGAGGAAGATTCTCCTACCATGGCGATGGAGTTTGTGCGGCGGATTAAAGGCCAACTGCCAAGCAAGTTTGCTGATAACGCAAATAAGTTTATTGCGAAATGCCAAGCAAGTAATGACAACATCCCTAGCCGCAAAGCGTCTCAAAATACGATTGAAGCCTATGCAGCATTATTGCCTGAACTGATCGGTGGCAGCGCCGACCTAACCGGGTCCAATCTGACAAACTGGTCTGGTTCTACCGCTATTTCGGCTAATGCCGAGGGCAATTATATTTACTACGGTGTGCGCGAATTTGGTATGACTGCCATCGCCACAGGTATTGCCCTTCATGGCGGCTTCATTCCTTACACTGCAACTTTCCTTATTTTTATGGAGTACGCACGCAATGCCGCTCGCATGGCCGCGTTAATGGGGCAGCAGAGTCTGTTGGTTTACACACACGATTCCATCGGGCAGGGGGAGGACGGTCCAACTCACCAACCAGTTGAACAGTTAGCTAATCTGCGCAGTACTCCAAATATGTCGGTATGGCGACCTTGCGACAATGTGGAATCCGCCGTGGCTTGGAAAGTGGGGCTTGAGAATCACGGTGGCCCAACGGCCCTGGTTTTTTCCAGGCAGAACCTTGCTCATCAAGATCGGGATGAGGCCCAGCTTGCTAACATTGAAAAAGGCGGCTACATCCTGAAAGACTGCGACGGCACACCGCAGGTTATTATTATTGCCACCGGATCAGAAGTGGATATTTCTCGCCAAGCCACAGAAATTCTCCAAGCAGAAGGCGTTAAAGCGCGACTCGTTTCCATGCCAAGTGTGGATGCATTTGAGAAACAAGAGTCAGCTTATAAAGAATCCGTGCTGCCTAATTCAGTGCGCGCCCGAGTTGCCGTGGAAGCCGCCGGTGTTGATTACTGGCATAAACTTGTGGGGCTCGATGGAGCAATTATTGGAATGCGCAGCTTTGGAGAATCGGCACCGGGTGGCGTATTAATGGAACATTTTGGCTTTACCACTCAAAATGTCGTTGAGACTGCAAAGTCTCTGATTGCATAAAACAGGCGCAGACAAAGGGGACTCACTTTGCCATTTCGCATAGCTATTAATGGATACGGCCGCATCGGGCGCTGCATCTTGCGCGCTCTCTACGAGTCCACCAACTATGCGGATCTGCAAATAGTCGCCCTTAATGATATTGCTGACCCAGCCTCCATCGCTCACTTAACCCGTTATGACAGTACTCATGGCCGATTTCTTGGCGAAGTGGACGTAGCAGGTAACACACTTACTGTCGCAGGTGACAAAATAGTGCTGTTTCGGTCTAGCCAAGTTGCAGAGCTTGATTGGAAGCAAAACCACATCGATCTTGTCATGGAGTGCAGTGGTACGTTTACCGATAGGAAAACCGCTCAACTTCATATACAGCAAGGTGCAAAACAGGTGCTTTTTTCCCAGCCGGCAGAGAGCGACGTGGACAACACAATTGTGTTCGGCATAAACCATGAAAGCTTAAAGCCCGACCAAACGATAGTTTCTAACGCCTCGTGCACCACCAACTGTATCGTGCCAGTGCTGACTGTTCTGAATAATAACTTCGGCATTGCAACCGGCGCAATTACAACCATTCATTCCGCAATGAATGATCAGCCCATTATAGACAGTTACCACGATCAAGACCTGCGCAGAACCCGCAGTGCCATGCAGTCAATTATTCCCGTTGAAACTGCTTTGGCTAAAGGTATAGAGCGAATCTTGCCAGCATTGGCAGGAAAACTTAAAGCGGGGGCAATTCGGGTGCCAACCGTCAATGTCTCGGCTATGGATATTTCTATTAATGTGGAAAAACAAACCACTGAAGCTGACGTTATAGAAGCTATCAAAATCGCAAGTGATGCGCTCCCAGAGAACGTGCTTGGATATACCGATGAGCCCCTTGCTTCCTGTGACTTTAATCATGATCCACGATCTGCAATCGTGGATTTGAATCAAATAAAAGTCATCGATGGCCGCTTTATTAAAATGCTGGTTTGGTTCGATAATGAGTGGGCTTACGCAAATCGAATGCTAGATGTCGCGCAACATATGTGCCGGCTGCAACGTTAAAAACTAGAACTAAATTAAAGAGACACGCAGTATGAGTTTTACCCGAATAGATCAGCTTAGTTTGCAGGGCAAAAGAGTGTTGATCCGCGAAGACTTAAATGTCCCCATCAGCGATGGTCAGATTGTCAACGATGCTCGAATTGTGGCCGCCCTGCCGACAATTCGCTTAGTGTTAGAAAAAGGTGGACAGGTGATTCTTATGTCTCATTTGGGCCGTCCGGCTGAAGGCGTGGCCATTGCCGATCAAGCTGAGTTTTCTTTGGCACCGGTGGCGTCTCATTTATCCAAACTATTGGAAACTCCGGTACATCTTGTTACGGATTATCTGGAAGGGACGTCAGAACTAACAAACTCGAACCAGATTTATCTGTTGGAGAATGTGCGAGCAAATATCGGCGAAGGCAAAAACGATGATGCATTGGCCAAGCAATATGCAGAACTGTGTGATGTTTTTGTTATGGATGCATTCGGCACTGCTCATCGTGCCCAAGCTAGCACCCATGGTGTTGCTAAGTTCGCCAACGAAGTCTGCGCAGGGCCGCTGTTAGCCAGCGAGTTGGATGCATTGAGCAAGTCCTTAGAGAATCCAGACCGGCCTATGCTCGCGATTGTTGGCGGCGCTAAAGTTTCGAGCAAGCTAGCTGTACTGCAAAGTCTGGCCAATAAAGTCGACCAACTCATCGTGGGCGGCGGTATCGCCAACACGTTTTTGGTGGCCGCAGGCTTTAATGTAGGCAAGTCTCTTTTTGAGCCCGAGCTTGTAGATGTGGCGAAGCAATTAATGAAAGCAACCACTATTCCTTTGCCAGTAGATGTAGTTTGCGCCAAAGAATTTTCCAGTGACGCGGAAGCCGTCACTAAATTGGTCTCCCAGGTTGCAGACGATGACATGATTTTGGATATTGGCCCCCAGACTATTCAAACTCTTGCGGAGTTAATTGCATCCATGAAAACCATATTCTGGAATGGCCCTGTTGGAGTTTTTGAATTCGATCAATTCGCCGCGGGGACAAAAGCCATCGCTCAAGCAGTGGCAGCGAACGATGGCTTTTCCATTGCTGGCGGTGGCGAGACAGTGACGGCGATAGAGCAGTTTAAGGTTACAGATGCCATCTCTTATATTTCGACGGGAGGAGGGGCGTTTTTAGAATATGTACAGGGTGATGAACTGCCGGCGGTGCAAATACTTCTTACCCGTAGCGCCGATAAATCATCACACTAATCAAGTTATTATTTCGAATTCCAGACAATAAGGAACTCTCATGGCACTAATTAGTTTACGACAACTTCTCGATCATGCGGCTGAACACAACTACGGTGTCCCAGCATTTAATGTTAACAATCTAGAGCAAGTGCGCGCGATTATGGAAGGCGCGGATAAGGTTAATAGTCCTGTAATACTGCAGGCATCTGCAGGTGCACGAAAGTACGCGGGTTCAAATTTTTTGAAGCATTTGATCCTAGGTGCTCTTGAAGAATTCCCCCATGTACCCATCGTTATGCACCAAGACCACGGCGTCTCACCGGCCATTTGTCAACGGTCTATCCAATTGGGTTTCTCGTCGGTCATGATGGATGGTTCTTTGGCCGAAGATGGTAAGACCCCTACTAGCTTTGACTATAATGTGGATGTGACTAAAACCACTGTGGCCATGGCTCATGCCTGCGGCGTTTCCGTTGAAGGTGAGATAGGCTGTTTGGGCTCTTTAGAAACAGGCATGGCGGGAGAAGAAGACGGCATTGGTGCCGAGGGCACTTTGTCCATGGCGCAGCTATTAACTGACCCGCAAGAGGCGGCTGACTTTGTTGCTGCAACCAATGTGGATGCCCTTGCAATCGCGGTTGGCACTAGCCACGGGGCTTACAAATTTAGCCGACCTCCCACAGGGGATATCCTGGCCATAGGCAGGATAAAAGAGATACACGCAAAAATTCCAAACACCCATTTGGTCATGCATGGTTCTTCATCGGTACCCCAAGAATGGCTAGCAATTATTAATGAATTTGGTGGCGAAATACCGGAAACCTATGGCGTGCCTGTTGAAGAAATTCAAGAAGGTATTAAGCATGGTGTGCGAAAGGTGAATATCGATACGGATCTGCGTTTGGCGTCCACTGGGGCGGCGAGAAAATTCTTAGCAGAAAACAAATCAGAGTTTGACCCTCGAAAGTTTCTAATTCCAACCATCACAGCCATGCGAGATATTGTCATTGCCAGGCTCGAAGCGTTTGGCTGCGCTGGACAAATCTCCAATATTAAAAAAGTGTATACCCTGGAGCAGATGGCGCAGCGATACACTAACGCAGCTTAGGAAGGCCTTAGGGTAAACTATGTTCACCAAGACTGATGCAGAGTTACTTCGTATAAGGCTTGGTGAACCTTTTGTTCCCTACGCAAAAGACAAATCTGCTGATCTTTTTGCGGAGTATTTTTCGTTTTATCATTTTGACTCTTGTGCATCGATTAAAGACGCAGCCCATTCTGCCGGGAAATTTTCTATCGGCGCAGATGAAGTCGTAGTACAGACCTTCCTGCCAAACGGCCCCCAAAGCAGTGGCACGGTGTTTATAGTCCACGGTTACTTAGACCATGCCGGTCTCTATACACATATAATAGACTTTTGTCTTGAAAGAGGCTTTACAGTCATCGTTTTTGATCAAATTGGCCATGGCCTATCCACTGGCGAGCCTGCCAGCATTGATAGTTTTGACAGATACAATGCCACCTTGAGTCGGGTGTTACAGCTAGCGAAAGAGGCAAAATTGCCGAGGCCTTGGAACTGTGTTGGCCAGAGCACCGGCGGCGCTGTGATTATTTCCTCACTACTTAAAGGCACACCCCCGCTCTCACAAGATGTTGAGTCTTACGTATTGCTTGCGCCACTGCTGCGGCCGTTTGCATGGAAGAAGTCTCGGCTTCTCTTTGCGATTAGCAAGCCTTTCTTGGCATCCACTAAGCGAGCGTTCTCAATCAATAGCCACGATGAAAAGTTTTTGGACTTCCTTAAGCACAAGGACCCACTGCAAAGCCAGCGCCTAAAGCGGGATTGGATTCTAGCTATGATTAACTATCAGAAGGAATTTGCAGCTGCGTCAAAATCTGACGTGGCACTTAAGATTGTTCAGGGCACAGAAGATACAACGGTGGATTGGAAATACAATATTGACCGTCTTGCCGCAAAGTTTCCTAACGCAGAAGTGCATTTAGTGGAAAAGGCAAGGCATCACTTAGTGAACGAAAGCGAAGACTATCGAGACAAAGTATTTTCTTTGCTCGATAGTTTCTTGGTGCGGGCCGAGGCTGGCGCCTAAAACAAAACTCGGCAGCGAATCGTGCCAGCTACTTGATTCAATTTCTCGACAGCCAAATCGCTGTATTCCTGGTCGATATCCATAACCACGTAACCTACATCCTCATTAGTCTGTAGATACTGTGACTTTATATTTATCCCTGCCCCAGAAAACAGCGAGTTTATTTCAGCAAGTACGCCAGGGACGTTTCTATGGATATGCAGCACTCTATGATCGTTAGGGTGTGCCGGTAGCGTAACCTCTGGGAAGTTGACCGAGGTAAAACTAGAACCGTTGTCACTGTACTTAGCTAACTTTTCGCTCACTTCGATACCAATGTTTTCTTGCGCCTCCATCGTGCTGCCGCCGACATGAGGGGTAAGTATGCAATTATCAAATTCTCTCAGGGGAGAAATAAACTCTTCATCGTTAGATTTGGGTTCAACCGGAAATACATCGATGGCCGCACCGGCGATTTCGTTGTTGGCTAGTTTTTTAGCTAAGGCTTCAATATCAACCACGCTGCCTCGAGAGGCATTAATTAGTATGGCATTGGGTTTTAACCAAGAAAGTTGCTCCGCCCCTATCATGTTTTTGGTCGCTTGGGTTTCGGGAACGTGCAAGCTCACCACATCGCATTCGCTCATTAACTGCTTTAACGAATCCATCTGTACAGCGTTACCAAGAGGCAGTTTTGTAACGACATCATAAAGAAACACTTTCATACCCATGCTTTCAGCTAGCACACTTAATTGGGAACCAATATTGCCGTAACCCACGATACCGAGCTTTTTGCCCCGTGTTTCAAACGAACCTTTAGCAGCCTTATCCCAAACGCCTTGATGCAGCAGGGCGTTTTTCTTTGGAATGCCACGTAGTAGGAGAATGGTTTGGCCGATCACTAATTCGGCGACGCTTCGAGTATTGGAAAAAGGCGCGTTAAATACTGGGATACCACGAACCAGTGCTGCCTTTAGGTCAACCTGATTGGTACCAATGCAGAAACAGCCTACAGCAAGTAGCTTATTGGCTGCTTCAAAAATTTCTTCCGTAAGCTGTGTTCGAGACCTAATCCCGACGAAGTGCACCCCATTGATCTTAGCTTTCAGCTCCTCCGGCCCGAGGGAGGTTTTGAGGCTTTCAACATTGGTGTAACCGGCTTTTTCCAGCGTGGCTACGGCGCTAGGGTGTACGCCTTCTAGCAGTAAAAATTTGATTTTGCTTTTTTCAAAAGATGTTGACGTCATCATAGGTCTAAACATTCACTAAAACGGATTGAGAAGAAATAGCGTTATTGGTAATTCATGTTCTAAAAGCGAGCGCATGGTAACATAGACCCCACTTAGGGTGTGGCTAAATTTGTCTAATCGCCGCTGAGCAAGACTCTCGCTCAAGAGTGGTTGAGTGCATTGGCAGCCATGTAGCTAGACACAAAGACACGCACTAGGTGGATAGATAAGTAGTAGACTATGGGCGCTTGGCGGGCTAATTCAAATCCAATAGGGCGAGCCTAGTTAAGGTCACCGCGGATTGTGGATACTGCCCAATTACCGAAGCAGCAAACCGAGACCGAACATCACTAATAATAGAACTGAAGGAAGCCAGACCCGATGAATTGCTCTGCCGATGAGCTGATTGTAAAGCTTGAACTCTTAGTTGGACCCAATTGGGTAAAAACTAGCGATGACGATAAACAGCGCTATGGTAAGGACTGGACTCGAGCTTATGGGGTTGATCCTATTGCCGTGGTTTTGCCTGATTCCATCCAGACAGTGCAAGCGATTGTGCGTTTGGCTAACGAGATTGGACTTGCCTTAGTTCCCTCAGGAGGGAGAACCGGTCTTAGCGGGGGAGCAGTGGCATCCAATGGGGAATTGGTAGTTGCCTTTGATCGAATGAACAAAATCCTGGACTACAACGAGTCAGATCGACAGGTAGTTTGCCAGCCTGGTGTTGTTACTGAGCAGCTTCAGCAATTTGCCGAGGAAAAAGGGTTATTTTATCCGGTGGATTTTGCCTCAGCCGGTTCGAGCCAAATTGGCGGTAACATCGCAACTAACGCGGGTGGTATTAAGGTAATTCGCTACGGCATGACTCGAAACTGGGTCGAAGGCTTAAAAGTTGTCACGGGCACCGGTGAACTTCTCGATTTAAATAAAGGGTTGGCAAAAAACGCGACAGGCTATGACCTAAGGCACCTATTTATCGGTTCAGAGGGCACCCTGGGCTTCATCGTTGAAGCAACCATTAGTTTGTGCAATCCCCCGCGAGATCCAAGCGTGCTTTTGCTGGGGGTTGAAAACATGCAAGCCGCTATGCCTGTGTTGGCAAAGTTTAGAGAGGGCCTTGATCTGACCGCGTTTGAGTTTTTCTCTGACAAGGCGTTGGCTCATGTGATCACCGAGAAGGGCTTGCAGAAGCCTTTCGAGACGGACTGTCCATTCTATGTACTCATCGAATTTGAAAACAGCTCAGAGCGTGACATGGAAAATGCAATGACACGGTTTGAAGAGTGTCTGGAGTCCGGTTGGATTAGCGATGGAACTATCAGTCAGAATCTCAATCAGGCCAAGAACCTTTGGCGCTTGCGTGAGGATATTTCAGAGACAATTTCAAAATTTACACCCTACAAAAATGATATTTCGGTTAAGGTGAGTAAGGTTCCAGAATTTCTTGAACAAGTTGACGCTCTGGTTGGTAAAGCTTATCCCGATTTCGAGATTATTTGGTTTGGCCATATCGGCGATGGCAACGTGCATTTAAACATTCTCAAGCCGGAAGCTATGGCAGCCCCAGACTTTTTTGCGGAGTGCGGCAAAGTTTCCAAATGGGTTTTCGAGATCGTACAAAAACACAATGGCAGCGTGTCGGCGGAGCACGGCGTGGGTTTACTCAAAAAGCCATTCCTTAATTATTCCAGAAGCGAAAGTGAACTGGGTTTTATGCGGGCGATAAAACAAGCCTTCGATCCAAATCATGTCATGAATCCAGGCAAGATCTTCGACTTCGAGTAAACCTACTTTTTGTGGTATTACTTCGGGAAAACACGTAGGAACATTCAGTCAATACAGGCGATTTAGTTACAATTTGCGACAATAAGTGTTTCCATCTGGATTATTTAGGGCGTAAACTAATTTTTAGGTCAAAGTAGGCCGACGAACCGTGAGTGGTTCGAACTTTTATTTATAAGCACGAGAGAAATATGTCAGACACAGTAGAAGGTACCGTTAAGTGGTTTAACGACGAGAAAGGTTTTGGATTCATCGAGCAAGAAGGTGGCAAAGATGTGTTCGTACACTTCAGCGCTATCAACGGTTCTGGAAGACGAACTTTGGTTGAAGGTCAGAAAGTTACGATGGAAGTGACGCAGGGTC
>CAYGRT010000064.1:0-11950 GCA_964352355.1 uncultured Pseudohongiella sp. | reverse complement strand
TCACTGCCATTTTGGTATTTCAAAAAATTAGGCTCAGCGTTTGCATTGAATCTGCCAAGGAACATAGCGCCTTGAATAATGGGCTCAGCAATCAGTGCTGAGTCCTTGATTGATTTGTTGGTTATGTGTCGATTATCTACAAATTTTCCCTAGGTCACATACCATCATAGCTTAATGAATTGACTATCACGAAAAACTACTTAGCTCCCTTGGCCTGCGATAAAAATGGCCGCTAAGCTTTGATCCTATTTCTAATCGCTAATGCCACAAGAAAAATGAGTATTAGTCCACTAAAGCTTTCAAGATATCCGATTAGATGAATAAAAAAGGATGGACTGACTTCATCTCCGAAAAGAGCCGAGATACTCTCATCTGTACTAACATTGGACCAGCTCAAGAATGGCAATAGATTCGCGGTCGAAACAACCATACTGTGAAAGATCTTTTCAGGATGTATGGTAGAGCTCAATTTGTACATTGCGTAAGTGCTAGCACCCCAAACAAATAACAATGCGGTAATTGGTCTTGCCAGTGACCGACCAAAATCGCTGAGGAAATTGAAAAGCAATATTGGAAAGTACTCAATCGCATTTAGAGAGTGCAAAAACTTTGATCTTTGTTCATATGAAAAGAAGTCCAGCTCTCGTTCAAAGTCACCAGCGCTAGCAGCCATGCCTCTCATTTTGCGATATTTAGAAGAATCTCTCCTCCTCGCTTTAGGTATCGGGTTTCTCCAGCTTCGCCGAAGCGGATAAGTAAGATATTCGACTCGCGTCTTTTCCATCGACACGTCTCTTTCGAATCGTGTGGAAGTGAAATCAGGAACGCAATCGAATAACGAATAGTCTAATGATAATGTTGATCTGAATGTTGTTCGAGAAAAATCGAAGGTGCTATATGCCCCCATGCTTGGAGTGCTACGAAGACACTCTCCAAGTGTTAGAAACCCGTGAAGTGCTTCTTGATCGCGAAAAACATCTTTAAGATCCCATTCATCAGTCTTTGAGCAAATGTAAGTTAGGTTGCAGGGCCTACAGAATTCCGTATCTTTAAAATTGACATCGCAACCTTTAAACACCGCTCTATAGAAATCGATATTGCCACCAATAATGGCAGATGAAAAATCCACAATTCCCTTACCGAACTTTGCTTTAACAAATGTTATGTCACCGGTCCCGAAATCCACACATGAAAAACTAGCTACGACGGTAAACGCAGGCTCACCGTGAGGGAGAAGTACAACGCCATCCTCGAAATTCACGCCTCCGAATGTTTTGTAGCCTCTACCGAATTTAGCATTGTCAAAAATGGCGCCTCCAAAGCCAAATCTGGCACCACTAAAATCGACTTTCGCGTCTCCAAATTTTGCATCTGCAAATACAGTCTTTCTATTTCCAAAATCTGCGTGAGAGAAACTGACTTCTTTGGCGCGCGAGAAATCTGTATTTGAAAAATCTACTTCCTTATCACTAAAGCGTGCGTCCTCAAAATCGATTCGATCTGAGTTGAAACAGAAACCACTGAAGTCAATTTTTTCGAACTCACTGAAATCTATGTTAGAGAAATCGATCAGTTTTAGATCATTTTCCTTCATGCGTAGATTCCAAGCGACTTTTCCTTGTCGAAACAAGCTTAGAGCCTCATCGCCTGCAAGGATTGTCTCTCCATTTGTTTCCAAAACTAGTCCTTTTCCCTCCGAAGAGATTGAAGTGTTTTCATCTGTTTCCTTCATTGCGCAAAATGAGCGTCACTAACAGCGGATGTAATTGGACTCTGAGTGACAACGTGCACACATAACATTTCTATATAAAGTCAACACGGTATTTTCCTCCTCTTTGCAGGAAGTGTACCCGCTAAACTCCTAAGAACAAAACAAAAGTTTCAAAACTGAAAAAGGGGTAGTTTGAAATACCGAGGGTCACGAGTATTTTCATACTGGACCCCTCGGTATTTCAAACTCGGGTTTCCCCGTATCTCTGATTAGGGCATTTATTTAGCGAGCTATCTTGGGGGTTTAGACTAAATAGTCCGCCAAGAGTAAGAAAAAAGGGAAGTTGCCAGAGTGTTCTCTAGCCCCCTTTATCTATCGAACATGCTCCTATTGCCTTCGGCGATTGCCATGTAAGACTGTTTAAAACCGGGCAGTAAATAACCTTCGTCAATTAGCCTGTCTGTTGCAGCTTCATATTGCTCAAGATAGTCAGCAAAAGAATCGTATCGGTTTGCAATGGGGCTGCGGAAATCATTCGACAGCTGGGCTCTTGCTGCATCTAGCGGCAGTGGGATGTATCCCCCACTTAGCCTTGCTAGCGACCTAGGTGCGCCGCTATCAACTGCTCTCAAATTCCAAGGCACGAATGTGGCCAGTGGCACTTGAGTAAGGGGTGGCAAAATTGTGCTCGTTGCGAAATCATTGTTGTCGCTGTTTACCGCGGGCACTAAAGGCTTGTAAAAAGTATCAGCTTGCTCCGGGTGCTGCTCGACTATTCTTCCAGTGCGCCAGTTATCACCATAGTCTACATAGGCGGGTTGGTAGATTGCCTCTGGATGATTGATGCCCTCTATTGGTTTCCAAACCGCTTGGTTAATGCGCCCGTTTTGATGGGATTCCACCAAAGTACCGTCGGCTATTTTGGGATACCTAGATGCAGGTGGTTCGATGCCGTTGGCCACCCAATCGTACATAGCAACCAATAAGCTGTCCGCAATGGGCGACCACATATTGGGGTTTGGTGGAAGCTGCCCCGAACTTGCTTCTCTTGGCCGGCCACTGCCCGACCCATGCTGCGAGCCGCCTATGGTATAAAAACGAACCTCATCAGGGATAACAGCATCACTTGTGCCTTGGGGGTTAGTGTGAGGCAATGAGCCTGCCCTCACCCAATACTCATTTGAAGTTTGGATGTGCATCACTTTAGGCACGGTACCACTGGCGCGAGATTTACCTAACACAGAGTCGGTTACTCCAGTGAACGGGTCTGTGCTCTCACCGTAAGTGAAAGGGAACAAATCATTTGGGTAAAGATAATTAGAATGCTGGCCATTGGTCCGAGTGGGCATAGCGAATCGATTGTTAAACATGCCATAGCCACCACCGGCGATAACGGGAATGATGCCATCGAATACTTGCCGCCCAGCAAGGTCGGCATTAAAACCATCGTACATAAACTGGCGCAGCAGTCTGCCACTTTGAGAGTTGCCCCAGGCTACCGTGTGTTCAATGGCCGGCAGAGCAAGCGTGGTCAATTGGGTATTGCTGTTGGACTCAAACCGAATCGCTGAGACAAAATCCCGTATCGCCGCCATGCCCGCGCCTGCTAGCACTGGGTCTTTGGCTTCATAAATTAGCTCGTAGATTACACCGGGCTCAAACCCATCGGCTAAGTGCAGGCTGATGCTAGGTTGATTGCTATCGGCTGCTTGGGATAGGTTTAGCGAGAATCTGGAACGTTCAATTGGGATTCTAGGATCGTTTTGGTATAACCGTCTTGTCAGTGTTGCGTTGGCAAGACCAGCCTCGGTGGGTGGGTAGGCAAGATGGTTGCCACCGGCAATATCCACCTCAACATTCGTTGGCTGGGATACCGACACTTCATAACGCACGGGCCCGGTTATTGAGTTTGGGCCATCAGTCACAATCGGCGCATGGAGGCGCAAGCGATCAGCACCTGATGTCAGCTCATTAATCCAGCCTGTTGCCAAATAGGTAAACCCTAATTCACTTAAGGGGTGCGACAGTGATATTTCAGGTGGGAAGCGGCTTCCGCCTCGATTATTCACGTTGTAAAGCAAGCCGCCGTTGGCGATATCAGCTGAAGGCACCAAAACTCTAAAATCCGCGCTGAACTCCACCAAGCCATTGGCGTTTTTGGGCGCAAAGGAAATGTCGGTTATGGCTAGATTTTGGGAAGCCTCCGGGTCGAGCACAAAGTGCGCAACACCGGTGATAGATTCGTAGCTAAAGGCGGTAGCCTCATCGGTGATTGTGGTTCGTTCGGTCACTTCGATGCCGCTGAGCTCTGCTAAAGTACTCACTGGCAATAACAGGAATACTAAGCTGCCAAAACGAAGGAAATGGGTCACTGACTGGAGCTTCAACATAGCGGTATCTACCCTTTTATTATTGACATCTTTTGGATGGGAGACCCGCAGTTTTTAGCATTTAGCGCTGTCTGTCAACGCATGGAGCGTCGCTTTTAAGCCCCTATTAGTCAGCGGCAGGCAGCACAACCGTCCTGCGAGCCCTTAGCTTGTGCTTGATCACCGGCATTAAGGCAGCTAGCACCGAGCCTATGATCAATAACAGCGCCCCAACGATAGATACTAAGGCTAAACGATCTGAGTAGGCATATTCAGGGGAGATGAAGACTATCAGCTTTAAGGTAGCAATAGTGAAAAGTGGGGCAAGGGCCAATACCGCACTTACTTTTGACGCATCCCAAAGGTTCATTGCTTCGGCAAAACAGCCGTAAGCAACGATGGTGTTGGCGCAGCAAAAAATCAGCAATAGCAATTCGAAGCGGCTTAACTCGAGTAACTTTGAGGGGGAAATAAACGGTAAAAGCACTATCGTTGCAAAAACATAGATCAAAAAAAGTATTTGCACAGACGAAAAGTGATAGAGCAATTTTTTTTGCAGTAAGGCATAAACTGTCCAAGTTACTGCAGCAAAAAAAACGATCATCACGCCAATAGACTGCTGGCTACCCAAGTTGCTGAGTTCGGCGAGTCGATCACTAAAAAACAGTAGCATACCGGCCAGTATAAATACCGTGCCTAGCATTTGAATTCTATCGAAGGGTTCCTTGTAAAAAATTACACCGCCTAAAATGAGAAACAGCGTAGTAAGCTGGATAACCGCCTCGCTGGTTTCACCATTGACATAGTTCAGGCTATCGGAGAAAAGGAAATAGTTAGCACACAAACCAATCGCTGCAATGAATAGGTAGCACTTCACCCTTGTACTTGCTTGTCTCACCTGGGGCATGGCTTTTTTTACAAACAGCCAACCACCAAGCACCACACCTGCAACGAAAAAGCGATACCAAACTATTGTTATGGCATCCATGCCTGCTAGCAGTTCTTTGACGGCGATAGGCAAAACGCCCCACAAACCAGCCGCAACTAAAGCAAGAAGAAAACCTGCAAGTGGATTTTGAACGGCTGCGGCCATAATTTATGCGGCGGATGACAAAAGGAGCCGCATCTTAGCACGAAACCCTTGATACGATTCAATCGAATATGCTTTCTAAGGGGTGGCTTCGAACCGTGCTATGACAAGCGAATATGGGAAGAGAATCTGGCGCTCAAAAACTCCATCTGGTCTATCAGCACATTGTGATTGGAGAGATAAAGAAACTCATATTGATTGGGCACAAACGGAATCGCTAAAAGCTCCATGTGAGCTTCTTCTGGATTACGATCTGCCTTATGGTTGTTGCAGCGGCGACAAGAAGTGACAACATTGGTCCACACATCCAAACCACCGCGGGAGATTGGCTGAACATGATCACGGGATAATTCGTTCACCGCAAAGCAGCCGCCGCAGTAAAGGCAAATATTTTTGTCACGTCTGAATAAAAATTTGTTTTCTAAAGGAGGGTCATAGGTATCGTTATGAACCTTGCCGTCACAGGCGACTATGCTAGGTAGTTTTAGAACGGATTGAATACCTATTCGGTTGTATCCGCCTCGGATCTCCATCACGGTATCACCAAGAGACCAAATCACTTGGTCCTTAACCATCAACGTGGCTGTTTCTTCCCGCGTTAGCCAGCTAACTGGGATACCTGCTTTATTTAATCTCAGAATCTTGGCATTCACACCTAGTCACCGGATCAGACAAAAACACAGAAAGAAAAACTACTCTTACATTATCGGCTTAACATGCTCTGACTAAAACTAAAATGACGATATAACCGGCCATGTCACATAAAGTTAATTGAACTGCAACATCGGTTAAAACACTCCTGCTGTCAGGCCGGTTGGCCCTTTTTTAAGCGGCGCTGTTGGAACTCCTTCCAGCCGCCGCTACTCACCCAATAACCTAATTGCAAGACGATTAGCAGAGCAGCAAACAGGGGCAGGCTGCCAAAATCAGTTCCTCCCACTTGGAAGTAGAACACGGCGTTGTAGTTTCTATCTTCAACCGGATGAGTTGCCGTGACAACACCAATATAAGTGCCGGGCTCTTGAAATGTGTAGCTGGTGGTATAGAACCCGCCCTGCTCTATTCGCGGCGCTTCGTAATAAACTGTCGCTGCCTCAAGGTCTACAATATCCAGTATGTCATCCCATGTTGCAAATTGCCCCACGTCGTTTACGTCTTTGACAATCCTGAAATCTATTTCCATTTCTTCAAGCAGGTCATGCAGGTATTCCATGACGAACACCGATCGAGAAACGTCCGGTATATCCTCGCAGTACTCTTTCGTGCCTCTATCTTCTGGCTGAAAAACCGTAAAATGTGCAGTCAGAAAATTGATATTGATAACACATTTGTCCCCCTCGAATGCGACACCGCCGTGACCAAAGCTCACAGGTGAAACCAGAGCTAGCGATGCTGCCAACCAAAGGCTAAGCAAGCGAGATTTAAGATGTGTGCTCATAAGAGATATCAAGAGGCTCTAGGGGAGATTTAGTGCGTTGAACAGTAGCACACTAGGGGGATGGGTTCGATAACGGCCAATCGCCCAGCCCATTAAACTGACAGTGTATTACCCAAAAGCCAGATCCAATCTAGATGGCAATCCCGTGAGCCTTAGCCCCACTTACCAAGGAATAATGTTGCCATCGTAATTGAAGAAACCACCGGAGTTTTCCGCACTTAGGTTATCAATAACAGAAGTCAGGCCGGTCACACTGGTTTCTACGTCGATTAGGCCATTTGGCCCACCCATATCCGTGCGCACCCATCCAGGATGCAACAGACCCACCAAAAACCCCTCTGCAGATAAGTCGATTGCCAGGCTTTTCACTGCGGCGTTCAGTGCGGCTTTGGAACTTCGATAAATATAGGAGCCGCCCCCTTGATTATCTGCAATTGAGCCCATTTTTGATGTCAGAAAAACCATTTTGCGAGTGTTCGCTGCCCGCAGGTTATCTATCACCAGTTGGGTCAGAATCAGCGGCGCACTGGAATTCACCTTGAAGACCTCGGCCCATGCAGCTTCTTCTAGATCGCCGAAACTAGACCTTGGACCATAAATGCCTGCGTTATTTATAAATATGTCGATAGGGGTCTCAGCAAGCTGAGATGGGAAACTGCTAAGAGAGTCAGAGCTACTCACATCCAACGTTAGCACTGACAGTGCAGAATGATCTTTGGCGAGTTGATTCAACGCATCTGCATGCTTTGGATCACGACAAGTGGCAAGAACAGTTTCGCCTCGCGCCAAATACTGCCGAGTGAATTCCAAACCAATGCCTCTGTTCGCGCCGGTGATCAATACAGTTGCCATACACTCTCTCCTCAAAATTGATTTAATCTACCTGCCTAAAGGAGCCTCGTCAAAACATCAGTTTAGCGCGGTAGGTTGCCCATTCCTGATTTGTTCCACATGCCCCGGTGGTTTGCTACAATTTCAAAAATTTTTAGAGCCTTTTAAATGAAAATTCCTATTAGAAACATCGCGTTTATCGCCGCTTGCGCCTTCCTCTATTTGTTCTGGTCTAGTTTCGCCTATAGCCAAGGCGCAGAGGAAATTGTCGTTGTTGGAATACTGCCAAACGGCACCCCGGTTGATCGGCGCAAGATTCCGTTTCCAGTGCAATCAAGCAGCGCCGAAGATTTGCAGAGCGCCAACGCGCAAAGTATCGCTGATTTTCTAAAGCGCGGTTTTAGCAGTGTGTCCCTCAATGATGCGCAAAACAATCCGCTGCAACCGGATTTGCAATACCGTGGCTTTACCGCATCGCCGCTGCTCGGTTTGGCGCAGGGTCTGGCAGTCTATCAAAACGGTGCCCGTATCAACGAACCCCTAGGCGACGCGGTGAATTGGGATTTGCTGCCCCAATCAGCCATCCAATCGATAAGCCTGAGCGGTGGCGCAAACCCCCTGTTCGGGCTCAATAGCCTGGGTGGCTCGCTGGTAATGAAAATGAAAGACGGCTTTAGCTTCGAAGGCAGCAGCCTTCAAGCATCCACCGGGTCGTTTGGCCGAACCACCAGCACTATCGAATCCGGTGGCAACACTCGCCGGGGCGAGAATAGCTTTGCGTACTATGGCAACGTCGAGTTTTTTGATGAGGATGGCTGGCGGGATCAATCGGCCTCCGATGCGTTAAATTTTTATGGCAGTCTTGGTTGGAAAAATTCCACATCGGCTGCCAATGTAAGCTATCAATATGGCGACTCCAATTTAACTGGCAATGGCGCGTCACCTGTGGAGCTTCTGGCAATTAATCGCGCAGCAATATTTACCGGTCCTGATGTCACCGAAAACAAGCTAAATATGTTTACTGCCGATTTTCAACATGCCATCAGCTCTAGCATTACGTTTTCTGCCAACGCCTACTTTCGAGAGAACAAAACACAATCATTTAATGGTGACGGGTCGGAATTTGCGGTGTGCAGCTTTGGCGGCCTGCCCACTCTATTGGAAGGGCTTGAAGAGGACGATCTAGAAGAGATCGGTCTGGATGACGATGATGTTTGCGAAGATCAGTTTGCTTCCACTTCCGACCTTGAACAATTTTTGAATGTGGCGGCGCTCGCTGCCGGCGAAGAGCTTTTCGATTTGAACCCGTTCGAAGCCGATGAACTATCTGGCACTGGTGAACTAAGCGATGACGCTATCAACAATATCAGCAGCCGGACACAAACCAGCAATGGCGTAGATGCCCAACTAAGTGTGCTTGGCGATTTTTTTGGCGCGAGTGGGCAACTTGTTGTTGGGGGTTCTTACTTTAATGGTGAATCGACGTTCAATTCGGTTTTGGAGCTATCTGACATCGATCCTATAACTCGGCTTACCACCGGCCTTGGAACTGGAGTATTTGTACGGGAAGAGGAAACGGCGATCAACACGGAAACTGAAACCCTAAGCCTGTATTTTACCAATACTGTGGATTTATCTGACGCACTCACTCTCACGCTATCAGCAAGAGGCAATAGAACCGATGTGGTGCTTCGAGATCTCAGTGGGCGAAGGCCTGAACTGAACGGCAACCATCGCTTTACTCGCCTAAACCCTTCGGTAGGGCTCACATGGCAGGCAAATCAAAATCATAATTTGTATGGCTCCTACAGCGAATCATCAAGGGCCCCCACGCCAATTGAGCTCGCCTGTAATGAAGGTGTTTTTGATTTAGCAGTCAAATTTGCGATAGAACGGGGCGAAGATCCCGACGACGTAAATTTTGAGTGTCGACTCCCTAATGCGTTTCTAGCAGACCCGCCACTGGATGACGTTGTTGCTGAAAGTTTTGAGTTTGGTAGCCGGGGCTATATTGGCGATCTTGAGTACTCAGCGGGCGTGTATTTCACAACGAATAAAGATGACATATTGTTTCAAACTACGGGCCGGTCAACAGGCTTGTTCGCCAATGTAGACAAGACCCGTCGTGCTGGTTTCGAGTCACAGCTCAGCGGGCAAATAGCTAGGCTAAACTGGAAGACAACCTACAGCTATGTCCATGCTACTTTTGAATCTGAGTTCGCGGCCTTAAGCCCCAATCACGATTTTGCCAATGACGACGGTGAGATTCGCATACAGCGAGGCGATCGTATACCCGGCATACCTGAGCATCAGTTTAAATTTGTGACTGACTATCAAGTGACAGACCAATTAAGTATCGGGTTTGACCTAATAGCCAATAGCGATCAGTTTCTGCGGGGCGATGAATCTAATCAGCTAGGGACCGTCGACGGTTACACGGTGAGCACGCTGCGTGCTAGGTACCGCGTCGGCGATAACGTAGAGGCGTTTTTACGGGTGGACAATCTGTTCGATTCGGAATTTGAGACCTTTGGCCTGCTTGGAGAGGAACCGGGTGAACTAGAAGTCCCTATAATTGAGGATCTCAGTATACCGCGGTTTCTTGGTGCCGCTGCGCCGCGATCTGCATTCCTTGGCGTACGATACAACTTCTAAGAAAAAGGGCGCTTTATGCGCCCTTTCACTTTCTAAGGTCAAACTTTTGCTGACAACAAAAGTCTACGACTCTGTAACCCGCTTCATCACTGTGTACCGCACTGACGATAATTTACCGCCGGTCCAGTTTTCGGTTCTAGTCTCGTAAGTATTCTCATCAATAATTTTCATCCAGCTGTTGTGGGCATGACCATCGACGTTGACATCCATGTTTGTGCCACTAGTGAATTGAAAATCAATGACCCCTGCCTCTGCGACATCTCTAAAGGCCATCGACGGCTGATTTTTAGCAGCACAGTAGTGAGTGTGAATTAGTTTTTCTGGACCATCTTGATGGTACATAGACACCATTTCGGCTGGAGTGCCTGCTAGAAAGGTTTGCATAATAGACGTGTCGAATCCGATATTTTCCCATGTCACCGTAGTGGTGCTGGCTGGCATATCTTCTAGCTTCGCCCCAACCGGTACAACCCTAGCTTCGCCAGTCCAAGTACCTTCCAGCGTTAGCATGGTTTGAAACGCCTCATTGGCCGTAAACACTCCCTCTCCTGCAAAGGAAGTAGAAGACAATGCGCAGACTGCAATAGCGGCTGCTATTAGTTTTAATTTTTTCATGGTTGCCTCTTTTGTAATTATTAGTCCAGTACGGATGTTCAGGCTAGGCCTGCTAGAGCCACTTGTCAAATAGTCCACGCTGCCCCTTGCAAAGACGTTCAATATGGCGCGCATTAAGCTGCTAAATCAGTAAGTTAGGGCTTTTGAACTGGAACAAACGATCGTGCGAAACAGTGAGCGTGGGAGAGGATTTCGATTTTTTCTTGCAAACTTACAGGCAAAAGCCTAGCTTAGAGGGGTTATTTCGTCGTCGAAACTAAAAATAAAAAGAATGATGGAGAACACTATGACTTGCGCGGTATTGAGGATTGTTAGAAGGCTTACCCTAGGTGTGGTCTGCATTAATCTCAGCGTCAGCGTGGTTTTAGCTCAGTCAAATACCATGCCCCGGACGGAGCATGGCCACCCGGACTTTCAGGGCACCTACACCTTTAGAACCCTCACACCTTTAAATCGCCCGCCCGAGCTTGCTGACAAGGCGACTCTCACTGAAGAAGAGGCCCTGGAATGGCAGGCCTTTGAGAATCGCAGACAGAATCGGGATCTCATCATCGATTCGGTAGGCGGTGCAGGCTACCCTCCCGGTGTTATTTCCTACAATGAGTTCTGGTATGAAAGAGGTGTCGAGACCATAGCCGACCGGCGCACTTCTTTAATTTATGACCCGCCTAATGGCAGAATGCCAGCGTTGAACGAGTCAGGTAAACAGCGAGCAGCCCTTGTGGCGGAGAACCGCCGCTTAAGTATTGGGCCTGAGGCGCGGACACTTGCGGATCGATGCCTGATGAGTGGCGGTGCTGGGCCACCCATGATACCGGGCTCCTACAACAACAATATGCAGTTGGTTCAAACCAAAGATCACATTGTTATTCTCAATGAAATGATTCATCGGGCACGCATCATCCGCCTAGACAGTGAACACCATACTAAACAACTAAAATGGGATGGTGACTCCATTGCCCATTGGGATGGTGACACCCTAGAGATACATACTCAGCATTTTTATTACGATCAAAACTCTAGGGGCAGCTCAAAAGAGATGACTCTCACCGAGCGATTCAGTTGGGTTGATGAAAATACTCTCGACTATGATTTCACCATTAGCGACCCCAATACCTGGGATGTAAGTTGGTCCGCCAAAGTGCCCATGCGCCGAACCGACTTGCCTATCTATGAATATGCCTGCCACGAAGGCAACCACGGCATGATTGGTATTTTGGCGGGATGGCGACGTTATGAGT
>CAYGRT010000063.1:4424-12254 GCA_964352355.1 uncultured Pseudohongiella sp. | reverse complement strand
ACAGCAAGGCAATAATGACCGTAAACGCCATCGGGTGAAACATTTTCCCTTCAATACCAGTGAGGGAGAATATAGGAATGTAGACCAGCGTAATTATGGCTACGCCAAACAGACTGGGCCGAATAACTTCGTTCGTTGCCTCAAAGACGACTTGCAGTCGCTCCTTCAAACTCAGAGACTTCATTCCTTGAGTTGCTAAGCCAAGTCTCCGTATCGAATTCTCGACAATTATTACAGCTCCATCCACGATTAATCCGAAATCGAGTG
Organism: uncultured Pseudohongiella sp.; assembly: GCA_964352355.1. Lineage (GTDB taxonomy): Bacteria > Pseudomonadota > Gammaproteobacteria > Pseudomonadales > Pseudohongiellaceae > UBA9145. Next base: position 11,987 of record CAYGRT010000063.1, on the reverse strand, counting down.
CGCCCATGCTCATCAAATTTGCAGACACTCCAGCTTCAACCATGCCTGAAATAGTCGCGAGCATGCTGATTGGAATGACTGTTGCTGTTATCAGTGCGGCGCGGATATTACCCAACAAAAGAAATAGAACAATGACAACTAGAAGTGCACCAACGACGAGATTTTCTTCTACCGTTGCAATAGTGTTATCTACCAATACTGTCCTGTCGTAAAGCGGCTCGGCGATGACCCCGTCGGGTAGAGTTGCGTTGATTTCTGCGAGCTTCGCAGCGACTTCACGCGCTACTGTTCGTGAGTTTTCGCCCAGCAACATAAAGGCTGTGCCAATAACTGCTTCTTGGCCAGAATGAGTGCCAGCACCAGTTCTTAGTTCCTTACCGATTGTAACTGTAGCTACGTCTTCGACGAGCACTGGAATACTGTTTCTGGAGACGATGCTTACTCGCCGAATGTCTTCAATAGTTTTCAGTTGCCCGGGAGAGCGGACCATGAGTTGCTGCCCGTTGCGCTCGATATACCCGGCGCCCTCATTAAGATTGTTATCCCATAGTGCAGATAACAAGTCTTGCAGTGTTATTTCCCACTGCAGCATCTTGAAGGGATCTGGTGTCACATGATACTGCTTCTCAAATCCACCACTAGTATTCACTTCTGTAACACCGTCCACCAGTATCAATTGTCGCTTGATAATCCAGTCTTGTATCTCTCGCAGTGCAAATAAATCATAAGGCTCTCCATTTGATTGCAGTGCATCATCTTTCGCGCTTACTGTGTACATGAATATCTCGCCAAGACCTGAAGAAATGGGCCCCATTTCTGGCTCAAGGTTAGCGGGCAATTGGTTTTTAATCGCACTAAGGCGTGAATTCACGAGATTCCGTGCGAAATAAATATCAGTGCCTTCCTCAAAAACAACGGTAACCTGAGATAAGCCATAAGCTGAAAGTGAGCGGGTATAAGAAAGCTGAGGAAGGCCTGCAAGAGTAGTTTCAATAGGGAACGTAACGCGCTGCTCTGACTCTAATGGAGAATACCCTGGCGCTTCTGTGTTTATTTGTACCTGCACGTTGGTTATGTCTGGTACAGCATCAATAGGAAGGTTTTGAAAATTCCAAATGCCATACGCACAAACGATCAGGGCTACCGTCATGACGATCCAGCGACTGCGGATCATCTGCCTTATAATTGTTTCTAACATTGCATTCTCTCCTAGTGATCGTGTTCAACGCCTTCTTTTTCAAGATCAGCCTTTATCAAGTAACTGTTGGCGACGACATAGCGCTCACCTAGTTCTAGTCCTGATAGAATTTCTGTTAGAAATGGGTCCGACCTACCCACGGAGACAGCCCGTGGTTCATAGGTTTCACCTTCAAGAACAAATACGACTTGCTTGCCTTCAAAAATCTGTAACGCGTCATTCTTTACAGCAAGTGTCGCGTTTTTAGATTCAACATGAACCAAACCTTCCACGAGTAATCCCGGCGTCCAAACTGAGTCAGGATTTTCAAGCGGCACGCGCGCAATAACAGTAGGAGATTCGCCTTGGCTAGGATTGATATATCTAATAGCGCTTTCAGCAACACGATCATCAATCCGTATAGTCACCGACATGCCCGAGCGAATTTGTTGTGAGTCACCGGGGAAAATGGTGAGGTCAACCCAGATATTGTCGTAATTGGCAATAGTTAAAAGGGACTGGCCTGATGCCAGCTCACCCGGATTTGCGTGCTTCTCTACGACTATGCCACTCAAAGGCGCTTTAATCTCGTAGGTCTGTAGACTGGTGTTGGTCTCAATGACCGCGATAACATCACCATCTTCTACGCTGTCTCCAAGGGAAGGAATCATCGACATAATCATGCCGGGGTAGCGAGCAGAAACGTGGCTGATGCCTTGAGGGTCTGGCATAGTTCTTCCGTAGAGTAGTAAGTTATGGTTGATAACACCTCCATCAACTAATTCAGTCTCTATTCCTAGTTCGTGTGCTAGCGAGGCTGAAATTTGCACGAATTCTTCTTCATGCTCTTCCTCTGCGGCTAGCGCAGTTGAATTTATGAGTATTAATGCAGATGAAGCTACGAGAAATAATTGGGTTATTGCGCGAAAGTTGTAAACTGATTTGTTCATTGTTTTGTTCCCTTTACTGGCCTGTTAGTGGCAGTCCGCTAAGACGTTCAATCTCAGCTCTTATACGATGTGCATTAGCAGCACTGGAAATTAGTGAGAGTTGAGCATTAAGAAATTCTTGCTGCGCGGTTATCAATTCAACGTAGCTGTACGTTCCAGCCCTATATGCTTGCAGTGTCTGCAGCTGTACGCTTTGTAGGACGGGAATAATCTCTTGCTGTAAGTTGTTTACCTCAGCAATCGCTTGTTGAAGTGCTCGGTGGAGCGAGCGTATTTCACCTTCAATAGCGTTAAGAGCTGAGAGTTGACGCACGTCGACTTCCCGCAAGTTAGCTCTTGCGCTCCGCTCTGCCCCGGACGCACGCGCTTTGTTGAAGAGAGGGATGGTCACGCCGAAAGCAAAACCGGTATCGTCAAACTCTTTTAGGTGACGTATCCCAGCGGACCATTGAATGTCACCTTCCCGGCGCGTTTGAGCTAATCGAAGTTCAGCTTCTAAAAGTCGGGATTCAGCTGCAAGAATTTCTATATCAGGATTAGAGGCTAACTCTGCCAGCATCGATTCAATTGACCCAGCTTGCTCGACGGTAAGGATGTTAGACGATACTGTGTCAAACAGAGGCGTATTACTCGCCCACATGTTCGCCAATCGAATTCTCGCACTGCCGAGTCTCGCGTCAGCGGCTTGTTCTGCCAGTTGCGCACGCAATAGGGCAGCTTGCGCTCTGTCCATTTCCAATTGCGGTGCTTGCCCTGCCGTTACAAGAGGCTCAATTGAATTCACAGTTTGCTCAGCTATCGCAGTAGACTGTTCTTGAAGCGATATCTGTTCCTGAGCGACAGCAACGTCGATAAACCGTCTAACGACTTCCACAAGCAGATCTAATTCGACAACCCGCTGTTCGGCATTCAAAACGTCTATTCTGCGATTGGCCCTGCCAACTCGCGCCGCTCGTTTACCGCCCATTTCAACAACACTGGAGAGCCTGAGAGTCGCCTCAGCACCAGTGAAGTCTCTGATATCACCCGTACCAAGGGCATCTTCAACTTCAGCGCCTACCATTAGTGGCGGTTTTAAATCAGCTATCTCTTTTCCACCTATTAGAGCCTCTTTGCGCAATGGAAAACTGCGCATCCGAGGATTCATGGATAAAGTGGCAGCCATTGCATCACGTAGTAAAATAGTGCCAGATGGCATTTCCTGTGCATTACAGGTGGCGCTCGCAATCATGACGCTAGCCATAATCGCCAAACATTTAAGGTTCAATTTCTTTCTCCCGCAAATTGTTAGAACAAACAACGCCTCAGACAGTTTGTCCGAGTCGATTTGTTTAGATACAACTTAGGCTATTGCGGGAGGTGCACGGGTAGGTGGGGAGAGGGCATCGGGTTTATCGGGCAGAATTTGGCGCTCGACTAATTGGAACGATGATTTTGTGATTTCTGTTAGTGATGGAAAGGAAAAAGTGGCAATCGCCAATGAGTCTATTGGCGATTTAGAAAATTTAGCAAGCAAACTATCAATTGAAAGCTCGGTTTCAATGTCTGCAAGATCTTCTCCATCGAGGGCATCGATTGTGGTTAGATCTGAGGAGTGAATTTCTTTATTTTCAAAATGAATCGATAGAGACGATTCAGCACCATCAAGACAATAGCGAAGATGGATATGCGATGAATTAGCGAACATGAGCAGCAGCACAGCCAAGAAGGCTGGGAGGCTTTGCATTATGTTTATACGCTTTTTCATGCTATCGAGAGTATCCTACGTTCCTATTTATTTCTAAACTCCAGCTTATATAGATTGATATGAACGTTCAATTCATTTTTACAAAAGTTGAACCTCGTGTCTTTGAATTCGTGTTTTTGCAAAAGCTCATCTTCTCATGGCTATATAGGTCTCGTTTAAAACACCAACACATATTTATGTTGCTGCTTTATGAGTTTTGAGAGAAACAGAGCAAGTGGTGCGCAATTACTAGTGTTATCGCGGGCAAAGTTTGCGAACTATTTTGACGATTGCCATTTGCTTAGCCATTGAAAAGCTTAATAATTATAAACCTGTGAGTAGCTCTAAGGTTATGAATTTACAAGAATTTTCCAATTTAGTGATTGCTTTTTTTGATTGCAAGGCGCACCATTAAGTTATGAGATTAGTCAAATCCAAACTGATGCTGTTTTTAGCCCTGTTCGCTGTAGTTGGGCAGGTAACCGCTATTCCAGTGCTTGCTTGCGAGAAAATGACCTCTACCCCAAGCGCTCTTGATTGCCATTCCGGCTCACAAGAGGCATCGAGCACCAGTTTTGATTTAGACCAAGAAGCAGCTCACCTTCATCATGAATCTGATAATTCGAACGTTTCGTCTTCAGATTCTCAGGACTATGCGGAAGAACATAATTGCAGTCTTTGCGCAAGCTGTACTACAGCGACTAGTCCTACTTCGCAAGCACTCCGAGCCCCACAAGCTCTCCCGAGTGTGAAAGCTGTTTACGCAGCTCCTATGATTAGCAACACTCTAGATAGTCTTTTTAGACCTCCGATTTCAGCCTAAACACGGGATTAGTGCGTCTGCACGTTCTGCATTAGGTTTTTCTAATTCGCAAAACTCTTAGTACTGATCCTTTTCTGTTGTTCGCGATAGCGAATATTTTAGGTCGAATTTAACTAAGAGTGTTGTTGATGAAAATCAAAGTAAACCTGCTAGTCCCGATGGCATTTGTCGGTGTTGCTCTAGCATTCAGTACCCCCAATTCATGGGCTCAAACCAATTTTGTTGTCACATTAGATGGTGCAATCGAACGTGCCCTTATTGATGATGATTGGTTAATAGCGAATGAAGAGATAGAGCGGTCTCTGCTCGAGGAAGCTGTCTCGGCAGCTCAACTCCCTGACCCAAGAGTATCGGTGGGTTTGGCGAATATTCCCTTGGATACATTCGAGTTTGCCCAGGAGCCAATGACGCAATTCCGGGTTGGATTCAATCAAACGTTCCCGAGGGGAGACACACTAAAACTCTCCGAACGTGAAAAAATCCAGCAAAGCGAGGTCAACCCTTACTTAAGAGATGACCGGAAAGCGAGGGTGTCATTACTTGTATCCCAGCTATGGCTAGAAAGCTATATGTCTGAGCAGTCAGTTGCATTGATTGAAGCGGACCGTTCTTTATTTGAGCAATTGGTAGAAATTACAAGCTCGAGATATACCGTTGGCGCAGGCCTTGCGCGTCAACAAGATCTAATTCGCGCTGAGCTGGAATTAGTCAGACTTGATGATCGACTTGCGATGATACGCCAGCAGCAAGATAGCAATAAACAAAAACTCTCGCAGTGGCTACCTGACGAATTTATATCAGCGCCGTTAAGCGCAGAGTTACCGGGACTGTCTCCGCCAGAAAATCAGCTAACAAGCTTGAGTGAGGCAGCAGAATTTTTCGAAAATCACCCTCGGATATTGGCGCACAATAAACAGATTGAAGTAGCACAGACTAAGATAGAACTTGCACAGCAAAGCTTAAAACCTTCCTATAGCGTTGGTGCCTCTTATGGCTACCGCGATAATGCGCCAATGGGTATAAATCGAGCCGATTTTGTCTCTTTGGAGCTTAGCTTTGACCTCCCGCTTTTTCCTGAGAAACGACAAAAACCCTTGATAAGGGCCAGTCAATATAATGCCTCAGCCAAACAGATAGAGCGGACACTCATTTTTAAAGACCTATTTTCAAGCTATCAACAAGCGACGGCTGAGCTAGCCATCCTTGACGAGCGGCAATCACTATATGCAGATACCTTGCTCAGCCAGATCAACGACCTTACTGAAGCAACTCTCTCTGCCTATACAGCAGACGAAGGTGATTTTGAGGAAGTGATGCGCGCTTACATCGCAGAGCTTAATACCAAAATCGAACTGTTACAGATTGATGTTGCGCGGTTAAAAGTTATTTCCCGGCTTAATTATTTGTTAGCTCGCTCTGACCCCGAGAAGGAATAATCATATGAAATCTATAATCACAGTTTTATTTGCAGGCGTTGTCATGGGAGCTGTTCTAGCCAGCGGCGCGGTGTACTTCTTTTCATTGACAAAGCCGAGTGAAACGGTAGAAGACAGTAAACCTCTTTACTGGGTTGCCCCGATGGACCCGACTTACCGCCGCGATGAACCGGGAAAATCTCCCATGGGTATGGATTTGGTTCCTGTCTTTGAAAATGGGGGCTCTGACGATGGCGCTGGTGTGGTTTCGATTTCGCCAATTGTTCAAAACAACCTTGGTGTCAGAACTGAATTGGTTAAGGTGGGTCCCTTTAAAAGCAGTATTCGGACCGTAGGCTACGTTCGTTTTGATGAAGATCGCCTTGTCCATATGCATCCAAGAATTTCGGGCTGGATAGACGAGCTTAACGTAAAAACGCAAGGCGAATTCATTGAAGAAGGGCAGCCTATCTACTCTATATATTCTCCTGAGCTTGTTAATGCTCAAGAAGAATTATTGATTGCAATGAGCCGAGAGACTGCGCGTCCCACTCTTGTTCAATCTTCAGAGGAAAGACTGCGCGCATTGCAAGTGCCGCAAAGTCTCATCGATCGGGTCAAACAAGAAGAGAGAGTGTTTCAAACCGTCACTGTATATGCGCCTCAAGGAGGTTTAGTGGCAGAGCTCGGTGTTCGAGAGGGCCAATACGTGCAACCGGGAAACCGAATAATGTCTATTGGGGTGTTAGATGAAGTTTGGGTGATTGCTGAAGTATTTGAACGACAGGGCTCACTAGTGTCTGTGGGCGACCCTGTCAACATGACCCTAGATTATCTGCCGGGCCGAACATGGCAAGGCGTGGTTGATTTCATCTACCCGACCCTCGATGAAAATACACGTACGATTCCGGTCAGGCTTAAGTTTCAAAACCAAGACGAAGCTTTGAAGCCAAATATGTTTGCTCAAGTCACGATTCAGCATAGCGAAGAAGGTCTGGATGCGTTGCTAATTCCTGATGAATCCATAATACGGACTGGTATTCAGGACCGTGTTGTTCTTGATATGGGCGATGGCAAATTTAAATCAGTTGAAGTCGCTTTGGGCCGCAGCGGCGACGATCAAACAGAGGTCTTGGATGGGCTTAGCGCAGGTGATCGAGTTGTAACGTCCGCCCATTTCTTGCTCGATTCCGAATCCAGCATAACGTCTGATTTTTTGCGGATGACCGAACAGGATGCCGCTGACCATTCCGGCCACGTCATGGATGAACCTATGGAGATGATGGACCACTCGGATCATGACATGGCGGAACCTGCGGAAATGGTAGATCACTCGAACCATGAGATGGCAGAACCTGCGGAAATGGTAGATCACTCGAACCATGAGATGGCAGAACCAGAACAAGTGAATGATATTGATCACTCAAATCATTAATCAAGGAAGAAGTGTTTGCTGTAGGTGTGCAGCAGTA
>CAYGRT010000063.1:0-4324 GCA_964352355.1 uncultured Pseudohongiella sp. | reverse complement strand
GATCACTCAAATCATTAATCAAGGAAGAAGTGTTTGCTGTAGGTGTGCAGCAGTAAGGAGAAAGTATGATTAAGGGCATTATTCATTGGTCCATCGACAACCGGTTTTTTGTCATTCTGTTGACTCTCATGCTAGTTGCACTTGGAGTCTACTCACTAAGACAAACCCCTGTAGATGCAATTCCTGATCTATCTGATGTTCAGGTGATTATAAAGACATCTTATCCCGGACAAGCTCCGCAAGTTGTCGAAGATCAAGTGACGTACCCTCTGACTACCGCAATGCTGTCGGTCCCGGGTGCCGTTACGGTTCGGGGCTACTCTTTTTTTGGAGACTCGTATGTGTACATTATTTTTGATGATGATACCGACTTGTATTGGGCGCGCAGCCGTGTGCTGGAATACCTAAATCAAGTGGCGGGGGATTTGCCTGCGTCGGCAAAGCCGCAACTGGGTCCAGATGCAACCGGTGTTGGATGGGTCTATCTCTACGCGCTAGCGGATCGCACAGGTCAGCATGATCTAGGGCAGCTGAGGAGTATTCAGGACTGGTTCCTCAAGTACGAACTTCAAACAGTTTCAGGCGTATCTGAAGTTTCGACACTAGGAGGTATGGTTAAGCAATACCAGATTCAAATCGATCCTGAAAAACTAAGAGCCTTTGGCATACCGCTTAGCCACATTGAGATGGCTATCAAAAGAGGTAATCAAGAATCAGGTGCCTCCGTCATTGAAATGGCAGAGGCGGAATATATGGTGCTTGTTGATGGATACTTATCGAGCATCGAGGATATTTCCAGTGTCCCGCTGGGAATGAACCAAAATGGAACGCCTATTTTATTGGACGATATAGCTGAGATTAACCTTGGGCCGCAGATGCGCAGAGGAATAGCTGAGCTCAATGGCGAAGGTGAAGTAGTTGGCGGAATCGTGGTGATGCGTTTCGGAGAGAATGCCGCCAATGTAATCAATGATGTTAAAGCAAAGCTTGAAGAGCTAAAAGCTGGCTTACCAGAAGGAGTCGAGATTATCCCTGTCTATGACCGATCCGCTCTCATAGACCGCGCAGTAACAAATCTTTGGGAAAAACTTTTTGAAGAGTTTGTTGTGGTTGCCATCGTTTTTGCGGTTTTTCTGTTTCACTTGCGTTCTTCGCTTGTCGCCATTGTAAGCCTCCCGATTGGAATACTCGCTGCCTTTACAGTGATGTATTTTCAAGGCATCAACGCGAACATTATGTCGCTCGGTGGAATAGCAATCGCTATTGGGGCAATGATTGATGGTGCCACGGTCATGATTGAAAACATGCATAAAAAAATGGAAAAAACACCTGTCACTGATGCTAACCGCTGGGAGATTGTTGCGAAATCTGCTGGTGAAGTAGGCCCTGCACTTTTTTTTAGCTTGCTAATTATCACCATGAGTTTCCTGCCAGTATTCGCATTAGAAGCACAGGAAGGTCGTATGTTCGCACCACTGGCGTTTACTAAGACCTATGCAATGGCGGCCTCAGCGATTTTGTCCATTACACTCGTTCCAGTATTGATGGGCTATTTTATTCGCGGAAAAGTCCGTGCGGAGCATGACAATCCGTTAAACCGTTTGGTTGTCGCTATCTATCGCCCGGCAATAAAAGGGATTTTAGCATTTCCGAAAATGACCATGGTTGCTGCCGTTATCGTGACAGCTATTGGGTTTTGGCCAGTATCTAAAATAGGTAGCGAATTCATACCTCCTTTAGACGAGGGGGATTTGATGTATATGCCAACTACCTATCCTGGTATCTCAATCGGTAAAGCACGCGAATTACTGCAACAGACTGACCGGCTCATAAAAACTGTTCCTGAAGTTGAGACTGTATTTGGAAAGATGGGGCGCGCAGAAACTGCGACAGACCCAGCTCCGTTGACAATGATCGAGACATTTATCCAGCTTAAACCCAAAAGTGAATGGAGAGAGGGATTAACTACTCAAGATCTTATTCAAGAATTTAATTCTCTAGTGACCATTCCCGGCTTAACAAATGCTTTTGTCATGCCAATTAAAACGAGAATTGACATGCTGGCGACAGGCATAAAAACACCAGTGGGAATAAAAGTGGCCGGGCCTGAATTGTCAGTTATTCAGCAAATTGGTCAACAACTCGAACAGGTTTTAGAGGATGTGCCGGGTACAACATCAGTCTATTCTGAGCGCGTGGCAGGTGGTCGTTATGTGAAAGTCGATATTCAGCGAGAACAAGCGGCTCGCTATGGCTTAAATGTTGATGATATTCAGCAAATCGTGACAACTGCCATCGGCGGAATGAATATCAGTGAAACAGTCGAAGGCTTAGAGCGATACCCCATTCAGTTACGATACCCGCAGGCTTATCGCAATTCTGTTGATGCCGTTGCAATGCTACCGGTACTCACGCCTAACGGGCAAAGAATCGCGTTATCAGATGTGGCCGAGATTAATATTGAAGATGGACCTCCAGGTATCAAGAGTGAAAATGCCCGCCTTAATGGATGGACATTCGTTGATATACAGGATGTCGATGTAGGGTCTTATGTTCAAAACGCCCAGCAAGTCGTGGCCAATAGTATCGAATTGCCCCCGGGCTATTCGTTAAATTGGTCGGGTCAGTTTGAGTACATGGAGAGAGCAAAGGAAAGACTCACTTACGTGATTCCGTTGACTTTGGCAATCATAGTGATTCTTTTATATGCCAATTTCAGGAGCTTCATCGAAGTTGCCCTAATCATGGGGACACTGCCATTAGCGCTCATTGGGGGCTTGTGGCTGATGTATCTCTATGGCTTTAATTTTTCCGTTGCTGTTGGCGTTGGGTTCATTGCGCTTGCAGGGGTTTCAGTTGAGATTGGCGTGATAATGCTTGTGTATCTAGACAGAGCCTATCGAGACATGATCGCGCAATGCAAAGACGATTCAATCTCGCCAACCAAAGGACATTTACGGGAGAGTGTTATCAACGGCGCTGTAATGAGAGTGCGGCCCGTTATGATGACAACAGCAGCCACTATTGCTGGTTTGATACCTATCTTGATAGGTACTGGTACTGGCTCAGAGGTTATGAGTCGCATAGCTGCCCCAATGGTTGGCGGCATGGTCTCCGCAATCATCCTTACCTTACTTGTTTTACCGTGTGTCTATTACTTATGGCGAGGACACGGCCTAGTTGATCTCAAATCAAATCCTTAAACTCAAACTGGAGAAATAACTCATGCAATTACAAAAACTTACTAAAGCTGTAATAACAACGGCTCTTCTATTAGGCATTTCGGCACAAGCTTGGGCGCATACAGCGTTAACAAGCTCGAACCCTGCTGAGGGGGCTTCCCTAGAGGCAGCGCCAAAAACAATCGAGATGAGCTTTACAGAGGATGTAAAACTGCTCCGCGTGGTACTGACACAAGAAGAGAATGAAATCGATATTGATTTCAAACCTATCACGGCGGCTGCTGCAAGTTTTAGTGTTCAGGTACCTGAGCTTTCAATTGGAACCTATTCAGTTTCCTGGACTGTACTAGGAGAGGATTCTCATCGCGTGAACGGTTCTTTTTCATTCGGAGTCGGCACTGCAGCTGAGGAGCATGCTGGTCAAGGCGGTAAATACGAAGGCCATGCACAGCACAACAATTCACATAGCGGCCACTAAGCGGGTTATTGGAATGGGCTCTATGTGGGACATTGCTAGCGCGATAATAAAGTGGGGAAACTATCTCTCTATGGCAATAGTTATAGGGGGCGGATTTGCTTTCGCACTAATGTCTCATATTGAGCCCAAATTAAAACAAGCTACCCTAAGATACATCTTTGTAGGTTGTGTTTTGGGAACATGCACAACGATACTATTTTTTATCTCACAAGTCGGCGGGATCAACCAACAAGGCTTGAGTGGCGCCTTTGATTTGTCAATGATGCAAATAATTTTTCAATCCGATATTGGATTGTAAACCGGTATGAGGCTGGCCTCATTTATATTTTCATTTCTTTTTCTTTGGCGATTAAAAAAGCAACTGGACCGCAATTCGAATTCTTCAATCTTGCGCGCACTGCCTTTGGAACTTTATCTCCCAATCACGATTGTGTTAGCGATTTCTTTTGCCGTGATAGGCCACGTTAGTCAGCTTGGAGTAATCGCGCGTTTTGCAATTGTATTTCACATCATTTGTGTATTTCTTTGGACAGGTGCTCTGTATCCATTGTACTTGGTCTGCGCGTCAAAACATGGCAGTAAAGTAGCAGGGATAATGAAGGAGTTTGGTAAATGCGGAGTGTATTTTGTCTCCGCTATTTTGCTTACAGGCACATTTTTATTA
>CAYGRT010000062.1:11218-13330 GCA_964352355.1 uncultured Pseudohongiella sp. | reverse complement strand
TCGAAACGCCAGCGCCTTCTCCATCAGAGGAGCCGGTTAAAGAGGAGCCAACAGCACCAACTGCTCCAACTGCTCAAGTTGTAAACCCTGAAGATATACCGGCAGAAACAGTCGACCATACTCGTGGCGCTAAGCGTAAAACTGCGGCGAAACCAGATGTGGATGCCGAAGAAAGCAAAAAGAAAGGCAATCCTCGGGCTAAAGGCAAGAGTGCGCCACCAAAACGCCAAGCCAAAACTATTCATGTTAACGATGATTTCGTACTCGAAGGAGACGATTTTGATGGCATGGGTGGAAGACGTCGCGGAGGGCGGAAGTCTAAGTCGAGAATGTCGTCGCAGCACGCCTTTGAGAAGCCTACTGAATTTATCGTTCGCGATATCAAAATTGGTGAAGCCAATAAGGTGTCAGATATAGCGCAGCAAATGTCCATCAAATCGGGAGAGGTAATTAAAGTTCTCTTTAAGATGGGGGTTATGGCGACGATTAACCAAATTTTGGATCAAGACACCGCAACACTACTGATTGAAGAAATGGGTCACAGGGCAAATTTCGTTTCAGTGGATGTGCTTGAAGAGAAACTAGCCGAGTCATTGGCTGCTGACGTGGGCGAGATCGAAATAAGCCGAGCACCGGTTGTTACGGTTATGGGTCACGTTGACCACGGTAAAACTTCGCTACTTGATTACATTCGTAAAGCCTCAGTAGCCTCGCACGAAGCTGGCGGCATTACTCAACACATTGGTGCTTATCACGTAAATACCGATCACGGCATGATCAGCTTTCTAGATACTCCGGGTCACGCGGCATTTACCGCAATGCGCTCGCGCGGTGCAAAAGCCACTGATGTTATCGTTCTTGTTGTGGCAGCCGATGACGGGGTCAAACCGCAAACAGAAGAAGCGGTTCAGCATGCTAAAGCAGCAGGTGTACCTTTAGTTGTAGCAGTGAATAAGATCGATAAGGAAGGCGCAGACCCTGATCGCGTTAAGAACGACCTATCAGCTCTAGAGATAATTCCAGAAGAATGGGGTGGTGATACTCAGTTCATTGAAGTCTCTGCATTAGAAGGGACAGGCGTAGAGAAGCTCCTAGAAGCAATTTTATTGCAGTCTGATCTGCTTGAGCTTAAAGCATACACAGACGTTCCCGGACATGGTGTGGTGATCGAGTCTCGTCTTGATAAAGGTCGAGGGCCGGTTGCTTCTGTCTTGGTTCAAAACGGTACACTGCGCACGGGCGACATCGTGCTAGCCGGTCATGAGTATGGCCGGGTTAGAGCACTCATTGACGAAATGAGTAATCGTGTCGATTCTGCTGGGCCGTCGATTCCGGTAGAAATTCTGGGGCTGAATGGAGTGCCAGAGGCCGGTGATGATTTCGTTGTTGTCGCTGATGAGAAAAAAGCCCGTGAAGTGGCAGAGTTTAGACGCACTCGTCACAAAGATAATTTGCACACTAAACAGCAGTCTAGTCTAGTGGAAAACATGTTTGCTGGCATCGGCAAAGCCAAGAAAGGAATTCTCAATGTCATCATCAAAACCGATGTGCGAGGATCTTTGGAGGCAATTGTTGGCTCATTACAAAAGCTAGGTACTGACGAAGTTGAAGTAAATATCGTGGGCTCCGGTGTGGGCGGTATTACAGAGACCGATGTTCATCTTGCTGCAACGTCAAAAGCTATGATTATCGGTTTCAACTCCCGTGCTGATAAATCAGCAAGAGACATCGTAGAAAACGAGGGTTTACAGCTTCGTTATTACAACGTGATCTACGATGTGATTGACGATGTTAAAGCTATTTTGGGCGGCATGCTGGCCCCAGAAATCAGAGAGAAGATTGTTGGAATTGCGGAAGTTCGCGACGTGTTCAACTCTCCTAAGTACGGCCTGATCGCAGGTAGTATGGTTATTGAAGGCACAGTTTATCGCAGTAAGCCAATTCGTGTTCTGCGCGATAACGTTGTGATTTATGAGGGCGAACTTGAGTCCCTACGACGTTTCAAGGACGACGCGTCAGAAGTTCGAAATGGCATGGAGTGCGGTATCGGCGTGCGCAACTATAACGATGTCAAAGTAGGCGACAAGATTGAAGTCTATGAGACTACCGAGG
>CAYGRT010000062.1:0-11118 GCA_964352355.1 uncultured Pseudohongiella sp. | reverse complement strand
AACTATAACGATGTCAAAGTAGGCGACAAGATTGAAGTCTATGAGACTACCGAGGTCGCTCGCAGTCTGTAACCCAAGAAGAGTTAAGGTTTAAACATGTTGGAGATGAGTCCACGAGTTCAGCGTGTTGCAGACCAGATCCAAAGAGAACTGGCGACACTGATACAGCTGGAAGTAAATGACCCTAGAATCGGCATGGTGTCGGTAACCGGTGTCTCAGTAAGCAAAGATTTAGCTTACGCAAAAGTGTACGTGACGGTGTTGAATTCACTAAGCGATGGCGCCGACATCAACGCGTCGACCTTGAGTGAGCCCGGCAAGTTGGATCAATTGGAAATAGAAGAGAACTTAAAGGCCTTACAAAAAGCAGCTGGATTCTTGCGAACCATGCTTTCAAAGAGGCTTAAGACAAGGATGGTTCCTAAGCTGCAATTTCAATACGATGGTAGCGTGCAGCGGGGCCACCAATTATCAAGTTTAATTGATTCCGCATTAGCGGCCGACAAAGAACAGCACTCACAAGATTAAGCTGAGCCTGCGGAGGGTTGATTGGCAAGGCGAGGAAACAAAGGAAGGGCAGTGCATGGAATTGTCCTTCTCAATAAAGCGACTGGGATCAGCTCCAACAGAGCATTGCAACAGGTAAAGAAGCTGTTTGATGCCAATAAGGCAGGCCACACAGGTAGCCTCGATCCGCTAGCAACGGGTGTACTTCCCCTTTGCTTGGGAGAAGCGACAAAAGTTTCCCAGTTTTTGTTGGACTCGGATAAAAAGTATCGAGCCACTATAAGATTGGGAGTAAGAACAGATAGTGCAGACTCACAGGGGCAAGTTATTGCGACTTGTGATGACTTTAAGCTGACTGAGTCTGATGTGCTCTCGGCGATGGGGCGCTACGAAGGCGAGATAGAACAAGTGCCTCCAATGCATTCCGCGCTGAAAGTAGATGGCGTGCCACTTTATAAGCGAGCTCATAAAGGCGAGGTTATTGAGAGGCAGGCACGAAAAGTAACGATTCATTCGATTGAATTAACAGACTTTACTGCAACACAAATTGTCATCGACATCGCATGTAGTAAAGGCACGTATATTCGAACGATTGCCGATGATCTAGGCCAGGATTTAGGCTGCGGCGCGCACATAGTGGCACTGCATAGGCTCCAAGCTGGCGCGTTTACAATAGATCAGTGCTATTCGCTCGAAGAATTGGACAAAGCGAAGAACGAAGGTGGATGTGAAGCAATAGATTCATTGCTGATACCCATGGACAAGGCAGTGAGTGACTTGCCTGAAGTAGTTCTTCCCAGTATTACGGCAGACTTTGTTAAACAAGGTCAGGCTGTATTAGTAAGTCACCTGCCGAAGGAAGGCTTGGTGAGGTTGTATGAGGATGAGCTATTTATTGGCATTGGCTGTATTGATGACGATGGCAAAGTAGCTCCGAAGCGTTTGGTTGTTTACTAAAAGGTTAATTTCAACCGAATATTCACTAAACTATTGAACTAACGACAATGGAACGGCTCAGGTAACTATCAATATGCGTGGTTATTCTGATTTAAATGGACGTTTAAATCTCGCCGAGTATTACTAAACTGCGAAGCGAGATCCGGTTATTAACCGCATATTACGGAGAAATGAAAAATGGCTTTATCAGCTGAACGAAAGAATGCAATTGTTAAAGAATACGCACAAAGCGAAGGCGATACAGGTTCCCCAGAGGTTCAAGTTGCTTTGCTAACTGCAAATATTAATGAGCTGCAATCACACTTTAAAGAGCACATTCACGACCACCATTCACGCCGCGGACTAATTCGCATGGTGAATAGCCGTCGTAAGTTGCTTGATTACTTGAAGCGCAAAAGCGTAGATAGATATTCTTCATTGATTAAGCGCTTAGAATTGCGTCGCTAGTCAATACACACTGTATAAATTGAGCTTGCGCCTGATGAGTTGGCGCCGGCTCAATGTAATCAACTAGGAAATAAATATGTTCAACCCAGTAAGCAAGACGTTTCAATTTGGTGACCATGAAATCACGCTTGAAACGGGCAAAGTTGCGAGACAAGCTACCGGTGCAGTTGTCGTCAAAATGGGCGACACCCAGATATTGGCTACAGTAGTCGGCAAGAAAACAGTAAACCCAGGTGCCGACTTCTTCCCATTAACTGTTAACTATCAAGAAAAAACTTATGCCGTTGGTAAGATCCCAGGCGGGTTTTTTAAACGTGAAGGTCGTCCTACCGAAAAAGAAACCTTAACCTCAAGGTTGATCGATAGACCATTAAGACCCTTATTCCCTAAAGGTTTTTTGAATGAAGTGCAGGTTATATGCACGGTCATTTCTGCTGACAAAAACATCGACCCAGATGTCCCTTCAATGATTGGTGCGTCAGCTGCTTTAGCAATTTCCGGAATCCCATTTGCTGAACCAATTGGTTGTGCCCGGGTAGGGTATGATGCTGAAACGGGTTATATTTTAAATCCAAGCAATGAAAGATTAACGACTTCAATGCTAGACATGGTTGTGGCAGGCACGAAGTCAGCCGTGTTAATGGTTGAATCTGAGGCTAAGCAACTTACCGAAGATCAAATGTTGGGTGGTGTGTTGTTCGCCCACCAAGAAATGCAAGTTGTTATAGACGCGATTAATGAGTTTAAGGCCGTTGCCGGTAAACCAGCGTGGGATTGGCAGCCAGAGCCAGTCAACGAATCGTTGAAAGCATTGATCGCAGAAAAATACGAGTCGGCAGTTGTTGAGGCCTATCAAATATCCGACAAAATGGCGCGCTACGACCGAATCGGAGAGATCGCTGCAAAGGCCATCGAAGAAGTTGTTGATGTGGAAGCCGGTATTACAGCCGCCGATGTTAAAGAAGTGTTTGGCAAGCTTGAGAAGAGCACTGTGCGTAATCGAATTCTCGATGGTGCTCCCCGCATTGATGGTCGCGATACTAAAACAGTCCGCGCAATCGAAGTTGAAACAGGAGTTTTACCTAAAGCTCATGGTTCCGCTCTGTTTACTCGCGGTGAAACTCAGGCATTAGTAGTAACTACTTTAGGTGCCCTTAGGGATTCACAAATAATCGAAGACTTAAGTGGCTCAAAGAAAGATCCTTTCATGCTGCATTACAACTTTCCTCCCTACTCTGTTGGTGAGGCTGGTTTTATGAGCGGTCCTAAACGACGGGAAATTGGCCACGGCCGATTGGCACGCCGCGGTGTTGCTGCAGTTATGCCTTCCGAAGAAGAGTTTCCCTATGCTATTCGTGTAGTGTCTGAGATCACAGAATCTAATGGTTCAAGTTCCATGGCCAGCGTGTGTGGTAGTTCAATGGCGTTGATGGACGCAGGTGTTCCTTTAAAGGCACCAGTGGCTGGTATCGCTATGGGATTAATCAAAGAAGGCGACCGATTTGCCGTGTTAACGGATATCCTTGGTGATGAAGACCATTTAGGTGATATGGACTTTAAAGTAGCCGGCACTGCGGCGGGTGTTACAGCTCTGCAAATGGACATTAAGATTCAGGGTATTACTGAAGAAATTATGGAAATTGCATTAGAGCAAGCGAATACCGCTCGCAACCATATCCTTGGCGAAATGAACAAAGTGATTTCTCAATCACGCTCTACTGTTTCTGACAATGCGCCTGCAATGGCCATGCTAAAGATCGATCCGGACAAGATTCGCGACGTAATTGGCAAAGGTGGCGCGGTCATTCGAGGCATCACTGAAGAAACAGGCGCATCAATCGATATCGACGATGACGGCAATGTCAGAATTTACGGTGAGGATGCTGTATCACGGGATGCTGCGCTAGAAATGGTTAATGCCATTACTGCCGAGGCCGAAGTTGGCAAACTTTACATGGGTAAGGTAGCGCGAATCGTCGACTTTGGTGCCTTCGTTACTATATTGCCAGGTAAAGATGGCTTGGTGCACATTTCGCAAATCTCTCAAGACCGTGTCGAAAACGTGAATGAGTTTTTGACTGAAGGTCAGGAAGTGTTAGTGAAGGTATCAGATCTTGATGCAAGAGGCCGTATTAAGCTCAGCATTAAAGAGATTACTGAAGAAGAAAAAGCAGGGTTTCAAGCGGACTAATCTGCTTGCTGCTCAGACCATGGAAGCGCGCCCATTGACACAGTCAGTGCGGCGCGTTTTTTGTTTAGAATAAGGGATAGGGTAGGGGGTGGCCAAATAGTTGAGTTACCTCAAAAAACGCCCAATTCAGCGTTAAAACAATAAATTTAGCAAGACAGAGCTCACGTATTTTGTTTCAATTCGTAAGCTAAGCTTTCCAACTTTAATAACAAAAATATGGCCACTTAAGGGTCAATCGAGCCAAGACCACCGCAGAGTGCAGGCTTAAAACCTCAGGGAGAATCGATATGCGAATTGCTAAGACCTTCTTAATTAAAGCTGTTTTGCCAATAATTGGCATGTATTCACTGTCTCCTATAGCGGTAGGCCAAACAGCGGATATTACTTTTCATAAAGATATCGAACCTATTTTGCAACGTAGTTGCCAGAATTGTCACCGAGATGGTGGGGCCGGGCCAATGCCGCTGGTGACCTACGATCAGGTAGCGCCTTACGCAGGTTTAATCGAGTACAAAACAGGGCTGCGAGACCGCGCTGGCGCCATGCCTCCTTGGTACATGGAGAAGAATATCGGGATTCAGGATTATAAGAATGATCCATCCCTTTCCGATGCTGAATTAGCCGCAATCTCTACCTGGGCGAGATCAGGCACACCTAAAGGCGACATTGCTGATGCCCCAGAGCCCTTAGTATTTGACGACTCCACAAAATGGACGGCAGGGGAGCCCGACTTGATAGTGACCACCAACTCGGTGACCAAGCTTGCGGGCACACCGGATTGGTGGGGCGAGATAGATCGAGTGCCAACGGGCTTGACTGAAGATCGCTGGGTCAAATCTGTAGAAATTGTCGAAGTTAACGACGTGGATTCCCAAAAAGGTACCGGCCGCGATACGGTTGGTGGTAGATACATTTTCCACCATATGATTTGGGGAACAGCAGAGCTTGATGAAAATGGCGAGCGGGTAGAAGGAACCAATACCAGCTGGCCGGTGCACGAAGTAGGCAGAAACCCAGACATCTTCGATCCTGATGGGGGCCGCTTATTGAAGGCCAATACTTATATTGTGTCAGACTCAGTGCATTTGCACTCCAATGGCAAAGACACCACGGGTCATCTTGAAATTGGTTTTAGATTTCACCCAGTTGGTTATGAGCCCAAATACGAACGCGCGACCCTTGGCTTAGGTAATGGGGTAGACATTAGTATTGCGGGCAACGAAGACGGGCAAGAGCTTCATGCTTACACAGTGCTGAATGACAACATTAAAGTCATTACGTTTGAACCTCATTTACATGCCCCGGGTGAGCGCATGTGCTTAGAGGCGATCTGGGGCTATACAATCGAAACTTTATCATGTGTAGGCTATGACCATAATTGGGTAAGGGGCTACGCATATGGCGAAAATGCAGCACCACTTCTACCGAAAGGCACAATTCTTCATATCACTGGCTATATGAATAACACCTCGACTAACCCCAATGTACCGGATTCTCGCAACTGGCAAGGATCAGGAAATCGCTCCGTAACCAATATGTTTATCGATCTTGGTATGCGCGTGAAAATGAGTGATGAGCAGTTCCTTGAAGAAATGGAAAAAAGAAGACAGGTTTTGAATTTAGGACCGAACGATCACGTTATTGGTTGCCCGTTGTGCTTAGCGCCGCTGGTAGCACCTATCGCCAATGAAAAGCCGGATGAACCCGGCAATGAAGTCGCTTTACAGGAGAGCAATTGAAAATGATGTATTTGTTGAAAAGACTTGCTGTGTTATCGGTTCGCGTGGGTGCAATAGCGGCCTTGTCGTTCTCGTTTTCACAAAGTCTAGTAGCCCAGTCATATACTAAAGGGCAGCATATCGAGCCCGCCTTTGAAGGCTGGCGACCATTGCCTGATGGAACCTTCAATTTAATGTTTGGTTACATGAACGAGAATTGGGAGGAAGAGCCAGATGTACCAGTTGGCCCTAACAACTCATTCTCCCCTGGTGATCCTGATCGGGGTCAGCCCACTCATTTCTTACCGCGTCGCAATCGCTTCACGTTCGAAGTGAACGTACCTGCAGATTGGGGTGACAGAGAGCTGGTCTGGACACTGAATGTCAATGGTGTTGAGCGAAAAGCCTATGCCACGTTGAAAGCCGATTACTTGGTCGATAACATGGTAATCGCTTCAGAAACTGGCTCTTTAGGTGCTGGAACAAGTAGCCCTGAGTCGCGAGCGAATATTCCACCTGTTGTTACAGTGCAAGGAGATTCCATTAGGACCGCTAAAGTAGGTGAGCCTATTAGACTCCAAACTTTAGTGGAAGATGATGGCTTGCCAACACCTACAGACGTGGTAGCAGAAGCAAGACGCTTTGCAGAATTTGCAGGCGGTGCGTTAGCCGCTGCTTTTGTAACGCCAGAAGCAGTAGCAAAGCGCCGTTTGGTGTCACCACCAACCCGAGTGACTGTTGGTAAAGTAAATGGTTTGTTCTTATCTTGGAATGTCTATCGTGGCGCAGGCAAGGTGACCTTCGATCCACCCATGCCTAAACCTTGGGAAGATACTCGAACTAGCGCAAATTCACCGTGGGGAGCACTCTGGACTCCGCCACCAGTACCCGAAGATGGAATGTATGATGTGACAGTGACTTTCGACGAGCCTGGTACTTATGTACTGTGGGGACGGGCCGATGATGGTGGTCTCTATCATGACGGCTACGTTACAGTAAACGTAACCGAGTAATCAAAACAAACAACGCTTGGTTCCAAAAGGGATGGTTGAACCATCCCTTTTGCGTTTAGATAGTTAAGTAATTCGAATTAGTCCGTGTTTTCTAAGGAGATAAAATGAAAAAATTAGCCCTCATACTAACGACACTCTCTTCAGTTTTTTGCGGAAGCTTTTTAAGCGCCTCCGAGGCAATAGATAATGCCGTCGCCCAAATGTCTCGGCCGGAAGCCGATCGTGCTGCTGACGTCAGACGCAAACCGGCTGAGGTGCTGGAGTTTTTTGGTATAGCCCCTGGTATGCATGTGCTTGATATTTTCGCTGGCGGTGGTTATTACGCCGAAATACTTAGTCACGTAGTTGGGTCAGAGGGCAAAGTTACTCTATACAATAACGGTGGCTGGGATGGATTTGTTGGTGCTGGAGTTTCTGAACGATTGGAAAACAATCGCTTGCCAAACGTAGAGTCGGTGGTCGCTGAGGCCAACGCAACGGATTTTCCTGAAAACTCCTTTGACGCGGCTATATTTATTCTAGGATTTCATGACCTATACTATGCGAGCGAAGGCTGGCCGGCAATCGATGCGGATGCATTTCTGAGTGATATTTTTGCCAGCATGAAACCTGGTGCAGTACTAGGTATTGTTGATCACGCAGCAACTTTAGGCGTGAGTTTGGAGGTGGCTAATACCCTTCATCGCATTGATCCTGGCATGATTCGCCATGCCATGGCCAAAGCAGGATTTGTGTTTGACGGTGAATCCGAGGTGCTGCGAAACCCTGCTGATGATCGATTAAAGCCCATGAGCGATGAGTCTATTCGAGGTAACACAGATCGAGTGGTATATCGCTTTGTGAAACCCGCTCGCTAAACGTCGCAGACTTAGGCAGTTAACTGCAAACTGTCCAATTTGCAGTTAACTGCTTGAGAGTTAGCTTTTACATGTTGCGGCGATACTGCCCGCCAACTTCAAAAAATCTTTCGGTAATTTCACCCAAAGAGCAATAACGAACCGCATTCATCAGTTCAGCGAAAACGTTCTCGTTTCTAATCGCTGCTTGCTCAAGTCGCTCGAGCGCTTCCCCTGACTTGCCGCTATGGCGCTTTTTAAATTCCGCAAGCCTGCTTATTTGACTCTGCTTCTCTTCTTCAGTGGAGCGGGCCAGCTTAATGTTGAGTTCTGGCTCCGGCTCCTTGCTGAGGAAGGTGTTTACTCCGATTAGGGGTAAGCTGCCATCATGTTTTTTGTGTTCATAGAACATGGATTCGTCTTGAATTTTGCCCCGTTGATAGCCGGTTTCCATCGCGCCAAGCACACCGCCTCGTTCTGATATGCGCTCGAACTCTTGCAGCACAGCTTCCTCAACGAGATCTGTTAACTCCTCAATAATGAACGAGCCTTGATTCGAATTCTCGTTTACGGCAAGGCCCCATTCTTTATTGATAATTAACTGAATAGCCATCGCCCTTCGCACCGACTCTTCTGTCGGTGTTGTAACTGCCTCATCATAGGCATTGGTGTGAAGCGAATTACAGTTATCATAGATAGCAATGAGCGCTTGTAAGGTGGTGCGGATGTCATTAAACGACATCTCTTGCGCATGCAGCGAACGACCAGATGTTTGAATATGGTATTTTAATTTTTGGCTACGCTCATTGGCGCCGTAGCGAAAGTGCATGGCACTGGCCCAAATTCGCCGAGCAACTCGCCCCAAAACAGTGTATTCAGGGTCCATCCCGTTAGAGAAAAAGAAAGAAAGGTTGTGCGCGAAATCATCAACCGCCATACCGCGTGCGAGATAGGCCTCGACGAACGTGAAACCGTTGCTGAGAGTAAATGCCAGTTGAGAGATGGGGTTAGCACCGGCCTCAGCTATATGGTAACCGGAGATTGAAACCGAGTAGAAATTGCGTACTCGGTTTTGAGTAAAGTATTCCTGAATATCTCCCATTAGCTTTAGGCTAAATTCGGTAGAAAAGATACAGGTGTTTTGACCTTGGTCCTCTTTCAATATATCTGCTTGGACTGTGCCGCGGACATTTTCTAGAGTGCTTGCCTTCAATGTATCGTATTCTTCACTTGTAGGCTCTCGGCCTTGTTCCTTTACAAAAACTGCACGCTGTTGGTCGATTGCTGTATTAAGGAACATGGCTAAAAGAGTGGGTGCAGGACCATTGATTGTCATGGATACAGACGTGCTAGGGCTACACAGATCAAAGCCATCATAGAGCGCCTTCATGTCATCGAGAGTCGCTATGGACACCCCAGAATTACCGACTTTGCCATAAATGTCTGGCTGTATAGCTGGATCGAAACCGTAAAGGGTAACTGAATCGAAAGCGGTGGATAAACGCTTAGCTTGCGAATGTTCGGAAAGCTGCTTGAATCGACGGTTGGTGCGAAAAGCATCGCCCTCACCGGCAAACATGCGAGTAGGGTCCTCAGAATCTCGTTTAAAAGGAAAGACACCAGCCGTGAAAGGAAAGTGTCCTGGTACATTTTCCAGTAGTAGCCAGCGTAGTAGCTCCCCATGGTCTTGAAACTTAGGTAGCGCGACCCTGGATATTTTCGTCCCCGAAAGCGTTGTGCGAGTGAGTTGAGTACGTATTTCACGCTCCCTCACCGTTACTACGTATTCATCACCGGAGTAGTCGGCTTGCAACTTAGGCCATTCTTCGAGAAGCTTTTTCGCTCGGCTGTCCATTGCAGCATCTTTATCTTTAATTAATTCATCGAGCCCATCTGGATGCTTTCCGGCGTCTGTTAGCATCTCTTTGGCGGCAACTAACTGTTGCCTTTGTCGGGCAAGGGTGGATTGCTCCCGTACCTGGACGTGGTAGCCTCGAACGATCTCCGCAATCTCAGCAAGATACCGTTGTCTCTGGGGAGGGATTATTAAGGTTCGTTGAGTGGATACTTTTGTGTCAACCGGAGGCAGCTTACGATTGAACTCCTTCAAGCCGTGGGTCTTTAACTCAACCAGTAGTGCCTGATATAAAGCAGTGATACCGTCGTCATTAAATTTGGATGCAATAGTGCCAAATACGGGCATTTTGTCCGGCATGACATCGAAGGCTTCTCTATTTCGCTGAACTTGTTTAGCCACATCACGTAAAGCATCTTCGCTGCCTTTGCGGTCGAACTTATTAATCGCGAAAACTTCGGCATAATCCAACATATCTATTTTTTCAAGCTGACTGGCGGCGCCGAACTCAGGTGTCATCACATATAGAGAGGTGTCAACAAAAGGCACTATGCCAGCGTCACCTTGCCCGATGCCGGGGGTTTCGACGATTATCAAATCGAAGCCAGAAAATTTAATGGCTTGAATAATTTCTTTTAGATTTCGCGGGATCTCTACAGACGCGTCACGCGTGGCGATAGAGCGCATGAATATCTGAGGGTGATTAATGGCATTCATGCGAATCCTATCGCCTAGTAAAGCGCCACCTGTCTTTTTTCGTGTTGGGTCTATGGCCAGCACGGCAATAGATAAGGCATCTTTGCTGTCTTGCCTAAATCGTCGAATAATTTCATCGGTGGTGGAAGATTTGCCTGCGCCACCGGTTCCTGTAATGCCGAGGACCGGCGTTTTGCCGACTTGGTCTGATAGCTCTGCTAAACTCGCTAATTCTACCTGACTATACTGCCCGTTCTCTATCGCGGTGATAGCCCTAGTTAGAACTAATCGATCGCCTTCTCCCACTGTGGCCAGCGCGGGTGCCTCCGCTCGTTGCTGGCCGGTATAACAGCGCTCTAGCATGTCATCTATCATGCCTTGCAAACCAATTGTTTGACCATCGGCCGGGGAATAGATCCGAGTCACGCCATAGCTGTGTAGTTCTTCGATTTCCGATGGAATAATCACGCCACCGCCACCACCGAATACCTTGATATGGCCAGCCCCAAGCTCATTGAGCTTGTCAATTAGGTACTTGAAGTACTCAATATGACCACCTTGATAGGAGCTAATGGCGATAGCGTCGGCATCTTCCTGAACCGCCGCTTCGACAATATCTTGCACCGATCGGTTATGTGCCAGATGTATAACTTCCGCACCACTCGCTTGAAGAATACGCCGCATGATGTTGATTGCTGCATCATGGCCGTCAAAAAGGCTGGCTGCGGTGACAAAGCGTAACCATTTGCGTCCCGAGTCTTGCTTAGGCTCAGTGCCAATAGATTTCTTGATACTTACAACGCTCAAAGTGTTTTCTCCGAAGACTGGATGATTTAGCGAATCCGGCTTAATTAAGATAGCGGTGTATTCTAGCTGAAAATAAGCCAATGATCTGTAT
>CAYGRT010000061.1:0-13780 GCA_964352355.1 uncultured Pseudohongiella sp. | reverse complement strand
CTAATCCCGCCCTATGCAGTATCGGGGCGGTATATTTTCACTGCAGTGACCACTGCATCCAAACGCACATCCCAACTGTGAACCTCAAATGGCTCGGTTAACTGGCATTCATGGGCTAGTCCTACCAGTAGCGGCCTACTTTGCCGATTAAAAATCTTAAAACTAAAAGTGCGATCATAGAATCCCTTCCCCATGCCTAGGCGAAAGCAATTCTTATCAAAGGCCACGAGAGGCACAAATACCACATCAAAATCAGTAGCGGGCACCGGGGTGTCGGGAAGTGGCGGTTGCACCATCCCCCATTTAGCTTTGTGCAGAGGTGTGTCTTTGGTATACGGGGCGAATGAGATGAACTCTGGGTTCGAGTCAGAAATTACTGGCAAGAAACAGGACTTACCTTCGGAAAGCGCAAGGTCGATAATAGGTGTCGGGTCAATCTCGCCATCCATGGGTTTATAGAATGCGAGCCTGCGAGCGCCGGTGAAAATATCAAGTTCACGGACTGCAGCGAATAAATCTTGGGAAGCAATGTTTTGCTGATCTTGAGATAGGTCACGGCGAGTCTGCCGTAAGCTCTCTCTTAACGCTTGTCGCCTATCGTCTGTCATAGTGGAAGTAAAGCGGGCATAGCATAGTTAAGTCAAGTCCCCCGGAACACCGCTATCAAAGTTGCCCTGAACCGAAAGGTTCAGGTGGTGGCCCTCGCGATGTATAAGGCTTTCCGGCTTGCGGACGTGCACAACAACATCTGTCGAGTAGCCTCCGGGTTTACAAATATCGGCTCAAGAACACTTTTGACTGGCAAATGGTCTAGGGAACTCTGAGATCAGTATAGCTCGCACCATTGGCTTAGGATAGGGTCAACGTGTAATTAAGCAAACCTATTGTCAGAGTTAGCGTATTTAAATTTCTAACTGCCGGCTCGTTGCCAAGGCCGCATCGATTTTGTCCTCGATACCTTTAACTTGTTGCGCAGTGACATGGCGGGTTTCATTAATAAGGCGATTCTTACGCAGCATGTCATGGGTAATATTAAGCGCTGCCATGACCGCTATTTTTTCCGCGCCATGGATATTGCCGCGGCCTTTAATTTTGCGCATGTTCTCATCGAGATAGCGGGCAGATTTCAACAGCGCTTCTTGATCTGATGGCGGGCAATTAACCTGATAGTCTTTGTCCAGTATTTTCACTTGTACTGCTGTGCTTTGCTGTTCGCTCATGATTGACCTCAAAAAATCTAGGAATTTTCCATCGCTTTCAAACGAACCAGAATGGACTGAAGCTTGGTTTTGGCTTCTTTATTGGAGTCAATAAGCTGTTTACGCTCTGCACTCCAAGAGTTCTCATTCGCCTTAAGCAATTGATTTTCATGCTTCATTTCGGCACAGAGGTGAATCAGATCATCAACTTTTTCGTTCAGGCTATAAAAGGTATCTTCGCTCATTTTTATGTTTCTTAATTTTGGGCTAATTTCCAATAACCGCAATGGGCTATTAACAGAAGTTTAGGATTTACATTAACAATGGGCTAACTATAGAACTGTGGCGTGAAGGGGTCAATATTGGAATTAGTAAAAATGGGACTTGGCTCATAGCTGTGCGGCTTATATGCTTGGCGGCTGTCCTGATAAAGGGGTTTTAGGCACCATGAATACCAGATTTAAAGAGATGAAGGCCCGCAGACGAGAGCTAATGAGCCAAATGGAGCCCAATAGCATCGCCTTATTGGCCTCTGCGCCACCAAAATTCAGAAATAGCGATGCCGAATATCTCTATCGACAAAACAGCGATTTTTATTACTTAACAGGGCTGGCGGAAGAGCATGCCTTTTTGGCCTTGATCCCAGGCAGAAAGCAAGGCGAGGTTGTCTTGTTTTGTCAGGAAAAGGACAAAACCAAAGAGCTTTGGACGGGTTACCTGATGGGCCCGGACGCTGCCATTGGTGAGCTTGGAGTAGACGACGCCTATCCTATCAGTGACATTGACGACATTCTTCCTGGGCTTATCGAAGGCCGAGAGCGGGTCTATTACTCAATGGGTAAAGATGATCAGTTTGATAGTCAGGTGATGGAGTGGGTTCGCACCATTCGAAGTAAGTCCAAATTGGGAGCCCATCCGCCGGGTGAATTTCTGGTGCTTGATCATTTGCTCCATGAGCTTCGACTTATAAAAAGCCCTGCTGAAATAAAGCTCATGGAACAAGCGGCGAAAATTTCCGCCGAAGGCCATAAAAGAGCGATGGCTTACTGCAAACCGGGAGTGAAAGAATACGAGTTAGAGGCGGAGCTACTTTATGCGTTTACCCGAGGCGGTAGCAGGGCGCCAGCGTATACCTCGATCGTTGCCGCTGGCGACAATGCCTGTGTGCTTCACTACAATCAGAACAACGGCACCGTTAAAGAAGGCGACTTGGTACTTATTGATGCCGGATGTGAATATGAGTACTACGCCTCTGATATCACCCGAACTTTTCCAGCCAGTGGCAAGTTCAGCGTGGAACAAAAGGCCATTTATCAATTAGTGCTTGATGCACAAAGCGCTGCGATCGCGGAAATAAAGCCTGGCGCCACTTGGGATGCTCCTCACAACGCATCGGTAAAGATTATCACCCAAGGCTTAGTGAAATTGGGTTTATTAAAAGGACGCGCTAGCCAACTAATAAAGAGCGAGGCGTATAAAGAGTTTTATATGCACCGGGTAGGACATTGGATTGGGATGGATGTACACGATGTGGGCGATTACAAAATAGATGATAAATGGCGCCTTCTTGAGCCTGGGATGGTAACTACTATCGAGCCTGGCATTTACATATCACCTGATAATAAGTCCGTGGCCAAAAAGTGGCGTGGCATTGGTGTTCGGATCGAAGACGATGTTCTGGTGACCAAAAAAGGCTACCGCGTACTAAGTGACGGCGTGCCGAAGACCGTAAGTGAAATCGAGACATACATGAGAGCGAGCTAACCCGGATGATTCGAAACAGCCCTAACAAGCACTATGACGTCATTGTGATTGGCGGTGGCATGGTGGGTGCAAGTTTCACGTTGGCATTAGCCGCTGCAGTTAAGCCATCGAGACTATCAATCTTGGTAGTCGATGGAAGTTCCCTAAATGTTCAACAGGGCGACACTACTAATTTTGATGCCCGCTCTACAGCCATATCCTATGGCTCATCACTTATTTTAAAAGATGCTGGGCTTTGGGATGGAGTTTCTCCGTTCGCATCCGCCATCGCAAAGATTCATGTTTCTGATCGAGGTCATTTCGGTTCTGCTCAGCTTGACTGCGAGGACTATGATATCGAGGCACTTGGCTATGTGGTGGAAAATCAACAGATAGGTAGCGTGTTAGCAAAAGCATTAACCGAATCGGAGTCAGTGACTCATCTTGGTGGCGCGATGGTTAGTGAGATTAAGCCAAAGTCGGAAGGGATGCTGCTGGAAATTAAAACAGGGGATCAAGAAACCCATCTAGTTAGTACAAATCTCGCCGTGTTGGCGGATGGTGGCAGGTCTCCCTTGTGCGCGAAGCTAGGTATTGCAATGACAACTAAAGACTATGGGCAGCATGGTCTTATCGCCAACATTGCTTTTTCAAAGCCCCACCATAATCAGGCGTTTGAGCGTTTTACAGAATCCGGCCCGCTGGCGGTACTGCCACTAGCTTCCATAGAGGGAGAGAACAGGGCGTCTTTAGTGTGGACCGTGCTTGAAAATGACGTAGAGAGACTGATGGCGATGGAACAAAGTCTACTGCTTAAGACTCTGCAAGAAAGCTTTGGTGATCGACTGGGAGCGTTAACTCGAGTCGGTAAATTGAGCCACTACCCACTTAGCTTGAACCAAGCAGCGGAACAAGTAAGACCAGGGTTGGTGTTATTAGGCAATGTAGCCCACACTCTTCACCCTGTTGCAGGTCAGGGTTTGAATCTTGCGCTAAGAGATAGCCGCACACTCATCGCTTGTTTATGTGAGGCGAAAGTTCAAGGATCGAGTTTAGGTGAGCTCGGAGTTTTGCAGCGCTATTTGGATCAGCGTAGCCAGGATCAGCGCGCTACTATTGCAGCAACAGATGGGTTGGTTCGTCTATTTTCCAGCAATCAACTGAGTAAAGTTTTAGCAAGAAAAATAGGATTGATCTCTTTGGAATTGGCCCCACCGATGAAGAAGCGATTTGCTCATCAAGCAATGGGGCTGGCACAAACCTGAATGGCCGGCGCCTTTGTTTAGAGGGCGGCTCGTATGGCCTCGATGCGTTTTCGATTTGCGCCAAGGTCACTATAACCAAGTCTAGACGCTGAACGAACATGGGTTAGACCCGAGGCCTGGTCGTACATAAATTCAACATCATCAACGTAGCCCATGATGCGGCTTGTAAATTCGGCGTAGAGATAGTTACTGCTAGCGCTGACAATATTGGCTTCGTCCAAACCGCTTAGGACGGCACTGATCTCATCAAGACTGGCATTGAGCGGGGCGATACCATGAACCTCGTCGCTCTCGAAACTAGAGACACAATTGGGCGAGTCGGGGCAAGGAATAAGTCTGCCTTCTTGCACACCAATGTTTTGTGGTGGCTCACCCGCACAGGCGGTAAGAAAAGGGATAAGGGATAATAATGACTTTCTCATGGTGGTTTCTCGCAGTTGAGGGCTTGGGGTTTGGCAGCAGAGTGGGTTTATCCGACAACCGTCATACCTAACCATTCGGCGATTAGTGCTGGCTTGTCTTCACCTTCGATTTCCACAGTGACGGTATGCTTGAGTAAATAGTGATTTGGTTTCTTCTCTTCGCCGCTTGAAAGGACAAACCGTGCTCTGATTTTGCTGCCTACTTTTACGGGGTTGATGAATCGTACTTTATCTAAGCCATAGTTAATGCCCATGACAGTATTGGCAAGCTTAAGGCCGCCATTCATAGAGCTAAGCATGCTCATCATGGACAGAGTTAAAAAACCGTGAGCAATTGTGGTTCCAAAAGGAGTCTGAGCTGCACGCTCTGGATCGATGTGAATGTACTGATGATCACCGGTGGCGTCGGCAAATTTGTTGATTCTATCTTGGTCGATTTCCACCCAGTCGGTGACGCCGACTTCTTTGCCGATATAATTTGCAAGCTCACTGCCGTTGATGACATTTCCCATTCTTGTCAGCTCCATTGGTAATTTGAGTAGGCTAGGCAGTCTAGCAATAATCAACGCTATCTGCCATTAGGGAATCTCGGCAGGAGTCTTTATACTAGAGAGGCTTGGATTACGTCTTTGATCTCACTGGCTACTGTCCGAGCTCGCAATTAGGCCGCGTGATTTTGAGCTGTTGTGCAAGCGTAAGCAGCACACGAAAGGCTCCGCAGAGTAACCTAGACTTAAGAGACCCTGGTCACATGAGCACAATAAAACAGCCTGTGGAAGTTGATATCGCCATTGTCGGCGCAGGCATGGTGGGCGCAACGATGGCCCACCTATTGGCTGATCTTCCCTATACAGTGGCTTTGATTGACCGCTTTCAGTTTTCACCTGAGAAATACCAATTCCACTATGGTAAGGATGAATTTGATCCACGAGTAAGTGCACTGGCACCTAGGTCACAGCAAATCTTTGAGCGCTTAGGGTTGTGGTCAACAATGGCAGAGCTACGCGTAAGCCCTTATCGCGGCATGCAGGTGTGGGATGCCGACGGCACTGGCAACATTGATTTCTCCGCTTCCGAGATTGCTGTCTCGGAGCTAGGCCACATTGTTGAAAACTCAGTCGCGCTGACCGCTTTACACCAAGCATTGCCGAGCCTGAGCAATCTTCACTTGCTTGGCGGGGTGACTATTGAAAGTTTGACGACGGCAGACAATGAAATCTCTTTGGCAGGCAAAGATGGTCTACTGGTCAAAGCCAAACTTCTCATTGCTGCAGATGGTGGTCAGTCGGTCATCAGACAGCTCGGTAATTTCTCAATAAAGCAGTGGGACTATCATCACAACGCAATTATAACCACGGTCCGTACAGCCCGGTCCCATGGCGCTGTGGCGCGGCAGCGATTTATGCCAACCGGCCCGTTGGCGTTTTTGCCACTACTCTCTGCACCTGGAGATACCGATCAATGCTACTCCTCAATTGTCTGGTCTTGCCTACCTGAACTTGCTGAAGAACTAATGGCCCTTGACGAGGCTACATTCAATCGGCGCTTGGCGAGTGCAATAGAGCATCAACTTGGGGATATTGTGTCTAGCGCGAAGCGCTTTAGCGTACCGTTAAAGCAGATGCATGCCCTTCGCTACAGTAAGAACAATATCGTGCTCATCGGTGATGCTGCACATACCATTCATCCGCTTGCCGGCCAAGGAGTCAATTTGGGTCTACTGGATGCGGCTGCGCTGCATAAAGAGCTGAGTCACAGCGTGGCGGCAAGCCGAGCGGTGAACGACCCGATTACGCTAAATCGCTATGAGAGGCAGCGTAAAGGTCATAACCTCGGCACCATGTGGACGATGGAAGGGTTTAAACATTTGTTTGCTGAAAATGCTTTGCCGGTACGATTACTTCGCAATATGGGTTTGAAAACCCTAAGTGACTTGCCGGTGATCAAAAATCAATTGGCGCGACATGCAATGGGCATTGATCGTTAGCTTGCTGATTATTGCCATTGGAAGTTGTAACGTAGTTGTAATTGCAACACGTCGTTATTACGAAACTCGTAAAAAATAGAATTCTCGTTAGTATGATAGTCAACCCAAAGCAGCCCCAAATTCAAACTGTCTGACCAATTGTAATCCACGGATAATCGACTTACCTGACCGGCATTAGCTGCGAGCTTGTTCCAGACTCCGAGTACTCGCAAACGTTCATTGATTGCCGTCCAGTAGAAACGAGCGCCTAAGCTAAGCTGGTCTTCAGGCAAGAGCATTGATGGGTCATGTTGCTGCGTGTGAATGCTGTCCAGTTCAAGGCTGAGGAGCAGGTTGCTGAAGCCGTTATATTCGATTCCAGCCACCCCAAGAAGCTGATTTTTCTCGTTCCAACCGTCCGTCTGGGTTAAAAAAGCGGCCGCCGTAGGTCTCACGGCTCGGTCCGTATGCAGGCCGACTTCCCCATAGAAGAGCCATGCTCCCTCGACCCAGTTCGCCGCAGCGCCGATGGCGCGCATGCGATTTTGGCCGAAACTCAGGCTTGGTTTGTCCGTGTTGGCTCCGGTTATGGAGTCTAAAGTGAGCAAGTTATCGTTAAATTCCCCAGCAACCAGTTGAATGTCTCCCGACGCTAGCTGTCTTGATAAACGCACAAACCCTTCATGGCGTTTATTCACATCGAAGCGCTGTAAATCAAATCCTGCGCCACGCAAAATAGCAAACTGATCAAACTCGTCTCCTTCGGGAGATATCTGATTTCGATCAGCATCGAACGTCAGCACTGTATCGATAAGCCAGTCATTGACCCTATAGCTCACTAAGACCGCTGGGGCTTGCAGTCGTAGATCTTCAAGATCCTGCTGAGCGATTGCTAGCTGATCCTCAACGTTAATCAGATCAGTGACCCGAATGTATTCGGCCAAGCCCCAAGCAAGTATCTGATTTCCAACCTTAACGTAAAGCCCATTATCCGCCTGGTAATCAACATAAAAATCTCGTATTTCGGTTCTATTCCGCAGCTGGTCTTTTTCCTCCTTGGAAAACGGAACCTCTTTGCGTAGTCGATACACTTCATCGTGGTAGTATTTTCCACTGACGCGAAAGCTAGATTTTTCGTTGATACTGCCGTCAGCCTGCAAATATAGGCTGGTTTGAAAGCCGTTCAGTTGCTTTTCAGTTCTACTAAAAAGTGCACTTGGCTCTTCTAAGCCATAGGAGGCATTCTGCGTAACCCAGCCAATAAGTGAAACGTCGGATTTTACCGCTTCTTCGATATCAACATCGATGCTACTAAAGAAATCGTCTTGGGCGATGCTGCTGCTAGTGAGAAGTACTAAGAGAGTGAAAAACGACAGTCTTAATACTTTGCAAGAAATGGGCGAGCGCATTATGGCGAGTCGGGATTAATCCAATCCCCTCTGCATGGAGTCAGTGCTGAACAAGTTATCGTCAACGTCGACATTGTATTGAATTGAGTTAATCTGTAATACACTTGCGTGTTCCTGGCGACCATTTCTTGTGGTGATTGCTTGTAAGCGCTTTGTAGTCCATATATCGTCAATTAGTTCGATTTCGGAAGAATTAAAATACTTAATTCTATTGCCTTTCAATTCCCACACTTGCCCACGCACTTGCACAAAGTTGTCTTTTCGTATCCAAGCTTGCATTCGAGAGTAGCCAGTTTCTTCCTCGGCGCGCTCTTTAAATTCAGGCTTTGGCGTTGCTTCAATTACCCAAACCTCGTTGTTATCAATAGTTTCTGACTCGTTAACGAAGCGATAGTCGAACCAATCAATTTCGTAGCCATTAATGTCTGCGAATGTGAAGTCGCTGCCCATAAATGAATCCGAAGTATCACTAGATGCTATTCGTTTCACTCGCTGTAAAGCGGGAAGGTAGAGCCAAGAATCATCGTCCTTGCCGGTGTCGTCCCAATCAAAGTTAAGGTAGGCGGTACCGCGAATATCTGCTGGTGATTCAAACAGTGTTAACGCCTTTGAATCGGCTCCAAAATCTTTAGTGTAAATGCGCAGGTTTCGGGTTCGCTGTCGATCACGGCGATCGATTAGCACCATGGTAAATTCGCCAATAGATGAGTCGCCGTCGTAGCGTGCATCAACCTTACGCATCACATCGTAGGCGCTCATATCTTCTGCAAGAACTGGCGCGGTAAACGACAGCAATCCTACTAAGCAAACTGCATAACGTATTTTGGTTTTACTCAATAGCTTTTTCAACGCGACAGCTCCACAATCAGCCTATCTTGGCAGCGGTGTTTTTTGACAATTCAACATCATCAGTTCCATCTATTAGATACAGAATGGCCGGAAGCACTAATAGATCTCCAAGCAGTGCTAAAGACATGATGATGGCCCCAAACATTCCTACATAAATAACCGTAGTGAACGATCCGAAACACAATACGCTAAAGCCTGACACTAGCACAATCGAGCTAAACACTACTGCTCGGCCTGACTCTCGCATGGAGCGAGATATCGCATCATGAGTGGACGCGCCCAATTTTTTAGCAAGCAGGTAGCGACTCATAACGTGAATTGAGTCATCCACCGCGATGCCCATAGTCATAGCGAAGACGATAACAGCACTTTGGTCTAAATAGATACCCATGTAGCCCGCAAAAGCACCCGCCAGCAGAATCGGCAGCACGCTAGGGATAATTGATAGTAAGCCGTATTTAAACGATCTGAATAAGACGATAAAGAATAAGGTGATCACGGCAAGAGCGATTAGGAAGCTCTGCACCATACCTTCGGATACATAAACATCTTGCACTGTATACAGCGCCATAGTGCCTGTTACCACCGGATCCAGTTCGGCAAATTCTCTATCTAGATAACTATTAATGGCATCCAACTCAGCTTGCATGTCCGACGCTTTCATATTGATCACGGGAACCACTAAGCGAATAGACTGGTTGTCAAAGTCTTTTATATCCGAAAGATCTTCATTAGCGCCGGCGCTTTCATAGAGAAACAAGAATTGCGCAGCCATATTCGAGGAATCGGGTAATCGATAATAGGCCGGATCATCATTGTTTAAGGCTTGGTTGATTTCCTTTAAATAGTCACCTAGCGAATTGATACGACCCAGCGCTGGGTGCTCGGAAAGCCATGCCTGAATGGTTTCAGCTTTTGCGAGAAATTCCGGCGACTTTGCCCCATCAACTTGGCCTGAATCCAAAATAATATCTAGAGTCATCATGCCTCGGAAAGTCTCATCAAAATATACAATGTCTTGCCGGGTTTGGCTTGCCTCTTTAAACAGGGTTACGTAGTTGGTGTCTACTTGAATCTTGGGCAGATAGATAATAGAGAACACCGTGGCAACGGCACTTAAGATAAGGATTCTGTTTCTATTTCTTAAAGTGAAATTAGGGACGCTTTTTGTCATTCGAGTGAGAATGCCGATATCCAACACTTGCTTAGTTTTATTCGACACATTACCGAGATAGCTGAGCATGGCGGGAAGCACGGTTAGCGAAAATAGGAACAAAACGAGAGGGCCTATAGCCCCCAACAACGCAAACTCTTTTACCGGCATAATTTTTGTGATGGAAAGAGCGTAGAAACCAGCTGAAGTTGTAATTGCAGTAAAAAACGCCGGCAGCCATATGTGCTCTATGGTGAGTCGAGCGGATTCCAGGCTGTCTCTACCAGCGCTGCGAAAATTAAAGAACTCAATTAGCACGTGCACGGTAATGCCGATGCCAATAATAATTAGCGTGGGGGCCAATGCAGCGCTATCGATAGTGCTATGAGGGATTTTTAGGTAGTACTGCAATTCAAGTACGATAAGCAGCCCACCCACTATGGCTAACCACGGAAATAGCGTCGCTACTAACGAGCGGAAACTGATAAACAGAATGGCTATCATCAGCACAATCATTATTGGTATCAACACAGCGGTGTCAGAGGCAGATACGGTTTCGTATCTCTCATTGACTAGGGGGTAGCCTGACAGATGCAAAATGTACTGATCAGAATCAAAATTATTGTCCTCTACAAATTTGAAGAGGTCTTGCACCAACTGAATTTTATGCTCGGAAGTTTCTTCTCGATACTCAACTCTCGCAGCAATGCGAAGGTGGCGAAAGTCTTCAGTAATAAGTGTTCCTAACGCCAATTTCTCACTGCGCAAAATAGCTTTTACCGATTCAATTTCCTCTGGGCTTTCTGCCAGCGCGCTGAAATCGTCGGTTAAAAAATCAGTTCTCAGGTCGTCCCCGTCGGCATGAATATACTCATAATTAGTAAGCGAGCGGAGTTGAGTAATAGTTGGGTGGTAATCTAAGAAGTCAGAGATTTTGATAATGGCATCGAGAGTTTCCGGCTGAAATATATCCTCGCTTTCAGCGCTTGCCTCAAAACCTACGATTAGATATTCGTTGTCACCGAACAGCTCATTAAGCCTGTCGTATTCGACAAGGGTTGGATCACCAGCGACAAAGTAGCGTTCTGTGCTGTTATCAAACGGAATTGTGCCTCCTGTCAGGAGGATCGCTGGAAGCAATAGCAGCGTGGCAAGAATAATGACAAATCGTTTCGAGACTACAAAGCGTGCCCATGCATTTATAAATGTGGTCAAGTACGCCTCTCCGGAATGGTGATTAATCACCTAATAATTATTATGCCTATGCTTTTATATCGGCTGACCAAAATGAAGTCTGTGCATAGTGGGCGTTCACAAACTTCATGGGTAGTGTAATACGCGGCTTCTCGAGGGTAAAGCGCACTTCTCTTACACAACTCCAAAGGAATGAATCAGGAAAAACTTCAATTATAAGAATTTCTTATGAAGTTTTCTTAAAGTCAGTCGATAGTATGCTTGGGCAATGATAGTGCCCTGTATTTTGACAATCCGAGAGGAAAAGGAGCAGTAGCTTCATGGCAAAGGAACTAAAATTCCCCTTCGATCTGGACTTAAGCAGCCTGGACACTGGGAGCATTACCAACATTCTTAACGATATAGAGCATCACTTGCCCTTAATGGAGTCCGATGGCGATCTGGTCCAACTGCTCGAGGTAAAAGAATTTTTCGAATGTGAATTGAAAGAATCACACCGCCTGCATTAAAAGCCCATCCTGATATCCGTGGTTTTTAATCGCCGCTAAAGGCAAGCCCAAGCCAGTGTACTCCCTGCAGTCCATGGTTTATCCTCTCTCAACCCAATTACACGGGTTAACTAACAAAAAGCGCCGGAACCTTTGCAAGGTGACTCACCGGCTCTGTAAAACCCATGCACACTCTCTAAAGGGAAAATCACTATGAAATTAGGTTTAACACTATTAGCGGGCTGCTTGTTTTCAGTCTCCGCATTAGCCCAGCTAGATACCGCGGCCCTGACTCGCGCCATGGCCAACCCAGATCGTCCAGCGGCAGACAAAGAGCGCGATGCGAACCGCAAAGCCCCCGAAGTGCTTGAGTTTATGGGCTTAGAAGAGGGAATGACGGCGCTGGACCTTATCGCCATTGGTGGCTGGTACACTGAAGTACTTTCCTACGCAGTCGGCGCTAGCGGTAAGGTGTATATGCAAAACAGTGAATCGCCGTTTGTTGAACGTAATATGCCAATTATCGAAGAACGGCTTTCTCGGCTTGATAATGTAGAGCATTGGTTAAAGCCAGTGTCTGAGCTTCCAGCGGGCTCTGTGGATTTTGTCATGACTGCCTTAAATTTCCATGATGTTTACAATCCTAACCCTGCAGCTGCACAAGGCTTTTTAAGCGAGATAGCAGGAGCCATGAAAACGGGAGGCATATTGGCTGTAATCGACCATGAGGGGACATCAGGTGCTGATAATGAGGCGCTGCACCGAATAGCGTTTGAAGATGCCGTTAAGGCGCTGGTTGCAGGTGGGCATTTCGCCGTAGTGGCCACCAGCGATTTGCTCGCGAATCCTGCTGATGACCATAGTAAAGGCCCGTTTGACCCTAGCTTGGAAAGAAATACAGACAGATTTCTGATTAAACTTGTAAAAATCTAAACGAAAAGCTGTGTCAAACTAATGGGAGCCAACAAACGTTGTCTCCCATTTTTTTACGCTAAAACCTCTATGCTAGAATCTAGCTCTGTTGTGCAAGCGTAGACACTGACATACCAAACGATTCAATCCACCTTTCTAGTTATAGAGTCTCCATTGGAAAATCAACAAGCCGGCAATCCGATTAAAAAGTTCATATCGGTATTTAAATACAGTGCGGTAGCCGTGCGAATCGTATGGAACACCAGCCCTTCTCTCACACTTGTTATGGCGTTAACAACACTTGTTGCAGGAATTCTGCCTGCCTCAATTGCCTCCGTAGGCGGGCTATTTGTGGACGCTGTCTCCTCAGCATTTCAGGCGCAAGCAGCAGAGAGTGAGGTGGCAAGAGAAAACGTGCTGCGGTTTGTGTTAATCGAAGCTGGATTGGTAGTCCTAATGACGGCAGCGCAGAAACTAAACGGGGTTTGCCAGGCAGTGTTAAGAGCACTGCTAGGCAATGAAATCAACGTGATGATTTTGGAAAAAGCCTTGACCTTAGAATTGGCGCATTTCGAAGACGCTGAATATTACGACAAGTTAGTGCGAGCTCGCCGAGAAGCCTCCTCGCGTCCGCTCAGCCTGGTTATCAAGACATTTGATCTGCTGCGCGATTCAATCGCATTGGTCACCATCGGTATTTTTCTATTTCAATTTTCCCCCTACGCGGTTTTGCTTTTAACCTTTGCTGGAATACCCGCCTTTATTGCCGAAGCAAAATTTTCTGGGGAAGCTTTTCGCATTCAGAAAAGGCGATCTGCTGAACGGCGCATGCAAATATACTTAGAGATGGTGCTGACTCGAGAGGATGGCGCTAAAGAGGTCAAACTGCTCAAACTTGGTAAACTGTTTCTCGATCGCTACGTTGATATATTTCGCACAATGTATAAAGAGGATCGCGACTTAGTCATTAAGCGAGGGATCTGGGGCTACTTACTAGGTTTGTTAGCTAGCGGCGCATTTTATTTTGCTTATGGTTGGGTTGGCTTTGCGGCGATAGCTGGCATGATTACAATCGGCCAGATGACTATGTATATCGCTCAGTTTAGAATCGGCCAGAACGCCGTCACCAATAGTTTGGTATCAATCAATGGCATGTACGAAGACAATCTTTATCTGTCTA
>CAYGRT010000060.1:0-14229 GCA_964352355.1 uncultured Pseudohongiella sp. | reverse complement strand
ACCCAAACGAGACCAAAGGGATAATCGCCAGCAAGCCAATGATGACCAGAATGATAACCGCCAAGTTGCCAAGAATTTTCATAATTCGCTCCAATTGTAGATTCTCACTCTTGTAAACCTACATAAAAAGTGAGCTTGTACACTTAGTTTTGCGAATTTTGTGCCAACTAAAAATCTCATTAAATACAATAAGATACAAAACCAACTAGTATTAATAATAGCCTATCTAGTTAGAAAATAGCCTTTTTGACCAATCTGAGAAACGCTGTGGTGGGGCGTTTGCCCCTAACCGCGAAAACATATAAAGCCCCAGGGGCGGCATTGACTAGCGTTGTCCGGCCCTCTGAACTAAGTGGCTACACGCTGCGCCCTAATCTAATTCTACGGTTTAATTTTCAGGAACTGTTCTAATTCGAATACTCATTCGTATAATTCGAATATAATGCTCTAAATACTCGAATATTGCGAACAATGCGGGAATGCAATAATCGACCGCACAGTAAATACGAGAAGGAGTACAAGATGTCGACCATTATGAAAATGGTTTTAAACACAGCATCTGACGAAGGAAACCTAAGACCCTATTCAGTGCTATCTAGTCGTTCGTCTGTTTTCAATGAAGCGAGTGGAGTAAAAGCGCAATGAGACACTTGAATTATAATCATCTGCAATATTTTTGGACCGTAGCTAAAGAAGGCAGCATCACCAAAGCCACCAATGTGCTTCACCTGACGCCTCAAACTATCAGCGGTCAACTTAAGCTACTCGAGGACTCCATTGGCGAAGCGTTATTTTCCCGAGTGGGCCGCGGTTTGGTTTTGACAGAAACAGGACACTTGGTTTTCCAGTACGCGGACGAGATATTCTCGTTGGGCGCTGAGCTAAGCTCAAAGATGCGCAGCGGTGAAATTGGAGTGCCAGAAGGTTTGAAGGTTGGCATCGTCAATTCTATACCCAAGCTAATCGCGTTCAGAATATTAAAGCCCGCGTTAGACTCAAAACAACCACTGCGATTGGTTTGTAAAGAAGGCAACCTAGAAGATCTTCTGGGCGATTTGGCAGTGCATCAGTTGGACATAGTCATATCAGATTGTGCGATACCTCTTGGCTTTAACGTCAAGGCCTACAGCCACGCCATCGGCGAAAGCAGCATTGCTTTTTTCAGTTCTAAAGATTCAGCGAAGGATTATTCAAAAGACTTTCCAAAATCACTTCACAAGGCGCCGGTACTGATGCCGACGAATAACAATCCTGTGCGCCGTGGTCTTGAGGATTGGTTCGAGCGCCAAGACATCTCCCCTAGAATGGTGGCAGAGTTTGAAGACAGCGCACTTATGAAAGTTTTCGGGGGCGAAGGAGTGGGTGTGTTTCCCGCGCCAGAAGTGATGCGAAAAGAAGTCGAACAGATGTACAGTGTTAGCCAAGTGGGTTCGACAAAAACGGTTGTCGAAAATTACTATGCCATATCACCAGAACGAAAACTAAAACACCCGATTGTTTTGCAGCTGATAGAGTCAGCACGTCAAAATCTAATTGGTAAGTAACTTAGAGGAGTGTTTGATCAAAAGTGTTTAAGACTATCGTTCGCGAATCGTCTTAAACACTTTGTTAACGTTTTATTGGGCGCTAACTCGTGGTTTAGTTTGCGCCCAATTCACCTAAGTGGCTACAGTTCGAAATCCATCGCATAGCCAACGACAAATTTAATTTCATCGTTGTCTAGTCCGTCAGGGCCAGCATCGTCCAAGTCAGTGTCGGTAATCATGAAGGAGAATCCGTCCTTCGATAATGAAACGTTGTAGTCAAAGTAGTCGCCAGGTACGCCATTAAAGGCTTCGTTAAAATCACCTTGATGGTAGCCAATGTGCAGGCCTAGCTCTAAGCCATCTCTAATATCAACGGCATAGTCTAAGTAAGTGTAGGTTGCCTCGCCAAACCCAAAGTCTTGACCTACTCCTTCAGTCGCTTCCGTATTGGTTAGAATATTGATGCCAAGGGTAAATGCGCCCATTCCAATAGACCCGTAAATTTCACCGAAGTCAAAGTTCGCATCTGCATCGTAGTTATAATACAGGTAGCCAATATCATAGCTGAAGCCACTGGCTTCACCGGCGTATCCACCGTAGATGTCGTGCTCATAAGAGAATGCATCGCCAGCTGCGTAGCTTACGTTCGATGCCCATGTACCTACATAAAAGCCACTGTCTGCAACATAATCAATACCACCAGAGATAGCGCCCTCATTAATAGACTGGGTCAAGCCTCTCCAAATGTAGTTGTTGCTCGCGGCTGCATTAGCGGTAAGCGAGTCAGCTTGAGCGTTGCCAGCAGCTAGAACTATTCCTGCAGTGATCAAACTGAGAGTGGATTTATGCATTTTCATTTGTTTCCCCTGATTCTTAAGTATGAGTTAGATGGCCTTCGCCATACTGTTTTCATGGGGAGCAAAAAGTGGGCCAATTAAGGGAGAGCTAGAGGAATTACGATTTTTAGTCAAAAACCAAGGGATATTGCACCAACAAGATGCCTGTTTAAGAGAAACGC
The DNA here is from genome assembly GCA_964352355.1 of uncultured Pseudohongiella sp. Lineage (GTDB taxonomy): Bacteria > Pseudomonadota > Gammaproteobacteria > Pseudomonadales > Pseudohongiellaceae > UBA9145. The sequence goes on along the minus strand of CAYGRT010000060.1, from coordinate 11,685 downwards.
ACAACTAAGAGGCAAAAAAATAGTAGATGCACTGCGAGCACCACGATGGTGACTTCGCAGTGCCTAGAGTCACAAGGTAAGATTTATTTGAACACTAGCAGCCACTACTGTTCTTTATAGCCTGGACCATAAAGTATTTTTCCGGGCCGGCTTCCAGTGTGACTTCCATCGGCAACCACGAGTTCACCATTTACGAGCACGTACTTCATACCCACCGCATACTGATGGGGGTCCTCAAAAGTCGCTTTATCAATAATTTCATTGGCATCGAATACAGCAATATCAGCGAAGTAGCCATGGGTGAGTAATCCGCGGTCATGAATACCTAAACGGCGAGCGGAAGCGCTACTCATTTTTCGGACAGCTTCTTCCAACGGAATGACTTGGCGTTCGCGGACATAATAGCCAAGCACTCTTGCAAAGGTGCCATACTGCCTTGGATGAGGTGCGCCTTCTCCAAAGATACTGACTGCGCCATCCGAGCCAATTGCGCTTGCTGGGTGCCGCATAATTCGATCTACATCTGCCGCATCTATGGCATGATAAACCGCGCTTGCGCCACCGCCACGGATGATATCAAAAACCACGTCGGCGGCATTTTCTGGGCTAGGATCTAGTCCTCTCGCAATAGTTAAATCCGCTAAATTCTTACCCTCCATGGATTTGTCCCAGCTGTTGCGAGAAATGAAAACATTCTTTGGGTGCCCGCCTCCTCGGTCAAAGAGGATTTTTTCGATGACAGCTTCTTTCACCAATGGGCGGGTTTCGGGGCTGTTTATGCGCTCGAGTAATCTTTCGCGACCGCCTTCTTGAGCCCACTGAGGAATCAGCGCGTTTATGGAAGTCTGTGACGCGGTGTAAGGATATTGATCGATAGTGATATCCACGCCGCGAGCTCTGGCCTCGTCAACAAGACGCAGGCTTTCGACGGACGCCCCCCAATTTTGCGCGCCGATAACCTTATGGTGGGTCATCTGCACGGGGATGTTGGCTTCTTCGCCAATGCGAATAGTTTCTTTAACCGAGTCCATTAATTGGGCAGCTTCCTCACGCATATGCGAGATGTAGATACCGTTATAGTCTGCTGCCACCTTGGAAAGCTCGATAACTTCCTCGGTTGAAGTAAAGCTGCCGGGCACATAAAAAAGACCGGTAGAGATCCCTAGAGCGCCCTGTTCCATTGCTTGTGCAACCATGGTCTTCATTTGCGCAAGCTCGGTGGCTGTGGCCTCTCTATCTTCCGTGCCAATAACTAGTTCACGAATGGTTCCTTGTCCCACAAAAACAGCCCAATTTGGACTGATTCGGGTTTCCAGTATTTGGCGGTAGTGTTCATCAATGGGATAGGGTGAACTTCCATCATTGCCTTCGGTTAAAGTGGTGACACCCTGAAGTAACGCACTTTCAGCATTGGGCACATCAAAAATGCCCTGAATAGCATGGGTGTGTGGGTCTATAAAACCAGGGCTAACGACAAGACCCGTTGCATCGATGACCCTCTCGGCAGTTGCCTTGGATAAATCACCTATGCTCACGATGCGCTCGCCAATAATGCCAATGTCCGCGTTGTACCAAGGGTTGCCAGACCCATCCACGACACGGCCGCCCCGGATTAACGTGTCGTAGTTTGTTTGTGCGCCACTGTGGAGGCTAATCATGCAAACGATCACCCCGCAGGTGAATTGTAATAAGAGTCGTTTTGCTATCATGTTTTTATCTCTCTTTGGGCGTGTGGTGAAAATTGAGGGTGTGTGCAATAAGCGCGCAGTGGCGGCTGCTTGATTGAAACCCGTTATTGCTAAGGCTACAGCTATCGATGTGAAACCAAGCAATAAACTGCAACAAGATATAATTCAATTCAAGGGCCTAGGTCAAACGATACTTAGGGCTGGTTTACCAAGGTAAACTCGTGCAGAGCGCCTTTGACTCTCGGTCACTGGAGCAATACTAATATCGAGCCTCCGTGCCGAAAAAATGAATCGGAAAGGCTCGTTACTCAATCGAAGCCGCCAGCTTAGGCATGTTTTTAGCCAATTAACATCACCGGGCTTAGAACTTATGCTTTTAGTTACTGGCCATAGCCGTATAGTATGTACGTAACCTAATCTATTAAAAAAACGAGCAACAACACTTGTCTGAATGTTGCTTATTTAGCAACAGGAGACCTCTAGATGAAGGCTGCTTTTTCGCTGACACTAACTACAATCGCCACATCCGCTGCACTGAGTTTTGTTAGTGCCGCGTCCTCTGCTCAAGAAACCGCAACCCCCAATGGGGTAAACGACCGACGTTCAAATGCCTATGCATTTACCAATGCAACTATTTATCGCGGTGAAGGGGAGTTTTTAAACCAAGCGACCTTGCTCATACGAGATGGTCGAGTAGTAGAGGTTAACTCAACTAGTTCTGTACCTGATGGTTATTTTCCGGTTGATCTTAATGGCGGCTATATTTACCCGGGTTTTATTGATGCCTACACAGAGTATGGAGTGCCGACGCTTGAGCGGCAGCAAAGTAACTCCAGGGAAGAAAATCTTTTCTCCAGTGGATTTGCCTCTAATGCCAACGACGCTGTTAAAGCAGATTTTCGGGCCAGCACTGTTTTCAGGCCTGATGAAGAAGTTAGGGAAAGGTTCAGAGGCTTGGGCTTCTCAACGGTCTTGAGTCTTCGAGCAGATGGTGTTGCGAGAGGAACATCAGCTCTGGTCACTCTTGGTATTGAAAATGCCAACGAGTCAGTTATTGTGCCGGATGTCGCGAGTCATTTCGGACTGTCCAAAGGCTCTTCTACACAGCTTGTACCAAACTCATTAATGGGAGCATTCGCTCTGCTTCGGCAGTCCTATCTTGATGCCGACTGGTTTGGTCAGCAGCAGCCCAGACCCTTCACTGACCACTCTCTAGAGGCATTAATTGAATTTGCTGACTTGCCAAAGATAATAGAGGTTAGTAACTGGCAACAGGCAATGACCGCCGATAAGGTCGGTGATGAATTTGGGTTTCAGTATGTGCTTAAAACCAATGGTGATTCCTACAAAAATTCCGGCTTGATCAAAGCATCAGGCGCCTCACTGATCGTGCCGATTAGTTTTCCCAGCGCACCGAAGGTTGACGATATTTTAGTAGCCGATGAAGTTTCATTGGCGGATTTAAAACACTGGGAGCTTGCTCCATTCAACACGAGAATTCTGGCTGATAACGATGTTAATTTTGCCATTACCTCATCCGGCGGTAGTGAAGATTTTTGGAAAAACTTACGGCTAGCGGTTAGCAAAGGATTGCCTAAGGGCGTAGCCATTGATGCCATTACTCGAGTGCCTGCAGAAATACTGGGTGTTGCTAACCTAGTCGGATCATTAGAGGCAAATACCCTCGCCAATTTCGTCATAGCTTCGGGAGATTTACTGGAAGCGGGCTCCGTAGTGAGAGAAAACTGGATTCGAGGCAATCGCTATGAATTAACGCCCCATTTAGACAATCGGGCAGGCAACTATTTACTTACGCTCAATGACGAAACAGTAAATCTGCAGCTCAGTTTTGACGCGGCTAACCCTAAGGCTGAAATAAGCGATGGTTCGGACACCATTGCTGCGACGATTGAACTGACTGAAGATGTTATTTCACTAAGCTACACCCCCTCGGAGTCAAGTGAGCGAATTCGCCTCACCGGTTGGACTGTTGAAAATGGTTGGCAAGGCAACGGAGTGATTGCTCAAGGTCAGCCGGTACAGTGGAGCCTAAGTCGAGTATCTGCCATTGCTTCGCCGACGGATTCCAATGGAGTGGACGAGGCAGTTCCAGACTTGCCCGGAGAAATACTGCATCCTTTCTCAGCCTATGGACGAGCGTCTCTCCCTGTAGCCACCGATCTTTTGATTACCGGCGCCACAGTCTGGACCAATGAAGACCTTGGCAATGTTGTCACCGACGTCCTCGTTAGAGATGGAAAAATAAGCGACATTGGCAACAACCTCAGCGCTGGAAATGCCGTTGTGGTTGACGGAACCAACAAGCATCTCACCCCAGGCATCATTGATGAGCATTCCCATATCGCATTGTTCAGTATCAATGAGAGCGCCACAAATTCCAGCATGGTGCGAATGAAGGACGTTGTAAATTCAGAGAACATCAATATTTATCGCAATCTGGCAGGCGGTGTGGTGGCGGCTCAACTGCTACACGGTTCTGCCAATCCCATCGGCGGGCAATCGGCAATTATCAAAATGCGCTGGGGCAAGCCGGCCAAAGACCTCCTAATTGATGGCGCGGATGAGTATATAAAATTTGCCTTAGGGGAAAACGTCAAACGCAGCAGTAATCCCCAGTCAGTGCGCTATCCACAAACTCGAATGGGGGTAGAGCAGGTATTTGTGAACGCCTTTACCGAGGCTCAGGAATATGGCAAGACATGGGACGCGTACAACAGCCTATCCCGTTCGCAACAGCGCAGTACGCCAAAACCACGGAGAGATCTCGTGCACGAGGCGATGTTAGAAATTTTAAATCATGAGCGCTTTGTCACTAGTCACTCTTATGTGCAATCGGAAATCAACATGCTGATTGAAGTTGCTAATAGTTTTGATTTCAACATAAACACCTTCACCCATATTCTGGAAGGCTACAAAGTCGCGGATAAAATGGCCGAGCATGGCGCAGGTGGTTCTACCTTCTCTGACTGGTGGGGTTACAAGTGGGAAGTGCGCTACGCTATTCCTTATAACGCCGCGTTAATGCAACAGGCCGGCGTAGTGGTCGCCATCAACTCAGACGATGCGGAGATGTCGCGGCGCTTAAATCAAGAAGCTGCGAAGGCCGTTAAATACGGCAATGTAAGTGAGATAGATGCCCTCAAAATGGTTACTCTTAATCCGGCTAAGCTGCTTCATCTTGACGATAGAATGGGCAGTATAAAAATAGGCAAAGACGCAGACCTCGTTTTATGGTCAGACCACCCGCTCTCGGTATATGCCGCCGCAGAGACAACTTGGGTAGACGGCGTGCCTTACTATAGTAAAGACGACGATCTGCAATTAAGACAGCAGATAGCTGCCGAGCGTGCCCGTATTATCGCCGCCATTACCGCTGAGAAGGAGTAAGAATCATGCTAAAGCAAATTACAATGAGAACAGCAATGCTTACTCTCGTATTGGCCTCTGGATTCATGATGGGCGTGCAAGCTATCGTGCCAACACCGGCGGCTGATCAATCACAGCCCATCGCCTTAACCCAAGTTGTGATTCATATTGGCAATGGGCAGGTTATAAGCAACGGAGTGATTACTTTTGATGAAGGGGTCATCACCGCTGTTGGTTCAATAGACGACGGCATAGATACGACGAACCATCAAGTATTAGAACTTCCCGGCCAGCATGTATACCCCGGGTTTATTCTCGCTAATACGACCTTGGGGCTATCCGAGGTTGCAAGTATACGAGCGACCAATGACGTGTTGGAAGAAGGTGATATTAACGCCAGTGTGCGTTCTGCTATCGCCTACAATACCGACTCCGAATACATTCCGGCAAGCCGCTTCAATGGAATCCTTACGGCTCAAATAGTGCCAGGTGGAGGACTAATTTCAGGTTCGTCATCAGTGTTTAAACTGGACGGTTGGAACTGGGAGGACGCAGTGCTGTCCGAGGACCTTGGCATGCATATGCACTGGCCAGCATTTACTCAAAGGCAGCGAGATTCTCAGACTGGACTGTTGGAGACAGTGGCCAACGAAAATTACACGGCTCAGGTAGAGCTATTAAGCTCGTTGTTTCAGAATGCTAAAACGTATACAGGGTCGCCGCAGAACTTAAATCTTGCTGCAATGCAGCCTTTACTTAGGGGCAATGCAACTCTATTCATTCATGCCGATCAAGCGAAGGAAATCATCAGCGCGGTGCGTTTTGCCCGCAGATTTGATATAGAAAAAATCGTGCTAGTGGGCGGCATGGACGCGTTAATGATTAAGGACTTTTTGGTGAGTGAAAACATACCAGTTATCTTTGAACGAATTCACGCGCTTCCAGGGCAGGAGTGGTACGACGTGGACGAGCCATTTAAAACTCCGTTTCTTCTGCATGAGGCTGGTATAAAGGTTGCTATCGGAGGCGGCGCAACTGATCTTCAGTCACAAAGAAATTTGCCCTTTTTTGCAGGGACAGCTGCGGCTCACGGTTTGGATCGCGAGTTAGCCCTGTCACTGGTGACAAAAAACACGGCAGAGATATTGGGTGTACAGGATAGGGTGGGCACCTTGGAGACCGGCAAGGATGCAACACTGTTTATCTCCACAGGTGATGCATTAGATATGCGCACTAGCCAAGTGTTTGGCGCTTATATTCAGGGCCGCGATATTGATCTGTATGGCACCCAGCAAGAACTTTACGAGCGCTATCAAATTCGCTATTCAAACCAGACTGAGTAGTGCGTTTTTTAAAAGGCACTTATTGAAAGGATAAAACATGATCGAGTACCCCACATTTGTCACTCACCTCGAATGCAGCTACACCGGGAAACAATACCCTGCTGATCAGCCCCATGGGCTATCCGAGGCGGGTAAGCCTCTGCTTGTTCGATATGATTTGGATGCCTTAGCCAAAGCAGTAAGCAAGGAAGATCTTAAGAGCAGGCTTCCTGAATTTTGGCGCTATCGAGAGTTTTTGCCCATAAGGCGCTCAGAAAACGTGGTTCGTCTGGGTGAATTAATGACGCCTATTCTGCCTGCCACTAAATTTCAAGCTCGGTTGGGATGCGGTGAAGTGTTAATAAAGGACGAGGGCAGACTGCCAACTGGTTCATTCAAAGCTCGCGGTTTAGCATTAGCGGTGGCCATGGCAAAAGAGTTTGGAATTAAGCGCATGGCTATGCCGACCAATGGTAACGCCGGTGCCGCTTTAGCCGCTTATTGCTCACGCGCCGACATTGAAACTTTTGTGTTTTGTCCAGAGGATACGCCCAAAGTAAACATAGAAGAAATTGCATTCCAAGGCGCGAAAACCTTCCTTGCCAATGGCTACATCAATGATTGTGGTCGAATTGTTGGCGAAGGCAAAAACAAGATGGGATGGTTTGATACTTCTACCCTCAAAGAGCCTTACCGAATCGAAGGCAAGAAGACGATGGGTTTGGAACTTGCCGAGCAGCTAAACTGGAAGGTACCAGATGTTATTCTTTATCCCACGGGCGGCGGGACTGGTCTTATAGGAATGTGGAAAGCGTTCGCCGAGCTGGAAGCCATAGGTTGGATAGGCTCTAAACGGCCTCGAATGGTGGCAGTGCAGGCTGAAGGCTGTGCCCCAATTGTAAAAGCATTTGATGAAGGGGCTCGTCATGCAGAGCCTTGGCAGAATGCACATACTATTGCGTCGGGTATTCGTGTGCCTGCTGCCGTTGGTGACTTTTTGATCCTCGACGCGGTGAGAGAAAGTAATGGTTTTGCTGTATCGGTGAGCGATGAGGATATCAATCAGGCACACAAAGAATGTGCTAAAACCGAAGGGATACTGCTATGTCCAGAAGGGGCCGCTACACTCGCCGCATTGAAACAAGAATTGGCCACTGGACGCATCAAAAAAGATGAGCAAGTGTTACTTTTCAACTGCGCAACCGGGCTTAAATACCCCATGGCCTCGGCTCATAAAAGAATCGATCTAAAGCAGCCTATTGATTATGAGGCGATCGCCGGCAGTTAATGAGCAGAAGTTAGCGAATAGTTCTAATTAATTCTTGCCGCACTAGCATGGAGTCGGATTCCAAGTCGGCTATTCGCCTGCAAACTCGCCGCGGGATATTGGTACCAACGGGCGTTTCGTCACGGCAGACGATACGCTTCTCCGGCGCAACGGATGCGTTATATTGCTCTACCTCAGCGTCTGTTGGCATCTTAATAGGTGTAGCCGGAGTCATGGAACAAGAGGCTAGAAACATTACAGCGGCTGGTAGCAAAAGGTAGTAGTTTAATTTCGTGGGCATGGTATCTAACCTTAATTGTCGGTCAACAGCCTAAGGGCTGACTGGCTTGGAAGTAGGTAGTCTATAGTGATGTGCTGGTTTTGGACAAGCTCACCACTTATAAGCCGGGGCCTCAGATTCAGTAATGATACATCTCTAAGGGCAGTAGTAACTGCATCTTCTGATGGGCTGGAAATGGAAACTAGCGTTAGATTGCTTTTAGTAAACAAGCTACGATCAATTTCTTTAGCGCCCATTAATTCAGTAATTTCATCAAGATTGTAGTCAAAGCTAACTTGCGCGCGAATCGCTTCCTGCCCTGTGCTGTGCGGCGTACCGGTCGGAGCCGCTATCCCAGGGAAACTAGTAGACCAGGCAATAAACTCTATAGGGATATCAGGTTCAGCGTTGGATTGGATCAGATCGCTCAGTTTAGAGGCATAACTGGGCTCGGGCACTATAGTGGTTTGGGCAAAAAGCAAATCAATAGACTGCTGAGTTGCTCCAGCGGCTATGAATACTTGATTTGCTTTGAGGTAATGCTGCAATGCTTTAGCCCCATTGCCAAACGCTGTCTCCCAATCGCCTAAATAAAGCCACGCGATCGCTTCGGCATTTTGATCTGCCCTTGCAGTTTCGGAGTTCTTGATTCGCTCTAAAAGTTCGAGACCAATATTATAGCTCTTTTGTATTGACTCATTTTTTGACAGAGACCAACCGTTAACAATGGCAGGCTCGTCTGTTTTGTAGTTATAGCTAGTGAGCCCGCGCCGCTTCACTAGAGAGCTCTGATAAAAATGGCTTAACACGATTCTGTATAGCCAAGGGGTTAAAAGCGAGGACTGTTTTCCGTATCTTCCCTCTATTGCTGAGACTGCATGCCAATAATGATTCTTTGCTGAAACCAAATAATGCGCCGCGCGGGGGTTGTTAGGGTCTGCCGCGGCTTGTAGGTGAAGGGAGCCCAGCACCTCGGTACCTGAAAGAAAATCGTTCAAGTTAGTTTTATAAAGCTCGTCATTAAGCCAGTCAAAATAGGCAAGATATTGCTGAATTGTCTCCCACTGCTGCTGGGGCAATTGAGCCTGAATCAATAAATCCAGTACTGGCAACTGCAGCGGCGAATTCATCCCATTGTTAATCTTCACTAATTGCAGTGCGTCTAACAGAGTTCGCTCGGCACTGGCAAACTCGCCTTGCATAAGCAGTGCGCGGCCTTCGTCTACTAAGCGCTCTGTCAGAGCTTGCTGATAGTTATCCACCGGTTGATCAGGCGCTGAGTCCTGCGCCATCCCAATCGGGCTGCAAATGCTAGTAACCAAAAAAAGTAGACATGTTTTAAAACAAGGCATTGCTATGCTTATCGAGAGTGGGATAGAGATCAGCATAGCGTCAATTATTCGGACCTGCAATTCCGCCTGAGTCTATGAATTTGGATGCCAAGCGATATACTGGCTTTTTGCAGGCGAATTGGAACAAGACAATGAGCAGTCCAGAAATAGACTTATACACTTGGAGCACCCCGAATGGCAGAAAGGTGTCCATCATGCTGGAAGAAATAGGCTTAGACTATCGAGTGAATGCTGTGGATATTACTCAAGGACAACAATTTGGGAAACGTTTTTCAGCTATTAGCCCCAACAACAAAATTCCAGCAATAATTGATCACAAAAACCAAATCTCTCTAATGGAGTCAGGTGCAATATTATTGTATCTGGCTAATAGGACAGGGAAGTTAATCAGCCCTGTGGGGCCAGCCTATTGGCGAGAATTAGAATGGCTGATGTTCCAAATGGGTGGTCTTGGGCCAATGCTGGGGCAGACTCACCACTTTCTTAAGTTTAATCCCGGCAAGTCTTCCTATGCAGAGCAGCGCTATTCTGCTGAAACACAGCGGCTCTACACAGTGCTAAACGAACGGCTGAGAAAACGTCACTATTTGTGCGATAGCTATTCTGTAGCGGACATCGCAACTTGGCCTTGGATATCTCGATACGAGTGGCAGCAAATGGACCTGAGAGCCTACCCCCACTTATTAGCATGGTATCTTCGAATTGCAGAGAGGCCGGCAGTTCAGCGCGGCTATAGCGTTCCGGCGGCTTTGGAAATTCCAATCCCGCACTAACCAATTTGCAGGAGTTATGGCAACGAGATTAACCCGTTGCCATGCTGAGAAAAGTTACTGAGGCAAGCTTGCGTAGATGATATCTCGCGCGACATTTCGCATGTTTGCCGCGCCCGGTCGAGTTGGGCCTTGAGCTTGTATCATGCCAATGAGAAACATATCTTCCGTTGGGTCTATCCAAAACCACGTACCCGCAGCGCCTGACCAATAGTAAGTTCCGGCACCGTGCGGTGTGTTTGCTTTCTTGGGATCGGTGATAACCGCAAAATCCACGCCAAAACCCTGTCCAGGTTGGCCTTCACTGGTTGGGCTGCCGCGTAGGTTAAGCTCATCTCTTAGGCTATTGGTTCGCATAATGCGAACGGATTCGGGAGTGAGGATTTTAGCACCGTCCAATTCCCCTTCATTGACCAACATCTGCAAGAACCGAGCATAGTCATGGGTTGAGGAGACTAAACCGCCGCCACCAGACTCCAAGCGGTCGGGGTCCAAATAGCTAGGACGGTCGGTGCGGTGTGGTCGCTGTACGAGGCGCTGCCGTTCCTCATCCCAGTTGTGTACTTCTGCAAACCTGTGTTGGTCTTGTGGCTGAACAAAAAAACGAGTGTCCATCATATCTAGAGGAGTGAAGATTTTCTCCTCCAAGAATTCACCAAAAGTCATCCCAGTTAACTGTTGAACTATGTAGCCTTGGATGTCAACAGCCACTGAGTAATACCAAGCATCACCCGGTTCGAACATCAATGGGATTTCTGCCACTTTTTTGATCAGCGCATCTAAATCATCGGATGCCAGTACCTGCGTATTTCGGAAAGCCTCGTTGACTGGATCGCTGCCCCCTAACCCATAGCCAAAACCTGCTGAGTGGTTGAGAAGTTGCCGCATAGTAGGAGGTGACTTCACTGGCTCCAATACCATCTCGCCAGCCTCGTTGTAGCTAGTCATTACTTTAAGATTTTTAAATTCTGGAACGAATTTTGAAATTGGGTCGTCAAATTCCCAGAGACCTTGTTCGTGCAGCATCATCAAGGCAACACCAGTAACTGGTTTGGTCATAGAGTAAATACGAAATAATGATTCTTTCGTCATTGGTGCTTGATCATCAACACGGGCTAGGCCGGCTGTTTCGTAGGTTGCAACATGGCCGTCTTTGGCAAGTATCCAAACCATGCCTGCAACATCCTGATCAGCGACAATTTTATTCATCGCCGCATCAAGTTTGGCAATGCCTTCTTTTGAAAAACCAGCCGCACTCGCACCTACTTCAGAAATAGGCCAAGAATCTGCGTAGACATTGGCAGAAAGCGCGAGACCTACGCACAGTGACACAGCGCTTAGTTTTAGTCTGCTCAGTGTTGAAAAGTTTTGCATTGAATATTCTCCACAATTTTGTTTTTGTTTGAGCTTTGTAGTGTAAGACGGTCGAAGATGAGTGTTGTGCATTCAGTAAATGCCTCACAAGAAGGGGCGATCATAGCCTGTTTTGGGTTCTAGGGAATACCCTCAGCGCAATGTAAAGAAGCGCTAACTTGCTGATACTTTAGTGGGCTGATGAGGCGTTAAGCCCCAGCAGCTATTATTTTTCCTGTGGGTCAGGGGTTTTAGAATCTTTGGCG
>CAYGRT010000059.1:13460-14526 GCA_964352355.1 uncultured Pseudohongiella sp. | reverse complement strand
GATCCTAAGTTTGGTTTCACTTATGCTCCAACGGACTGGTTATCGGTTCGCGGCACAACAGGTGATGCGTTTATCGCACCTTCCCTAGAAGACTTGTTTGACCCTGTGACTTGCGGTCTAAGCACTGTAACCGACCGATTTGGTCCGTTTTCTGCATTTACCACAGCTTGCGGCGGCGGAAATCAGAACCTTAAAAACGAAACGGCAGAGTCTGTTCAGTTTGGTTTTGATCTAAACTTCGATGACTGGGATTTAGCGTTAACTTGGAATAACACTGAATTCCAAAATCGTATCATTGATATCGGCGGTCAGGACAAAATGGAGCTGGATTTCCAAAACTTCCGTCAAGCCACTGGTTTTGGTGGCACTGGACTTGCTGGTAGCCAGCCAACTGAAGAGCAATTACGGGCTTGGATAGCGAACCCACTGTCGGATAAAGATATTATTCGAGACTCATCTGATATCTTTAACATCCTGCAGGTAAACAACACGAGTACTGTAAACGCAGAATCCGTTGAGATTACAGCCTATGACCTTCAAGCAAATTACAGATTGAGCTTGGGTGATTTAGGAAACCTTCGATTTAATGTGCAGGCTACCTATATCGATGAATTCCTCTATCAGAGCGATCCTACTCAGCCAATTATTGATGCAGCAGGTCAGTACAATGACACCACAGCAGCTGCACCTGAGTTGCCACAACTCAAAGCTAACCTGAGCATAAACTGGACACGTAACAATCATTCAATCAATGCCATTACGCGATATGTTGATGGAATCGATGTTTATGATGGCCCACTGTTCACGTTCATGGATTTCTTTGGTGGCACCAACCGACCTGGTAACATCACTGAGACCGGTGTTAAGGCGTGGACCGATATGGACCTGCTTTATACCTATCGCGGTTTAAGTTTGTTCGACGGTGAAATGTCGCTATCACTCGGCTCACGTAACGTGTTTGATCGACAACCGCAAAACTCACCCGAGTTCGCGGGTGTAATTGGCGGTCTTCAAGACCCACGTGGCCGCATGATCTATGGCCGTGTTGTTTATGATTTCTAAGCTT
>CAYGRT010000059.1:5503-13360 GCA_964352355.1 uncultured Pseudohongiella sp. | reverse complement strand
GACAATGTAAAAGACATGAGCAATGAATGATCTACCTGCTTGTCATGAACCGTATATGCCACTAAGCTCGCTGCCGCGGACTAAAGCTGTAAGCGGCAAGTGTCCCAATATAAGAAATTAATACCCACAAATGAAATTTGGAGAGACGTTATGCATTACCAAATTCCCCACACACGAAGGTTACTTAGTTCAGCAATCGCATTTTCCCTATTACCACTGAGCGGCGCACTGCTAGCTCAGGAAAGCAGAATTGAAGAGGTCGTTGTAACAGGCTCATTTATTACCCGCGACACAGTAAACACAACCACGCCTATTCAAAGTATGACTGAGCAGTCTTTGATTGAGCAAGGCACACCGAACCTAGGCGAAGTACTGCGTAACTCCACTTTTAACTATGGCGTTGAGTCTGTAACCAACATTGTCGCCGCCAATGGCCAATCGGCAGGTTTACAAGGCGCCAACTTTAGAGGCTTGGGCGAGCGAGCAACCCTTACCCTAATCAATGGCCGTCGTACATTGAATACCAACCTTGCCAATTTGTACCCGCAGATCATGATTCAGCGCACCGACAGCTTAACCGCTGGCGGCGCTACTATTTATGGCACCGATGCAGTGGGTGGCGTATTTAACATCATTCCTAAAACTAACTATGAAGGTGTTTCATTCCAAGTCGGTACCAACGAAGCCGACGGCTGGTACGAAAATGCATTTAACTTTATCGCAGGCCTGCAAGGGGATCGCGGTGGCGTGGTATTCGGCGCAGAAGTTCGCCGCAAGTCAGCCCTAAATTTTGATGAGCGACCTGAATTTACACTTGGCGCCGCTTCTTATTCCAGTACGAGCTGGCCAGGCGACTTCCGAGTTGCAAACCGAGATATCACTGGTGCAATTACTAGCGTCTCTAGTCGACCCGACCCTGGCTGCGGTTTAAACAATGAGGCAACTGGCACCCCTACTGAGATAAAGGCAGCAGGTGTCCTTGGATCTCGGCAAGGAACTCTGATTGGCAGCTGTCGCTGGGAATTCGGCGCCAACTTTGATCTGATGAACGAACAAGACACGTTTACCACGGCAGCGCTGTTTGACTACGAGTTTACTGATCGCTTGAGTTATGAAGGCGAACTCATGTTCTCTGGCAACAGTGTCATCGACCGTGGCAGCCCATCAAACCCTGGTGGTCGTATTCCAGAGCTAGGTGCAGTACCTGGAAACAACCCCGGCAACCCTTATCGTGCATTTTTTGATGCAGACGTGGATGGCCGTTTTGAGCCCGATCTAGGGGATTTATTACTATTTGCACAAGATGCAAACGGTGATGGCATTCCAGACCGTAACCCAGGTGTGGATTTAGACGGCAATGGCCTGGATGACGTGCTAGTAGCAGGTACAGACCCAGCTCTCGGCATTCCATTCAATGAAGATGTTCGCATAATCGATTGGCGTCCAGTGGGTTACCCCTTTAACGGCCCATCCAGGTTGAATGCAGACCGCACCAGTGGCGGCGCTGCTAATGGCGAATACACCACATTCCGAATTGTGCAGCAGTTAAATTTTGACATTAATGACAACTGGTCCGGCTTTGCAAGCTACCTTTACAACTACCGTGAAGCACAGGTAGATGGTGTAGACGAGTCATTGTCTGCAATTAGCGCTGGCCTTAACGGCACCCTGCTTGTTCGAGACGAAGCCACTGCCTCATCTCGTACTGCGTTTTTTAACCCTTTCGCCACACAAAACTTTGCCTGCACTAACAGAGACTGTAGTGGTGGAATAATTCAAACAGACCCCGCGCAAATCAACTCGACTGCTGTGTATGATCAAATCGCTGTCGATGAAGACAATGAGATTACTGAAACCCTTCAAGTGCTCGAATCTGTTATCACCGGTGATTTGTTCGACTTGCCAGCGGGCTCAGTGCAATCTGCTTTTGGTTTCCAATACCGCGATGAGACTTACGATCTTAATGCTAACTCATTGGCCAATGCCCTTGACCTGTGGATTGGAGTGGGAACACCGGACTATAAACAAGACCGTCAAACTCTGGCCCTATTTGCTGAATTTTCAGTGCCAGTACTTGATACTTTGTTAATGGATGTGTCGATTCGTGATGAGCGGGTCAACGACGACTCTCCTGCAGATTTGGATCAAACCACTTATAGCCTAGGCTTTAACTGGACACCGCTGGACTACGCGTCATTCCGCGCGTCATGGAACTCGTCGTTCATTGCGCCGAGTTTACCCCAGCTATACAACTCGCCAACCCTTCAGGGCCTGTCCCAAACCACAGATCCTTTCACCGGTAGCTCGGAATTTACCGCCAGAACAACTGGTGGCACCACAACGTTGCAGCCGGAAACAGCAGACATATTTAATGTGGGCACCACCTTGTCGTTCCTTGATGATGATTTAACTGTCAGCGTCGATTATAAATATTTCGACTTTGCCGATCGCATCATTCGCCCGACATCTCAAGAAGTACTCGATGCTGAAGCCGATGTAGCTGTTGCCAACGGCTTTGCACTAACGCCGCAAGGATTGGCCGCGTTTGAAGCTGCCGGTCTTAACGATCCACGTGTGCAGCGCAGTCCAAACCCTGGCCGACTATTAGAGCTGGTGGTAACCGATCAATTAAACGCACAAACCATGGAATGGCGCGGTGCGGATATTGCGGTTAACTATGGATTTAATGCAGATGAGCTTCCGCTAATTGGCGGCGACTATGGCCAGTTTAACGTAGGGGTCGATGCCACTTACGTTGAAGCCTATGATTTCACCAGCTTCGTTGGCACTGAAATCAAAGGGGCTGGCAATCGCAACAACCGCGTTGCAGCAGTGCCTCCAACACCTCGCTGGAAGGCTAACGCTCGCCTCGCTTGGAATATGAACAACCATCAAGTCACTGTGTTTGGCCGCTACTTACACGGCATTAACAACGTGCGAGATGGCGACCCATTCTCATCTCCTAATCCGGCGACTCGGGGCTTCTTTGCGCTGCTTGGCGTGACTAACCCAACACCTGATGAACTTGGCAGCTACACCACATGGGATATTCAATACAGCACTTCGTTCGATTCGCTGTTTGATGGCAATACCAGCGTGCAGCTTGGTGTTCTGAATGCCTTTGACCGCGAGCCACAGGCTCTCGTCACACTGGGCGGCCTAGAAACCAGCCTCTATGATCCACGACTTCGAACTTTCTATGCTCGCCTCCGACATGAATTCTAAGTCTGCTTTGATCTAAAAAAAACCCCGGCTCTGCCGGGGTTTTTTTTGACTTAGCAATGGGCATGAATCACCTAACTAGTTAGCCGAGTTAGGCTCAAATTCGCTAGGGATGCCCGTTAGCCCCTTTTAGTTAATGTGTGCACTGGCGCCTAACAAAACAATCTTAGTTTATCTTTACTAGCCCAACCCTATTAGAGCTGCTTTGATGAATAAGCAAATTGTTGTCCTCGGTAACCCAGACATTTCTGACAATGCCGGCACCAGATGGAATAGCCCAGCTTTGAAATGATTCAGTGCGAGGATTAAATCGAACCAAGGCATCAGGCCTCATGCCGGATTCGTTGTACCACACCATATCGTCGATTACGGCAATGGCATAGGGGTGAGAACTAGGCCCGCTAGGCGAGTCCCACTGGATTACTGCACCGGTTTGCGGATCTAATCTGCCAATCTTTCCCATCGTGGAATTGACGAACCAAATAATCCCTGCGCTGTCGATTGCTAGTCGCCGAATTCGGGTCCTTTGATCGGGGACCTCAAAGTATCGAATCTCCAATGTGTCTGGATCCACAGCGCCAATCTTGTTAGTTCCATTGAATGCTACCCAAACGGTACCGTCGGCCGCCACTTGAATACCATAGGGCCTTGGTTCGCTTGGTACTTCTGTGACTTCACCCGTGCTTGGGTTCAGTTTTCCCAACACCCCCGCCTGCTGCGCTGTAAAATAGAGATTACCGTTAGGGTGAAATGTTGCTGTATGGGGATCACGGGCTTCGGTTTTAAACTCAACTACCTCGCCGGTAGCCGGGTTTAGTTTACCAATGGTTGCATTGCTGTTCCCTGTATACCAAATATTGCCCTGGGCATCGGGTAGTACCGAATGGGGTCTTGACGCTGGTGGCAGTTTATACTCTTCCATAATACCCGTGCTTGGATCTAAACGCCCGGTAAGGCTAGCCCACATGCCGGTCCACCAAACAGAGCCATCTGGCGCTTCAATGGGATCCCGCGCTCTCTGACCCAGCGTTGGCACTATCCATTCGATAATTTCGATTTCAGTGTCGCCTGCGATCAAGTTGGGCCGACGGGATTCATCTTCCGGATAATGCTGAGCCAAATAGTCTGCAATGGTCTGAGCCTGACTATCACTCAACTCAATCATAGTAGAAAACAAGTCCCGCCATTGTTCTGGCGAGTTAAAGCCTGCGGCACGTGTGATAGTTGCAACGCTATGGCAGCTAGAGCAGAGGCTCTCAACCAATTGCTTGCCAGGCCCTTCCGGCAAGGACTGCCTAGCTCGATCCTGCGCCAGTACGGGCATGTTTAACAAACTGATGGTTAAAGCTGATAGCCAAATAAACTTACCTTTCTTGCTCATATCAACACTGCTCCGATGCATATTTAGTGGGGATTGCTGTCTCAACTAGAACCTACCAACCCACTGCTTGACCATCCTTCCGATGGTCAGACCCCGCTCTATAAAGGCCATTAACGGGATGGTCTTCATCAATACTAAGCTGATTGAAAACCGGCGTTGGCGAATTAGGATCCTTAGTGAACAATATGCCCTGATACCCGCCTACGCTGCCACCGTTCACACTTCTAACTCTGTGACCTTTGCTGATGAGTGATCGACCCACCAGCTGGTAAAGGTTTTCCTCAAGTGAAAGTAGGTTGGAATTCTGACTATGAGTAAACCTTGCCGCGTCAGTTGTCATTTGAATATTCATTCCATGATCTATCACGTTCACCATATGCTGTGCATGGGTTTCCGGCTGAACCGAACCGCCCATATTGCCAAAGGTCATCAACGGCTCGCCTTCTTGCATAACGAAGCCGGCAATAATGGAATGAAATGGCCGCTTCCGCGGCGCCACCACATTGGGGTGAGATTCATCTACTCGAAATGCAACACCGCGATTATGTAAGATCATGCCATAGGGCGGAATGGTTACACCGCTGCCATAAACCGAAAAAATGCTGTGAATAAAAGACACCATATTGCCCCAACGGTCGGCAGTGGTTAGATAGATCGTACCACCATCGAGTCCGCCCGTAACCGAAGGCTGTGCTGCTTTATTCATGTCAATTCGCTCGCAGAGTTTAGCGGCGTATTGCTTGGACAGCAGCTCGTCCAAAGGTATTTCAGTAAACTTAGGATCTCCGTTATAGGCTTGCAAATCCGAATAGGCTAGCTTTTTCGCTTCCACTAAAAAATGCCAATAATCAGGATGAGATGGTCCCAGTTGTTCCAGATCAAGGCCATGCACTGGCGCGCAGACCTCAAGAATATTAAGCATTTCCAAAGCAGCAAAACCTTGGCCCGGTGGCGGCAATTGAAAAACGTCATAGCCATGATAACTGGTTGAAATTGGCTCTACCCATTCCGATTCAAAGGCCGCTAAATCGTCGTGGGTCATCGCTCCGCCTTCACGTTGCACTTTTTCAACTATGGCGTCGGCAATTGCGCCTTCATAAAAAGCATCTCGGCCTTCGCGCTGAATCAGTCTAAGTGCCGTCGCTAAATCCGAATTGCGAACGATACTATACAGCGGGGGGACTTCACCGTTGACGAAAAACGTATCAACCGAATCTGGGTCTTGCCTTAATTTGTCTTCCACCGAAACCAAATCCTGATGGCGCCGCTCGGATTGGCCCCAGCCTTCTTCCGCGATCTGCACGGCTCTTGCAAAAGTCTCATTAAAACCCATCGTACCAAAACGCTTAAGCAAAGCATCATAGCCAGAAATTGCACCAGGCACTGTCGCTGCATTCACACCTGTACTAGGCACGCCGTCCAAGCCTAAAGTTTCAGTAAAATACTCTGGCGTCCAAGCAGAAGGCGCAAACCCAGCCGAATTCAAGGCGTATAGCTTCTTATCCGCAGCACTCCAAACCAACGCAAAAACATCCCCGGCAATCCCGGTATCATTTTGCGAGGTAACATCCAATACTGCGGCAGCAGCGATTGCGGCATCTATTGCATTACCGCCCTTTTGCATAATTTCTAAACCGGCTTGAGCCGCTAAGGGATCGCTAGTGGCAACAATTCCGTGTCTAGCCATCACTTCAGAGCGGCCCTGACCCGCAAAGCCCTGCGCTCTTGAGCCTGCCACAGCAACAATGTCCGCTGCTGGGTTTGAGCGTGCGTCCGTTGGAATACCAAAGGCATGATCGGATTGAGCAGACGCGACTCCACCAAGGAGACTGGTAGCAAATGCCAGTACCGGCAGTATTACTGCAAGGCTCTTCTGAGCATGCTGATACGAGGTACTTGCTTTTCTTATTTTCAAATCCTTTCTCCCATTTTAGCGCGTTAGAATCTGGCGAACGTTTTAGGCAGAGTTAATCAATCTACTCCACTAGTGTGGATGCTTGCGCAAATGTGCCGCCAGTAAATCTTTACCATAGTCGTTACCATTAGGTGTTCTCACTATGGTATGAATATGATCTCTAGTTGGTGTGCCCGGTTGGTTTTTCTCTAAGGTTCCAACTGGATTTTGATGATCGAACTCTATAAGAATTACTGGGCTATGCACCCGGTAATAAAACACGTCATCGTTGCCTGTCTCTCCGATCCAAGCGAAATAAGTCTCATCAAGGTGCCCTGCTATTTGCTGCATTGTCACATCAGCATGGGGCGTCGACATATTTCCGATATACAACTCAATCAAACGCAGCAGCTCAATTCGCTGGGCACTGGTCAAATCGCGAGCAGCAATACCTTGAAAATCTAAAACGAGATTGTCTGCGTTAGCGGCTGCGAGTTGATCGTTTCTGTCTTTCAGAGATTTGATTTGAGCTAAACTAAACTGCTCGGCCGACAGACTTTGGGCAAGCTGCAGCCCGGCATTTTGCTCCTCTTGCAAAATCGTCGAGCCGACGTAACGACCGCCCGCGATTGTAACAGGCTCCGCGCCCCAAAATGCTGGGGTCATCACCACTTGATCGCCAAGAATAAAAAAATTAATGACCAGATGGTGACCTTCGAATTGCCACCCCCAAGGTTCCGCTTCGCTCGGCACCCCCATCAAGGTTAAATAGTACTTTTCTTCGCCGTAGCGAATTGGTTCATTATTCAACTCGAGCAGACGTTGCTCTGTTTTCATAATTTTGCGGATGTTTTCCATGCCGCGGGCGCTAAGTGAGTACTCTATCAGCGCCCATGCTAGAGCCTTTTGATTTTCACCCATTTCTTCAAGACTAATGCCATATCGGGGGAAAATTCCCACATCGACGTTAGACCAGTTGCGCCATTCAGGGTCATCTATCGCAAACTGCACTTTCGCAAGTTGAATGGCATCTAGGCTACGCAGAAATGCCTCGCCGGCAGCCATAATGGGTTTTGTAGATACGCCCGTAGTGCTAATTGGGAATAAATCACTTCGCTTGCCGGCTGGTGTAACCACGCCCACATAAGGAGTGCCAAGAGACTGCGCGAGAGCTTCTGAAAACACCCGCTTGGTATTTAGCAGACTACTGGAATACTCAGTTTGCGCCAGGGCGATTGGCGTTACTGCAACAAGACAAACCGACCAGAACAGGGCTTTCGCAATTAGTAGTGACTTTTGCATAAACACACCCTCAGGATTAGATATCCTAGGCTATCGCGACTATGACTTTGCTGCAATA
>CAYGRT010000059.1:3329-5403 GCA_964352355.1 uncultured Pseudohongiella sp. | reverse complement strand
AGCACACCGCCTGATACGAGTATCACGGCATCAGCCATAGCATAGCTAGAAAGACCAATCATCATAAACGCCGATAGCTCACGGATCTCCGAAAAATCCCCAACTGGTGGCGCGAATACTTCCACCAGGGGATATCGAAACGTCACATAAAGCACGGCAAGAACAAATGAGTAGGATAGACCCAACAAAAAGCCCGCCGCAATTACCTCATTAGTGCGGAACATATCTTGAGCCCCTACAAATCTGCCGATGAGACTAATAACCCCAATATTCAGGCCCATCATGGGAATAAACGAAAGCACATCCCAGTTAAATACGATGGCTGCCGATGCGCCTTGCACAATACCGTAAGATTGAAACATCAGCAGAAATAGATTGAATGCAGCAACGTTCAAAAACAGTTCAAGCCCAGATGGAAAGCCCAGCCGTAAAAACCGCTTGAGAATCCCCCAGTCAATGACAAATGATTGCCGCACAAAAAACTTATCCAGATGCTCCCGTTTAAAATAAAACCCAACGAACAAAATCAGTGCAAAACCTGTCGCAATGATAGTGGAAACTGCGGCTCCAGCGATGCCCATTTCAGAGAATCCAAACTTGCCAAAAACCATGGCGTAGCAAAGCGGCACATTCAAAATCAAACCGCAGACATCGCACACCATAACAATATAGGATCTTCCAATACCGGCAAAATAAGACGATATGCAAATTTTCGCTAAGGTAATAGCGGCACCAAACATGAGCAAAATATAATAGGTGCGTTCAAGCTCCAACTGTCTCGGATCATGGTCCATCGTTTCGAAAATGCCCGACACTAAATAGGTGATTAGCGCGAGGGCTGGCAGGCTCATAATCACCATTACCATACCTTGGGTTACTACTTTTGAGCATTTGCTCAACTCACCTGCACCAAGATACTGTGCTGCAAGTGCATTGGAGTACGACAGTACGCCGGAGAAAAAACAAAACGAAAAAAATGCAGCCACACCGCCGCCAAGGGCAGCCGCCATGTGAATAGGATCTATCTGTGACATAAAATATCGGTCGGTGAAAATCATCACGGCAAAGGTGCCTTGGGAAATCACCATGGGTAAGGCAATGCTTAGCAGCTCTGCGAGGGTTCGCCTGTTGATATTAAGAAAATTAAGTAACACGCGGGTTTCCCAATGCTAAGTGGCTTTTTACCTGAGATGCTATCGTCAGGGGGCATAAGCCCAACTACCACACCACAATGGACAAAACAGGGTCGCTAAAGGCGCAGCTTGGTATAGTTGATGCTTTCTGGAAGTCGGCGGGGATAATAGGTGAAGTCCTAGGTTAACTCAACCCTAACCCGCTTCGCGGGAACCCTAGAGGCCACCTTTTCTGCAGCCTCCGCCCATTAATAAGCAACGGTTATTTTAATGATTGAGTAAAAGACAGCACTGTTCTAAAGTCTGGGTCATGAAACTAAATCAAACTCGTCAAAAGGTTGTCCGGCGTCATGCCGCAGCCTCTTTCAAGTTGAGTAAATAGCTATGCCAATGAGGGCTATGCATTTACTTTTAGCAGCCTTAGTCGGCAGTATTTTGTTTATGCTGCCGGCGCTAGCTTTGCCACAGGATGAAACGCCAGTTGCCGATAATCATGTGCATGTGCGATCACAACAGGCAGCGAATGCGTGGCAGCAAATAAATCGCACTAATTCAGCGGTCGCCAACCCAGCCGCCGAGCAGGTGATTACTGGTCGTGATGTACTTTTAGATCTGCGCCTGGGTGGCATGGACAAAGCCCTGCTGGTGTCTGAAGCTCACACATTCAGCATGCCTGAGCTAAATCCAATAGGCGAGTACCCTCTGGTGCGGGCTGAAAACGATTTCGTTGCTGAACAAGTTGCCATTGACCCGCAGCGGCTCACGGGCTTATGCGCCGTAGACCCGATCGCAGACTATGCGCTCGATGAAGTTCAGCGCTGCGCCCAGCAATTGGGATTGACAGGGGTGAGCCTACACTTCAGACAGTCAGATATTGACCTTCGTAGCAATGGTCATTTGGTAAAGCTGAATGAATTTTTCGAGTTTTTGACGGCACTTGA
>CAYGRT010000059.1:0-3229 GCA_964352355.1 uncultured Pseudohongiella sp. | reverse complement strand
ATTCCCCCTCCCACGCAAAACCAAGCAGCCACGCAAAACCAAACCCGTCAAAAAAGCTTGGCGGCCATGTACGCCCAGCGCATGAGACAACTAGACCCTCAGCAACTATTGTTTACCTCCGTGTGGTCCGAACAAACCGGTGTCAATAGCTCTACGTTTTTTCTTAAGCTACGCAACGATTTATCCCTCAGCCCGCAAACTATAAGCAGTTTTTTAGGATCAACTAGCCGTTTAATTAAGCTCCAACACTGAACATCGCTAGCTTTTCAATAGTAAAAAACAGTCTTTAGCCAATGTTCCCTAGACATCAGAGCACAAAACTTTTCATAATAGGCTCTCGGTACATCTTATTCAGAATCATGTTGGAGTTGTCATGAAAATCCACTGTACACGCCTTATTTCTGCCCTAGCAAACTATTGCAAAGCCTGTATTTTTGGTCTCGTAGTGAGCTTGTTAGCGCCGGCGATCAGCGCCCAGTCTATCGACGACGTGGTTCTCAATGTCTATAAGAGCGAGACCTGTGGATGCTGTGTTGGCTGGATCGAGCACATGAATGGAAATGGCTATCAATCCAACATTTTTCATCCCAATGATCTTGATGGGGTTAAGCAAGAATTAGGCATAAAACCTGAGTGGGCATCCTGCCACACTGCGGTCAGTAAAGAAGGCTTTTTGTTTGAAGGCCACATTCCCGCGAAATTTATTGATCAATTCTTAGCAAACCCACCGCAAGGGGCCATCGGTCTTACCGTGCCAGGAATGCCTATTGGTGGGCCAGGAATGGAAATGGGGAACCGTTTTACTCCCTACGATATTCTAGTGATGAACAAAGACGGCTCATCCACTGTATATGCCAGTATAAAAAGCGCTGCCGAGCAATAGCAACTATTAAGATCGTCAAGTAAGCCTGCCAAAAAAGTCAGCGAAACCACTCAGCTGCGGGGACAGTGAGCGCACAGGCTTACAGCTCACATTCTTATATCTCCCCGCGCCGCGCGGCAGCAATCATATTGTCGGCAGCTCGAAAAGCCAGCGCCATAATGGTCATGGTTGGTTGGCCTCTACCCGAGGTCACCATGGAACTGCCATCTACCATAAACAAATTCGGCACGTCGTGGCTTCGATTAAATTTATCAACCACCGATGAATTAGGGTCATTACCCATTCTGCACGTTCCCAACAGGTGAACGTTGCCATTTTGCCCGTTTTCAGGATAAGAGCCCTTAATATTCGTCGCACCTGCCGCTTCCATTAATTCCATCGACCTTTCCATGAAAAATTTCATGGTCTTAATGTCATCCGGATGGTCAGAATAAGTGCAGCGCAGTGCAGGTCTCCCCCATTTATCCGCAACAGATGGGTCTAGACTCACATTGTTTGATGCCAGCGGCAATGACGTTGTGTGTCCATCAAAAGCAACCGAATGGGTGAACTCATGCTTCAAGTTTTTCTTAAAATCACTACCCCAACTGGGGCCGCCAAACATGCTCGCTCTGAGCGCATAGCCCATCGGAGTGCCTCTAGACGGATGGCGAGAATCAATGCCGCCACCACCGTAAAAGCCAAGGCTTGGGTCTAACTCATAAAAATCGTGAACCACTCGTGTTGCTGGAATGCTTTTATGCCCATTTACAGGCTCGTCCATCAAGCCGTGAACGGTAGAAAATCCATTGAACATCAGATTCTTGCCAACAAAACCGGACGAATTGGCTAAGCCATCTGGAAAACGGCTTGATTCTGACAAAAGTAAGAGCCTAGGGGTCTCAGCGCCATTAGCGCATAGCACAATGGCCTTACCGCGTTGGGATTGTTCTGTGCCATCAGCCTCCCAATAAACGACCCTATCGGCACGGCCGGCATCGTTTGTCTCTACTCTACTGACTGTGCAGCCGGTTCGCAGTTCACAATTTCCAGAAGCTAGGGCAAGGGGGATCATAGTTGCCATGGAGGAAGACTTTGCGTTTACCTCACAACCAAACCCGTTACAGAACCCGCAGTGGATACAACCAGGTCTGCCATTGTGGGCTTGTGACAATATGGCCACAGGTGCTGGGTAAGGATTCAAGCCCAATTTCTTAGCTGCTCGTTCCAATAAAACCCCTGCACTCTTTACTGGCATCGGTGGACAGGGATACTCTCTAGAGCGCGGCGGATCCCATGGCCCTTGCAGACCTGAGACCCCTATCTCCCAATCGACCTTTGTATAGTAGGGCTCTAAATCCCCATAGGTTATGGGCCAGTCCGCAAAATTAGTTCCAGCAATAGTGCCTTTAACACTCGCCTCGATAAAGTCAATCTCCCGCAGGCGCCAGAAGTTTCCGGAAAAGTGTACGCTAGAGCCACCGACATTATGTGCATAGCCAAGAGATGATCTTGGACCCGCGACAGCTTGTTCAGATTCCGTTTTTCTGAAGGTTTGCGGATGGCCTTGACGCACTCCCCAAGTTAGCTCGTCATTATGATCGTAGCCCCATTCGTCATGCTTGAAATCGCTTGCTTGCAAATGTGGTCCCTGTTCGAGAACGACGACAGAAAAACCAGCAGTGGAGAGTTCTTTAGCGACGATTCCTCCCGCAGCGCCAGAGCCAACGATGACAAAATCCACTTCTTCTTGAGTTGAATAACTTACCGCTGCCATTACTTATTCTCCCCTCGCGGCATAGTCCGCATCATAAAAACCAAATGGGGGCGCCCAAGCGTGTTGATCATCAAACCCAATTAGCTGATAACCAAGTTTGTCTTTATTGCCGCCGTAGCTAGGTAAAGAAAACATCCCAGCAATAGTTAAATAACGAATGGTGGCAAAGAACCGGGTGTCTTCAATATCCGCCAGTAATTCATCTTGTTGCGATGTGTCCAGATCTGCGAAATAAGACGCCGAAAATTTTAAGGCGGCATTGTATTGAACTTCACGAAGTGCATCTCGCACCTGGGCGTACTCGGCCTCGCGGTCATCACCAAGCACTGCATCAATGAAGTAAATGACTCCAGCCTCCTCGGCGCCGGGAGTGTCGTCACTGGGTATTATGCGAGCCGCAATTGCGCGTAGTTCCCTCGCCTCTATTGCAGTTAAGGTTGTGAATTCCTGCCCACCTGATTCGATCGTTTCGCTCGCCTGTTTACAGGCAGCCAGCAGCCCAGGGGCAGCCAAAACGATTATTGACCCTTTAGCGAGGGTAGATGTGGATTGCAAAAAAGCTCGACGTGAAATTTGATGAGGGGGCATGT
>CAYGRT010000058.1:0-14880 GCA_964352355.1 uncultured Pseudohongiella sp. | reverse complement strand
TAGGATTTACGCTCTATTTCGTTCATTGGATTATGTATTGAGGTGATAAAAAGCACGCTCGCCAATGCGGCAATATACATTTTCTCTCGGTCACCAACAATAAAGAATTTACTTAGCACCCAAGAGTTTGATGTTTGAGTTAGACTTGCAAACGTGGTTGAATCCGACTGCATCTTTTATGAGGTATAACAATGAGAGCAATTGTCTGCAGTTCCTACGGCCCTCCCGAAAACTTAAGGCTTGAAGTCATCGAAGATCCAGCTCCTAAGGAGAACGAGGCCATTGTAGATGTCTATGCCGCATCATTGAATTTCCCTGATGGCTTGCAAATTCAAGGAAAATACCAGTTTCAACCTCCTATGCCTTTTGTTCCGGGCTCTGAAGTCGGAGGAGTGATCAGTGCAGTAGGCTCTAATCTTTCTGGTTTCAAAGTGGGCGATCGAGTAATGGCAACTCCGGGGATTGGTGGTCTCGCAGAAAAAGTCGCGGTTAAGGTGGACGGCCTGCGTAAAATTCCTGACAGTATGGATTTCAAAACGGCTGCCGGCTTCGCCATGATCTACACCACCTCCTACCATGCTCTTAAACAGCGTGCCAATCTAAAACCCGGGGAAACTCTGCTAGTGCTTGGTGCTAGTGGTGGCGTGGGCATGGCCGCAGTAGAGCTTGGCAAAGTCATGGGCGCTCGGGTGATAGCAGCAGCGAGTTCCGACGAAAAACTTGAATTTGTTAAGCAACTTGGCCCCGATGCACTGCTCAATTATGGCGATGGCGAGCTCAAAGAAAAAGTTAAAGCCCTTACTGATGATAAAGGCGCCGATGTAATCTACGATCCCGTGGGTGGTGACCTATTTGACCAAAGCTGTCGCTGCATTAATTGGAATGGTCGCTTACTTGTCGTGGGATTTACCAGCGGCCGAATTCCTGAATACAAAGCTAACCTAGCACTTTTGAAAGGTTCATCAATGGTAGGGGTGTTTTTAGGTCGGTTCCGAAAAGAGGAGCCCGACGAGTATGAAAAGAATTTCGCAGAACTATTGGCCCTGTATGACGCAGGCAAACTAAAACCACTAGTTACCCAAACCTTCCCAATGCACGAATTCACCCAAGCGTTTAATGTCTTCACTGAGCGCAAAGTCATGGGCAAAGTCATGCTTGAAATTAAACCCGAGTAAAAGACCCAAACATGCTGACAGACGATGAAATCCGGCAGGACCTTAGTAAGCTAAAAGACATAGTAGCCGCACACAAAGCGCCAGATGCCCCGCTAGCAACAGAAAAAGCGATTATCGACGGAATTGAGCATGATGTTTTTGCTAAGGTTCCGATTAACCTAGGCAAACTCTATGATTTAGCGCTGAGTCAACCAGAGCTGCCCTTTCTCGTGTATCAGAAAGAACGCTTCAGCTTCGGCGAAACGATCTCCATGGCGCGCCAACTTGCGCGAGTAATGACTACCCGCTACAACATAAGAAAAGGCGAAAGAGTTGCTATTTGCGCGCGCAACTCTCCCGAATGGTGTATTGCTTATATGGCGAGCACAATTATCGGCGCTGTCGCTGTGCCGATGAATTCGTGGTGGCGTGGCGCAGAATTAGACTACGGCTTGCGAGACAGTGGCGCCAAGCTGCTGTTTGTTGACCCTGATCGATTGTCAGAAGTTGAACCTTTTTTAGCAAAACTAGATCTAGACCTAATTCTGATCAAACCGAAGGCAGAAACACCCTATCCAGAATTCTATAGTCTTCTTAAACAGGTGAGTCCACTAACTGAGGCTGAAATCGAGGCCCTTAATGTGGTACCAGAGGACAACGCTACGATTATGTATACGTCTGGCTCCACTGGCATGCCGAAAGGCGTGTTATCAAGCCACAGGAATATCATAAACGCTCTCTATACATGGAAGTTTGTCAAAGAAATTACTGAAATATTGCGTCCGGAGTTGGTCGAGGAAAACCCAGAATTTCAACCCGCTATCCTCGCCAACGTCCCACTTTTTCATGTCACAGGAAGTCACGCACAGTTTTTGGCTTGTTTCATTTACCAGCGTAAATTCGTCATGATGTTTAAATGGGATGCAGAGCGGGCATTAGAAATTGTCGAAGCTGAGCGAATTAGTGTTTTGCACGGCGTCCCCACCATGGCGTGGGAGGTTATGCAGTCTGATAAATTCGCCCAAACCGACCTGAGTAGTTTACGCTCGGTGCAAAGCGGCGGCGCAGCGCGACCGCCCGAGCACCTTAGCTTAATGATTAAAAAATTCCCCGAAAAAGCCATCCCCGGACTTGGCTATGGTCTTACAGAGACTAATGCGATTGGAGCGATTATCTCGGGTAAATTTTATGAAGCACGGCCCAGCAGTACAGGCAGGCCAACACCTCCAGTAACAGCCGTGCGAATAGTCGATGATAACGACAATGAGCTACCTGCCGGAGAAATCGGCGAAATCTGTATTAAAGGGCCCACTGTCATGAAAGGGTATTGGAATAACCCGGAGGCCACAGCCGAAGTTATAAAAGACGGCTGGTTTTACTCCGGCGACATTGGCAAGCTTGACGAACTTGGGTTTCTGATTATTTTAGACAGAGCCAAAGACATCGTAATTCGAGGCGGCGAGAATATCGGCTGTGCTGAGGTTGAATACGCTATTGCCGAGCACCCGTCTGTCAGTGAGGTTTCAGTCTATGGCATCCCTGATGAGAGATTAGGAGAAGTGCCCTGCGCATCAATCATGCTGGCAAAAGGCAAAGAGCTCGATTATGAGGAGCTTCAGCGCTTTTTGAAGACCAAAATTGCCGCATTTAAAATCCCGGCCCGGGCGTTTTTTCAGACCCAACAACTACCACGAATCGCCACCGGCAAAATTGCCAAAAAAGAACTTAGGCAGCGAGCAATCGAGCAACTAAACACCTCCCCTAGCCCCTAAAACTTCCCGCTTCAGCGCTGATCTCCGGTCAAAGTGAATTTCTTTGGCCCGAGGCTTGCTATTTCTAAAAAAGTTATATATATAGCTGCAGAAAATTTACTACCTTAACGATAAAGGTGTTAAGCGCGACGTTTTAACCACTGTTCTTATGTTTTTACTGAGAGGTTTATCATGAAAGAACAAAATTGGGACGAATCCATTGAGGAAGCACCAAAAGATATCCACGAAGCTGTTGGGGTACTTCTGGATGATAGCGATGACGAGCTTGTAGAGCGCCCAACAGTCTCAGCAAATAAGCTAAAAGTCACGGAAATGCGTCGCCGTATCGAAGAGCGATTGGACAGCAAGCGCATTTCTTTGGAATTTGATTACGAAGAGTTCGACAACTGGACCGACAGCCTACAGTAGCAAGAAAAATCCTTGCCACTAAGGCTAGAACCCTAATTTCAATGCACTCCCACCAGTCGGCACTCGGCCGGCTGGTACTGCTTGCTTATCTCCACTGACTCATGCAGTCACCTACTTTAGTCTAATCATTTCTATTCAGCTTTCCCTATACCTAGTATGATTGGCCGCTAATTACGGGTAGGATTAACAAATGACATATTGTGCAGCCATCGCTGTAAACGCGGGAATGGTGTTTGTATCAGACTCCAGAACCAACGCGGGAGTCGATCAAATATCGACTTACAGTAAAATGTTCCGATTTGGCATAGAAGGCGAAAGGCAATACGTCATTTTGACAGCAGGTAATCTAGCCACATCGCAGGCCACTATCGCTAAAATCAAAAGTGACATTAAGCACAAAGTACACCCCAATCTATTGACGTACGATTCTGTAGAAGATGCTGCCGATTACCTTGGCGACATTAGCCGAGAACAACAAGAAAAACGTTTGATAGACGGCAAAAACTTTTCCGCTAGTTTTATCATCGGCGGGCAAATTGCTGGCAATAAACACAGCATTGTTCTGGTCTATCCGGAGGGTAACCACATTACCACTTCCGCAGACACACCCTATTTGCAAATTGGCGAGAGCAAATACGGCAAACCTATCCTCGACAGGATTCTCACCCTGGATTTAAACCTCAATACCTGCGCTATGACCGCACTAGTGTCCATGGACTCGACCATGAAGAGCAATCTCTCGGTGGGCCCACCTATTGAAGTTTTAGTCTATCCGACAGACACGCTAACTCTTGATAAACCCCATCGCTTCGAGGCTGACAGCGACTTCCTAAGAGATCTCAGTCGAGCTTGGGATCAGCGCCTGAAAGAAGCCTTTAGACAGATGCCTCCTCTCTCGTGGGCAGCGAATTGGGATAAATCAGATCATGAACAAACCGGAGCTTTTTAAGAGTCTGTTCTGAGAGCACAAATGGGTACGCATCTTTCAAGCCCATGCTGCGATTCAACGCATTGAGCATCATAGTCAGATTCGACCATTTGCTGAGTGTTTCATCAAACCGATCAAACTTTTCAGCGCCATGTTTTAGGTCATAGTCTCCGGCTGTCTCTAATGTATCAATCATGTGGAGGTAGTGAGCCCAGACTTCTGCCCAGTCTTCATGAGGGTGGGATTGTGCATAGTGACTTATGTAATGACCAATCTTTGCGTTAGTTGTCTTATTGGCATAATAGTCTTTAAGCGCCGCCGCATAATCCGCTCGTTCATCCCCGAATAAGTCCCTAAACTCAGCTAACTTTTGTGGGTTTCCTAACAGCTTGTCAAAATAATAGTGGCCGCTCTCGTGGCGGAAGTGACCAAGCAAGGTGCGGTACAATTCACCTGCGTTAGCCCTACTTATTTCTCGCGTCACATGATCAGCTTCGGTTATGTTGATGGTAATCAAACCCTCAAAATGGCCAGTCATAACATGTTCTTCAAACACACGGGGGTTAGTGCGCTTATCTTCTATGAACCTAAAAGCGAGCCCTTCAGGGTCGGTGGCTTTGCCATGAATTGGCAGGCCTAATTCTAGCAACGTATAAATTAGACGCCGCTTCGCATGCTCTAGCCTCTTCCACCAGCGACGACGGTTTTTGAGTAGAAGATTTGGGATGGTTTGATTAAGGGAACAAGAGAGACAATAAGACGCTCCAGGTTCGGTGACATACCAATTGCAAATCCCGTAGTCGGAGCGATTAGAGCAGAAATAGTTTGCTCCCGCGAAACTTCCATCGACAATAGGAAACATCCTCATAGTGCTAGGATCAAAGCCTACTTCACTATTACATTTCAGGCAGCGTGTATTTTCAAAAAAGAGAAGTTGCCCACAGGCGCAGACAAAGTTTTTCATGGGCTATTTGGGTGGAAGAAACCAGGTCTGCGCAATCTTTTCGTGAATGGCAGCGATTTCAACTTGCATTAAATCAATATGCTCCAATAAACCTCTTTCTAATAGGCGATCGATATCAGTGCTGCGCAGCACTCGCAGCGTCTTATTCACTTGCGTTGAGGCTTTACCATGCCGTGGCAAACTCTTGAGAACGAGCTTTAACTGATTGAGACAATGCATGGCTGATCTTGGAAACGCCTCATTCAGCAACAAAAAGCCCACCACATCTCGGGCGTTGACTATTTCCTGAACATGTTGCCTGTACATTTGGTAAGCACTTTGGGAGCGCAGGATATTCATCCACAAAATATTCTCATAGGGCTCAAGAGTCTGTTGACTGGCATCTTGACCAGTAAGCCCAGGAAGCAGATTTCCAGAGCCCACATCGACAATACGAGTCGTCATGTCTGCCCTTTCAAGGCTACGACCCAGAAACACAAACGAGTAGGTATCATCCCGACTCATGGTCCCAGAGAGAAGACCCGTTAATTGCTGGCAACGCGAAACAATTTCTTCAAGCAATTGATGACGTGATCCGCGCTTTTCCGCGACCAAGGAGTTATCTTTGGCAAAATGATACAAGCTATTGATATGTTCGAACGCTTCAGTTGGCATTATCTCGCGGGTAGTTCGTGCATTTTCCCGCGCCATCACCAACATACTCGAAATGGAATGGCCATTATTTTCAGACCATAGAAAACTCATCACCGACCGTTCTTGAGCTACTTTGTATTTTTCGAAAAAAGCCTCTTCGCTGCCGGTAATCTGAATAAGGGAATGCCAGCCTAGTTTGGTTTTTGGCGGCAGGTCTAGCATAAGTGTGGAAAACACACTTAACAGACGCGCAGTATTTTCCGCCCGCTCAAGATAACGAGAATGCCAATAAACCCGCTCCGCAACTCTTGATAACAACATTAGTTAACCGCCTTAGGCATCATCAACAATCCAAGTATCTTTACTGCCACCACCCTGAGAAGAATTTACAACATAAGACCCCTTAACCATGGCGACCCGAGTAAGACCACCCGCGGTGACATAGCTCTTTTCCGCTTGCAGCACAAAGGGGCGTAAATCCACGTGGCGAGGCTCCACTACTCGGTCACTGAGTATAGGCACGGTAGAGAGTGAAATCAGAGGTTGAGCCATATAGTTTCTTGGGTCAGCCTTAATGCGCCTGGCAAATTCAGCTAGTTCTTTCTTGCTTGCTTGCGGCCCAATCAACATGCCATAACCGCCAGATTCGTTGGCAGGCTTCACTACAAGCTTATCCAGATTTTTCAGCACGT
This sequence comes from uncultured Pseudohongiella sp., assembly GCA_964352355.1. Lineage (GTDB taxonomy): Bacteria > Pseudomonadota > Gammaproteobacteria > Pseudomonadales > Pseudohongiellaceae > UBA9145. The sequence continues at coordinate 8,329 of CAYGRT010000058.1, read as the reverse complement.
GATCGCATTGCTGCTTGTCGATACAGAGGTAGCTTTCTACGTTCGGTAAAATAGGATCTTCGTCCAAGTAATACTTAATAATTTTTGGCACATAGGTGTAAATGATTTTGTCGTCCGCAACACCAGCACCTGGCGCATTGGCCAAGGCAACATTGCCTTTCACCCAAGCTTTAAACAAACCTGCCACCCCAAGTACCGACTCTTTGTTAAATACTTCAGGGTCAATAAACTGATCGTCAATTCGTCGGTAAATCACATCTACTTGAGAAAGGCCATCAATAGTCTTCATGTAAACCTTGTCATCATCAACCACAAGGTCTCCACCCTCCACCAGCTCCGCACCCATGCGCTGCGCAAGAAAAGAGTGTTCAAAATATGCTGAGTTATATACCCCCGGCGTAAGCACCACGACTTCAGGATGCTTAACACGCCGAGGCGAGATAGCGGAAAGGGTTTCCAGTAATTGTGCTGGGTATTCTGTGACTGGGCGAACTTTATATTCTTCGTCGAACAGTTCAGGGAAAACACGTTTGGTCACCCGGCGATTTTCAAGCATGTACGACACGCCAGACGGAACTCTCAGATTGTCTTCGAGTACTAGGAATTCGCCATTGTCACCCTTAATCAAATCTGTACCACAAATATGTGCCCAAACCCCATACCGAGGTTTGATACCTAAACACTCTTTGCGAAAGTTGGTGGATTCGAAAATCAGGTCTTTAGGGACCACCTTGTCTTTAAAAATTTTTTGATCGTTATAAACGTCGTTTATAAAAAGATTGATTGCTTTAAGCCGCTGCTGCAAGCCCGCTGAGGTTTGATCCCACTCTTTCGCCGCAATTATTCGAGGAATAATATCAAAAGGCCACTCTCTATCTATATTGCCCGCGTCACTATAAACAGTAAATGAGACACCCATTGTCTTAATGGCTAATTCGGCAGCGGTTTTTTTCTCAAGTAACTCATCGTGAGTAAGTGAACTCAGATAACTTGCCAAGCGGCGAGAAGGTTTTCGCGCGTAACCCGGCGAAGAAATCATCTCATCGAAAAATTTACCTGGGTTGTAGGTTTTCCAGTTGACGCGCATAAAGATACTGCCTAAGAAAGAAGCTCTACATTACCCAATCTCAAAGCGCTACGCAACTAGAGCAACTTAATCGGCAAAACTCCAAAGAGAAAACTGCTTGACGCTACAATGGCCAAAAAATAAGTAAAGTTGGAACCGCTACAGCGATAATAATTACCTCTAAGGGCAACCCCATGCGCCAATAGTCGCCAAAATGATAACCACCTGGCCCCATGATGAGCGCGTTGTTTTGATGGCCAATAGGAGTAAGAAACGCACAGGATGCACCGACGGCAATTGCCATTAGAAATGCATCAGGGTTTAGGTTTAGCGAAATGGCAATATTGTAGGCGATCGGAGCCATTAAGATGGCTGTAGCGGCATTGTTTAATACATCCGATACCGTCATGGTAATCACCAGTAATAACACCAAGATGACAACAGGTGACAAGTCGCCGGCAATAGCCAAGATGCCAGACACTACCAGAGTGGTCGTCCCCGTGGATTCCAGTGCACCACCAAGAGGAATCATTGCTCCCAGCAAAACCACCACTGGCCAATCTACGGCTTTATAGAAGTCCCGAATCGGTAGTATCTTAAATACGGCCATGGCAACTGTTGCAATCCCTAAAGCCAACTGAATGGTTATAAAACCAAATCCCGTTGCTATGATGGCTAAAATAAAAGTCAGCATCGCCGGTATCGCTTTTTCGTTACTACCAAGCGAGAGATCACGAGCTGCTAATGGATAGCACTCAAGCTTAAGTATGGCTTCTTGCAGTTCCTCTTCATCACCATGGAGCAGCAAAACGTCTCCTACCTTTAGTCGAAAATCACGCAATCTATTACGGTGGGGGGAACCAGATCGAGACACCGCCACCAAGTTAATTGAATAAGCTCGATTGAATCGAATTTCCCCTGGCGTACGATTCACGATGGGCGATTTCGCGGTGACAACAACTTCCGATACGTGAGAGTCCTCTGAATGCAGCAACTCATTGCGAGCGTCTTCAGCAGACAGTAATTGCAGTTCTACCTTACTTGCAAATGCTGCCACATCATCGTGGCCCCCTTGCAGCATTAACAAATCCCCGACGGCAATCTGATGACGCCGGTTAGCAACATTCATAACCACTCTTTTATGCACTAGGGATAGCAGGTCAAGTTTGGCGTCTACTAGCTCGGCTTTTAATTCGTGGACCGACTGGTCTACGCATTTTGAATCGGCCGTTACTTTTAACTCGAAAAGATACTTATCTACTTCAAATAACTCCAGCCCAGCAGATTCCTTGCGAACTTTTACGAGCTTCCCACCAAACAGCAGTATGAAAACAATACCGCAAAGAGCAACAGAGCCACCAACCGGTGCAAACGCGAACATAGAGAACGCTTCACCAGTAACATCGGCTCTATAATTAGCAACGAGTATGTTCGGTGGCGTGCCTATTAATGTTACCAAACCACCAAGAATTGATGCGAACGACAGCGGCATTAAAATTGTCGCCGGAGCCCTTCCTGCGTTTTGAGTAGACTGGATCGCGATTGGCATAAGTAGTGCCAATGCCCCAACATTGTTCATAAACATAGAAAGAAACGCGGCCAAACTCGATAGCATAGCAATATGAATAATGGGCCGGTCTGCCACAGGCTCAATCAGCGTGGTTACAAAGCCCACCGCACCTGACTTTGTTAATCCATGACTTATAATCAATACTAAAACTACCGTGATAGTAGCTGGGTTTCCGAAGCCGGTGAAAATTTCTGATTCTGGGACCACGCCAAACAAGCTAGCGGTAAACAACGCCCCCAATGCCACCACGTCGTAGCGCCACTTGCCCCAGACTAAAAAGACCAAAAGCACTAACAGAATTAGTAAGAGCATTGTTTGTTGAAAGGTCATTTAATCAGCCTAGTCTTTAGGCAATATCGACAAAGAAAGCTCACCAACACCGTCTATGCCTGCTTTTACAACGTCGCCCACTCCAACTGCCCCGACGCCGCTTGGAGTGCCTGTAAAAATAAGGTCCCCTGCATTCAGCTCAAAGTAATTTGAAAGCTCCGCTATGATCTCGGCAACGTTCCAAATCATGTCGTTGGTGTTAGCATCTTGCTTTAACTCATCATTAACGGACAGCCATATCCTTGAATTTTCAGCATTGCCACAGTTCGCTATCGGATTAAGAGCAGAGATTGGAGCCGATTGATCAAACCCTTTTGCAACATCCCAAGGCTGACCAAGGCTTTTGCTTTTTGCCTGTAGGTCTCGCCGAGTAAAATCAATTCCAACGCCGAAGCCAAAAATACATTGCTGCGCTTCGCTTGGGTTAATTCCCTTTCCGCCTGATTTTAACGCAACCACTAATTCGGCTTCAAAATGCAAATTGTCAGTTGCCAACGGGTAGTTAACATCGCCATTATTTATAACGACAGCGTCTGCCGGTTTGCAAAAGAACACTGGGCGCGTTTTAAGTGGATCTCCCCCCATTTCTCTAACATGAGCGGCATAGTTTTGACCTACGCAGTAAATTCTGTGCACCGGGAAATTGGCTTTACTATCCACGACAGGAACTGCCGCACGGGGTAATGGTGTAAATATAAAGTCCACTAGCGTTCCTTATTATTGATCAATGCTACAGCCAAAACGACCGGCCAAGTTTGTATCCCAAGCTGAATCTCGGGAAGGAAAAAAATCGATTGAGGTTTTCGCTTCTATCTCTGGTAAACTCAGTTGGTATTCACAGTACGACACATGGGGTTTAGTTTGAGGCGGAAACAAAAATCCCGCCACACTGTCCCCGCGTGCCACAACTTTAAAAAATCCAACAATGCTTTCAACAAATTCGCCTCGGTTGTCACGCTCAAAAACGGGGCCGCTTACTACATAGTAATAACCGTCCTCCCTCGTACTCTCATTAATCGCTTGATCTAATCGAGACCAGGGCCCGAGTCGTAAATCTGGCGGCATCGGGGTCATATTGCTTAGCAAATTTAATTCTTGCAAATATGGCGTGCTCGCGAAACTCGTCATAGGGGTCAGCCGACCTCGGTCTTCCGCCACCAGTCTTATTTCATTAACTCGATATTCTCGGTCTTGGGAATTCTCTAAATTCGGCTGCGTAAAGCCCGGCTGGGCACCATCCGGAACCGGTAACAGATTAGTCATAGAAACCAATCTTTCCTCTTCCCACATGCGAGGAAAAAGTGATGCGACCCCTACAGTTGCATCAAATACTCTATAGGCAGCCCACACAGGCAGACCAGCCTCACCAATAGCTGAAGCATACAGATGGCGAACGACGACAACCTCGGACCCGCTTTCTGAAGTAGGGCAACCGTGCTTACAATGATCAATAAATACTGCTTCCGCATTTGATACCTGGGTACACAGTATCAGAAAGCCTAAGCTAGCCCATTGGATAAAGTATTTGCGCATGCACTTCATCACATAATTTCATGGTTTCATCGCTGAGCGTAACATCCAATGCAGCCAACGATTCTGTTAATTGATCGGCGCTGCGGGCACCGATAATTGTAGAGGCGACAAAATCAAAATTCATGCTCCAAGCCGTTGCCAGTGTCACGGGAGATAAACCGATGTTTTCAGCAATTGTGAGGTATTTAGCAGTAGAAGCGAGCGTGCCCTCATTAACAAAGCGTTGAGCCATTGCCTTTTGCCGCGGATTGGAATCGAAGGCATAGTCTCCAAATCGCGTGTTGCGCGGATTTTCCTCACGGTTGTATTTGCCGCTAAGCACACCGCCACCTATGGGAGAATAAGGAAGACAAGAAACCTGTTCTTTTCTGCACACATCCGCCAACTCATCTAAAAATCGACGATGCAGCAGTGAAAAATTATTCTGAATAGACTGAAACCGATTGAGCCCCTCGTAGTCGGCTATGGTATTCGCTTTAGTCAAGCCATAGGCGGTCTCATTGGAAGTTCCCAGATAACGCACCTTACCAGACTCCACTAACCGATCTAAAGCTGCCATAGACTCCTCAATTGGCACTACTGTGTCTGGCCAGTGAACCTGATACAAATCCACGTAATCAACTTGTAGACGCCTTAAGCTGCCCTCTATTGCCTTTTCAATGTGATGCCTATCGATGGCTGTCATTCCGCTGCGAATAGGTGGAACAAACCATCCTGACGCTGCACCAGCAACTTTTGTGGCGACTATAAGTGAATCTCTAGGTTTAGTTTGAATCCACTCTCCGAATATTTCTTCAGTTAGACCTACGGTTCCGGCCTCTGGCGGCACAGGGTACACCTCGGCGGTGTCGTAAAAGTTAATTCCTCGATCGTATGCCGTATCTAAAATACGAAACGATTCGGACTTATCAGTCCAGCTTCCAAAACTCATTGTGCCCATACATATTGGTGAAACACGTAAGCCACTCTTACCTATATATCGATACTTCATAAAACATCCTTTACTACTCAGTAATTTCCACTACTTAATTCAACCACTCCGGCCACAGCACTATAAAGGGGGACAGCTGTCACCTAAATATCCGCCCCCGCCACAATAACCAATGTCTTGCAACTGAATGCTTATCCCATCTGGGTCAGAAAAATATACTTCCGGTGTGCCGCCTTCGGCTCCACCTCTATTCGGCATGCGCATACTAACCCAATGCAGAAGCGGACCTGACTCACTTGCGCTGGCTCTTGCTGTTAATCCATAGCTGGAGAGTTGCTGCAAAATACCGTCCACTGAAAAGTTTTCCATATTAAAACAGACATGATCGATTCGCCCAGGCCGCAGCGGTGCTTCGTTATCTGACCCACCAACATACATGAGAAACTGCAGCCCATCCCCCACTCCGATTATCGGAAAATTTTCCCCTTGGTAAGCCTGAAACCGGCGACCAAAAGTTTCCGTGTAGAACTTATTAGCGCGATCCTTGTTGGACAAAAAGGTGGTGAAATGGCTGAGGTCAGTAAGCTTGAACATTCCGGCAACCGGACTAGGCTCCGCCGCAGTGCATTGCTCGCCATCGACACCTAAACCACCACAGTGATTCAATGAAGAAAGGTGGTAGGTTATCCCTTCAATATCCCGCATATAAAGATCTGCAGTAATGTCATTGCGTCTTTCGACCCAATAACCCATTGCACCCTCTAAGGAATCGTGCCCTGGAGGACTATCAAGCGCAGACAGCCCAAACAAATCTAGCTGCCTGATAACACCCTCTAATGAAAAATTGACTATGCCCAATCCAATATGAGTGATACCTGGGCTCTGCCCGGCGCTGGCTTGAGCAAGCCTAAAGAACTTCGGCCCAGCGCCAATTCTGAGCACTAGACTATCCTCCTGCCGCGCCTGAATCTGGGCACCAAAAACTGCTTGATAAAACTCTAAGGATCTATCCAAATCACTGACTAGTAGACCAAAACTGTGCAGTTTTGCTAACGCAATGGGATTCGGCGGGGCTACCTGTGCTAGCGTCAGGCCGCTTGCGCCAGCGAGAGTAAGGGCTGATAGTTCTTTGATAAATCGGCGGCGTGATCGAAGTTCAGTGTGAATCAAGGCCATGCTTAAGATGCTCCAGTTGTTCTTTTAATTGTCTCGATCGCTGTTACGGGTTTCTCAGACTTGGCGACCCTAGCGCTGGGGTTTCTGAGGCAGCGACTCAATCTCCCCGCCTTGGGCAATCCACTGTGCTAAGCCACCGTCGAGATGACTGACGTTAGTCATACCCATGCCTTGCAAACTCTTGGCCGCTAAGGCAGATCGCCAGCCCTTATTGCAGTAAAGTATCAGCGCCTGTGCATTATCGAGCTCAGGCTTATAGTAAGGGCTGTCGGGGTCCACCCAAAATTCAAGCATGCCCCGAGGTATGTGCATAGACCCCGGTATTCTGCCTTCTCGTTGCAACTCCCGAATGTCTCGCAGATCAATTAGCACCACACCATCATCGCCTTGTTTATCGAGAACTTGTGCAAAGGATAGGGTTGTCACCTCTAGCAGAGCTTCCTTCACTAGTGCATCAACGCCTTTACTAAGCTTCATACAAAATCCTTGTGAATTGCAGTCGGCTACCTATGTTCAGGCCGCCAAAGAATGTATAAGGCTCAAGGGCCCATGCTGTGAGAAACTTAAACCAGTTACCCGTCTAGCGCAACTGTGGTCACAATTAATAGATTTAGGCTAGAACGTCGGGTTTTGCGAAGTAGCACGCATTACAGAATTAACTTAGAGCTCAAAATAGATACAGGGAATGAGGATCGAACGAGGTCTCGATTGAGCGAACCTCACTGCAGACGCATAAACAGCGGCGCCAAGGGGATCAGAATATGACGAAAAGCGATTTTCAACTACTTATGCGAGCGAAAAATCAAATTAGAAGAGAATCCACCTGGCGATCTTTTCTTATAGTGGGTGTTGTCTTTGCGGCTCTACTAAAACTAATCGGGCTCGATCTGCCCTATTTGTATTTTCTCCTGTTTGTAATGTTTTTCATCTCGCTATTGCTCACCTCAGATTTACTTATCAATATCGGCACCGTTAGCAAACGGGACCTTGTCAGTGTGATTGAAAATAGTATTTATAAAGATCCGGCGATGTTAGCGAAATTCGCTGAGTTGAAAGACAAGACTCCGCTGTGAAAGAAAATGCTCAACGCGGCTAACTAGCCATGTGCCGCTGATCTCTCTGCCTTCCCTGCCAGCCGCTTAGATGCCACACCAATCAGTAAAAATACCGCTGCGATAACGAGCAGGTATACCTGACTAAAGCCAAACAATCCTCCCGCTGGCAAAGCCAAGGTTAAACCTGACAATGCGATTGCAGCACGACTTGCCAAACCAACTACACCAGAACCCAAATCTCCTAAGCCTATTAGGTAGCCCTGCAGCGCACCTGACACCAAGACAACCCCTACTATTGCTGTAGATAAAGCTTGCAAGTTTTCCATGGTCGATGCTTGCAACAGCAACGCTGGGTTTAATACAAAGAAGAACGGCACAAAATAAATGATTGCCCCTAAACGCATAGCCTCTAATCCCACTCGCATGGGGGACACGTTAGCGACAGAGGCTGCAGCAAACGCAGCTAAAGCAACCGGCGGGGTAATAAAGCTCAACATTCCCCAATACATTACAAACATGTGGCTCGCCAAAGGGTCTAAACCTGAATTAGTGAGCGCAGGTACCAGCACAATTGCCAAGAAGATATAGGCCGCTGTCACAGTCATTCCTATGCCGAGAATAAAACTCGTTAGCGCACCCATGAATAGCAATACCAGAACATTTTCACC
>CAYGRT010000057.1:0-15742 GCA_964352355.1 uncultured Pseudohongiella sp. | reverse complement strand
CGATTCGTGAAGGTGGCCGAACTGTAGGCGCAGGTGTTGTAGCTAAGATCTTCGAATAATCCAAATAAGGTCTTTTTAATAAGCCGAGACACTATAAATAGTGTCTCGGCTTAGTCGTCTTTGTAGAAATATTAAGATCAGGTGTTAAGGCAGGTGTTTTCATAGAGAAAAAACCGCCGAACTAGCTTAGGCCAGTAGCTCAATTGGCAGAGCAGCGGTCTCCAAAACCGCAGGTTGGGGGTTCGATTCCCTCCTGGCCTGCCATTAAAAGGCAGGCAAGCGACCGAGTAAGGTCGCTTACAATGTTAACGAACAGACAGAGTATTGAATTTGTTATGGCCGAGAGAATAGAAAAAGACAATGGCAATCTAGATATAGTGAAGTGGGCGGTAGTTATTGCCATTATCGCTGCTGCTATCTACGCAAATTCGTATTTTGCCACTGAATCTCTCCTGCTCAGAACTGTGGGCTTGCTGGTTGCCGCTGGCGCAGCTGGGTGGGTGGCATCGCTAACCGCTAAAGGCGCGGCATTTGTAGAGCTTTGTCTTGAAGCCAGAGTTGAGATTCGCAAAGTAGTTTGGCCTACTCGGCAAGAAACAACTCAGACCACTATAGTTGTATTAATCGTGATCTTTATCGTGGCAGTTATTTTATGGCTGCTCGATTGGGGTTTGAATGGCGTCGTGTCGTCATTAATTAGCTAGAGAATTAAAATGTCAAAACGCTGGTACGTAGTTCACGCATATTCGGGCTATGAAAAGAAAGTGATGCATGCCCTGAAGGAAAGAATCGCGCTTTCGAAAATGGAAGAACACTTCGATGAAGTGCTCGTGCCAACAGAAGAAGTGTTGGAAATGCGTGCGGGACAAAAACGTAAGAGCGAGCGCAAGTTTTTTCCAGGATACGTTTTAGTGCACATGGAATTAAATGACGACACATGGCACATGGTAAAGAACACTCCACGTGTTTTAGGTTTTATAGGTGGCACAGCTGAGCGACCTGCCCCAATTACAGATGCGGAAGCGAATAAGATTCTGCAGCGTATGGAAGCAAGTGAAGATAAACCTACACATAAGACAATTTACGAGCCTGGTGAAATGGTTCGTGTTACTGACGGGCCGTTTAATGACTTCACCGGAACAGTAGAAGAAGTCAATTACGAAAAGAGCCGTCTGCGAGTGGCTGTATTGATTTTCGGTCGCTCTACACCGGTCGAGCTTGAATTTGGCCAGGTTGAGAAGAGTTAAGAATTAAGACGCTGAGCACGCTAGTTAGTTGCTTGGCCTTATATGTGGTGCTGTTCGAAGGCGGATGCTTTAGAGCAGTGTTTTTAAAAAGTCGAACGATACTACTGTTGTAGTTTGAGTTCGCCGGGGAGTTTGGGGCGCTTGCATGCAAGCCAACTAAACGTTTGCACCCATAGGAGTTATAACAATGGCTAAGAAAGTACTCGCTTATATTAAGCTGCAGGTTGCTGCCGGTAAGGCCAACCCAAGTCCGCCTGTTGGTCCGGCTCTCGGTCAACACGGTGTAAACATCATGGAATTCTGTAAAGCGTTTAACGCGCAGACTCAGAGCCTAGAAGCAGGGCTTCCGATTCCAGTGGTAATTACAGTCTACGCCGACCGTAGTTTCACATTCATTACTAAAACACCTCCAGCGGCCGTATTGTTAAAGAAAGCAGCGGGCGTGCCAAAAGGTAGTCCAAGACCTAACACTGAAAAAGTAGGGAAATTGACTCGTGCTCAATTAGAAGAAGTAGCGACGATCAAAATGCCAGACTTGACTGCAGCTGATATGGACGCAGCGGTGAGAACTCTTGCAGGTACTGCGCGTAGTTCAGGATTTGAAGTCGAGGGGGTGGAATAAAATGGCAAAACTATCCAAAAAACAAAAGCTGATTACTGAGAAACTAGTTCCTGGGCAAACATACTCGGTCGAGGATGCGGTAGCTTTGCTATCAGAGTTTGGCTCTCCTAAATTTAAAGAATCAATAGATGTCTCCATTAATTTGGGGGTAGATCCTCGTAAGTCGGACCAAGTGGTTCGTGGATCAACGTTGCTTCCCTCCGGTACTGGTAAGGTGGTTCGAATCGCCGTTTTTGCTCAAGGTGCGAATGCTGAAAAAGCGACAGCAGCCGGGGCAGATACTGTGGGATTTGAAGATCTTGCAGAGTCCATGAAAGCTGGCAACCTTGATTATGATGTAGTGATTGCAACGCCAGATGCAATGCGTGTGGTTGGTGCTTTAGGTCAAGTATTGGGTCCACGTGGCCTTATGCCAAACCCTAAAGTAGGCACCGTAACACCAGATGTTGAGTCTGCGGTTAAGAATGCAAAAGCAGGTCAAGTTCGATACAGAACAGACAAGAACGGTATCATTCATGGTGGTATCGGCAAGATTGGCTTTGCTGGTGATGCGATCAAATCAAACCTTGAAGCTCTGCTGGCTGACCTTAAAAAGGCTAAACCTGCCTCTGCGAAAGGAGTCTACTTCAAGAAAGTAGTACTTTCTTCCACTATGGGACCGGGCATTCAAATAGATCATTCTTCGTTAGTCCAGTAGCAATAAAGAATTTCGAGAGGCAGTTAGCTGCCTCTCTATCGACTTTGGGGTTTCGTCTTTTAAGACGAGGCCGTCAAAGACCGTAGGTGAATTGTTAACACAATTCTTAATGTCCTACGCAGATGGTGAAACCCGATATAGCTTTTAGCTGTATTTAAAATCACCGAACTGAGTTGGTGCCTTTTTAAGGTGCCTTAAAAGCTAGCAATAGCTGAAAAATAAGGAGTTTGCATAGTGGCAATCCGATTGGAAGATAAGAAACAAATCGTTTCCGAAGTCAATCAAGCTGCTAGTAGTGCTTTGTCTGCAGTTCTCGCGGATTATCGTGGAGTGACTGTCAGCGAGCTGACTGCGCTTCGTAAGTCTGCAAGAGATAACAACGTCTACCTACGTGTTGTTCGCAACACTTTGCTGAAATTGGCTGTAGCGGAGACTGAGTTTGAATGCATAAGTGAAGCACTAGTTGGCCCGACGATATTGGCATTTTCTAAGGAAGATCCCGGAGCCGCAGCCCGCGTGCTAAAGGATTTTGCAAAAGAAAATAGCAAATTCGAAATCAAGGCCCTTTCTGTTGGTGGTAAGTTATTGGATGCAAGCAAAATCGACGTGTTGGCTAAGTTGCCGACTCACGATCAAGCCCTATCCATGTTGATGAGCGTGATGTTAGCGCCTGTTACTAAACTTACAAGGACTATTAATGAGGTCCCATCAAAGGTTACACGTGCAGTCGCTGCCGTGAGAGATCAGAAGAAAGAAGCAGCTTAATTCCTTCGATTAACGTTTATTCAATAATTTTTAAATAGGAGATAAGAGTCATGGCTCTATCTAAAGAAGAAGTACTAGAAGCGATTGCTGAAATGTCAGTAATGGATGTTGTTGGTTTGGTAGAAGCAATGGAAGAAAAATTCGGCGTTTCTGCTGCCGCTGCTGTTGCTGTTGCGGCTCCTGCCGCTGGTGGCGAAGCTGCTGGTGCAGCTGAAGAGAAGGACGATTTTGATATCGTTCTAACTGCGGCCGGCGACAAGAAAGTAAACGTGATTAAGGCTGTTCGTGCGATCACAGGTTTAGGCCTGAAAGAAGCGAAAGACTTGGTTGACGGCGCTCCTGCTACTGTTAAAGAAGCAGCACCAAAAGCTGAAGCTGAAGAAGCCAAGAAGCAATTGGAAGAAGCTGGCGCTACTGTTGAGCTTAAGTAATTACTTAAGTCAAACAAAACGATCAACACCAGACGATGTAAATAGTCGTCTGGTGTTAGTCGTGTTTTAGATTTTTATTAGTTGGGATGCCCAATTAAGACCAGTGAAATTAGCGCGCAATTTGCTCGCTAGTTCACTAATAGCAGAATTGTCTGCAAATAGTTAAGACCTAAAGTACACAACGCTAGGAACACAACATGGCCTATTCGTATACAGAGAAAAAGCGTATTCGTAAGAATTTCGGTAAGCTACCGAGTGCAATGGATATACCTTACTTGCTATCCATTCAGGTGGATTCTTACAGGCAGTTTACCCAGGCTGGGACTCCAGTGGAAAACCGCATTGACCAAGGGTTACATGCCGCATTCAAATCTGTATTCCCAATTGTTAGCTACTCAGGAAAAGCAGTTCTTGAGTATGTGAGCTACGAACTCGGGAAACCCGTTTTTGATGTTAAAGAATGTCAGTTAAGAGGGTCAACCTACTCTGTTTCTCTGAGAGTAAAAGTTCGATTGATTCTTTACGATAAGGAATCAACAGTACAAACGATTAAAGACATTAAAGAACAAGAAGTCTACATGGGTGAGATTCCGTTAATGACGGATTCCGGTACTTTTGTGATTAATGGAACAGAGCGTGTTGTTGTGTCACAGCTCCATCGATCACCTGGTGTGTTCTTTGATCATGATCGTGGTAAAACGCACAGTTCCGGTAAGTTACTGTACTCGGCTCGAGTGATTCCTTACCGTGGTTCATGGTTGGATTTTGAATTTGATCCAAAAGACATGGTCTATGTACGAATCGACCGTCGTCGTAAATTGCCTGCCTCGGTTCTTCTTCGAGCGCTTGGCTACACCGCTCAAGAAATACTTGAGATGTTTTACGAAAATAATTTATTCCATATCACCCCAGGTGACGAGCCAACTATTTCTTTAGAACTAGTGCCAGCGCGCCTTCGAGGTGATGTGCTGTCGTTCCCCATTAACGATAAAAAAGGCAAGTTGATAGTGGAGGCGGGCCGTCGCATTACTAGCCGTCACATCCGCCAAATGGAAACTGCCAAGCTTACTAAGCTTGAGATAGCCAATGACTACCTAGTGGGTGCGGCTTTGGCGAAAGACATCATCAATGAGGAAACAGGTGAAGTAGAATTTGCCTGCAACTCAGAGATAACACTTGAGTTATTGGAAGCGTTTGCAGAGAAAGGCGTAAAGAGCTTCGAAACTATTTATACCAACGATCTAGATTGCGGGCCGTTTATTTCAGATACGCTGCGTATCGATTCCACGACGTCAAAATTGGAAGCAATGGTAGAAATTTACCGTATGATGCGTCCTGGCGAACCACCGACCAAGGAATCTGCAGAGAATCTATTCTCTAACCTTTTCTTCACCCCAGAGCGATATGATCTATCAGCTGTTGGGCGCATGAAGTTCAATAGAAGGCTTGGCCGAAAAGAAACCGGAGGCTCACCTGTACTTAGCAACGAAGATATAGTGGATGTGTTAAAGACACTAGTTGCTATCCGAAATGGTTTCGGCGCGGTCGATGATATTGATCATTTGGGCAATCGTCGAATTCGTTCAGTTGGTGAGATGGCCGAGAATCAATTCCGAGTTGGTCTAGTCCGTGTTGAACGCGCGGTTAAAGAGCGCTTGAGCATGGCTGATTCTGAAGGTTTGATGCCACAGGATATGATTAACGCAAAGCCAGTGGCTGCAGCAATCAAAGAGTTTTTTGGTTCAAGCCAACTGTCTCAGTTTATGGATCAAAACAATCCGTTGTCTGAAGTGACTCATAAGCGTCGCGTATCTGCTCTTGGGCCAGGCGGTTTAACGCGAGAGCGTGCTGGCTTTGAAGTACGAGACGTGCACCCAACTCACTACGGTCGAGTTTGTCCAATTGAAACGCCTGAAGGTCCAAATATTGGTTTGATCAACTCACTGGCTACCTATGCTAGAACCAATCACTATGGCTTTTTAGAAAGTCCCTACCGAAAGGTAGTGAATAACAAAGTAACTGACGAAATTGATTATCTGTCAGCAATTGATGAAAGCGACTTTGTTATAGCGCAGGCGAGTGCTCCACTCGATAAGAAACGCGGTTTTATTGATAACCTGGTAACAGTGCGTTACAGAGGGGAAACATTATTAAAACCTCGCGAAGAAATTGACTATATGGACGTTGCGCCTCAGCAGATGGTGTCTGTTGCAGCAGCTTTGATTCCGTTCCTTGAGCACGATGATGCAAACAGAGCCTTGATGGGTTCTAACATGCAACGTCAAGCAGTACCTACACTAAAGACTGAGAAGCCGTTGGTGGGTACAGGCATGGAACGCAATGTGGCAAGTGATTCAGGTGTATGTGTTGTTGCTTTCCGCGGCGGTGTGATTGAGAGTGTTGATGCGGCTCGAATCATCGTGCGTGTGAATGACGAAGAAACCGATGCGGGCGAAGCGGGTGTTGATATCTACAACCTTACGAAATATACCCGTTCTAACCAAAATACCTGTATCAGTCAGAAACCTTTAGTAAAAGACGGCGACACAGTGGCTCGCGGCGATATTCTTGCAGATGGCCCATCTATCGATATGGGTGAGCTAGCGCTGGGTCAAAACATGCGCATCGCTTTTATGCCTTGGAATGGCTACAACTTCGAAGACTCGATTCTTATTTCAGAGCGAGTAGTAAAAGAAGATCGTTTCACGACAATCCACATTCAAGAGTTAACTTGTGTTGCCCGTGACACTAAGCTTGGGTCAGAAGAAATTACTGCGGATATTCCAAACGTTGGTGAGGGTGCGCTAAGCAAGTTAGATGAGTCCGGCATCGTTTATATCGGTGCTGAAGTTGGAGCTGGAGACATTCTTGTAGGTAAAGTTACGCCTAAAGGTGAAACCCAATTAACACCTGAGGAAAAACTGCTTCGTGCAATCTTTGGTGAAAAAGCTTCTGACGTAAAAGACACATCACTGCGTGTGCCTACGAGCGTAAAAGGAACAGTTATTGACGTTCAGGTATTCACTCGCGATGGTTTGAAGAAAGATCAGCGCGCTGTGGCTATTGAAGAAGAGCAGCTATCTAAAGTGCGGAAGGATATTAATGATGAATTCCGTATTGTTGAAGCTGCAACTTTTGAGCGTCTTCATGCTGCGTTACTAGGAAAAGTAGTGGCTGGTGGTCCCAAGCTTAAGAAAGGCCAAAAGATAACCGCTGACTATTTGGCAGACTTAGCTCACGATGACTGGTTTAAGATCCGCATGTCGAATGATGATCTTAACAAGCAGCTTGAACGAGCCGAAGAGCAGTTAAAAGAGCGTCAAAAAGAACTTGATGAGCGTTTCGAAGATAAGCGTAAAAAGTTAACTCAAGGTGATGACTTGGCGCCTGGTGTTCTTAAGATTGTCAAAGTCTATCTTGCTATCAAACGTCGAATCCAGCCTGGTGACAAGATGGCGGGGCGTCATGGTAATAAAGGTGTTATCTCGGTAATTATGCCAGTAGAAGATATGCCTTACGATGAAAAAGGTGAGCCAGTTGATATTGTTCTGAACCCGCTGGGTGTGCCTTCGCGTATGAACGTAGGTCAGATCTTAGAAACTCACCTAGGTGCTGCCGCAAAAGGTTTGGGTGAGAAAATAGCCGCCATGTTGGATGCCCAGTCAAAAGTTGCTGACATTCGTAAGTTTGTCACAGAGGTTTACAACAAGATCGGTGATCGCCAAGAAGATATTAAGAGCTTATCTGATGACGAGGTATTGGAGTTAGCGGGTAATCTTCGAGCAGGTGTTCCTATGGCGACACCAGTATTCGATGGCGCTGCTGAAAAAGAAATCAAAGACATGCTTGAGCTAGCTGGTATCGATGAAAGTGGGCAAGTAACACTTTTTGATGGCCGTACTGGCGAGTCATTCGACAGGCAGGTAACCGTTGGCATTATGTATATGCTGAAGTTGAACCACTTGGTTGATGACAAGATGCATGCGCGCTCGACTGGCTCTTATAGTCTAGTGACTCAACAGCCACTTGGCGGTAAAGCTCAGTTCGGTGGTCAGCGCTTCGGTGAGATGGAAGTATGGGCCCTAGAAGCTTACGGCGCTGCCTACACGCTTCAAGAAATGCTGACAGTTAAGTCGGATGACGTTGCTGGCCGTACGAAAATGTATAAAAACATTGTCGATGGCGACCATAGAATGGAGCCAGGAATGCCGGAGTCGTTTAATGTATTGGTGAAAGAGATTAGGTCTCTTGCCATAGATATGGAACTAGACGTTAGTAAGTAGTCTAGTTCTCTTAACGATTCGATACGCTCAATAGCTAGCAAATTAGTGATTATTAAAGTCCAACTACGACCAAGTAGTTGGATGGAGGAAATAGAATGAAAGACCTATTAGGGTTGCTGAAATCTCAATCACAGTCAGATGAGTTTGATTCCATTCGAATTGGATTGGCATCTCCTGAAATGATCCGCGCTTGGTCATTCGGTGAAGTAAAGAAGCCAGAGACTATAAACTATCGTACTTTTAAGCCTGAGCGAGATGGTCTTTTTTGTGCCAAAATTTTTGGCCCAGTGAAAGACTACGAGTGCTTATGTGGTAAGTATAAGCGTCTGAAGCATCGCGGCGTAATCTGCGAGAAGTGTGGCGTTGAAGTGGCTCTGTCTAAAGTTCGACGGGATCGTATGGGACATATCGAACTGGCAAGTCCAGTGGCCCATATCTGGTTCTTGAAGTCTCTACCTTCGCGTATTGGTCTACTACTTGATATGACGCTTAGGGACATTGAGCGCATTCTCTATTTTGAATCATTCGTAGTTACCGATCCCGGTATGACCACGCTCGAAAAAGGTCAGTTGCTAAACGATGAGCAATATTACGAAGCCATGGAAGAGTGGAGCGACGAGTTCGAAGCCAAGATGGGTGCCGAAGCGGTTCAGGCTCTAATGAAGGATTTGGACGTTGAGGCCGAAGTAGCCAGCCTGCGTGAAGAAATCCCAGCAACTAATTCTGAAACTAAGTTGAAGAAGCTTTCAAAGCGATTAAAGCTAATGGAAGCCTTTATGGAATCTGGGAACAAGCCAGAGTGGATGGTAATGACCGTATTGCCGGTTCTGCCACCAGACCTTCGACCTTTGGTTCCACTAGACGGTGGCCGTTTTGCCACGTCTGACCTTAATGATTTGTATCGCCGAGTCATTAACAGAAACAATCGTCTGAAGCGGCTTCTCGACTTGAATGCGCCAGACATTATCGTGCGCAATGAAAAGCGCATGCTTCAGGAAGCGGTAGATGCGCTTCTCGACAACGGTCGTCGTGGCCGTGCAATTACTGGGTCAAACAAGCGGCCTCTAAAATCCCTTGCCGATATGATTAAGGGTAAGCAAGGTCGATTCCGTCAAAACCTACTGGGTAAACGTGTCGATTATTCCGGACGCTCGGTCATTGTGGTTGGTCCGACGCTTAGGCTGCATCAATGCGGTTTACCAAAGAAAATGGCGTTGGAGTTATTTAAGCCTTTCATCTTTGGCAAGTTAGAGCGACGTGGATTAGCGACGACCATTAAAGCTGCGAAGAAAATGGTGGAGCGGGAAACAGCTGAAGTTTGGGATATCCTAGCTGAAGTTATTCGTGAGCACCCGGTATTACTAAACCGCGCGCCAACGCTACACCGGTTGGGTATACAAGCCTTTGAACCGGTATTGATTGAAGGCAAGGCAATTCAGTTGCATCCGCTAGTTTGTGCAGCCTACAACGCTGACTTTGACGGTGACCAAATGGCTGTGCACGTTCCTCTGACTTTGGAAGCTCAGTTGGAAGCTCGCACGCTAATGATGTCAACCAATAATATTCTTGCTCCTGCCAGTGGTGAGCCGATTATTGTTCCTTCTCAAGACGTGGTGCTCGGCTTGTACTACATGACTCGCTCGCGGGTAAATGCTAAAGGCGAGGGCATGGTGTTTGCGGATGCGAAAGAAGTGCAGCGAGCCTATGAAACAGGCCATGCACATCTTCAGGCTCGCATCAAAGTTCGTATTAAAGAACAGGTTGAAAACGAAAAGGGCGAGAAAGAGATTAAGTCTGAAGTAGTTGAAACGACTGTCGGCCGTGTGCTTCTGTTTAATATAGTTCCAGTTGGCTTGCCATTCTCAATGGTGAATCAGAAGATGGCGAAGAAGCAAATTTCTGGAATACTGAATGCGTGTTACAGAAATGTTGGCTTAAAGGAAACGGTTATCTTTGCTGACCAACTTATGTACACAGGATACAAATATTCCACGCGTTCCGGTTCGTCAATCGGCGTGAATGATTTTGTTATCCCCAAGGAAAAAGTATCGATTATTGGCCAAGCCAACGCGGAAGTTGAAGAGATTGAATCGCAATTTGCTTCAGGTTTGGTAACACAGGGCGAGAAGTACAACAAAGTGATCGATATATGGTCTAGGGCAAACGACATTGTTGCTAAGGCCATGATGGAAGGATTGTCCACCGAACCTGTGATTAACAAGGAAGGCAAGGAAGAGCTACAAGAGTCCTTCAACTCAGTATATGTCTACGCTGACTCAGGAGCTCGTGGTAGCCCTGCACAGATCCGACAGCTGGCCGGTATGCGCGGTTTGATGGCCCGTCCGGATGGCTCGATCATTGAGACACCTATTACTGCGAACTTCCGAGAAGGCTTGAGTGTATCTCAGTACTTTACGTCAACTCACGGTGCGCGTAAGGGTCTTGCTGATACGGCATTAAAAACGGCCAACTCCGGTTACCTAACTCGCCGTTTAGTGGATATTTCTCAAGACTTGGTCATTACCGAGCATGACTGTGGTACCCGAGAAGGTCTAACCATGACTCCTATCATTGAGGGCGGCGATATTATTGCCCCTCTTGGTGATCGAGTACTCGGGAGAATCCTAGTCGACGACGTTGTCGATGAGCAGACCGGCGAAACTATGGTTCCCGCCGGCACTATGATCAATGAGAGCATGGTGGAAGTTCTTGAGACACGGGGTGTTGACCAAGTTCTAGTGCGATCGCCAATCACCTGCGAAACCCGCTTTGGTGTTTGTTCTATGTGTTATGGGCGAGACCTCGCCCGTGGTCATGTGGCGAATGTTGGTGAAGCCGTAGGAGTCATTGCAGCTCAGTCAATCGGTGAGCCAGGTACACAGCTAACGATGCGTACATTCCACATCGGTGGTGCTGCATCCCGAGCTACTGCATCTGACAGTGTTCAGGTGAAAAACACGGGTACCGTGCATCTAAGCAACATGAAGACGGTAGAAAATGTAAAAGGCGGTTTAGTCGTAGTTTCTCGCTCTGGCGAGCTTATTGTGAACGACGTTAATGGTCGTGAAAGAGAGCGCTATAAACTTCCCTATGGTGCGGTGGTTAACTTTGGCAAAGACGGCAAAGTTGAAGCTGGCCAAATCGTCGCGACGTGGGATCCACATACTCACCCGATCGTATCTGAAGTGGCTGGTAAGGTAACTTTCGCAGCGATGGAAGAAGGTATAACCGTGCGGGAACAAACTGATGAGATTACTGGCTTGTCGAGTATCTCAGTTATCGACCCAGCGGAGCGCTCGTCATCAGCGAAAGAACTGCGTCCAGCCGTAACAGTTGTTGATAGCAAAGGAAAAGAAGTGTGTTTGCCAGGGACTAATGTGCCGGCTCATTACTTCTTGCCTGCTAACGCGATTGTCGGTCTGAAAGATGGCGCTGATATGAATATTGGCGATGTTATCGCGCGTATCCCACAAGAGGGCTCAAAGACGCGTGACATCACGGGTGGTTTGCCACGCGTCGCTGACTTGTTTGAAGCTCGTCGACCAAAAGAGCCGGCAATACTTGCTGAGATTTCGGGTACTGTTAGTTTTGGTAAAGAGACAAAAGGCAAGCGACGGTTAGTTATTACACCAAAGGACGGCGTAAACCCAATTGATGGTAGCTCTCACTACGAAGTATTGATTCCTAAGTGGCGCACCATGACGGTATTCGAAGGCGAGTACATCGAAAAGGGTGAAGTTGTGTCTGAAGGACCTCCAGCACCTCACGATATATTGAGGCTCAAAGGCGTTGAAGCCCTTGCTCAGTATATTGTCAATGAGGTTCAGGATGTCTATCGCTTACAAGGTGTACGCATAAACGACAAGCACATCGAAGTCATTGTCCGTCAAATGTTAAGAAAGATTGAAATCACTGACTCCGGTGATTCCAATTTGATTAAAGGCGAGCAAATGACTTACACGCAAATCTTGGAAGTGAACGACAAGCTAAGAGAAGAAGGTAAGTTAGAAGCCCGATTTGAGCGCATGTTGCTAGGTATCACCAAGGCATCATTGGCCACGGAATCGTTTATTTCTGCTGCCTCATTCCAAGAAACAACCCGCGTGCTGACAGAAGCTGCGGTGACTGGTAAGCGCGACTTCCTTCGCGGTTTGAAGGAAAACGTGGTGGTGGGTCGCTTAATTCCGGCCGGTACTGGACTTGCCTATCATGAGGCTAGAAAGCGTGCTTACGTTAGTGAGCCCGAATCTGATCGCGTGAGCGCCAGTGATGTGGAAGCGGCATTAACAGAAGCACTAAATGAGCAATCTGATGCCTAAAGGCCAAATCGGGCAATAACTGCCCGGCCAGGTGTTGACTACAGGATGCGGGATCATTAAACTCTCGCATCCTTTGAACTGGACCCATTATTTATGGCTCCGCCAAAGAATAAATGACAAATTTGAGGTTTAAATAAGTATCCATGGCGACTATTAACCAGCTAGTACGCAAGCCTAGAAAGAGCAAAGTCGTAAAAAGCGACGTGCCCGCACTGCAAAGGTCTCCGCAAAAGCGAGGCGTATGTACCCGCGTGTACACAACGACTCCTAAGAAGCCGAACTCTGCCCTGCGTAAGGTTTGCCGTGTAAGATTGGTTAACGGGTATGAAGTTACTTCCTACATCGGCGGTGAAGGTCACAATCTACAGGAGCACTCGGTTGTTTTAATCCGCGGTGGTCGTGTTAAAGATTTGCCAGGTGTTCGTTACCACACAGTTCGCGGTAGTTTAGATACTTCCGGTGTTGCTGATCGAAAGCAAGGTCGTTCTAAGTACGGAACTAAGCGACCAAAATCGTAATTTAAAGAAAGTGTGCTGTTGATTCAGTACCTGACTTGAATACAGAGTTTGCACAAGCGTAAGGATGCGTGACTCACCCAGACTCTTAAAACATTGGGTGAGTAGAGTAAGGCCAGGTTGAAGCGAGTGCTTTTAAATCCTGGATTAACCTGAATTAACATAGAGGTCTACTATGCCTAGAAGAAGAGTCGCGGCAAAGCGTGAAGTTTTGCCAGATCCAAAATTCGGTAGCAAAATTCTCGCTAAATTTATGAATCACGTCATGGTTGACGGCAAGAAGTCTGTTGCTGAAAAAATCGTTTATGGCGCGTTGTCTGTAGTTGGCAATAAATCAGGCGCCGATCCTGTCGAAGTTTTCGAAAAAGCTCTTGATGCTATAGCGCCGATGGTCGAAGTTAAGTCTCGACGTGTTGGTGGTGCTACGTATCAAGTACCTGTTGAAGTTCGTGCCGAGCGCCGCAACGCTCTTGCAATGCGCTGGTTAGTTGAACATTCCAGAAAGCGCGGCGAGAAGTCTATGGCTCTTAGGCTTGCCGGCGAAATTACCGATGCCTCTGAAGGCCGTGGTAGTGCTGTTCGCAAGCGTGAAGATGTGCATCGTATGGCTGAAGCCAACCGCGCATTCTCTCATTACCGTTTCTAATAATTTTTCCCAGAGGGCATTGATGTGGCCAGAAAGCACCCCTTAAACCGTTACCGCAATATCGGTATCGTCGCGCACGTTGACGCAGGTAAGACGACTACTACCGAGCGTGTTCTTTTTTATACCGGGGTTTCTCATAAAATCGGTGAAGTTCATGACGGCGCAGCAACTATGGACTGGATGGAACAAGAGCAGGAGCGGGGTATTACCATTACTTCTGCTGCCACGACTTGTTTCTGGGCAGGCATGGATAAGCAATATGACGAGCATCGAATCAATATTATCGACACCCCTGGTCACGTTGACTTCACTATTGAAGTAGAGCGCTCGCTTCGCGTGCTTGATGGTGCCGTCGTTGTATTGTGTGGCTCCTCAGGCGTGCAACCGCAAACAGAAACAGTTTGGCGTCAGGCCAACCGTTACGAAGTTCCCCGCTTGGTATTTGTCAATAAAATGGACAGAGCCGGAGCTGACTTCCTTAAAGTTGTGAAGCAGATGAAAGATCGATTGGGTGCAAACCCAGTTCCAATGCAACTTGCTATTGGTGCCGAGGATGAATTTAAGGGCGTAATCGACTTAGTCAAAATGAAGACTATACGCTGGAACGAAGATGATCAGGGTACCACATTTACCTATGAGCCCATCCCGGCAAACATGCAGGCTGAAAGTGAAAAGTGGCGCGAAGTATTGGTTGAAGCCGCTGCTGAGGCCAATGAAGAATTAATGGAAAAATACCTTGAGGGTGGCGACTTAACAGAGAAAGAAGTTATGGCCGGTATCCGTCAAAGAACTCTAGCCAACGAGATTGTGCCTACGTTCTGTGGTTCTGCATTTAAGAACAAAGGCGTACAAGCGGTATTGGACGGGGTTGTTGATTACATGCCTGCGCCAACCGAAGTTAAGGCGATAGAAGGAACGCTAGAAGACGGTTCCAAAACAAGTTGCGAAGTCGATGATAGCGCGCCTTTTGCTGCTCTAGCATTCAAGATTGCCACGGATCCTTTCGTTGGAACGTTAACATTTTTCCGCGTTTATTCTGGCAAACTAAATTCCGGAGATGCGGTATATAACCCAATTAAGTCCAAGAAAGAACGTGTGGGCCGAATGGTGCAGATGCACGCAAACTCCAGAGAAGAAATCAAAGAAGTGCTTGCAGGTGACATTGCTGCAGCAGTTGGTTTAAAAGATGTCACCACTGGGGAAACCTTGTGTGCCCTTGACCATGTTGTAACGCTGGAAAAAATGGAATTCCCTGAGCCAGTTATTTCCGTAGCGGTTGAGCCTAAGAGTAAAGCTGATCAGGAAAAAATGGGTATTGCATTGGGCAAGCTAGCTCAAGAAGATCCTTCTTTCCGGGTTGAAACTGACGAAGAATCAGGTCAAACCATCATCTCAGGTATGGGTGAGTTGCACCTAGATGTCTTGGTAGACAGAATGCGCCGTGAGTTTTCTGTTGAGGCGAATATTGGTAAGCCGCAAGTGGCTTATCGTGAAACTATTCAAAAGGCTGTTGAAGTCGAAGGTAAGCATGTTAAACAGTCTGGTGGTCGTGGTCAGTACGGACACGTAGTACTTAGGCTTGAGCCGCTCGACCCAGACTCAGAGTACGAATTTGTTAACGAGATTGTTGGTGGTGTGATTCCTCGTGAATATATCCCGGCAGTTGATAAAGGCGTGCAAGAGCAAATGAAGAACGGTTGTCTCGCAGGCTATCCGCTTCTTGCGATGCGAGTGACATTGTTTGATGGATCTTTCCACGATGTTGACTCAAGCGAAATGGCGTTCAAAATTGCAGGCTCCATAGCTCTAAAGAAAGGCGCGCTGATGGCTGACGCTGCTCTTTTGGAGCCAATCATGAGTGTTGAGGTGGTAACACCTGAGGACTACATGGGCGACGTAATGGGCGACCTGAACCGCCGAAGAGGAATGGTTCAAGGCATGGAAGATAGCCCTTCTGGTAAAGTAATCAATGCGGAAGTTCCTCTTTCAGAGATGTTTGGCTACTCAACTGATTTACGTTCAGCAACCCAGGGGCGAGCGACTTATACGATGGAATTTAATAAGTATGCAATCGTTCCAAATAACATTGCTGAAGCAATCATCAGCAGCGGCAGCTAAATTATAAACTTAACAACTCTCAATGATTCAATGAGGTGATATTGTGGCGAAGGAAAAATTCGAACGAAGTAAAGTACACGTAAACGTAGGCACAATTGG
>CAYGRT010000056.1:10947-16460 GCA_964352355.1 uncultured Pseudohongiella sp. | reverse complement strand
TCTTCTTAAACCAGTTGGTACAGAAGAGCTTTCAAAAGCCCTGCGCGCGGCTCTGGCAATGAGAATCGGTTCCAGTAAAAACAACTAACGAGACTAATCATCATGCCGGTTTGCGGTGTCAAAACCACGTTCGTATTGGTATAGTAGTCGGAAGCAAAATTAAAAATTAAATTCAGGTGGATAACATGATTAATCTAAAGCCTAAACTCTTTCTCCCAATTATTACACTGATCAGTCTGCAAATTTCAGCAGCTTGCTTTGCCCAGGGTGTCAAAATAATTCATGCAGGGTCTTTGCTGGCGGATGCTAGGGAAGAAGTTAGAACTGAGCAAAGTATTATTGTTCGAAACAATATCATCATTGAAGTTAGAGACGGCTATGTTTCAGCAAATCAGGTCGAAGGGGGTGCAAATGCACAAATTGTTGATCTTAAAAATGAGTTTGTGCTGCCCGGTCTAATTGATTCTCATACTCATATATTAAGCCAACAAGAACCGAATGGACGAGAAATTCGTGTCACTCGCTCATCTGAGTTTAGTACGCTGATGGGTTTGGAATTTGGACTGCGTACTTTGCGTGCTGGCTTTACTTCAATTAGGAACGTAGGGGCTGATAGAAATGCCATCTTCGCTCTGCGTGATGCCATTAATCAAGGCATTGTTATGGGCCCGCGGATCAAGGCAGCGGGGCAAGGTTTGAGTCCAACTGGTGGTCATGGTGATGCCGCGGGTTTTAGAGACGATATTTTTCCCCATCCACACTCTGGCATCTGTGATGGCATAGCCGAGTGCCGCAAAGCAGTAAGAACTCAAATCAAATATGGTGCAGACCATATTAAGTACGTGGCCACCGGTGGCGTGTTAAGTAAGACAGCGACCGGCACGGGTCAACAGTTTACGGACGAAGAACAAGTGGCCTTGGTTGAGGCAGCTCATGCTATGGGCCGTAAAGTAGCAGCTCACGCCCATGGCAAGATCGGTTTAGAGGCGGCACTGCGTGCAGGTGTTGATTCCATTGAGCATGGCTCTTATCTGGATGAAGAAACCGCAGATCTTTTTGTCGCGACGGGTGCTTACTATGTGCCCACCTTAATTGCTGGGTATACCGTTCAACGTATAGCCACAGAGCGCCCTGGATTCTTCACGCCGGAAGTCGCGCAAAAAGCGTTAGAAGTGGGTCCGATCATGCAAAACGCATTGAGTATTGCCTACAGCAAAGGGGTAAAGATCGCATTTGGTACCGATGCAGGTGTCAACGACCATGGCACTAACGCCTATGAAATGGTGTTGATGAAACAGGCAGGCATGTCTGAGCGTGATATTTTAATTTCGGCAACGGTCAACGCTGCAGATCTGATGGATATTACTGGGATTACAGGTACCATCGAAGCGGGTAAAGATGCTGACATAATTTCGGTGCGAGGCAATCCACTTGAAGATATTGCTACGTTACTTTCGCCGACTTTTGTCATGGCAAGAGGTAATGTAATCGATCTTGATGTGCCACCGATTGATTTGTTTCCGTGGCCTAATATTTAAGTTCGCTTAAACCAAAAGCGCCACCGCGTGATCGCCGATTGTGAGTTTTGTTTTCACCCTCTAGCAGGGTTATTGGCACTCTTCGGCACCGATCTTGGTCGCAGCTCGCTTTGTTGCCTCAAGTACGGTGAAGCGATATCCATTAACTTCTATCGAGTCGCCAACTACAGGAATCTTTCTTAGGTTGCTAGTTAATAGCCCGGCAACTGAATGGAATTCGCGAGTTGGCAATTCGATATCCAGTAGTTCTTCGACGACGGCGAGGCGAGTATTGCCCTCTAATACGTATTTGTTGTTGCCTATGCTTTGCACTGGATTGCCATTACCTTTCTTGCGATGTGTCAAATTTATTTGTTGTGCAACATCTCCCAAAAGTACGCGCATGATATCTTCTAGAGAAATGATGCCGACCGCAGTGCCAAATTCATCAACAGCGACTGCCATATTGTCTCGTCTTGCAACAATGATAGGCAGCAGTTCATCGATTTTATGCAGTGTCGATACAAAATAGGGCGAGATGCAAAGTTCCCGCAATGGCCGTTTTAAAAGTTTACCGTCGAGCTCTTCCCAAATAGTCCAGTGAGCTATGGCAGTAATGTTGCTAAGATTTCCTTCAAACACTGGAATCCGTCGATGGCCTGACGCTCGGCTGAGCTTTAACACTTCTCGGGTTTTCGCTTTAGCATCTGCCCCAACAACTTGCGCCAAGGGTATCATTACTTCTCCTACAGTCATCTCAGAAAGTAGGATAGCCTGCATAATTCTTTCCCGATCAACCGTTGCGTCTATGGGTTTGTCTGCACTGCTAAGCAGTGTCCTTAGTCGCTGACGAGTTGCATAGGGACTGACCACCACGCCGGCAGGGCCAAACTTTCTGGCTATCTTTTTTGCTGTCCAAGAGAAAATAATTACAACAGGAAGCACCAAGGCCCTAAACACGGCCAGCGGCTTAATAATGCGAAGCGCTACGGTATCCGCTCGCTGCTGAAACACACTCTTTGGAACGATTTCACCAAAAATTAGCATCAGTGGAGTGAGAAAAATTATCGCAATAATCTCAGCGCCTGATCCAAATAGTTGGATCATTGTTGCGGTGCCGAGAACAGTTAGTGTCATTGTAGAGACATTGGTGCCAATTAATGTTGTGGTAAGTAGGGATTCAGGGTGTTGATAGAGTTTAAGCAGCAAAGCGGCATTTTTATTGCCTCGTGCGGCTTTGGTTTTGAGTTTTAGTTTGTCAGAACTCACTAATGCTAATTCAGAGCCAGAGAAGAATCCTTTGGCTAACAGCAGCACTACCATTACGGGAAAAAAGACTAATAACAAACTCATTGCTCAATCTCCCCTGAATTCACTGTGACAGGCGCTGTGGAAACTTTAACCTTGGAGATAAACATGTTTTGCATGTCTAGCACCGTGAAGACGAGACCTGCCGAGGTCAATTGATCTCCTATACTGGGAACGCAGCCAAAGTGCCGCAGTACGTAACCTGCTACAGTCAGCATGCTTGGGTCGCTAACATCCAACCCGGTAAATTGCTGAAGCTGAGTGAGCGAGATGAAGCCGTCGACTTCGAAGCCATCCTCAATAGGACGGATGCCTGCCTCTATCTCAGAAATTTCGCCATATAGCCCGGCGAGCAAATACTTGGTGATGTCATTGATCGAGATTAACCCTTCAACATTGCCAAACTCGGTGACTACCAAGGCAACTCGCGCCTCATTGACGTCAAAGTAATTAAGCATATCGTCAATCTCTCGGGTTTTTGGAACAGCCAGAAGGGGTTGTAGGTAGTCCTCTAGTTTGAAATTAATTGGGGATGTTTCATTCCATTCCAAAAAGCTCTCGATAAAGAAGAAACCGACAATATTATCTTCACTACCAATAAATACCGGCACCCGCGGATGTCCGATGTTTTTTAATTTTTTGAAAATCTCTTGTGGGTCCAGTTCGCCGTCGACAAACTCTAGTTTTGATCTGGGAGTCATTATTTCCCCGACGGTAGTAACTCCAGCTTTGATAAGATTCTGTACTAAAGCGCGCTCGTTAGCGGATATTTCCCCGGATTCGACGCCTTCTTGAATTAGTGTGCCCAGATCTTCAACGTGAAGAATATTGTCCTTGGCGCGCTCTGGCCCAACGATCGCGGTAGTTACACGGTCGGCAATAGCCCGGACTATGAACGCTAAAGGTGCAATCCATCTAACCCATCGACTAAGCGGGGGTACCACGAGGCGCGTGCTGACCCAAACTGGGTTGATAACGGCAAGGGTCTTTGGGGTGACCTCGCCTAGAAGCAAAATTAGCGGAACCATAACAAGAGTAGCCATCCATGCCGCTGTCTCTAGCCCGACTAGTTCTACTAATATGGCCGTCATATTGGCTGCTGCCGCAATATTGATTAATTCGTTGCCACACAGGATGGAAACGATAAGCCTTCGAGGCTGCGCTAACAGGTCATTTAGTGCCGCCGAATTTGGCTCTTTTTTCCGTGAGATGCGCTGAAGATCAAATTTAGACAGTGAGAAAAGTGCCGTTTCTGAACCCGAGAAAAGCGCTGACGCGGCAAACAAAAACAATTGAATCAGAATGCGTAACAGCATATCTAGCTGCAAAATGCGCGGTGGGTCTGATAAGAAAGCTAACAAAGGGTCAAACACGCGGTCCGCCTGTTAGAAGAGCTGTTAATGGTTAATTCTATGGATGAATTGCGGAAATGTCACTTTATCGCAGCTGTCCACTCGCGGAGAAGTGTCTGGGAATTTAAGCCATATTGCCTTAAAGCTAGGTGAGTTGGACAAGAGACAAATTAGGATATACTGTGCAGCATGTATAAAAACAATAATGGAGTGTAAATAATGAGTAAACTGAAAATCGCCGGTATAGGATTCGGTGTGGTTTTGGTTGTGGCCGTGATTGGTTGGGTGGCAACTGCACCCTATCTCAGTAATCAGGGGCTTGGTCGATTGCCAGGGTTTATCATTGGCGGCACTCTTACGCCACCGCTAGACGATTTCACACCCCTGAATAACATCCCTGGCCCAATGATGATGAAGCAAAAAGGCTTCCCTGAATTGGTGGTATACCTTTCATTTGTAGGCACTCCCGATGGCATTATCTCAGCCACTCGTCCCGATGGCGGATACTGGGCTGAGCGGGTAAAGAATGGCGGCAATGACGGCTGGCTCCGCATTGGTGATCAAACCTTTGAAATGATGGCGACGCAAATTACTGGTGAGCGGCATTTGGAAATGATGGGGCAGTGGGCAGCAAAAGCGGGTCGCTCCCTAGACGAACCGCTCTACGCGGGTTCAGAGCCTTTGAGAGAGTGGGAAGTCTATTTTTGGACACCCCGCTAGTTATAGCTCAATAAAAACAGAGTAACGCAGCTAGCTTCTTGCTGTAAGAACTATTTTAGCTCTGAGAAAGACTAGCGACTCTCAGAGCTAATTTTAGCGTATTTGTTTCCCCCGTAATTTTTTAATCAATGTCATAGTTTTCAGGCCGCTAGCGGACAAGAGTTGCTTGTCTGCTGGCGCGCTAAATCTGTTAGCGCAAGTTTTAGATCAATCCCCAGTAAATCTCCTTTGGCCCAACCCAAACCGAACTAGCTTTCAGTTGACCCAGAGCAAACTATTGCTAGTTGAGAATGTTAGTATGGTTTTTAACCCCTTAGTTAACCTATCGCCATCTGGCACTATCTGGCTGCTGTGCTCTACTACTGGAGCTTGAACGCTATGGAAGTAAACCCGCTAAAAACAATTGAATATCTTAATCCTCGCTCACTTGGCCGACTAAGCAACTATCTTGGCGGACTCGTTCAAGGTCGGCTTTGGATAAAGGTTTTATTAGGGATGGGGCTAGGGCTTGTCACCGGTGCGGTTCTTGGCCCTTCTTTTAACCTAGTTGAGCCTGCAACAGGCGCGATGATTGGGGATTGGCTTGCATTTCCAGGACAGTTATTTCTAGCCACCA
>CAYGRT010000056.1:0-10847 GCA_964352355.1 uncultured Pseudohongiella sp. | reverse complement strand
GGCGCGATGATTGGGGATTGGCTTGCATTTCCAGGACAGTTATTTCTAGCCACCATTCAGATGATTGTAATTCCATTGGTTGTGGCGTCTGTGATTCGGGGTTTGGCAGCAAGTGAGAATCTTGAACAGTTAAAGCGGCTTGGGGTTCGAGTTACCTTGTTTTTTGCAGTAACTACCGCGTTTTCCGCCACTGTAGGTTTGACTGTAGCGAATACCATCGACCCGGGTGCATCCATGACAGGGTTGCTGACAAGCAGTAGTCCCGCAGTCGAGTCAGTCCCTATTCCTGCAGCGCCCAGTATTGAAGCCTTGCCACAAACCTTGATCGGACTTTTACCCGGTAATCCATTGGGCGCAATGGTAGAGGGCCAGATGCTACAGATTGTTATCTTTTCGGTAATTTTCGGCATTGCATTGGTGTCTATGGCGCCGAAACAAGCGAAGCCTATGCTTGAGCTGCTTGGCTCGCTGCAAGAAGTGTGTATGACCGTTGTACGGGGTGCAATGCGCTTGGCGCCGGTTGCTGTGTTCGGACTAATGGCACAGCTGACCACAAAGATAGGATTTGGCGCGCTCCTTGGTATGGCGATTTATGTGGCAACCGTGCTGATAGGTCTCTTGGTATTATTGGTCTTCTATCTAATTATGTTAAGAGTGTTTATTGGCGAAAAGCCTCTTCGTTTCTTAAGTGTGACACGTGACGTTCTGTTGCTGGCTTTTTCAACATCCAGTTCGGCAACTGTAATGCCTCTATCAATAAAGACAGCTGAACAACATTTAGGTGTGCGTCCTTCGATATCGCAATTCGTGATTCCGCTAGGTGCGACCATTAACATGAACGGAACGGCGCTCTATCAAGCAGTCGCGACGGTGTTTCTTGCCCAAGTATATGGAATCGAATTGAGCATTGGCAGCATGGCGTTGGTTGTTGCAATGGCTGTTGGAGCTTCAATAGGCTCGCCAGCGACTCCAGGTGTGGGCATAGTTATTCTAGCCATGGTGCTTGAAACAGTGGGTATACCAGCTGCAGGTGTTGCACTTATCATGGGAGTGGATCGTATTTTGGATATGAGTAGAACGGCGATCAACGTGACCGGCGATCTAGTAACCTGCGCCTTAATGGAACGTTGGGTTGGAGGAGAGGGCTCAGCATTGGATCAGCAGGCCGCTCAGCGGCAGCGAGAATCCGATCCAGCTAAGGATGTGATAGTTGAGAAAGGAGCACCCAAATGAGCTTGTTGTGGTCATTATGGGATGAGAAATCTATAAATGTATTGTTGCTCTAAAAACAGAGTGCAAAAGCTGAGCTGCTTTGCCAACAGGGTAGAAGATTTAGTAAGAATCATGGTCAGACCCTAGTTTCTAGACTTGCGGCTTAGAGGAGCAGCACGGCCCAAACCACTAAGGCGAACATTATGGCGATAAGCACAATTGCTGAGCCAATATCTTTGGCAGCCTTTGCGAGTTCGTGATAGTCCTCTCCAAATCGATCTACCACAGCTTCTATTGCGGTGTTGATTAATTCCATTAGTAGCACTTGTACTAAAGAACCCAGCAGTAAAAGTTTTTCAGCGGCTCCATCTCCCGCCCATAGTCCAATCGGTGCCAATAGAAAGAAGGCTATAGTCTCTAGTCGAAAGGCTTCTTCGGTTCTAAAAGCTGAGCGGATTCCTGCCGCAGAATAACGAGTTGCTGCAATCAGTCTGCCTATGCCTTTTTTAGCCGGGGGGACTTTTCTCGCTAATGCCATAGTCATGGTGCCTAATTAAATGACTGAAAGTGAGCTTTATTTCGCTATGAGAAATCTAAACGTTGCCTATACAGTGTGCAAATTTAAGAGGCAAAGCCACTAAATTTCAACCGCTACTTTATAGGTAGGGTCTTCAATTATATTTACATCGATAATTTTTTCGGCGTTCTTTAGTAGCTTCAAACAATCAGGGCTTAGGTAGCGAAGGTGCAGTTCTTTACCCGCCTTGAAGTAGCGCTCGGTAATTCTGTTTAACGCTTCGATGCCTGACATATCGTTCACACGGCTTTCTTTGAAATCGATAATTACTCTGTTAGGGTCATTTTCAATATCGAATTTCTCAGCAAAAGTTTGCACGGAACCAAAGAACAAAGGGCCATAGATTTCATAATGCTTAGTACCATCTTCATCGAGATATTTGCGGGCTCGAATCCGTTTGGCGTTTTCCCATGCAAACACTAACGCGGAAATGATTACGCCGATCAAAACAGTCAGCGCCAAATTGTGGAGTAGAACAGTGATAGCCGCCACAACAAAGCCAACGAAATTGTCTCTGTTTGGCATGCGGCCTATGGCTCTAATGCTAGCCCATTCGAATGTTCCAATTGCGACCATGATCATCAGCCCAGTGAGTGCGGCAATAGGCATTTTTTCTATGTACTGTGCGCCAAACATTATAAACACAAGTAGCATTACTGCGGCTACGATGCCGGAAACTCGTGCTCGTGCACCGGATGAAATATTAATGAGGCTTTGACCAATCATGGCGCAGCCTCCCATTCCAGAAAAGAACCCAGTGACAAAGTTGGCTAAGCCCTGCGCCACGGCTTCTTTGTTACTTTTGCCACGGGTCCCGGTGATTTCATCTATTAGGTTTAGGGTTAGCAGACTCTCGATCAACCCGACTCCTGCGACGATAAAAGCATAGGGAAAAATAATCGTTAGGGTTTCTAAACTGAAAGGTACGTCAGGGATATGGAAGGGTGGGAAACCACCTTTGATTGAGCTAATGTCGCCGACATTCTTGGTGTCGATATCCAGCCCTAACACAATGGCAGACACGACGAGAATCGCCGTCAGGGAAGCTGGAATGGCTTTAGTAAGCTTTGGTAAGCCCCAAATAATAGTCATAGTCAGTAGCACTAGACCCAACATAACTTGCAGTTCCGCACCTATCATCCATTCAAGTTCTCCGGACGCTCCCGTTACTTTGAACGATGCCAATTGTGCCATGAAGATCACGATTGCCAAGCCGTTTACAAAACCAAACATCACTGAGTGAGGCACCAACCGGATAAATTTGCCAAGTTTAAGAATTCCGGCAGCCATTTGAATAAGACCTGCTAAAACTACAGTGGCAAAAATGTATTCAACCCCATGTGACTGGGCAAGGCTGACAATAACAACCGCAACAGCTCCTGTAGCGCCAGAAATCATGCCCGGGCGGCCACCAAATACGGAGGTGACTAGGCCGATACTAAAGGCGGCGTAGAGCCCAGTGAGCGGGGAAAGGCCCGCAATTAGCGCGAAGGCGATAGCTTCTGGCACCAAAGCAAGGGACACAGTCAAGCCAGAGAGTACTTCTGTAACGAGGTTGATTTTTTTGGAGCGTTCAAACAGATTGACGACGTAGTTCATAATTTAATTCAAAATGACAGGAAACCAGTAAGCAAAGGCTTATTAGTGGAGAGTACTTTAGGTCTTTTGACGAGCTAGACTAGATAGCTGCTAAAAGCAGGGGGAAGTACAGCGAAGGCGCGCACTTTACACTATGGCGAGGATAAGTTGAAGTATAAACACCATCCAAATGTATATAGCAACGAAGCTTAGAGGCGCTGCGTGGTGATAGATTGCCGCGAGCATCATATAAGTTCAGGCATATCGGCCGCGCCCATTTACCTCAGGGATTCCCCTTCGCCAGGGCTGAGTTCTGCTCGCGACTTCTAACTTGCATCGGGCCTGTTTTATGAAACGTTTTCCCCTGGTTGGGGTATTGGCGGTATTAGATGTTGCAGGTTCTGCAAGGTAATGTGTTATTCATTAGCTAAAGCCACCACTGGGTCGAGGCGGGCCGCTTTCCTGGCTGGGGCAAAGCCAAACACCAAGCCAGTCGCGGCGGCGCAGCTAAAGGCGAGCACTGCAGGAAGGGTGGTAAATTTTACCGAAACGCCCAAAAGGTTTAGCAAGTAACCCACGCCAAGACCAGTTGCTACACCGATGATGCCGCCCACAGCAGAAACGACAATAGCCTCAGAGAGAAATTGCCACATAATATCGGATTGGCGTGCGCCGGTAGCCATGCGTATGCCGATCTCCCGAGTGCGTTCAGTAACTGACACCAGCATAATGTTCATCACGCCGATACCGCCTACAAGAAGAGAAATTGCCGCTACCGAGCCAAGCAGCATGGTGAAGGTTTGCTGTGATGCAGACACGGTCTCCAACAATTCAGCGCTGTTAAATACTCTAAAATCCTGAGAGCCGTGTCGCCCGACCATGAATTCGATCAGGTTGCGTTCCGTCTCATTGATTGTCGCGATGTCGTCCACCATGACCGAAATCGAATTGACGTAGGTTGCGCCAAACAGTCGCAGCGCGCCGGTACGCAGGGGGACGAATACGGCATCATCCTGATCACCACCTCCGGGGCCTGATGAAGCGCCCTTCGAGGTGAGAAGCCCAATAACTTGAAATGGGATGTTGCGAATAAGAATGTATTCCCCTAGCGGATCTCTGCCATCTCGAAATAGCTCTGTAGCAACAGTTGTGCCCAGCACTGCAACCGCGGTGTAGTTATCACTGTCCTCGCGATTAAAAAATGTGCCACGTGCTAATGGCCAATTTCGAAGTTCGGGCATGTTGGCACTAGTGGCGGTAATCGAAGTTTGATAATCCTGTCGGTCAAAACGCACGGTATCAGTGCTTCGTATTTCTGGAATAGCGCCAAGTATATTAGATACAGACAGCGGTATTGCATCTGCATCTTCGAAGGTCAGCGTTGAAGGCATGTTTCGACGCTGACCCTCTATCCGAGCGGGTTGGAGCATGAGTCGATTGGTGCCAATGGAACTGATTCTCTCGACGATGTCGCTTTGAGCACCTTCACCTATTGCCAACATTGCAACTACCGAGGCCACTCCGATGACTATTCCCAAGAGGGTAAGAAAGGTGCGAAATATGTTCGCCGTTAGCGAGCGCATTGCCATGGTCACCGCTTCGAGTGCGCTGGCAATATGAGAATTTGCTGTGCGACTTAGAAACAAATCACGCAGCTTACTATTCGACTTTGCATCTACAACACCTTCAATCGGGCCTGTATCGCTAACAATTTCGCCGTCCTTAAATTCCACAATGCGATCCGCATGTCGAGCGACTTCTGCATCGTGGGTGATTAAAATGACAGTGTGACCTTTGCGCGCTAAATCTTCTAAGAGCGCCATGACTTCGATACTGCTTTGAGAATCTAATGCGCCGGTTGGCTCATCCGCAAGAATGACTTGCCCGCCATTCATCATTGCTCGAGCTATGGATACCCGTTGCTGCTGGCCGCCGGAGAGTTGGCTAGGCCGATGATCTAGGCGCTCGCCTAGCCCAAGAGATGAGAGTAGTGCTTCGCCTCGAAGTTGCCGTTGATGCTTGCTAAGGCCGGCATAAATAGCTGGTACTTCGACGTTTTGAGCGGCTGTCGCAGTGGGCAATAAATTGTACGATTGAAAAACGAATCCAAACGCCTCTCGCCGCAGCCATGCGAGCCCGTCTGCGTCAAAGCTGTTAATATCCCTTCCTGCAAATAGATAGCTGCCTTTGCTCGGCCTATCCAGGCAGCCTAGTATGTTCATGAGTGTGGATTTGCCGGACCCGGATTGCCCCATGATGGCAAGGAACTCGCCGGAATAGATTTTCAGATCGATTCCACGCAGCGCATGAACCTCAACGCCACCATCGGTTCTAAATGTGCGATGAATATTCCTAAGTTCAATAAGTGGAATCGCCACCACTTGATGGCGAGAATCACTGCTCTGTTCACCCACTGGGTTAATGTATTCGAAGGTGGTCATGTTATTGTGGTAATCGTCTCACATTGGCGAAGCCATTAGGGCCGCGGCCACCTGATTGGTCTTGGCCTACTCGTTGATTTTGAATTATGCCCGCGACAACTTTGTCGCCCGCTTGCAAGCCTTCAATGACTTCGGCAGATATTCGGCTAGTGACGCCAATTCGTATTTGTACCTCTCGTTCACTGCCATCCTCATCTACGACAGTGACCAATGCTGGTCTGCCGCGACGGGCTCGCTGGGACTCCGTGGCACGGTTTGGTATGGAATTGGCAGTTGCCGGAGAAGGTCTTGACTCGCCATCAGCGGGGAGATTTTGGTTGAGTTGGTTTCGTCTTTGCATCGGTGTCTGCGGTGCAGCGAATCGGCCTGTGGGCACAGCACCGCCTTGAGTTTGATTAGGACGCTCTATGAATCTCAACGCTCCCATTGGGACGGTTAGCACATCTTGAGCCGATGCGGTGATGAAATAAACTTGCGCGGTCATTTCGGGCAGCAGGGCGGAGTCGCGATTTTCAATATCAAACAGACCGGTATATAGCACCACATTGTTCTCGACTAATGGAGTGGGCAGGATCTGTCGCACTTCGCTGTACCAGCGTCTTTGACGCCCGCCAAGGGTTGTAAAGTAGACATCCATCCCAGCTCGGATGTCGCCAATATCCGCCTCGGATATGCTTGCCTCAACTGTCATCACGCTCAAATCAGCGATTCTCAATATTGTCGGGGCCATTTGCACAGCATTCAGGGTTCGGCCTTCTTCCATTTCAATAGACACCACAGTCCCAGACATTGGCGCGTAGATCTTAGTGAACTCAAGTAAAGTTTCTTCGGTTTCTAGGCTGGCTTCACTCTGCTGAATTTGCTTCTGCAGTTGGAATAAGTTTGCCTCAGCAGCAGCCACTGCATTCAATGCAGTATCAAATTCAAATTTGCTGGTGACATCGGTTGCCAGCAGCGTTGTCTGCCGTTCCACGTTTGAACGGGCGAGCTCCAATGCTGCTTGGCGAGCATCAAGCTGAACTTCAAGGGATTCAATATTGGCGCGGCTAGCACTGACTCGGGCTGCTTGGACCCTTGCATCAATCTCAGCCAGAATCTGACCTTCTTCAACAATGTCACCAATCTCGACAAATAGTCGCTGAAGTTGCCCAGATACCTGAGCGCCTACATCAACATAATTACTCGGCTTCAAACTGCCGGCTGCTGCGATGGTATTTTCTATTGAACCGATAGCAACAGTCGCTAGTAATGAATCATTCAGCGGTTCCGTAGATTGGCCACCGATAGTGTAGTAGTACCCACCACCGACTGCTGCAATTAGGATTAACAGCGCTAGGTAATGGCTTTTTTTGCGTATATTTCGAGTCATGTAGTTACCGAGTTGTGTGTTAGAAGCCCAATGCTATGTTCCACTTAGTGGGCTCGTACTTAAAACAATCATCCAACGGGCCCGCCCACCGCGCTTTCAGTGCTTACCCATTATTCTGCTATCCACCTACTAGTTTTTACGGCTATCCCAGATAAACCCTTCGCCTAAACGGGAAAAAACGCAAGCAGCTAGCCGCAGTATGAAATACTTATCTTAGAGAGGGAACGCTATTTAGTGAGTCAAAAATCTAAAGCATATTGGTCCAAGAGCGTTTATGGTGCAGCTAAACTAGGGATTTGCTAAAAACCCGTGAAAAAGCCTTCGATAAAGCGATAGAATAACGAGGCAGTTTGCCATTCGTTTTAAAGACAAGTGTTCTGACGCTGGCGTGACTCGATTAGGGCAATGCCCCTGTGTTAAGTCACTTTGAGCCCAATGGATAGGTAAATTCCTTTTGGCCTAGTTGCTTTGTGTTAGATCAGGATCCACATTTTTTCACTGAACGAGGTTTCAACAATGTCACTTACAAGACGACAGTTAATCGGTGCCGGACTGGCCTTAGGGGCAGGCGTGTCTGGTATTAGCGCTCCGCTTAATGCCGCGTCTGTGTCTATTGTGAAACCAAAGCGATTGCGCCCCGGTATGACCATCGGTTTGGTCACTCCCGCTAGCAATGTGCCGGAAGATCAAGATCTATATGCGGCCATGGATCTGGTTCGCTCTTTAGGGTTTGTGGCAAAACCTTCGAAAAACCTTTTTAGTCGCACACAGTATTTGGCGGGCACTGATCAAGAACGTGCGGATGATTTGAACGCCATGTTCGCGGATACGGACGTTGACGGAATTTTTTGTGTGCGAGGTGGCTACGGGTCTGGAAGGTTGCTGCGCTTTCTCGATTACGACATGATCGGCAAGAACCCTAAAGTACTAATGGGTTATAGCGACATCACTGCCATTCTAAATGCCATTTATTTGCGAACGGGCCTCGTCACTTTTCACGGGCCTATCGCCGGCGGCAATTTCTCTGATTATACCTATGGGCAATATGAAAAAGTGTTAGTTAATCCAGCATCAGCTATGCGCATAGGTGAGCCGCCTCCATTTGAATCTCGACCCGGGGTAGTGGATTGGAACAATCGGTTGACGCCCATTGTTGACGGAGTAGCAGAAGGGCACTTAGTTGGTGGCAATTTATCATTAATGGTGACCTTGCTTGGAACTCCTTATGAGCCAAATTTTGAAGGTGCCATATTGTTTCTTGAAGATGTCTCTGAGCCGCCCTATAGCGTGGATCGTATGCTGACCCATCTATGGATGTCAGGTCAGCTTGAACGGGTCGCCGGTATTGTTCTTGGGAAGTTTAGCGATGCTGATTATGACAGCAACACCTTCAGTATGGAGCAAGTGCTTAGAGACCGATTGGAACCGCTGGGGATTCCTACTCTACGGGGCGCCATGATTGGGCACATAGAGGACAAAACCGTTGTGCCCTTGGGGATAAGAGCGAAGCTCGACGTGGCCGCAGGCTCTTTAACCTTGCTAGAGGCAGCGGTTAGCTAGCAATCGATGCCCACACCAAAGCGCTACTGCAAAATCCATTTTAGCAGGGCAAATCTTTCGTCGTTAGCAGTGTTTAGTTGAGCCCTAAGATGGGTTGCGTTCGGTTAGGATTCAGATAAGAGCCTTAGAGGAGCCTTAGGCGTGCAATTGCAAAACTATCGGACGCTGTTGGTTCTAACTTTGGCGCAATGTTTTGGTCAAACTGCCGCGCCTATTTTGGTGTTATTGGGCGGAATAGTAGGCACTCAACTAGCGCCTTCTCCTGATCTCGCCACCTTGCCTATCGCTATTCAAATTATTGGCATCGCGTCTGCCGCAATGCCAGCGTCATTTTTTATGGCAAAGGCTGGAAGAAGGCTAGGATTTCTTCTTGCAACTGCCTTGGCTATTCTTGCCGCGTTGCTCGCCGCTCATGCAGTGGCAAGTGCTTCGTTTTTTCGTTTCTGTGTCGCCAGTTTTTTGCTCGGTAACTATATCGCTTTTCTACAACAGTTTCGATTTGCGGTGGCCGAATCGGTACCTACTGCCGAGGTGCCTAAATGTCTTTCAATTTTGATGCTGGCGGGTATCGTTGCCGCCTTACTAGGCCCGGAAGTTGGGCGAAGATTTAGTGTAGTCGCTGGTCTGCCCATGTATGTTGGGTCGTTTCTAGGCATGGCCGCCTTATTAACACTTTCCTTTATTATTTTGTTGCTGTTTTATCGCAATTCAAAAATCCAGGCTAAGCTAACAGATGACTCTCCGCGGCCTCTGCCTGAAATATTTAGACAGCCTCGAATAATTTTAGCAGTGGCGGCCGCGGCTATTGGCTATAGTGTGATGAGCTTGGTAATGACGGCAACCCCTGTCAGCATGCACGAACTCCACGGCTATTCGTTAGATGAAACGACTCGAGTGATTCAGAGCCACATTCTAGCCATGTATATACCCTCATTTTTTAGCGGCTTGCTCATTACTCGATTTGGTGCTCCGGGGATAATTAAGTGGGGCATTGGTCTTATGTTTGGATGCGTAATTATAGGCTGGGGTGAGCCCGCTTTTATTCATTATTGGGGCGCATTAGTTTGTTTGGGAATTGGTTGGAATTTCCTTTTCCTGGGAGGGACTACCTTGTTAACTCAAAGTTACCGAGGCTCAGAGAGGTTTAAAGTGCAAGCGGTTAACGACTTTCTGGTGTTTGGGCTGCAGGCTGCTGGGTCACTGAGTGCGGGTGTATTGTTGGCAACTCTTGGTTGGCTAGGTGTTATGGCTCTCGTCTTGCCCGCACTATTGCTGCTAGCTCCTATAGTTTATATGGAAAGAAGGTCGGCAAGCGCATAGAATTCCCACCCAGCTTAAATCAACGGGGCGTTTCGTCTTTAGCATGACAAGAAAACGTTTGTTTTTCCTATCATCTTAGTCCCTATCAGAGACAGCCTTTTAACTACTCGATTCTTTAGTCGACAAGTGACAATTGAATGATCACCCAGCAACTTCCTAGCAAGGTAGAGATCGTATCCCCGCAACGGGAAAACTCACTCTTGTTTTCTCGTATCGCCAGTGAAATTAGAGACAAGGGTTTTAGTATTAACCCTGCAGCAGTCGAGCTAGAACTGACTAGCGCACTGCTCTCCCACGTGCTTGAAATGAATAGGACTAAATTTTCAACAGCAGGCATTGGCCGTGGTGATAATTATGTTCGTAGCAGATTCGTTCGAACAGATGAAATTTGCTGGATTACGGGTGAGTCAGAAGTCGGTTGTCAGTGGCTTGAATGGGCAAATTCTCTGCGCTTACATTTGAACCGGGAGCTTTTGCTGGGGTTGTTTTCATTTGAAAGCCATTTTTCTCACTATGGTATTGGTGATTACTATCGTCGTCACAAAGATGCATTCAGGGGCGACGCTAACAGGGTCTTGTCTCTGGTACTTTATCTCAATCCCGCTTGGACGACAGAGGACGGGGGCGAGCTTGTGATATACCCGTCTGATGACGCTACAGACGGTTTAAAAGTAACTCCTCTTATGGGTACTCTAGTGGTTTTTCTCAGTGAAGACTTTCCCCATGAGGTGTTAGCCGCCGCAAGGGATCGTTACGCGATCGCGGGATGGTTTCGGGTTAACGGTTCTGT
>CAYGRT010000055.1:12550-16691 GCA_964352355.1 uncultured Pseudohongiella sp. | reverse complement strand
TTTCAAGTTGTCGATCATCGTTACGGCTGCGTCTTTTGCTTGCAAGGTCATGGCGCTCTCCTAACTTGGGAAATTATTGTGACGACTCAGGCTTCTCTAATGGCCAGTTTTCTACTTTGCACTTTGCAGGAGTAAAACTTTCCGTCAGGGCGATAATGGAATGTATCAGGCGAATAGAAAAACTTGGCCTGCCCTGCTCAACTATCCCTTTAAGCGCCTTCGCGATCATTTCGCCCC
The DNA here is from genome assembly GCA_964352355.1 of uncultured Pseudohongiella sp. Taxonomy (GTDB): domain Bacteria; phylum Pseudomonadota; class Gammaproteobacteria; order Pseudomonadales; family Pseudohongiellaceae; genus UBA9145. The sequence continues at coordinate 16,454 of CAYGRT010000055.1, read as the reverse complement.
CGCTGGTCATCTGCTTCTCAGTTTTAGACCCTGCCGCCATGTCTTCGGATATCAACGTAAATTCGACTCCCCCTTCAACCTCTTTGAGTTTGTAAGTGACCTTGCAATAAGGATCATCATAATTTGTGAACTTAAATGTATGAGAAAACAAATAGGGTGGGTCTAGCTCCAGCACCTCTCCCACCACTGCCACATATTTGTTGCTGATAGAGCGCATTTGAATAATTGCCCCAGGCCTAAGACCCGTGGTGTGCATGACGTTGTTAAAAAAGCACTTCTGGGGCTCTCCTGTCTTGGTGATTTCTCGCCATACGGCATCGATTGAGCCGTTGATAAATATTTTAGCTATCGATTTAGTCATTACTCTGCCCTCGTTCTACTTTATTTTTTATGTCTGCTAAGTTTCCGGCCCAAAAACTGCCAAAGTCGTCTGTCCAGCGGTCATAGATTAGTTGAATGGGAACGACGTTTAGATAGAGGTGTCTACTTCTGCCAATTTTTTCATGGATCAAGAGATCGCATTCGTAAAGCACGTTTAAGTGCCGCATGATGGCAATGCGGCTGGTGTCGAAGTGTTTGACCACATCGCTTACGGTACATCCTGGGTTAGCTTTCACAATATCCAAGATCTTCCGCCTATCCCCATTGGATAGCGCTTGCAGCACCCTGTCCATGTTTGTCGAATCCATTGCTTACTTAATTTCCTCGCTGCTCCATTGCAGCCGAAACTATAATATGTAATCTATTAATTACGTAACATTATAATTACCTATTAATGCAACAGAATCAACAGTTAATGTATCTTTGACTAAATTGAGTGCGGGTTTCGTGGCTTTTTAAGAAGTATCTATAATATAATACTTATAAATATCAGATAGATATAGGGTTTAATTAATTTTAAAACTAAAGTTCGCTGGCCTTAGAATGACACCTGAATATTTGAATAATTTTCGGTGACAATCATGACACCCTCTGGAAATTCAACGGTTTGCTCTCTCTTTACGACCATACCAAAAGGGTCCAAACGAAGTGTGGCTGCCCCCGATGGCTGACCATCAACCACGATATTGAATGACAGGCTGCGCCCATCGGTGGATTTGATTGCCGACTCAGTCGTTACCCATTCTTGCACTCCGCCTTCACTATGGTCCGGCGGACTGCCAGAAATCAGTCTGGCAATATTGTGTAGAACTCCCATGCGAGTCAGGCCAATTATTATCGATTCACGCAGCGAATCCGGTGTCTCAACGGAAACAGGCGAATCAACTGGACCCAATTGCAATTCGGTGTCGGAATTTAGCAGCATCAAATCGATAGCTTGGCCAGCAAAACTGCCCGCCACCAGCAGTGAAGCCTCTTGATTTCCCTTAAGCATCAGAGAGCCTTTCAGATCAGCTGCAACGGCTCCGCTAGCGGTCACTTCGAAGGCAAGGATAACCTGAGGCGCATTGAGCAATTTGGCTTCAAGTTCTGCGACAGGGCCTTCATCTGCAGCTGAAAAAGCCGCTGCTATGGGCAATATCATTAACATAATTACGCGAAAAAGCGGCCTAAACATCACTTTTGCCAAAATATTCCCCCATATATGGTGCTTAATGAATCAGATCCATCGAACTACAGGCACTATGGTTTATGCCTGTCCTAATATCAAGGCTGGCACTAATCGCTAGGCCCTAGGTGTCGCGCACACCGCCACTAATAATCGACTTAAACTAAATTTTGCCAGTTTGTAACAAACGCAATGAATCAGCGCCGATTGCCAGTACAATCCGTTTTTCTCGAATTAGCGGCGAATTCTGCAGGTTGAAGCAACCTCTAAACTTGCCAAAAACAATAATAGTATGAAGTAAGTAGGCTGTTTGATGGATTGTTCTCTAAGTTGTCGCTTTACCCCTGTATTACGATTTTTAGCTCTGCTTGTTCTGCCTCTGTGCAGCGGCGCTACCCTTGCCCAAGATGCTGCGGGAGAAAACTCCACTATCGTTTATGAGGCTGATTACTTTGTCCAATTTGCGCCGGTTAATGCGCAAGACATGCTGGATCGAATTCCAGGTCAGGATGCCTCGGCACCTGGCCGTGGTGGTCCGGGCCCCGGGGGAGGCAATCCTTCAAGCGGCGGACGGGGTCTCGGCAGTGGCAGTGGTGGCAGCCAGATTCTCATCAATGGCAAACGTATCGCCGGTAAAAATAATCAAGCCAGCGAACAGCTCACCAGGATTAGTTCAGACCAAGTACGGGAGATTCAGATTATTCGTGGCACCTCTGGCGAGTTGGACGTGCGCGGTAGCGGCCAAGTTGTCAATGTAATACTTTTTGCTGAGCTACCTAGCACGAGTGTTTCCTACGAATTAAGTGCTCAGCATTATCAAAATGATCACGTGGAGCCCGGTGGTAACATCGCCGTGAGTGGTCAAAATGGTGCCTTCAACTATCTCTTCAGCGGCACCAGCACTCCCCGCTATAGAAACTCGATCGCGAGAGAAAATAGCATTCTCGGTGACTTTTCCCTTAACGATATAGTGAGGGAAGATTTCGTGGTGGATCAAATAAACAACGAAGTGAGCATGAATCTTGGTTATGAGCTAACCAGCGCTAGCTCTATTAGATTTAACGCGCTGTACGGACAAAGCGATAATCCAACCTCAGTAAATCGGCTTACTACTGATTTAACGACTACGCCAAATCCTCTCACTATTGAGCGAGAAAATATTCCTGGCGCTATCGACAATTGGGAAATTGGCGGTGACTACGAGATTAGTTTCAACAACGGTCACCGATTCAAACTTTTAGGCATTGCCAATCAATCTAACCAAGAGCTTTCTAGACAACGCTTTTTGACGCAACCCGATGCTACGGAGCAGCTAAATCTGTTTCTCAATACCACATCAACCATTGAGGAAAAGATTGTACGTGGCGCTTACACAATGAACATCTTCGACAGCCAAGACATCGAATTTGGCGTTGAAGCCGCGCAGACCACTTTAGACAGCGGGCTAGCACTGGGCTTGCTAACTGGAGTTAACGCACCCTCCCCTGCCCTTGGTGGTTTGATCCCTCAAAATATCAATAACGCCAACTCCACTGTTGAGGAGATCCGCTACGAACCTTTTGTTATTCATAACTGGAAAGTAAACGAAAAGCTTTCGCTAGAGTCCACTTTAGTGTATGAGAGCTCAGAAATCAGCCAAAGTGGAGATGTTTCCAATCAACGAGACTTTGCTTTTGTAAAACCAAAAGTGGATGTCAGGTATAACATTACGCCTTTGTTACAAGTACGTGGCAGTATCGAGAGAATCGTGAATCAGCTTAGCTTTGCTGATTTCGTCGCTGCCAATGATGAGCAAGATAATGATGCGAATACCTTGGGTGGTAATGCCGAATTAAGACAACAAACTCAGGTGCGTTATCAATTTAATGCAGAGTACCGAATTCCTAACGATGTTGGTGTACTAAGTGCAGAAGCCTTCTTCGCTGACCATGAAGATGTTATTGACAGGGTTGATGCATCTTCGTCAGAGACTAGCCTTTTGTCTGCCAACGGAAATATTGGCGACGGTATTGAGTATGGCCTCGATCTAAGTGCAAGTCTGCGCATGAAGATGATCAACATGCCAAATCTTTTGATTAACACTACGTTGAGTCTGCAAGATTCAAACGTAACAGACCCTTTTCTTGGTATTGATCGGCGCTTCCAGTTTTATCAGCGCGGCCGCTTTACCACAACTTTTAGCCACTACATCACTAAACTTCGAGTCAATTGGGGAATGCAGTATTTTGATCGCATCGATGGCGGAATGTTCCGCTACGAAGTGGATGACATTGAATTCATAGTCGGCGAGCCACGACTTAACTTTTTTGCCGAATATGTTAGCGCTCAATCAATAACTTACCGATTCGATTTTGG
>CAYGRT010000055.1:1390-12450 GCA_964352355.1 uncultured Pseudohongiella sp. | reverse complement strand
TCCGCCGGAATTGTAAACTGCCCCTGAAAATGTCGGATTATTGGCGCCATCGTCTCCATATTGCCATATTGCAGCGATTTTTCCGCAACGAACCCAGAACCCCCTGAAGGACAAATTACGGCGTCAACTTTAGTCAATTCTGCTTCGAACCCTTGGGCTATTTCATTCCGTCGATTGGTGGCTGTCTTGTAATCTGACTCCGACATTGCCATACCCATTTTCAGAACGTCAGCTAGATAGCCACCATACTGATCGGCCTTTGCAGGATAATTACTACGATGAGCCCGATAGGCTTCATACGCGGTAATTGGCAACCACGCGTTTCTAAGGTCCATGGGCTTGTCTTTCGGCATGGTAATGGCAACTAACTCGGCACCTAAGCTCCTCAGTACTTCAATCACCAAATTGATCGCATCGACTAACTCTGGGTCAGTACCGCTGCTAATGTAACTCTCATCTATCCCTATCTTAATGCCTTTGACACTTTGACTATCGAGAATGCCCTCACTAGAAAATGGTTGTTTAAGACTTGTGGCATCATGAGGGTCGTAGCCCGCTAATGTTTCGAGCATTAGCGCCGCGTCTTTACACGAGCGGGTCATAGGCCCAACATGATCTAGTGAGGCAGCAAGCTCTAATACCCCGTAGCGACTCACTAGCCCATAGGTAGGTTTTAAACCGACGGTACCGTTAGCCATTGATGGATAACGAATAGAGCCGCCGGTATCAGTTCCTATAGAACCAAAACAGAGCCCAGCCGCGGTTGCAACACCGGATCCGCTGGACGAAACGCCCGCCCAAAAATCTTTGTTCCAAGGGTTTTGTGGTATCGGAAATTTTGGGTTGTAAGCTGATAAGGCACCTTCGGTTAAGTTAAGCTTACCGAGCAGAACTGCGCCAGCCTCTCTTAGCTTGTTTACTACCGTCCCATCATAGGCCGGCACGAAGTCTTTGAGCACCTCAAGCCCGCCTTTTGTAGCAATGCCTCGAGTGAAACATAAATCCTTTACGGCTATGGGCACACCATGAAGCGGCCCTTTGTAGCCGCCCGCCATGATTCGCTTTTCAGCTTTAGCGGCTTGTTCAAGGGCAATCTCTGCCGTCACTGTGGCATAGCTTTGCAAGCTGCCATCTAATCGCTCGATGCGATCCAGCATAAGCTGAGTCAATTCAACGGGCGAGAGGGACTTTAGCTTGAGCAGCTGAGCAACTTCATGCAGCTTCGAATAATGCAACTCTGTGTTCATGGAGTTGGGATTGCATGCCCTATCATAGTGGCACCTTCGAACACCGCCAGATCCATGACATTATCGTCATCAACAAAAATGAAATCTAAAATTCCGTTCTCATTACTGTCACGGTGCAGCATCACAATAAACATTTCACTTGGCGCTAAACCTTTTATTACATCAATGGCCACATTAGTGTTCTTGCCGCTTTTAAGATAGGTCGCGCCGACATATTTGTCGCCGTTGGGCACACCATTCTCAAAAGGATGAATCACCAGCCAGCCGTTGCCATCGATTTGCACTTCAGGAAACGTGAGCACCGAGTCCACTCTAGTTACGCCCTCTACGATTATCCAATTCTGCGAACCATTGCCCATGCTAAACCCTTGGGCAAGCAAACCATTGGCACCGACTAGAGCCGTGACAACCATAATCCATTTAACTAATTTCATAACTTCCTCTCTAATTAAAAGCCTGCTCGCTGGCAGACTGAACATGCTTAAGTATTTCCGGTACAACTGTTTTGCCGTGACTGTTTAGAATCCAGTGTTCGCCATCTAGCTCAATTAAGGCATAAGAGCCTTTCATATACTGTCTCTGACTCTCCACAGCGCTTCGCCCGACTGCCGCATCATTATTGCCCCAAATAAAAAGCGTAGGCACGGTTATACTCATTTCATTCGGAGCAAATTGCGGACTGCCAACATTCATCTGACGATACCAGTTTAGGGCAGCTGTTAGTGCGCGGGGCTCTGCAAATACCCAAAGATACTCTTCCACAGCTTCTTCTGACATACCGGCATAGGCCGCCTTTAGCGCGCCAAGCCCATTAAACGTCAACAAAATTTCTGGCACAAGTGGCGCTCTGAATAATGAAAAATACTTGCTTCTAGCTTGCTGGTCTGGGTCTGAAGTTAGCGCCTCTGAAAACGCCGCGGGGTGGGCTATAGAAAGACCCGTCCAACTCAGTATGCGATCAGGGTGATTCAACACAGTCTGCCATCCAACGGCAGAACCCCAGTCATGTCCCACTAAATGAAATTTCTCTGCGCCGGCAGCACCGGCGACAGCAACAACATCTTCGACTAAATGATTAATGCTATATGCAGAGGAATTAAGTGGCCGTGCGCCTGGGCTATAGCCCCGCTGATCAAATGCGATCACGCGATAGCCTGCATTTTCAAGAACTGGAATTAGAGGTTGCCACATAGCAGAGGTAACCGGAAAACCATGTAGCAAAATGACTAATTCCCCCTTTTCATTTTCAAACCCCGCTATTCGCGCACGAAAAGTTAAGCCGTTGGCATCTAGCTGTACTAAACCCGTGGCGGAGGTTGATTCAAACCTAGGTAATTCTGCGCTGGCCCTAGTATGCGTGAAATTTCTGTCCAATGAAAAATAGGACCCTATTGCCGCAATGGAAACTAGTGTCAGAACAACACCCAATACACTATAAGAAACGGTTCTTAAAATTTTTAAAATCATCTCTTTCTCAGCTAACCTAATGGCTTCGAACACATCTGCTAGACAAAAAGTCCGGCAACATCCCTTCGATGAGTGAGCTTCAGTTGCTAGGCTGTCTGCTCAGGTATTTCATTTTGGTTTTGGTTTCCCATGGGCGTACTCTTTGAAGAGACCGGGGTTAACCCCGACAATTTTTGAGACAGTTCGCGCCTCACTAAGAGGTAGCTAACAATGCCCTGGGCGGTTACCGACAAGATGGAGACGTACCATACTTGTTCGATTGCGAAGTCCGGCTGATACTTTAAAAATACTGCTATTGGAATAAAAACCGAAAGCCGAATCATTGAGCTTAGCAGCGCCGGGCGAGTGTTCCCCAAACCTTGAAATGCCCCTGAACAGGTAAAGACAATACCCTGAGCAACAAAATTCAATGAAATGAGCTGCAAAAATACCGCGCCTACTTCGATGACTTCACGCTCCGCAGTAAATAGCTCCACCAAAATATGGGGACGCCAAAGCAGCAACACTGTAGTACATGCCATAACAATACTGGATAGAATAATGCCTTTGTTGACAGTGTCTCGCACACGATCAGTCAAGCCAGCACCAAAATTTTGACCCACTATAGGACCTACTGCAAAAGCGATAGCCATTGTTGGCATAAAAATGGACTGCATGATCCGCCCCCCAATACTAAAACCAGCCTGTGCTGCGGCACCGAAGTCTTGGATAAGCCAATAGACCAAAGAAAAGTACAAGAATAAAATTGCCATCTCTCCACCAGCAGGGAGTCCTATTTCTAACATCCTTTTCCAAATATCTAATCTTGGACGCCAAGTGCTAGGCTGAAAAGACACATACTTTTCGAGTTTAATGAAATAGACAGTTAGTAAAACTATTCCAACGGCGATTGAAAGGGAACTAGCAAGCCCTGCCCCTAGCACTCCAAGTGCCGGGCCAGGGCCCCAGCCGGCAATTAGTATGGGCGCCAGGATTGTGTTCAAGACCACAGTTAACACTTGAATCATCATGGCTGGCTTTACGATGCCCGTGGCGCGCAGCGATGAGCTCATGGCCATCAATGCAAACTGTAACGCCATCCCCGGCAAGAACCAGCGGATAAAAATCAGCCCCTGCTCCAGTGCATTCTCATCTGCTGTGATAGTCGCCAAATAGGGTCTAGCGAAACTGTATCCGGCCACCAAAGTAACCACCGCACAGCCTATTGAAAGAACAACCGACTGATTAAAAACGATATTGGCCTCGGCCTGATCCTTACGCCCGACAGACTGAGAAATCATGGCGACTGCGCTAACACCCAAAATTTGCGTTAATGCCATAATCATAAAAAGCACAGTGCCGGCAGCACCCACTCCAGCAACTGCCGCATCGCCAATAGCTGCAACAAAATACAAGTCAACCAAAAGGTAAAGAGTTTGAAACACCATGCCAGCCGCAACAGGGATTGCCATGGCAAGTATTATTTTTGTGGTAGAGCCTTGGGTTAGATCTTTCATAGAAGAATTGAGCCAGTTAAGAATAAGGTGTTTGCGAAAGCGGCTAGCTGGTTAACTGGCGCACAATAGCATAAACCGACAGCGTGGGTGAGGGTACGCTCCTTTATAGCGCTAAAGCGCGTTATTTTCAGGCTTCATTAAAGCTCTGTCTTTTTGTGCTTAGCCCATTTATATTGGCGCTATTCTCACATTATTAAGAACCCAAATGGCCGCAGAAAAATTCCGCTATGTAACTGTCACTGCAGTTGTAATAGCCAATATGGTGGGTACCGGCGTCTTTACGAGCCTCGGCTTTCAATTGCTGGATATTCGCTCGGGCTTCGTCTTGTTGATGCTTTGGGCTGTAGGAGGTCTCGCGGCGCTGTGTGGCGCGATGACCTACGCCGAGCTTGGGGCCGCCATGCCGCGCTCAGGTGGTGAATACAATTTCTTAACTCGTATCTATCACCCCGCAGCCGGATTCGTATCGGGCTGGGTTTCTGCGACCATTGGTTTTGCAGGTCCAGTAGCTCTCGCCGCGATGACTTTTGCGGCTTATACCACGACGCTGTTCTCCGCTGAGATTAACCCACTGTTTGAAAGATTGTTGGCAGCAACACTGTTAATTGCTCTCACACTTGTGCACGCCACAAACCGCCGCAATAGCGGTGGCATCCAACTCGTATTTACCCTATTGAAAGTTGGCGTTATCGTTATTTTCTGCGCCGCGACTTTGTTTATTGTTGACACGCCTCAACCGGTTAATTTCTTCCCTGCAACAGGTGATGGCGCACTTCTTACCAGCGGTGAATTCGCTGTCGCATTAATCTATGTCAGTTTCGCCTATACCGGATGGAATGCGGCCACCTACTTGAGTAGCGAGCTTGAAGATCCCCAACGCACTTTGCCTTGGATATTGATCACGGGTACTGCCGTCGTAATGACTCTGTATGTTGCTCTAAACTTCGTGTTCCTCTATGCGGCCTCAATGGATGCCATGGTGGGCGAAGTTGAGATCGGATTCATTGCTGCCGAATCCGCATTTGGTGAGTTTGGTGGGCGGTTCACTGGCTTGGTGCTAGCACTACTGTTGGTTTCCACCGTTAGCGCCATGACGATGGCCGGCCCAAGGGTGATACAAGTCATCGGCGAAGACTTTCCAGCCTTGGCTTTACTAGGCAAAAAAAACCAAAGCGATATCCCAGCCAATGCGATTTTGCTGCAATCCGCAGTTGCGATGTTGTTTATATTCTCGTCCACGTTTGAATCGATACTCGTATTTGCAGGCTTCACGCTGGCACTAAATAGTTTCGCCACTGTACTTGGTATTTTCGTGCTGCGCTGGAAACAACCCAAGCTCGAACGGCCCTATCGAACTTTCCTTTACCCATTGCCACCGTTACTTTATCTGGCACTAACGGGGTGGACCCTATGGTTTGTTCTGCAATCAAGACCTGTTGAAGGGCTTTTTGGAATCGGCATTATAGGCTCCGGACTTCTTCTGTATTTTATTTCCGCTCACAAAGCGAAAGGCAATTAATATGAATACTACACACAAAAAAGCGCTGAAATTTCTTGGCACACTTATCCTGGCCACCGTTAGCATTAACGCGTTCAGTGAAGAATCGGTCGCCCATTACATGGCCAATGAAGGTTTAATGGTTGTCCATGGCGACACGAAAGTGATGTTTGATCCTCTTTACAGCGAAAGTTATAACAACTATATGCTGTTACCTGAGGACATGAAGGCAGCACTGTTTGCGGGAACAGCGCCTTATGATGGTTTGGATGCAATCTTTATTAGCCACTACCATGGCGATCACTTTACCGCCGAGGATGTTCTCAGTTTTTTGTCAGCAAGGACCGACGTAGAACTGTATGCACCAGGCCAAGCGGTAATTGCACTGCGGGCTATTGCTGGGCCTAATCAGCAAGACATTTTTGCGCGGGTTCATGGCGTGGATTTAGAATACAAAGACGCGCCAGTGAGCATGGCGGTCGACAACCTACTTATAGAGGCGGTTCGAATTCCCCACAGCGGTTGGCCCACTGGGCGATTGGATGTCTCAAACCTGGCGTGGCGGGTCACTTTAGATCAAGCGACCACAGTGATACATCTTGGCGATGCGGATGCTAATGATGTGCACTTTGCTCTTGACCCTGACTTTTGGAACTCAAACCAACCAAATGTGGCATTTCCCCCCTATTGGTTCTTTTCCAGTGACGAGGGAAGAGAGATTTTGAGTAGTCGCATTCAAGCGGATGACAATGTTGGTATTCATGTTCCCGCAGCGATGCCGTTACGGGCCAGCGAGCGACCGCCTGAACTAAGAGATGTTGTGCTGTTCATGCAGCCCGGAGAAACGCGCGCTATTTCTGACCATAAATAATAAGGCCGTTTATGCTCGCAGCATCACCACCAACGCTTGAGCTAATTCGGCCGCTTCTCGTCCTAGTGGCGTCAGAAACCCACCGTCCTCTAGGGTAATAATATTTTTGGCGAATAGCCTCTTGGCTGCGGATATGCGTTCCGGAGCGGCTTCGTGATGAATCTTTAAGCCTTCGAGTGTGCTGTGTAGATCGAAGAGGTTGAGTAGCTCGACTTCTTCAAGAAATTCTTGGTCTAAGTGCATATTCGTTTTCTCTTATTATTGAGACGACTAAAAACCAAGTGGATAGCAGACTATGCCCTGCTTGCAATTGAGTGCAATCGCTTTTTCCAACCTTGATCTAGCAAGGGTAACACCGCTAGCGCTCGCGCCGCCATCTCTGGATTGGTTTTATTAGTAAATGTCATTTGCCATAGATCACGCACCGAAATACAGTTAGGGTCTTTTTGTAACAGTTTAAAACTCTGCCCCTCCTGCACGAAGCCTACTTCTTCAACCCGCAAGTAAAAACCGAGCCAGCCGGCGCTTAAAAACTTAGCAGGGAAAGTTTCGTCACCGGTACGAATCCCCAGCTTAAAGCACGGGATTCGAGGCTGGGAGACCACAACTAGAGCGCTGCCAAGTTGATAGCGATTACCAATATAGACAGTCTCATCACTTAGGCCACTAATGCTTAGATTCTCACCAAAAAATGATGCTCCGAGAGGCCCGCGCTTTAGCTCTTTCTCCCAATGGGCATATTGTGCATTGGGATAAACGTAAATCGCTTTATCCCTGCCACCGTGAAAACGGCGATCCACCTGATGGTCGCCTGCCAATGATTCCCATTGCACCTCTACTATATTAGCGGTAGGAAATTTATAGATTCCTGTGAAGAGCGGCTTACCCTCATGCAGAATCTCGCGCTGCTCTCCAATGCAAATCGAATCAATTCGAGGAGTAGATTCTTTCATTAATTCAAAAACTCGATTCAGGAATAGAGGCTATTCACTAAGAAAAGCACGATCAATGGCATCCCGAACAGCCTGATGGGCGCCTGATGTCAGCAAGGTTCCGTGAGCCGCCAACAAAGAATCGAAAGGCAGATTAAGCAATTTTCGAAATTGCGGCTCAAGACTTTTGCTTTCGGGGGTCATGTACTTCAGCCAGATAGGACCAACCAAGGTTTTCCTAGGAAACCCGATGAAAGGCATCATCAATTTCGCTAGGAAGCTGTTGTAACTATAATCACCGTAATTCTGAATAGCATCGCAGGTAAGCAAGAGGCCGTTGCCCTCTGAAACTAGCAGCACGCTCTCCGGTTGAATCGATCCGTCGAACTCAATTAACTCGGCATTTTTGAATGGCAGTTCACAACCTTCGCTTAACACATGAGTGACTTCAGGCTCTGAGTAAGTGGTGCCTCCCAATTGTGCCCACATATTTGCGCCAAACTTTTCCACGTAGTAGCAATCATCAACTCCGTGAAAAGCACCAAGTCGCATTATATGAGTAATGTTGCCCAATTCTAAGATTGAGTTTTCAACCTCTTGGTTAACTCGTATCGGGTTTACTAGGGTAAGTTCTGCACCACTGCGAATAATTGCCATATTGCGAGTGATTCGCATCAATGGTTTCATTCCAATACTGCCGCGAACCATAAATAGGTCGGAATGAATTTTTTCCACTTGGCCATGGGGATATAATAGGTTTTCTTTACTCATTTTGCGCCACCGTTGATGGTGATCCACCTCGCAGCATTTCCGAAGCCAACGGATTCGATGGCACTAACTTCAAAACGAAGCTAGGTTCCCGTTTCATTAGACGCGGCCAGGCTGCTTAAAAACACAGCCTGGGCGATGTCTATGCAATTGAAGGCTTAGTCGTCGCAATTGGACCGATTGGCGCAGTTACGGAAATATAATCTCTTGCTGCTTTAAGCGCATCCAGTCGAGTCGCATAATGAGATTCATCTGGGACGCAGCAATCGGCATCAAGACCTGTAAGCGTCTCTCTAACACCCAAATTCATGCCAGAAATAAATATACGCTTGTTTGACGATTTTGCATCACAGGCGATAGTTTCTACCGCTCGTGCCGCAGAGACATCAATGTAAGGCACTCGGCTAAAATCTAACACCAAAGCCTGTGTTATACCCTTAGACTTCTCTCGAACTTGATGGCCCACATCGGCCGCCGCGCCGAAACTTAACGGCCCACCAAAATCAAACAAACTAATACGCTTGTTTGCCGCATCTATAATGGCTGATTCTTCTTCGTTCAAATCAATAGATAAGCCTTCGTTGGTTAGGTTACCTAATACCTTCAATTGTATGTCGGCCATTTGCTTAACAAATGCTAATGATGCCATCACTACCCCAACAACAACGGCGGTGATTAGGTCAACGAAAACGGTTAGAGCCAACACTAGCGACATTAAAGCTAAATCCCAACGGGGGCCTTTATGTGCTCGCTTGAGATAAGAAACGTCAATGATGTCGTAGCCAACTTTTACCAATATACCGGCCAAGACTGCATGGGGGATTTGTGCCGCCAAAGGTGCCAGAGATACCACAATGGTAAGAAGGAATAGGCTGTGAACCATGCCAGATATTTTTGTCTTGCCACCGGTTCGAATGTTTACCACCGTTCGCATGGTAGCGCCGGCACCGGGTATGCCGCCGAAAAATCCCGCAACCATGTTACCAATGCCTTGCCCAATCAATTCTCGATTAGATTGATGGCGGGTACGAGTCATATTGTCAGCGACTAGAGACGTCAGCAGAGAATCAATTGAGCCTAAAAGCGCCAGAATCACCGCCGCTTCAACCACGATAAAAAGCGTATCTTGGCTAAACGAAGGCATAATAAATGACGGCAGCCCAGTTGGAATACTACCAAGCACTGGAGCGCCGGCGACGAAAGTAGAAGCTATGGTTCCAATGAGCAATGCGGCCAACGGTGCTGGAACGAATTTTCCCCAAGATTTTGGCCATTTAAAAACAATAATGAGGGTAATTATACTGAGCGCCAATGCGACAAAATTTGGATCCATTACAGCATCTGGAATGGCAGTCAAAGCGGGAATCGTACCGCCACCATCGGGCTCATGACCAAACAGTCGGCTGGCCTGCAGTGCAATAATAATGCAGCCTATCCCGCTCATAAAACCGGACACAACCGGGTAAGGAACTAACCTAATGTATTGGCCAAGTCTTAGGACTCCAAAGCCAATCTGTACCACACCCGCCAGAACAACTGTCGCGAATACCAAGTTAATGTTGCCGCCAAGGCTTGCGAATACCCCAGCGAACACCACAATCATGGGACCTGTTGGGCCCGAGATTTGAGAATCAGTGCCGCCAAACAGAGCGGCGAAAAAGCCCACGATGATTGCGCCGTACAAACCGGCGATTGGACCCGCGCCCGATGCCTCTCCAAAGGCTAGAGCTAGTGGTAGGGCCACCACGCCAGCGGTCAGTCCACCGAATAAATCGCCTTTCAAATTCTTAAAGTGAATATCTAGCAACATAGAACTCCTTGGAACAAACAGGACGCGGTTTCGTCCTATCCATTTAATCAGTTTTTAACTGATAATTAATCAGGTATTTCCGAATCATAGAGTGTAAGGTGAATCACTCTGCGAAGTTAGGTAGAATTTGCTTATAAGAGATAGATATTATCTATCACATATTTTGTGGGAATAATCATGGAATCTCTCGACAAGCTAAGTTTGAAGCAAATTAGATATTTTGCCGCCGTGGCCGAAGATGGCAGCTTTCGCCAAGCTGCATTCAAGCTAAACGTTACCCAGCCAACCCTCAGCAACCAAATTGCCGTGCTTGAGAATGTGCTAGGGGTAGTGCTGTTTGAGCGCTCCAAAAATGGCACGTCCACAACTACCGAAGGACGTGAGCTGCTTCCCAGCGCCTTGCGAATCATCGAGGAGGCGCAAGGTTTTGCGGACCAAGCCAGCTCTCTCTCCGGCGGCGGTATGGGTACTTATCGACTAGGGGTAACTCCAACTCTTGGTCCTTATCTGCTGCCCCACATCTTAACTCCAATTCATGCAAATCATGCCCAGCTAAAACTCTATGTGCGCGAAGAAGCACCTAGCGATTTAGAGAATGGACTAATTAATGGCAGGCACGATTTCATTCTCAGTACTTTGCCCATCATGTCCAAAGAACTCGTGGTGATGCCGCTATTCCGCGAACCACTTAAATTGGCCATATCTCAAGAACACAAGCTTGCTAAAAAAGCGCGTATCAATCGTATGGATTTATTTGGTGAACAAGTCCTGACTATCGGCGAACACCATCTGTTTCATCGTCAGATTAATGAGCTATGTGAGCGAGTTGGCGCCGTGGTTCGTCGAGATTACGAAGGCACCAGCTTGGATACGCTACGGCAGATGGTCGTGATGGGTATGGGTTTAGCATTTCTACCTGCTTTATATGTCCGATCCGAGATCCGCCAAGAAAATGAGCTACGCATCGCTGA
>CAYGRT010000055.1:0-1290 GCA_964352355.1 uncultured Pseudohongiella sp. | reverse complement strand
AAGGGAAAGGAGAGGTTCGTGAAAAATAGTCAAAACAAATTACAGCTGTGGCGCCCAGCGTCATTATTCGCCGTCGGCGCTTTCATAATTGCTGCCTGTGCACCAGCACCCCAGCAAAGTTCGACAACAGTAAGTTCAGCTCCAGCGATACCGGTTGCTGCATTGCAAATGGCAGAGCCAGAAGCCGCTGGCATGAACTCTGAACGCTTGGATAGAGTGACGCAGGCCATGCAAGGGCTGGTAGACGATGGTCTATTAGCGGGCGTTGTCACAATGGCAGCCCGAGACAATAAGATCGTTCATTTCGAATCTGTTGGTTATCGCGATATCGAGGCCGGCGCGCCCATGACAAATGACGCGCTGTTTCGTATTTATTCCATGACCAAACCAATCACCGGTGTGGCCTTGATGATGCTGTACGAAGAAGGCAAGTTTAAGCTTTCAGACCCCGTTGAAAAATATTTGCCCGAGTTGAAAGACCTGCAGGTTTACGCCGGCCAAGATACCGATGGCAATATGTTGACCGAGCCGCAGCAGCACAAGATGACAGTTCGTGAGCTGATGAGTCATACCGGCGGATTAACTTATGGCATTTTTGCTCAATCGCCTGTGGACAGCATGTATGTCGAAGCAGGATTGCTGGACACCACTGTCCCACTCAGCGAATTTGTCGGCCGGCTAGGCAAGATCCCTTTAAAAAGTCAGCCCGGCACCAAATGGGAATACAGTGTGTCTGTTGATGTACAAGGCTACTTAGTTGAGAAACTCGCGGGCCAGTCCTTCGGCAGTTTCTTAGAAGAAAGGCTTTTCGGTCCACTAGGAATGAACGACACAGATTTCCATGTGCCTGAAGAAAAAGTAAACCGATTTGCTCAGGTCTACGGGTATGGAGCAAATGGTGAGTTAGTCCCAGGAGAGGGTTTTCCTGATGCAAACTTTCTCATCGATCCTGTTTTTGAAGGCGGCGGAGGCGGGTTGGTCTCTAGCACAATGGATTATATGCGGTTCGCCCAAATGTTGTTGAACGGCGGTGAACTTGACGGCGTGCGGATTCTAGCCCCGCTAACCGTTGAAATTATGCACAGAGATCAAACCCCGAAAGCGGTTAACGGCATAGGCTTAGGTGCCAGGGGTACCTCATTTGGTCTCGACTTTGCGGTGATTGATGACCCGGTGGAAGCGGAAAGCTACTCCGTAGGGGAGTACTACTGGGGCGGTGCGGCAGGCACTTGGTTTTGGATCGATCCGGTGGAGAATCTAGTCTTTGTTGGCATGATCCAACAATTTGGC
>CAYGRT010000054.1:0-16819 GCA_964352355.1 uncultured Pseudohongiella sp. | reverse complement strand
ACCTGGGACAAACGGATTATGAGTCCGCTACTCTAACCAACTGAGTTATAGGCCCGTATACTTCGCTATTTACTCGTATTCTTCGTTAAACGCCTTATATTCCTTCGGTCACGTACACAAGTACGCTCCCTCCATCAGAAAGCCGTTCGCCTCGATTACGAACAAATACGCTGTCTTTAACTAAACTCTCCGCAGCAGCTGCAGTGGAGATGTTCAGCGGCTGCGATTCTATCGAATAGTTGCTCGCAGCTTAAGCTTTTTGTGTGCTATCCGCGCAAATTATTTATGTTGTTTAAAAACCGGCCGCTTGGGCTTTTTCCACGGCTTTAGCGTCGGCTTTGATGCCGGCGCTTAGTTTGGCGGCGAAGGCATCTGGGAATATGTCCTCTCCTCCTGCTGCGATACCTTCAAACACTTTTTGTGCAACCACATCTGGCGATTCTTTATCGAAGGGTAGATTGGCGGCCATGTCGGTATCTATTGGTCCTGGGTAGACACCAGTTACCAAGGTGTTCTGTGAGGCCAGTTCTGCTCGCAGGCCTTGGGTTAGAGAATGGCCAGCGGCCTTTGAGGCCGAGTAGCTTGCAGCAAACGGGAAGTTAGTGAGGCCGGCAATGGAGAGGATGTTCACCATGGCGCCGCCGCCGTTGGCTTTAAGAATAGGCGCAAAGACGATGGCCATTCTTAAGATGCCCAAATAGTTTACGTCCAGCTCAAGCTGGGCTTTGCTTGGGTCGGCTGCTTTTAAAAAAGAGCTGCCAGTGCCCATACCGGAATTGTTGATTAATACCTCGACGTCGCCGGCGGCTTTCGCGGCTGCATCCACTTGGGCTTGTTTTGTGACATCAAGCTCAAGCGCCACTAGGCGGTCGTCATTCAATGCTACAAGTTCAGCTAGTTTTGCCTTGTTCCGCGCTGTGGCGTAAACCTTCTTGGCACCAAATGCCAATGCCTGGGTTACAAAGCTCTTGCCTATGCCGCGGTTTGCGCCAGTGACGAATACAACTTTGTCTTTGATAGTTACGGCGGGCATGGTGTGGTCCTTGTGATTGCTGAGGGTATCACCCGCTAGACTGCAGTGTTAACTGCAACCTAGCGTGATCTTATTTTTGATTAATCGTCTAAGAATGAACGCAGATGATCCGAGCGAGTAGGATGGCGCAGCTTTCTTAGAGCTTTTGCTTCGATCTGACGAATACGCTCACGTGTCACGTCAAACTGTTTGCCAACTTCTTCCAACGTGTGATCGGTGTTCATGTCGATGCCAAAACGCATGCGCAGTACTTTTGCTTCTCGCGCCGTTAGGCTGCCAAGCACATCTTTAGTGGCCTCACGAAGTCCTTCGTCAATGGATGAGTCAACTGGCGAATCCACCGTTGAGTCTTCGATAAAGTCGCCAAGATGGGAATCTTCATCATCACCGATCGGCGTCTCCATAGAGATTGGCTCTTTGGCAATTTTAAGCACGCGGCGGATTTTGTCTTCCGACATATCCATGCGTTCACCCAGTTCTTCGGGTGTGGGCTCGCGGCCTTTTTCGTGCACCATTTGCCGTGAGATGCGGTTTAGCTTATTAATGGTCTCGATCATGTGAACCGGGATACGAATGGTCCTTGCCTGGTCAGCGATGGATCGAGTAATGGCCTGACGAATCCACCAGGTCGCGTAAGTAGAGAACTTATAACCACGGCGATACTCAAACTTGTCTACTGCCTTCATCAAACCGATGTTTCCTTCTTGAATCAGGTCAAGAAATTGCAGGCCTCGGTTGGTATACTTTTTCGCAATGGAGATAACCAATCGCAGGTTAGCTTCCACCATTTCTTTTTTCGCGCGACGAGATTTAGCTTCGCCGATGGACATTTGCCGATTGATGTCTTTGATCTCAGCAACGGTAAGGCCGCTTTCTTCTTCCAACATCTGAATTTTCTTTTGGGCACGCAACACTTCAGTTTTTACGTTGACCAATAATTCAGAGTAGGCTGTTTTTTGCTTGATGTGTTTATCGATCCACTTTAGGTTGACTTCGTTGCCAGGGAAGCTTTCGATAAAGGTCTTGCGCGGCATATTGGCGCCACGAACACACAGGCTGATAATGGTTTTTTCATGGCGTCGAAGCCTTGAAAGCACTGCACGAATGTGGGCCAGCAGCGGTTCAAACTGACGGGGGGTAAGTTTGAAGTTTTTGAAAATCTCGCCAAGCTTTTCCAATTCGGCTAACGATTTAGCATGACTGCGGCCATTTTTGTTAACAACAGTGCTAGTCTTTTTGAACTGAGCGGCTAGTTCCGCAAAGCGAATTTTTGCCTCTTCTGGATCTGGGCCAGTTGCTGCTTCTTCTTCATCGTCTGTAGAATCGTCATCGTCATCGTCGTCGCTGCTCGAATCAACATCCGAGTCGACGTCATCGTCCATGGGTGGAGGCACTGGGATGTCGTCTGTAGTGTCTAAATAGCCAGTAATGAGTTCGTTAAGGCGACGCTCTTCAGTAGTCGTAAGCGCGTACTCGTTTAATACGTGTTCAACCGTGCCCGGAAAGTAGGCCATGGCTTTCATAAGCTCACGCAGGCCTTCTTCGATACGCTTAGCTATGACGATCTCGCCTTCTCTCGTTAGCAGCTCGACCGTACCCATTTCGCGCATGTACATGCGAACTGGATCAGTGGTGCGGCCGGCTTCATTTTCAACAGCAGCCAAGGCTGCGGCGGCTTCCGCGGCTGCGACTTCGTCAGCGCCAGAATCACTGTCTTCATTCAACAACAAGGAATCAGTATCAGGTGCAGTTTCGAACACCTTGATGCCCATGTCGTTGATCATTTGAATAATATCTTCAACCTGATCTGGGTCTGAAATCGACTCGGGTAAGTGATCATTTACCTCAGCGTAGGTGAGATAGCTTTGTTCCTTGCCCTTGGCAATGAGTGCTTTAAGGCTGGATTGAGGAGCGAGTGTTTTGGCCATGAATTCTCGTCTTGCCTAGCATTCGCGCTAGGAAATGGGTGAATAAAAGGGAGCCGGGCATTATATAGAGCGCCGAGCTACTTGTATATCTTTGCTATGGGTTTATTGACTGTTTATTAGACCAATTTGTCGGCCCGAAAGTTCTCAACTAGAACTGTTGGTTTCATGTGTTGTTGGCGTAGCCGATTTGTTCACAGCAGACTGTAATCTGTCTTTTAATTCCAGTAATTCAAGCTTTCGGGTGATGTCTGACAAAATATTGTCAACTATCTGTTTGAATTCCATTTCTACGCCCTCGGTTGGCGTGATTTTTTCCCCTTTTAGCAGTCCAGTTAGCTGATTTCCGAGGCTCGTGCCATAGCAATAACCTAATAGGGTGAACGTCTTAGTAGTGGGGTCGTTCTGTATAATTTCAATGAGGCTTAGCAGGAGCTTTCGGCTCTCATCCTCCGCGCTGCGAAGAGGGGTTAAATCACAGCTGAGATTTAACGCAATCTCTGGATTGCGCAGCAGCAACTCGATTGCTTTCAAGCTTAAT
Source organism: uncultured Pseudohongiella sp. (assembly GCA_964352355.1). Lineage (GTDB taxonomy): Bacteria > Pseudomonadota > Gammaproteobacteria > Pseudomonadales > Pseudohongiellaceae > UBA9145. The sequence continues at coordinate 13,320 of CAYGRT010000054.1, read as the reverse complement.
GGCCGATGGTAACGGGATAGCTCTGCGGCTGATCTGGCAGGAAGGTTGTTTCGCGAGGGTGGGCGCTGGCTCGTCGTTTCTGGACCTGGAACATAAGGAGGTATATCCGCAGGTGGCGGCGTGAATTGCTGGGTGGGTTCGCTGGGTTCTATCATCAGTTTTTCTAAGGCGCCGGAATCAATGCCCATTAACTGGGCTAGTTTCTCCTTCATCAGCTGCGCAAAGACGCCATGTGGCAGAGTCTTTAAAAGTGGTTTGGCAAGGTTGCTGAGTCTCGCTTTGCCGGCGCTGGAGCTGATATCAATGCCGGTTGCCAGTTTATCAAAGAAGAACGTCTCTAGCGGTGTGGCGCTTTCGATGACTCGGGTAAACTCTTCTTTGCCAATTTTTCGAACTAGCGTGTCTGGGTCTTCGCCCTCGGGCAGAAACAAAAACTTTACTTGCCGACCGTCTTGCATCTCAGGCAGGCTTGCCTCCAGTGCGCGCCAAGCTGCGGTTCGTCCGGCCTGGTCGCCATCGAAACAGAAAACCACTTCGGGCACCATGCGAAACAGGCGCTGCAGATGATAGGCGCCAGTGGCGGTGCCTAGTGTTGCCACGGCGTTGTTAATTCCGGCTTGAGCTAGGGCTATGACGTCCATATAGCCTTCCACAACCAAAAGCTGGGTGTGTTTACTGCTTGCTTGTTTGGATTCAAACAAGCCATAAAGTTCGGAACCTTTGTGAAACACAGGTGTTTCTGGCGAGTTAAGGTATTTGGGCTTTTCGTCTCCTAGCACTCTGCCGCCAAATGCGATGGTGCGGCCTCTAGCATCGCGAATGGGAAACATAATGCGATGGCGAAATCGGTCGTAGTGTTCGCGGCTCTCACCTGCGGCTCGTTCTTTTTCAATCAACATGCCGGATTTGGCCAATGCCGAAATAGCTGACTCATTTTTGCCCAACTCGGCAATCAGGTTGTCCCATCCACTAGGTGCGTAACCTAGGTTAAATCGTTTTGCGATTTCTCCACTCAGGCCGCGGGATTTGAGGTAGTCAACAGGCTTGCCTCGGTCTTTATGCACTCGCAGCTGGGTTTGGTAGTACTTACTAGCCTGTTCCAATAAATCGTAGAGCTTGGCATTTTCGGATTGTTTCTGCGCCGCTGCTTGAGATTCTTCCCGTGGTACTTCCAGGCCATTTTCTTTGGCGAGGGTCTCAACCGCTTGGGGAAAGTCCACCTGTTCGAAATTCATGATAAAGCCGATGGCATTGCCGGCGGCGCCGCAGCCAAAGCAGTAGTAAAACTGCCTATCGGGCTGCACACTAAATGACGGGGTTTTTTCTTGGTGGAAAGGGCAGCACGCGGAGTAGTTTTTGCCGGCTTTTTTTAACGGCACTCGCTTATCGATGACATCAATGATGTCAGCTCGATTGAGCAGGTTGTCGATAAATGCTTGAGGAATTAAGCCTGCCATGCCTACCTTGTGTGTTGTTGAGGACTTGCTCTTAACGTCGGCATCTATTGTATAGGATGAGGCGCGTTTACTGCAGTGTTACTGACGCCGTCTAGGGCGGATGGGTTCCCGGTAAATTCTTTTGAGCAAGGCAAAAGGGAAATCTGTCGAGTGAGAAACGGTGTGGAATCCATCCTCTGATTAGAGCAGCAGGGCGAGATTGCTAGCCGAGGGAGGCTTTGATTTTTGCGCTGACCGCAGCCATGTCAGCCCGGCCGACTACTTGTGGTCTCACTAATCCCATTACTTTACCCATGTCTTGCATGGAAGCGGCACCTGATTCGGACATTGCGTTGGCGATGATGGCGTCAAGCTCGTCTTCCGATAAGGCTTTGGGGAGAAATTCTTGCAGCACGTCGATTTCGAATTGCTCTTGATCGACTAGTTCCTGCCGAGCAGCCGCTTCAAACTGCTTGATAGATTCACGGCGTTGTTTCACCATTTTATCCAGCACAGCAATAATGCGAGTGTCATCAGGGTCGATGCGCTCATCCACTTCGATGCGCTTGATTTCGGACAGAGCTAGCCGGATAGTGCCCAATCGAGCTTTATCTTTCGCTCGCATGGCGTCTTTCATCGCATCGGTTATGGTCTGCTTGAGCGCGCTATCAGGCATAGTTTAAGTCGTCGTTGATTTGTTAGGATCACACAGCCAAGCGACTAGCAAAATGCTAACCGCTGGAGGAGTTCTCTAAGCTAGTAAAGGCGAGTGGCTTTGCGGCTCTCGCGAGATACTTTTTTCAAATGACGCTTAACTGCAGCGGCAGCTTTGCGCTTGCGGACAGAAGTTGGCTTTTCGTAAAACTCGCGACGACGAACATCAGCGAGGATTCCAGCTTTTTCGCATGAACGCTTAAAACGGCGTAAAGCGACGTCAAACGGTTCATTTTCTTTCAGTTTTACCATTGGCATGGAAAAAACACCTACCTTAATTGAGTATTAATTTGAATTCTTTGTGCCTGAAACAAGACCTTCGCCAGTTCTTGCTAGGCGATTTTCAGGGGCAGGTATATTAATGCCCCAATAAGCGAATTGCAAAGAATTTACGCCCAGATCTGGCATTTTAGACACAGGTTGGGGTTTTGCTGAATTTTTGGCATGATTAGCTCCCTCATGGCTCCCAAGCTCGTCTTACAATGGAACTAACTAATTGAAAGTATTAGGAATCGAAACATCCTGTGACGAAACCGGTGTCGCCATTTATGACAGCGACAGGGGCTTGCTAGCGGAACAGCTCTACTCACAAATAGAGATTCATGCCCAATATGGCGGCGTGATACCAGAATTGGCGTCCCGAGATCACATTCGAAAAACTCTGCCTCTGATCCAACAGACCATGGCAGAGGCTGGCATAGGTGCTGATGAGCTCGATGGCATTGCCTATACGGCGGGCCCGGGTCTGGTAGGCGCGCTTTTGGTGGGCGGTGCTATAGGTCGGGCCTTGGGAATGGGATGGGGCATTCCCGTCATAGGCGTACATCATATGGAGGGGCATTTGCTTGCTCCCATGCTAGAGGAAAGGGCACCAAGTTTTCCCTTTGTCGCTCTGTTAGTCTCAGGGGGACATACACAGTTGGTCGAGGTAAAGGGCATCGGGCAGTATCGACTCTTGGGTGAATCGTTGGATGATGCAGCGGGCGAGGCATTCGATAAAGTGGGCAAGATGCTAGGGCTTGCGTATCCAGGTGGGCCTAACGTGGCTAAGCTTGCTCAGCAAGGCAATCGAGACCGTTTTAACTTTCCTCGGCCAATGACGAACCGGCCCGGAATGGATTTTAGTTTTAGCGGCCTGAAAACCTTTGTTCGCAATACCATCGAGCAATGCAGTGATGAGTCTGGCCAATTGGATAATCAAACTAAGGCAGATATCGCGGTTGCTTTTGAAGATGCGGTAGCCGAAACACTAGCGATCAAGTGTCGCCGTGCGTTAGAGGCCACCTCGTTGAAAACCCTGGTGATAGCGGGTGGGGTAAGTGCCAATGTGAAGCTGCGTCAAGTGCTTGAGGAAGCGCTAGTAAAAGTGAAGGGGCAGCTGTTCTATGCCCAGCCAAAATTTTGTACCGACAACGGTGCCATGATCGCTTATGCCGGTTGTCAGCGTTTACTAGCAGGACAGCAGGACCCATTGGAAATCAAAGCAAGGCCTCGGTGGCCACTTGATACGCTGCCCCCCCTTTGATCAGCCGGGTCTGGTCATCTTATTAAATGTATTCAGAGAGTAAATTAAGTATGGATATCGTCTATATCAGAGACTTGGAGATCAAGACTATTATCGGCATCTTTGACTGGGAAAGAGAGCAGCGTCAGGTGGTAAGTTTAGACCTTGAAATGGCGACAGATATTCGCCCGGCAGCTGCCGCTGATGATATTGCTAAAACCCTAGATTACAAATCAGTGGCAAAACGGCTTATTAGTTTTGTCGAAGGCTCGGAGTTTTTATTGGTAGAGACGCTCGCCGAAGAAATCGCGAACATAGTCCGCACGGAATTTAACGTACCTTGGCTTAGGTTGCGGCTTGGAAAGCCTGGTGCTGTAACCGGCTCAAAAGACGTTGGAGTTATCATCGAGCGCGGCGAGAAGTCTTAAGAGAGCATAGTTATGCCATTGCTAGCGCTAAGTCTCGGCAGCAACATCAATCCGCGGCGAAATATTCAAGCGTGTCTTGAGCTTCTGCAAACCGAGTTTGGACCGCTGCAAATATCACAGGTTTATGAAAGCGAAGCGGTAGGGTTCGATGGCGCTAACTTTATGAATCTAGCCGCGGTACTAAACTGTGATATGCCATTGGCGAACATTCAAGCACAGCTCAAAGACATCGAGAATCAACTAGGTAGAGATAGAAAACAGCCGCGATTTTCTGGTCGAACAATGGATGTTGATATTTTGCTGTATGGTGATTCAGAAGGCGAGGAGTGCGGTTTAACCTTGCCTCGGCCGGAAATTACAGAGAATGCGTTTGTGTTGCTGCCACTGTCAGAGCTGTTGCCGGATACGATCCACAAACCCAGTGGGAAAACCTACGCAGCGCTGTGGCAACAGTACGATAAGTCTAAACAAAAGCTATGGCCAATCGTCTTTTCTCTCGACGATTAACGCAGACTTCGTCCGCCGTCCACTTTGATTACTTGCCCAGTAATATAACTGGCCTCTACCGCTAAGTAATATACGGCCTCGGCAATGTCTCGTTTAGCACCCAATCTTTTTAAAGGAATCAAGCTAAGCATTTGTTCGCGATTTTCCAAAACGCTTGGGTCATTGTCGTCTTCTAGTGATGGCGGCCACAATATGGCGCCAGGTGAAACTCCATTGCTTCGAACATGAGGGCCGAGCTCAATGGCCATTGATCGAGTCATCGCTTTTACCCCAGCCTTGGCAATGCTGTAAATTGGAAACCCGGCCAGTGGTCTGTCCCCATGAGTATCCACAAGATTAACGATGGCGCCGTGACGCCGGGTGAGCTCTTCTGCTAATGTCTTGGCGATAAAGAAGCCTGCAGTTAAATTGCTATCCAACAGATCCCGCCACTGCTGCGGGTTAGTATCTGCCAAGGGTGTGGGATAGAAACTTGATGCATTATTGACGAGTACATCGAGCCTATTAAATATCGGTAAAATAGCTTGGCAAAGTGTCAATAATTGTTCTGAGTCGGTTAGATCCGCTTTTAACACTGCGGCGGATTGGCTACGGATGTTATTCAGTCGGCTGACTAATGCGTTGGCTTCTTTGACCGAGTGATTGCAGTGCACGATGACATTGAAACTTCGTTGATGAAATATCTCCGCAATCTCGGCGCCAATACGCTTTGCAGCCCCCGTAATGAATACAACTTTAGGCATTACTATTCCTTTGTCGATAGTCTCTGACAAAGTCATTAACCGCCGCCAATCGTGCTTGCCGTATAACATCTTGGGGCGCTTGAGACGGATTGGCTGCCAACGCGTGCTTGGCATCGACAGCGCTCGCAGCGGTTAATGCATTACGCAGGTAGTTGTGTTGAGGGTATTCCCTGTTCTCTAAACCGGTGCGGCCGCGGGCATCGGCCTCGCAGGCGATTAGGAAATGCTCAAAGCGTTGGGGCCTGCGAAACCCATCCAATGCCTCTAACAGCGAAAGTAACGTAGTGGGCTTTAGCTCCAATGCGCGATGCATCTTGGTGTGATGTTCGCAGACCATTGCGGCAAGCGCTGCGTAATCGTTGGGAACTCGTAAGCGCTCGTTTATTTTTTCAAGTGGTGCTAAGCCCAATTTTTCATGCCCGAAATGACTGGGCCATTTGCTGGGATCTGTCACCCCTTTACCAACGTCGTGCACAAGCACAGCATATCTAATGACTGGGTCGCTACTGAGTTTAGCAGCTTGTTCTAGTGACAATAGAGTATGTAGTCCAGTATCAACTTCCGGATGGTACTGCTCTGGCTGAGGCACCCCAAATAGATCCATAACTTCTGGTAGGATAATAGTGAGTGCACCGCACTGCTTAAGCACCGAGACAAAAACCGCTGGGCTTGGTGTTTTCATCGCCAATTCGATTTCACCCCAAAGCCGTTCGCTTGGCAGGGTTTGTATTTCTCCGCTGCGGTAAATTTCTCCCATTAGGGCTAATGTTTCTGTGGCAACGGTAAAGCCCAAATGGGCAAAGCGGGCAGCAAAACGGGCGACTCGCAGCACTCGCAGTGGATCTTCAATGAATGCGGGCGATACGTGGCGCAGAATGCGATTATTGATGTCACGCTGGCCTTGGAAAGGATCAACTAATTCGCCAGATTCTGTTTGTGCAATCGCGTTAATGGTGAGGTCTCGCCGAGAAAGATCTTCCTCAAGGGTAACTTCTTTCGATGAGACGAAATCGAATCCTGTGTGACCCGGTGCTATTTTCCGTTCTAGGCGGGCAAGCGCGAATTCTTGCTTACTAGTGGGGTGGAGAAAAACCGGGAAACCTTTGCCAACTTGTGTATAACCTTGAGCGAGCAGTTCGCTCGGGTCAGCACCTACCACGACATAATCTTTGTCATGAACCTCAAGGCCAAGCAGGGAGTCTCTGACCGCGCCACCCACTAAGTAAACTTTCATGACGGTTTACAATGCTCAGGAAAATTTGGAGAGTTAGGCGATAGCATAGCGTTTGCCATCCTCTAATCGCATCAGAGTCAGTTCTCGGCCCCAGACGCAACCAGTATCAAGGGCGTGGACATTCTCTTTTCCGGTGTAACCTTCGATCGAGGCCCAATGTCCGAATACTATGTTTGCATCTTGACTTACTTTTTCGTAGTGGAACCAAGGCTTGTAGCCGTGCGGCGCAAAGGCATAACCTTGTTTTATATCCAATCTTAAATTGCCCACGGCATCGCAAAATCGAACGCGGGTTAAATAATTGGTGATGACTCGAAGACGCTCAAGCCCTTGGAGTTTGTTATGCCAGCGACGGGGTTTGTCGCCATACATGAAGCGCAAAAATTCTCGGTAGTCGCCTCCTTGCAGCGTCAGTTCAACTTCTGCGGCAAAATTGAGTGTCGACTGCACGGACCAACTTGGAGCGACGCCTGCGTGAAACATTATAAAGTGTTCAGGCCCAGCGCTCGTGTCAATGCTGTCGATGTAAGCGAGTGGTTTTGATCTAAGCCATGTACTAAGTGCATCGGCATCGTATGCCGTTAGAAGTTTACCTAAGGTGTCTTTCGTGCGAAGTGGAGCACAGCCCTCGGTTAAGGCGATGTAATGGAGATCATGATTGCCGAGCACGATACGAGTCGCATCATCCATGTCTTGCAAAAAGCGCAGGGTGTCTGCGGATTTCGGCCCTCTATTCACGAGGTCACCCACGCACCAAAGTTTGTCTTGGTTGGGGTCAAATTTTACTTTCTTCAGCAGCTTACGGAGTTGTTTATAACATCCCTGTATGTCACCGACAGCATAGGTGCTCATAGTGTGCGTCGTCGTTGATGGTGAAGGTTAGTGATGATGAACGAAGTATAACACCCAAGCAACTCTATGCAGCTTTGTTAGTGAACAGTGTGGGGTATTGCCAGTAGAAAGGGAGGTATAGGCGCTTTGAATTTCTGCCCACTAGCAGAGAGCATTTCGTAATTGCCCTTCATGGTGCCAACCTCGGTAGAGATCACGGTACCGCTGGTGTACTTAAAGCTTGTGCCAGGGGCTATTTCGGGTTGTTTGCCGATAACCCCTTCACCTTGCACTTCCTCGATGTGGTTATTATCGTCGGCAATGTGCCAGTAGCGGTTCAGCAGCCTAACTGCCTCGTTACCTTCGTTGGTGATTTCCACGGTGTAGGCAAACGCATACCTGCGTGTGAAAGGGTCAGATTGTTCCTTGAGGTAGCGGGTTGTGACATCGATCTTAATGCTATTACTTGTGCTCATTGAACGTATGCTCGGTTAATTTGGGTTTGCAGCCGTGATCGCATTACTGATAACTACGTAGTCAGCCAAAGAAAGGTTTTCAGGCCTTAAACTTATATCTATGTCTAGGCTGTCCATCACTGCCGTAGAGGTAATGTCTTTAAGGCTGTTTTTCAAGGTCTTGCGCCGCTGGTTAAACGCATTTCTGACAATGGTTTCCAGGGTTTTCACATTGTTAGCAACCAACGGTTTGTCACGGTGGGGTGTCAGCCTAACAATGGCCGAGCTCACTTTGGGCTGGGGATTAAACGCAGCAGCGGGGACATTAAACAGATGTTCCACTTGGCAATAGTACTGCAGCATGATGCCGAGGCGGCCATAATTTTTGTCACCAACACTCGCCGACATTCGCTGCACCACTTCTAATTGCAGCATAAATGTCATGTCTTGTATTAGCTTATGGCTTTTGAGCAGATGAAATAACACGGGCGTGGAAATATTGTAGGGCAAGTTGCCAATCACCCGCAGAGAGTGTTCACAAGTGCTGAGTTGGGCAATATGGAATTTCAAAATGTCTTGCTGATGTATGGTCACATGACTCAGCTGCTTGTAGCGGTCTTTCAGAAACTTTGTGAGATCGCGATCAAGCTCAATACAATCGAGTTTGGCTCCAACGTTTGCCAGCGGCGCAGTAATTGCCCCTTGGCCAGGACCAATTTCCACTAAGTGATCCTCGGGCTTGGGATTTATCGACGCAATAATTTTGTCGATAACAGTTTGGTCGTGGAGAAAATTCTGTCCGAAGCGCTTGCGCGCCTGATGACGCATACCGTTGCTTAGACGCAGATCAGATAGGCCGGCTTTCATCGGTTTTTCCAATGGCTAGCCATTGCTGCTGCGGTAGTTATTGCGTTGTAGAGGCTTCCGCTATCGATGTTGCCACTTCCCGCTAAGTCCACTGCTGTGCCGTGGTCGACCGAAGTGCGAATCATTGGTAGGCCCAGAGTAATGTTGCAGGAATCTCCAAAGCCCTTGAACTTAAGTACAGGCAAGCCCTGGTCATGAAACATGGCTAGCACCGCATCGGCCTGCTTTAGATATTTGTCGGTGAAAAGCGTGTCAGCTGGCAGGGGTCCGATCAGGTTTGTCCCTTGGCCTCTCAGCTCAGTCAATACGGGCTCGATTGTGTCTATTTCTTCTCGGCCCAAATGGCCCCCTTCACCTGCGTGTGGGTTCAATCCGCACACCAGAATTCGCGGTGTGTCGATGCCAAATTTGTCTTGCAGATCCTTATTGAGAATACCAATAATGCTGCGCAGCAAAGGCTTAGTAATTGCACTGGGTACTTGGGCAAGTGGCAAGTGGGTGGTTGCCAGAGCCACTCGTAAACCGCTGGTTGCCAACATCATCACCGTAAGAGGCTGCTTGCAGTAGTCAGCTAAAAATTCTGTGTGGCCCGTAAATTCGATCCCTGCATCATTGATGATGCCTTTATGCACTGGCCCTGTCACTAAGGCGTCAAGCGTCCCCTTTAAAACCAAATCACAAGCGGTGCGCAGCGTGTTTAATACATATCCGCTGTTTGCCTTAGATAAGACGCCCGCTTTAGTTGGCTCGAGTAGCGGCACTGGGTTAATGAATAACTCGCCTGTTTCGTTTGGTCGAGCAGGCGCACTAGCATCAAAAGGAGTGAGGGTAATCGATTGGTTTAGTAACGCGGCTCGCTCTAACAAGAGCGAGGGATCAGCGACAACAACTAGTTGAGCGCCAGCCGGCGGCTTTAGCGCAAGACTAACGCATAGATCGGGGCCGATTCCGGCTGGCTCGCCAGGCGTGATTGCAATGCGGTTTGGCACAGATAAATTCCAATGCTGGTCGAGGTTTACTCAACCAGTTCGACGAAGGCTTCTTCGCGAATCTCGAGAATCCAGTTTTCAAGTTCAAGATCGAACTTACGATTGCGAAGCGCATTCTCAGCTTGCGATCGAGAATATTCGCGGCTCAGGTCAGTTTCGCGGCGACCTAGTACTTCTGCGATATGCCATCCCATTTCGGTGCGGAATGGCTCGCTCAATTCGCCTACCTCTAAACTGTCTATCACTACTTCCATTTCACGTGGTAGGCCGCCTTTGTTGACCCAGTCTAAATCGCCGCCTCCCACAACCGAAGACGCATCGTCGGAGTTCTGGCGTGCTAGCGCTGCAAAATCTCCCCCGGCAGCAATTTGGGCGCGCAATCTTTCAATTGCGGCTTTGGTTTGCTCTTCGTCTCTAATTTCATTAGGAGCAAGCATTATGTGGCGGATGTTGGTTTGATCTATCATCTGCTCAGTGCCACCTTGTTTATCCGCTAGCAACAGAACGTGAAAGCCGTTGCCCGCTTGAATAGGCCCTTCGACATCACCGATTTGCATGCGCTGGACAATGTCAGAAAACAGGGTAGGGAGTTGGGCTGCTTTCCTCCAACCAAGGCTAGAGCCACCTAGTTGAATGTTTGCGACTCGCTGGGCAGAATCGGCAGCCTCATTAAAGGGCATGCCATCACGCACTCGAGCGACTACATCCGCGGCGATTTTGCGTTTGCGGGCAATATCATCTGGGGTGTCAGTTTCGCTGGTTGGGATTATTAGATCGTTTACCAAAAAATCCGGTGCCATCACCTCGCGGCCTGTCTCCGAATTGAGAAAGTTTTCTATTTCTTGATCAGTGATCGAGATACGGCGATTGACCATCCCTCGCTGTAGTTCCTGCAAGGTCATTTGGCGACGGACTTCATCTCGAGTTTGCAGATACACCCCACTTTGTTCGAGGGTCGCTACATATTGCTCGAATGTCATGTTGTTGTTGGTGGCCATGTTGTTCAGGACGCGATTGATGGTGTCGTCATCGAAGCGAATACTCACTCGTTCAGCGAGTTGGAGCTGCAGATTCTCGATGATTAACAACTCTAATATTTCGTCTCTGAACTGATCAGGCGGTGGTATTGGCACCCCAGCGCGCTCAGCATTAGCTCGAGCATCGGTCATTCTGCGATCGAGCTCGCTCTGTAGAACCACATCGCTGTCAACTACGGCGACAATTTTGTCTAAAAGCACGCGCTGCGCCTGAGATACAGGCGAAAGCAGTGTGCAAGTCAGTGCAAAGGCTATTGCTGCAACTTTTGGCTGAAATTTTTTGCTTAAAAAGCGTTGTTTATTGCGCATAGTTTGTGTCTCTGAATCCCCAGATACCGTCGCTAAGCAGATTGCTCACACCGCCACCGGTGAGATTGCCTAGGCCATTGAGGGTAACTTGGACAAAAATTCCTTGATTCGGTTCGATATTAGGGACAAACAATTCGTCAACGTCAACCCATTCTCGACCAATTACCCGAATAATTGCGCAGCAATTACTCCATTCCACCCCGGCGAACGCCTCTAAGACCCTAGCATTGGAGTGATCATAGTTCCATCGACCCAACACTTTCCAATTAGTCGCAATTGGCCAAACGCCCGAAAAATCGGTCTGTTTTATCCGCGGATCGATGCCTCCCGGAAGGGTGAAAGTCGGCGTGTCCACTAGGCTGCGAAAGCGGTAGGAAAGATTGAAAAGATGGTCGCTATCCCGCTGATAGCGGAGTTGCAAACTGCCTTCGTCCACATCTTGGCGGTCCTCATTCCACTGCACATCGGTGTTGAGTTGCCAGTTGGAGCCGAGGCTCACTGCAAACTCTCCAGCGAATGCTGAGGTGCTGGCGATGGGGGAGTAGCGAGGGATGAAATTAATCAAAGGGTTTGCCAGCGTAACCTGGCGGTCTTCAAAATACGTGATTTGTCCGACGCTGGCGCGGAGGCGCTCTTTGCCGCGACTGTCGAGAATGCGAGTGGTCAGTGCGGCGGTTAGTTGGTCGGCATCGCCAACCCGGTCGCCTCCAGTAAATCTGTCATCGCGAAACAATTGGTTAAAACTGAAATTGAGCTCTGACGTGTCAAAGAGAGGCAACATGGATTGGTCTTCGAACTCGCTGTAAAGGTAATACAATCGAGGCTCTAAGGTCTGAGTGCGATTGCCACCACTAAAACTTCGTTCAAAGATCAAGCCGGCATCGGCATTGTAGATACCAACACCAAATCCTGGATCTTCTAAGGTGTTAAGGGCTTGGTTTTCAAGCCGGTATTCGGCTAGTTTGTATTTTGCATTGGCTCTTAAAAACCAGCCGGGAGATTCTACCGACCAGTTAATCTCAGGCTCTAAGTTAACCCGCTGACCCGTGACTAAGGCGCCATTGTCTAGCTGAGTCTGGCTCAGAGAAGTATCATCTAAGTTGCGATCGAAGGAGGTAGCTTCGCCGCGTAGGCCAAGGCGAAAGCCCGCCGGTAAATAAGTGCCGGTTTCGAATTGGATTTGGGGCAGCCGGTCGTAGGGGGTGTTGATGGACACCGCATTGGCGAATGGGTCTAGCAACTGAATGCGCTGTAAATTGACGTTGGCGCGCAAGTAGTCGGAGTTAAAATCAAGTCGGCCTTGTCGGTTTAAATTGGACCGACTGAACACATTGAGTCCGGTGGCGCCCAAATCAAAAAAATACTCATCGTCGCTGACCGCGTTATAGTCAACGAAAGTGCTCCAGTGGCGTCCAAATGCCCCCTGATGTCTTAGGCCAACAAACCAGCGGTCGGCAACGGGTGGAGACAAGCTGCCAGGAATATCAGCTGTGGCCGCGTCAAACTGATCGTCGTTAGCCAAGTAAGAGCCGTTAAATGTGTTTTCTGTGCGGTCTGAAAGATATCGAAATTCGCTACCAAGCATTACGCCTCGGTCGGACAACAGGCGCGGTGAAATAGTGGCATCGTAGTTTGGTGCTAAGGCCAAATAATAGGGAAGTTCAAAATCGAATCCGCCGGTTCGAGTCGAGCCCATGCTAGGCGGCAGAAACCCCGATACGGGTTGATCACTAATCGGGAAAGGCATTGTGAACGGGTAATAAAACACGGGAACGTCTTTTATACGCAGACTGACCGCCTTCGCATAGCCTCTGTTGTTGGCTTGATCCAAGACGATACTTTGGGCGCTAAGTTTCCAAAAACTATTGTTGGGTTCGCAGCGGCTAAACTCGCCGTTCTCTATAGTCACCACTTCGGACTCGCTGCTGTAAATCATGTTGGCCGCGCTGCCATGGGCGCCCACGTCATGGATTACATAGCGCGCCGATTGAATTTGGTTTGAGCTATTGTCGGTATCGATAAAAGCGGAATCACCTAATATCAAAATGCCAGGTTCACGAAACTCAACATTGCCTTCCATCACAATGGTGTTTTCGCTGCGATCAACGGAAGTGACATTATCGTTCTGCACCACGCGGTAGCCCTGCTGGACAACCACATCGCCTGAAATATTGATCAAATTTTGGCTGACCTGCTGCATACCAGACGCAGCTCGAAATTCGATTGGCGCCAAGGCAGGATCGATACCTTGGCTTTCCCTTAACAG
>CAYGRT010000053.1:0-17153 GCA_964352355.1 uncultured Pseudohongiella sp. | reverse complement strand
GTAACGCTGCTAAGTGCAATGTTGAATAGTGCTTTGAAAGAACAGATCAAGCTTGGTATTGAGATTCAGGAGAAGGACTCCTTTGGTGGTGTGGGCTGTTCCATGGCGCCGGCGCTCAGTCGAAAATTCCCCAAAGCCATGTATTCTGCTGCATGGGCATATTTGTTTCCTTCATCCGGGCATTGCCCACACCCACTGACGGGAGAAGTTTGTCGTTACCACTTGCATCCAACTGCTGTGCGCAAGTTTGTTCGACAAGCCGTCATCGATGCCGGTATCAAGAACAAGCGGGTAGTATGCCACAGTTTCCGGCACTCCTTTGCGACCCATATGTTAGCGGGTGGTGCCGATATTCGAACTGTGCAGGAACTGCTCGGGCACAGTGATGTGAAAACAACGCAGATATATACCCATGTGCTCGGCCGGCACTATGCAGGCACCAACAGCCCTCTCGATAATTTGTAATTGATTCGAGCCTAAACGTGGTGTTGCATACCCGTAATACCAACAACGCAAAAGGAATTGCCTATGCACGGGCAATAAAAAGCCCGGCTATGTAGTCATAGCCGGGCCTTTGTTTCGCTAATATAGTTCGAAATCTTAAGTATCGAATATCGCAACCAAGCAGCCTTTAGAGTCTGGAATATCTTCGATATTCACAGTGCCACCGGCAAGCACTGTATTTAGCGCGTCTTTCAAAAAATGCTCGTTAGCATGGTTGCGCTGAGTCTCGTAGCCAAGCTGATCATTGATGGGGCCACGATACAATACTTCTTGCGTGCGAGGGTTGATCACAAACACTTCTGCTGTGCGCTCAACTCCCAAAGCCTTCGCTAAAACCTGTCCTTCATCTTTTAGTACCGGAAAGTCGATGCCAAACTCGCTTACCTCGCGGGCAATGCGTTTCTGATTGTCTTGAATGTTGGCATTAAACATTAAAAAGGCCACATTCTTGTCTGCAAATTCGTCTCGCACTTCGCGGTAGTTAGGCAGCGCGATTCTTGCGATTGGGCAACCAACTCCCTGCACGTACATCACGATAAATTCGTTGTCTTTGTACTGCTCAAGGGTATGGTTTACGCCATCTTGATCCACCAAGTCGAAATCAGGGATCGAGCGCAGCCATTCGTCTTCGGCCAAGGCGCCAAAGGAAAAACCCATAGCCACTGACCACAGAAGTACTCTATTCAACAATTTCATGAAACTGCTCCTTTTTGCTGTTCAACTAGGGTTTTCTCCACCCTACGTTAACCCTTATATTAAGGCTAATTACCATTATTTCAATTGCCAGCCCTGCGTCACAGAGTCGCAGGCTGCGCTTTCAATTTGCATGCCTATAAGTGTAAGTATCGCCGCGCAAATCTCATTGATTCAGATCAACCCAGAATCAAGTGCTAAAACTTATTAAACACCATGGTACCAAGTCACTCTGTGCTATCACAGGCAGGCGCAGGCAAAATCACAGATTGTTGCAACCCCGGCGAGCAAGCTGGAGGGCACCCTTTCTGAGCCTTGGGCTAAAAATTAACCCATATATATCAATCATATAGGTTGGTTTTTGCGATAAAGATATCAGTAACTAACTATCAATAGTCGGGTTTGGCTGCACTTTCAGAGTCTGCCATGCAGTTTCGGCGGGTCAGATCTGCATTAGAGCCGCTAAAGGTCTTGTCTCCCGAGGTGTGAGTGGGCTCACTGCATTGGAATCTTATCGTTGTCACACTCCCCAGTGCATGAACCATAGCAGGGCTGTCGGGCGTATCCGCTAACTAAGTCGATACAACTTTTAGGGTCATGGCGACGACTTTTACTGGGCCAAAGGTCGTTACAACAGTCTCGAATTCAACCCATGAAACGCGTATAGTGAGGCCCAGCCTGACTGGCGCTCAAAACAGATCAAGGCTCGATTATCGCTCGCCCTGATCAGGAAGAATATGCTAGCCAAGATTACCCAGCTTTACACAGCCCTTGTTTTTCGTCGGCCCATCATCGCCATCGCGCTACTGCTAGTGCTTACCGCCGCTGTCGGCTATTTCACCCAGTATTTTCGCCTAGACGCATCCGCCGATTCCTTGCTACTTGAGGGTGATAAGGATCTCGAATACTCAAGGGAGATCAACAATATCTATGGGGCCAGTGACTCAGTGGTGGTTGCCTACACCCCTCTAAGCCAGCCTTTGTTTTCACGCCCCGCTTTAGAGCGGTTGGACCAACTGAGGCAAGAACTACTTACCGTCGATCGGGTGCAATCCGTCGATAGCATCCTCAATGTGCCGGTGTTCGAAGACACTCCTCTCACTGGAATCTCCGAGGACTATCTTACCCTTATGGATGAGGAGATAGACCTTGCAGCTGCCCGCGAAGAGCTAGTCTCCAGTCCGGTGTTTCGCGAGGCCGTGATTAGCCCCGATGGTAAGACAGCGGGGATGTTGGTGAGTTTTGAGATCGATGAGCGAAGCCGCAATTTAGTTAACCGCCGCACCGAACTGCGTAACCTTGAGGCAGCAGGCACGATAGAACCTGCTGAGCTTGCTGAACTGCGCCGTGTGGAAGCCGAGTACTCAGCTTATACAATTATTACCGGCGAGCAACAGACTGCCGCCATTGCCAGCATTCGTGGGATTCTGGATAAATACAGAGATCAAGCCCAAATCTATTTAGGCGGTGCTCCCATGATCGCCGATGACTTAGTCACGTTTGTTCGCGGCGATCTCAGCTCGTTTAGTTTTGGCGTGCTGGCCTTTATTGTTATCGCCCTCGGCTTAATTTTTCGTAAAGTGCGCTGGGTCGTTTTGCCACTGAGTTGCTGCGCCGTGGCCGGCATCCTAATGGTAGGTATGCTGGGTATCTTGGATTGGCGAGTTACGGTGGTGTCGTCAAACTTCATGTCCCTGCTTCTAATCATCACCATTTCGTTCACGCTTCACCTCACGGTACGTTACCGCGAACTGCGCTCAAAACGTCACTACAGCAATCATTCAAAACTGTTAAAACACGCTGTACTCAGCATGTTCAAACCCAGTTTGTTTACTGGCCTAACCACAGCGGTGGCGTTTGCATCGTTAGTTGTGAGCGGCATTTCTCCTATTATCTCTTTCGGGTGGATGATGATGATGGGAGTGTTCACGGCGCTATCGGTGGTTTTCATTTTATTCCCAGCGATCATCAGCCTGTTGCCAGTTCAGGATCTTCACGAGCCTATCTCGCGAAAGTTTAATCTGCCTGGGTTTATGGCCAAGGTCACCGACAAACTCCACAACAAAATTTTGGTGATCTACGCGGCTATTTTAGTCTTCAGCGCTATCGGTCTGGGCCAACTCAAAGTGGAAAATAGCTTCATCGACTATTTTCGAGAAAACACTGAAATTTTCCAAGGTATGACTCTGCTGGATGAAAAGCTGGGTGGCACCCTGTCTTTCGATCTTATTGTGGATTTGCCAGACGAAGCCGACTCGTTCGATGATGGCTTTGGTGGCGGGTTTGATGACGGCTTTAGCGATGCCGGCAGCGAAGATGCCTATTGGTTTACCGGGCCAAAGATGGATCAAATCAAAGCCATCCATGAATACTTAGAAGCAGATCCGCAAACGGGCAAAGTGCTCTCGTTTGGCGCCGTAATTCAGTTGGCTGAAAAACTGAATGGCTACGAACCTATCGATGGGCTGCTGTGGGCGGTGCTTTATTCCCGCATCCCCGACGCGCTTAAGGACACAGTCTTAACCCCATTTGTTTCTATCGACAACAACCAGCTTCGTTTCAATGTGAGGGTAATCGAGTCCGACCCTAATCTACAGCGCAACGTGCTATTGGAGCGGGTAGAGAAAGGCGTGGAAGAGACCTTTGGCTTTAGTGATGAGCAAGTCAATGTCACCGGTATTTTGGTGCTCTACAACAACGTGCTGCAAAGCCTGTATGAATCACAGATATTAACCCTTGGTTTGGTTATGTTTGTCATCATGCTTATGTTCATGCTGTTGTTCCGTTCGGTGAAGCTAGCCCTTATCTGCATTGTTCCTAATGCAATCGCCGCTTCGTTTGTTTTAGGCATTATGGGTTGGTTAGGTATACCCTTGGACATCATGACAATCACAGTTGCATCAATTTCAGTGGGTATCGGCGTGGATGACACTATCCACTACGTGCACCGTTTCAAGCACGATTTTGCCCGCCTAGGTAACTACAGAGATACCATGTTTGCTTGTCATAACAGCATAGGCCACGCCATGTACTTTACATCGGTTACCATTGTTGCGGGCTTTTCAATTTTGGCCCTATCCAATTTTATTCCGTCCATCGTGTTCGGGCTGCTTACCAGTTTGGCAATGATAGTGGCGCTGATGGGCGCCCTAACGTTATTGCCCCAGCTGATTATTCGATTTCAGCCTTTAGGCAAAGAAACCGTCTAAACTTTAGGCACACAGGCAAACTATGAAGCGTTGCATCGGTTTATTCTTGTTAGCACTACTTAGTGCCTGTGGCCCGGAGCCGGAACCTGCCGAGTTAACCATTGTCGAGCAATACATGAACGACGACTTGGCGTTGCTGCGGGGAGAGGCAATCTACGCGGGTTCCTGCGCGAGTTTTTGTCACGGCCTAACCCCCGAGATCGCGGGGGAAGAATTCGGCAGTGCCGCCAATCTATTCGACTGCCAGTGGAAACACGGTGGCACCGACGACGAGATTTTTAATAACGTGGTGACGGGCATTAGTGGCACTGCCATGGTAGGATTCGGCTCAAATTTTCCTGAGGGAGATGACGACCTTTGGAAACTCATCGCTTTTTTGCGAAGTAAGCAGGCACCGTGCGAAAGCCCTAGCTCAGATAACGAAGCAACTCCAAATACAACTGATCAGTTTTAGGAACAGAGGAAGACATGAACAATCCAGCAAGGAACGAGAAAGACAGCAAAACCGAAAAGGGCTCCGGATTCATGGACGAGAAACTCTTTAAATCTCGTTCCATTACTATTTTCGGTGAAATCAATGACAAGCTTGCCAGATCAACCACCGAACGCCTGTTGGCATTGGCTGCCGATAGTGACGAGCCAATCTCTATCTATATCTCGTCGCCTGGTGGGCACGTAGAATCGGGCGATGTGGTTTATGACATGATTAAGTTCATTAAGCCCGAGGTTAAAGTCATCGGCACCGGTTGGGTTGCCAGTGCGGCCACAACAATTTATTTGGCCGCTGACAAAAAGAATCGCTACGCTTTGCCAAACACACGTTTTCTAGTACATCAGCCGTCTGGTGGCTCAAGCGGCCGTGCTAGCGATATTGCCATTCAGGCAGAGCAAATAGTTGCTATGCGGGCGCGTATTAACAAGCTGATTGCTGATGAAACAGGGCAGCCTATCGAGCGGGTTGCGAAAGATACTGACCGTGATTATTGGATGACCGTAGAAGAAGCCATTGATTATGGCATCGTAAACAAAGTCGTTAAATCTATTAGCGAAATGTAGCAGGATATGGGTGGGGCCTGACGCTCAAGCACAGGGCCTACCCAATGCAAATCAGCTTATGGCGTTTGCACTTTTCTAAACACAGCCTGTCTGCCTTTCGAAAGCGCACAGCTAACCATGAACTCTGGCGTGCACGTTTTTACCGACAACACGCCAGTTGTCTCATTTAAAAGCTCGGCAAAAATAATACCGCTAACGCCCCCGGTTTGATAATCCACCTCAACTTCAACGGTGTTGCCAACGATCTCGGCGTCTTCACTACTCCACTCAAAACCTAGGGATTCAACTTGGGAAACTTTTAACACGTTGTCTTGCACATCGACTCTAATCTGAAACAAAGTGCCCTCGGCAACCCATTCGCCAACCCACGGGTTTGTGAGATCGTCTTGCCCCATCGCAGAGACAGTTGCCAGCACGCTAACAAGTAGTGCAAGGGTTTGCGCAAGGGTGAGTTTTAAAAAAGCCGTGGTCATAATGTGTTCCAATTTAAACGTAGTTTAAGCCGACACCAAAAAGTTGGCCATGATAGGTGCTAAGCCCTAAGTACAAACTCAGGCCGGTAATTATGGCAACAAAATCCCAAAATAAGCTAGGCGCTTTGCGCTGCGCCGAGCCTGATCTGCGCAAACTATAGAACTTAAAGCCGCCCCAGCCAGCAAAACCGCCAAACAGAATTATCGACATCAAATCGCCGTTGGCCCACAAATGGGCGATGCCCCAAATCGTAATACCGGCTAACATGGGGTTACCGACATTGTCACGGATATGGGATTGGGGCAGATTGCCCGCCAGCACCAAAATGGCAGCGGGTAGCATTAGCACGTGGCTTAAAAATTTATACTGAAACAGCGGTTGATAGACCATGATAAACGGCGCAGTAGATGTGCCCATCACGATAAGCACCAGGCCCGCTAACGACAGAGCGCTGTAAATTCCTTTATAGGGGCCCATGCCAAAACGATCTATGGCAACATCTCTAAGGCCCAGTTCTCGCAGCACATGGGGTGCAAAAAAGAGCAGCAGACCCACTATAAGAATTATCATAGTCACAACCTAAAACCGCGAAAACGCCAAGTCTAGCACGAGGCGGGTGCCTGATTGGCACGGAGATTGATTCCCCTTAACTATCCTCGCCTTGCAAATTCAAATAGTCATCAAAGCCGTTGGCATCGTCAAAGTGCTGCCGCTCGACAAATCCAGTGGCATGGGTACCCCATTGACGCATAGCGCCTACCGATTCAATACCCGTGGGCCAAAGGGTAAATCGCTCTAGCCGCTCGCTTGTGGGAATTATACCAGTAGGGCTAAACAGGCTAGCGGTTCGCTCGCCGTCAGTAAGTGTGGACAAACTGCTGTAGTCGGCAAGCGAGTAATTCACCTGGGGTGCTTTTGTGATGGGTTTAATGCCGACGATAAAGTGTTCATTGCTACTGATCACAAGCTGCACCGCGCGGGTCGAATCTATCTTCTCAAGGCGGATTAGATTGGCGGGTTCGGCGGATAGCGCCGGCTGCTTAGCAGAGACTTTGTCACTGGCCAGAAAATATTTTCGATAGCAGCCACAGCTGTGAATGCTGTCGTAGAGCAGCACCTGGCCGTTGGAATCTAAGGTTACCCGCCAAATAATACTGTCGATGTTGCCAGCATAAAGATCGATCAAACTCACTGGACCACGCTTAGGAAACCATAAGACATAATTTAACTGCAGCAAGTTGCGCCCGCCAAACTGAGTTAGCGAGGGCAGCGTGAAAAGAACCGGTTGGCTAGTGTCGATTTCGGGTTTGCCCTGTGTCAGTGTGGGTATGCCAAGTTGGTCTTTAGGGCCCAGTGTTTCCACTTCGATTTGCGGCGCGTGTAAAGCAAACAATAGATCAAGTTGACTCGCAGAGAGTTTGGGAATTTGCAGCGGATTGGATTGGTAACTTTGTACAAACCATTCCTCTAAACCGTAAGGTAGTTCTTTATTTTGTTCGGCTAGCCCATACAGCAGCGGATTAGTAAATGCTTCTTCTTGAACAAAAGAACGCTTTTCTTGGCGATGCAGCGCATCTATTCGAATTTTAAAGACAGGCCTGAGTAGTGGGTAGAATCCAAGCCATTGTGGCAGAGCCCGATAATGCTCTGGCGTTGCCGTATCACCGCGAAGCACGTTCTGCCGCGCCGAGGCAAACTCGGCTGAACTTGCAAAGTTTTCGCTGCAGCTATTGAGCTGCGCCAGTTTTGTTTCTGACCATGGACTGTCCAAAACTTGATTCTCGAGCCTGCGAGATTCCAATCCTAAGTTAACGGCTTCTTGTATCCACTGATCAATTTGCGGCGCTGAATTAGCTTGCTTAGCCAACGTTGATAAGAACCGATTGGTGGCCAAGAAAGGATGGCTGCCTAGTACACTAACAGACGCGTTATTGGCATCACTGGCGATCACATCGCGTCGAAACTCACGGGCTAAGTTAATGCAAACGTTAAGTTCATCAAAATCCTTTGCATGAGTGCTAGGCCGGATTGACGATTGGCAGGCGGTAAGCACAACCAATAAGGAAATGAACAACAAATTTCTCAACGCTTGGAGACTAATCATAGGGTAAGCGTGACTCGAAGTTGATTTGGGTAGGCAAAAAAATGGGGCCAGTTAGCCCCATTTTAAAACCTTGCTACAAACTACGTTTATACAGAGGCTATCGGATTAGTTCGTGAAAAATCGTGATTCTTAAGTGGTAATTCACGTACTCGCTGACCCGTCAGAATATACATACCGTTGGCAACAGCCGCCGCGATGGGTGGTGTGGCAGGTTCGCCCAGTCCGCCCAGGGCTTCGCCAGATTCAACAATATGTACCTCCACCTCTGGTGAAGTCGCCATGCGCACCATTTCATAATCTGGGAAATTATTATTGGCAACTCGACCGTTCTCGATGGTGATTTCACCATAAAGGGCGGCAGTTAGACCAAAGATGATTCCGCTCTCGACCTGTGCTTCAACTGTATCGGGGTTAACGGCCCAACCACAGTCTATCGCGGCAGTCACTTTATGAACTCGCGCTTCGCCATTTTCACCGACAGACACTTCAGCAACTTGGGCGCAAATACTGCCAAAGCTTTCTTGCACTGCAATTCCTAAAGCGTGGCCTTCTGGCAGGTTTTCACCATAGCCCGCAGCCTCGGCGGCCACTTGCAACACTTTTTGGTGGCGTGGATGTTTATGGAGTAGGTCCATCCTAAACTGGTAAGGATTCACACCAGTGCGGTGAGCCATTTCATCAATAAACGACTCTGTAAAAAACGTTTGCTGTGAGTGGTCAACGCTGCGCCATGCTGCGATAGGCACGTGAGTTTCTCCTTCCACCACGCGAATCGATTGATTGTCGATAGCGTAAGGAATGTGCGAGGCACCGGCGACTTGAATAGGGCCAGTGAAGCGATTGTGCCACGCCAGCACCCGTCCGGTTGCGTCAAACGCCGCCTTAAAATTGCTGTGAACAGCGGGGCGATAATAGTCTTGCTGCATATCGTCTTCGCGGCTCAACACGGTTTTTACCGGTACATCAAACTCTTTGGCAATCAGCGTAGCATGGTCGATCACGTTCCAGGTAAAAGGCAGGCGTCTACCAAAACCGCCGCCCACATAGCTGAAGTGATAAGTCACGTCGTTTTCAGCCAGGCCCGCAATTTTTGCAACTCGGCCGCGGATTCCTAATGCGTCTTGTGTGCTAGTCCACAAATCTGCTTTGCCATCATGAAAATGCACGGTGCAGTTCATGGGCTCCATTGGTGCGTGGGATAAATAAGGCACGCGGTAGCTGCCTTCGATAGTGTCAGCTGCACTGGCTATGGCGCTAGCTGCATCGCCCAATTCGAAGTCTTCATCGCCATCGCTGCTAGCCAGTTCGGCATCAAATCTTGCTGCAATATCCTGAGACGATACGGTGTCATTGCTCGAGGTTTCGAATTCAGACTTGACTAGTTTTAACGCCTCTTTTGCCCGCCAATAGCTGTCGGCCACCACTGCAACAGAATCTTCTAGCTCAACTACTCGCTTAACTCCGCGGCGGCTCAACGCCTCAGTTGCGTCAACGGATACCAGTTTGGTGCCAAACACTGGCGCAAAACGAATAGCCGCGTAAAGCATGTCGTCGCTGTGATAATCTATTCCGTAAGGGGCAGACCCGTCCACCTTGGCAGGAATGTCATTACGGGAAATCGCTTTACCCATAATGTTGAATTGCGACCGGTCCTTGAGTACCGGATTTGTTGCGGGCTCCATCAAGGCCGCGTCAGCCGCGAGTTCGCCGTAGCTAAGTGAGCGGCCACTGGCATTGTGCTGCACGTAGCTAAGTGCGGTAGTGCATTCTTCAGCAGGGACGTCCCAGCGCTTGGCTGCACATTCGATCAGCATTTGCCGCGCTGCCGCACCGGCTGTACGCATGGCATAGTCCCCAGTGAAACGCACCGAAGAGCTGCCGCCGGTAATTTGCATATTGGCGATCTCGGCAATCTTGGTTGCGCTGACATTCACGAGGCCCATCAGAAAGCCAGGTAAGCCGAACTCACCGGCAAACCCCTTAACCACCGCGCCATTGGCGAACAGGTCCGTGGCTGGGGCTTGCTCAACGTTGACCAGTTCCCAGTTCGCATCCATTTCATCCGCTGCCATCATGGCAAGGGAAGTGTGAATTCCTTGGCCCATTTCTGCGTGAGGCACATACACAGTAACCCGATTATCTGGGTCGAGTTTTAAGAAAGAAGTGACGTAGTGCTCGCCATTCTGGGCGAGATCGCGATTGGCTAATCGATGCCTGCTAGGCCGAGTGGCGGAATAACCGATCAAAACACCGCCGCCAACCACTGCACTTGATAAAATAAATCGTCTTCTAGAAATTTTCATGATTGGCTTCCTTATGCTGTGGCAAGCGAACGAATGGCTTTGCGAATACGTGGGTAGGAGCCGCAGCGGCAAACGTTGGTAATGCCGGCATCAATTTCTGCATCGCTTGGGTTTGGATTGGTTGCCAACAAAGACGAAACCGCCATGATCATGCCAGATTGGCAGTAGCCACACTGCGGCACTTGGTGATCTATCCAGGCTTGCTGCACCGCGCTTAAGGAAGGGGTGGCGGTATTGCTGCCAGCGGCAGCATAGGCGAGCCCTTCGATAGTAGTCACATCTTGTCCTTCGACGGCCGAAACCGGCAGCACACAGCTGCGTACTGCGCTGCCATTAACATGGACTGTGCACGCTCCGCAGGAGGCAATACCACACCCAAATTTGGTACCAGTCATTCCCAGTTCGTCCCGAATAGCCCAGAGTAGAGGCATTTCAGGCTCAACATCGAGATCGTGTTCTACGCCATTTACTTTGAATTTCGCCATGTTCTTTTCCCCAACTGGAGTGTTAAATACTAATGCTGACGGCATTTTACTCTCATCGGCTCGACTTTGCGATGCACCTCACCTTCAAACAGGGGTAAAGCGCCTCACATCCACCTGAAACTGCAGCCAACAGGAATCCGTCCATGACATATAGCGAAGAACTGAGGCCAGTCAAATTTGATTATTTTGCATTGGACTCAGTGCGTACGGGGCTATCCGTTGCCGCCGCTCTGCCTGAGCTGATCAATCAGCGGCAAGTTTCCAGTGTCTTGATTGTCGCCTCGGCAACCTTGAGTAAGCACTGTGATGGCTTTTCTGCCCTAATTGAGTCAATCCAAGCGGTCAATCCGACCACTGCGGTTGAAGTTTTTTGTGGTATCCGTACCCACACCCCGCGGGAAGACGTGCTATCTGGTTTGGTTGTAGCTAGGCAGGTTCAGGCTGATCTGTTGGTGTCTATTGGTGGGGGTTCAGTCATCGATGCTGTCAAAGTTATCCAATTGGCGCTAGATCAAGATATCACCACAGAGGATGAATTGATTCAGTTCGCTCGGGGCAGTCAGGGCAAGGGCAGTAAAGTCGGTGACTTGGCAGTTTTTACACATCCACCAACAATTCGCCAGATTGCTGTGCCGACAACGCTGTCCGGCGCAGAGTTTAGTAACAATGCGGGTGTGCTGGACACCAAACTGTCTGCGAAAGAGGGGTATCTCGCGCCATCCCTTTGTCCCCAAGCGATTATCTACGATCCCGAATTAGTGCTGCTAACTCCGACACCGCTTTGGTTTTCGACAGCTATTCGCTCTCTTGACCATGCCATCGAAGGCTATTGCTCGGCAGATTGTCACGCTTATGTGGCAAGCCATTTTCTCGCAGGCATTAAACTGTTGGCTGCTTCTTTGCCGCAAGCCTATGCCAACCCGAAAAACAGTCGTTGCAGGCAAGAAAACCAAACCGGTGTTTGGCTTGCTTGCTGCGGTCTTGGCACTATTTCTCACGGAGCCAGCCACGGCATTGGTTATATTCTCGGCAGTTTATGTGGTATGCCTCACGGAATAACTTCTTGTCTTATGCTGCCAGCAGTTTTGGAATGGAATAGTGTTATTAATTCAGATCGGCAGAAAGAAATAGCTATAGCCATGGGCGCGGCAGGCACTCCGGCTCATGCTGCTGTAAAAGCCTTGGTTGCCAATTTGGGGTTGCCCACCGGGCTTGAAGAAGCTGGGGTTAGTGCTGAGCAATTGCCACTAATCGCCGAGCAAGCTTTTGCCCATCCAGTGGTTAAAAATAATCCTAGACCCATAACGTGTCCAGATCACGTTATTGAAATTCTGCGCCTAGCATGGTGAGCATAGTGTGACGGGGCAGTCAAAATTGCGCGGTTTGCGCAGGTACAATCGACCCTGATTTACTGAAAAGTGAAACAAAGTGTTGTACCGCACCTTTGTTCTCGCTTAGTCGAATTAGGCGTTCACTACTGACGCTTAGATTAATCAGAACAGGAACCTGCACTATGCGAAATCCTACCCCAGGACCACAGGAATTTAGGGCAAGTTTGTTGGCAGCCCTAAACCCTATGTTAGCCGCTGAGTTTATACCCAAGTTCACCTATCTTGATGCCAGAGATCGGGGTGAGGTGGTGCGGCTAATGATGATTGAAACAGCGACTAACTTTAACGAGCGCCGCATTAGCATTAGCGACTGGCCCACGACCAAATCGAATTTTACGATTGCACAGCTGCCAACCTATGAGGAAGGAAAAACCTTTTTAAATGACACCGAAGAAATCTATCAACACGTGGCGCGCAAACTGAAATTGATAGGCTCATCGACGGTTGAGCTGCAGCGCTGTGAGCGAGCTCACGACTTGCTATTTGCGGCTCAAGAAACGCTGTTTGGCTTCTATTGGGATCCGGACTTTGATGAGAAGCGGGAGCAATTTGAGCAGGTGGTACTGCCCCAGCTGCTAAGCAGTCTTGAGGGGTTTTTGTACTCTAACTCCAGCGACAGTGGTTACTGGGTTGGCGAAAAGCTTACCTACATCGACCTATTTGCTTTTCATATTGTGGATTCTATTCGGCCATTTTCGCCCCATGTTCTTGGTCGTTTCAAAGCGCTCAAGCAAAGCAGCGATGCTATTGCAGCAAGGCCACGAATAAAGGCCTACCTCCAGTCCGATCAGCGCCCTGAGCTTCTTACTCTGCCACTTGCCTCCTTTGGTGGCACTAAAGCGACTAGTTAAGCCTTTTGTCTGCCTGCCTGTGTTTGGGCAGATTCTTCGCTTTCACTTACCTAGGTTTAATCCATCAGCAAGGGGTTAAACCGCGGACAGCGAGTAATTCGAGGTAAAAAGAGTGAAAAACGGCGCGTTTGGCGGTTGACTCCGGCAAGATTAACCGGAGAATATGCGCAGCGTTTAACAAACGAGGCGGCTTTCATCTCAGAGGTCGAGGCTAGAGTGCTAAAAACTCTCATTATTAGCATTGCCAATCTTTATTTGTGAAACAGTTTGAGCATTTGAATTTTAATAGGTGGAAAAAATATGAAAAAATTAGTTAGCGGTTTCTTTATACTGTCTCTTGCTGTTCTAGTTGGCTGTGCTGCAAGCGTACCTCCAGCGGTTGGTGTTTGGGATGTTGAAATGAACACGCCACTCGGTGCATTACCAGCGGTACTAACAGTAAATGCTGATGGCTCTGGCATGATGGCAGCCCAAGGCTTAGGTGAGACTGCAATTTCTGGTATCACATTTGATGGCAACACTATGAACTTTGAAGCAGAAGTAGATGCTCAAGGTCAAACTCTAGTACTTGAGTTCAACGGCACCATTGACGGCGACTCTGTTGCAGGCGCATTCGGTAGTGACTTCGGTGACTTCTCAGTTACTGGTACTCGTCAGTAAGAATCTAGAATACAGCCGAGATTACTCGGCGACGAGAAAAGGCTAGCGCTAATTGCTGGCCTTTTTTTTGTTCAGAATTATTGCAGTGGTTAAAATTTGTCCAGTCAGCACTTTGTTTTGAGCAGCCCGATCAGGTGCCGACATTGGATTGCTGTGTCAGATGCAACAAACAGCGGGGAGCTTAACGAATAAGCGACCAGCGAGATACCTGCACTGCCGGGATTAAGGAGGTAATCGGTGGGAGTGCCCAGTTTGAAGTCTGGGCACTAGGAATTGCCAGCTGCACCACCGCCTAGGTTTTGCCTCTTAGAAGCTCATGACTAAAGTAACGGCAGTGGCAGTGTCAGTTTTCTCTCGGCCAATGGGCACTTCGGTTTGGTGCTTGATATCAACTGAAAACTTTAAAGACAGGTTTTCCAGTATTTTTGTCTCTATGCTGCTTTCAGAACGGAAGATGCTAGTTTCATTACCGGCTTCAGCGGACAACAGCTGATGAAAGGTCGCTGAATCAGAAATATCCCAGTTGTAGTCTCCCCCTAAGCGAAAAATGATTTCGTCAAAGTCACCCTGTGGCAGCGGTGCTTTGGATTGTCGATAACCGATACCCACCGTGGTTTCTAGGGTCATATTCTCTTGATTGGTGAGAAGGCTGCGACCGTAGTTGACGGTTAAGTCAGTCTGGCTATCGTAGCCACTGAACCGGTCGTCTTCATGGGCGAGACGTGTTTCGACGAAACTAATCTCACTTAAGTCATAAGCTGCCGATGCCACCGAGTAAACGCGCTGGGCGGCAAGTTGGCTCTGCCGCGACGATCTAAAGGCGTTAAGCCTAAAGTTATACTCCCACTTGTCATCGATCCATTCCACGCGACCTTTAAAGCTAATGCTTTCGTCTTCGGTGTTGCCCGATGTGGCGATGGCACCAAACTCTAATTCTGTTTTTACACCATTTTCTTCTTGGGCATGACTTATTGTGCTCACGGCAATCAAAGGGAT
Organism: uncultured Pseudohongiella sp.; assembly: GCA_964352355.1. Classification (GTDB taxonomy): domain Bacteria; phylum Pseudomonadota; class Gammaproteobacteria; order Pseudomonadales; family Pseudohongiellaceae; genus UBA9145. Next base: position 2,427 of record CAYGRT010000053.1, on the reverse strand, counting down.
TGCGAGAACCAGTGGATTCAGTTTCTTCATGACATTGTTCCTGTATAACTCTTTTAATGGTTCACTTGCTGAGAACTAGATAAAGCAAGTAGGGGTTAATTGCTCTGCAATATCACTCTGTTTCGGCCCTTGGCTTCAGCTCTATAGGTGAAAATGCCGGGTATCTGCCCAAGCTGTCCCGAAATTGTGGAGTTCCATGATTTTTTGAGGTATAAGTCACGGAATGCGAGAGCTGTTCAATTCCTCATTTAGCGTTTCATGCTTTTAATGAAAAACCTGTACTTACTACGCCATGCAAAATCCAGTTGGGATGATCCCGAGCTAAAAGACTTTGAGCGACCGTTGAACCAACGGGGGCTAGAAGACATTCCGGTTATGGCTTTGCGGTTTTTGGAGCGGCACTCTTCTGTGGGTAGTATTGTGTGCAGCCCTGCGCTTCGCACCAAAACCACTGCCCAGCTTTTTTCAGATGCTGTTGGTTATCAAGGCGCAGCTATTATTAGCAATCCGGGGCTCTATTTTGCGGGAGTGGGAATGTTTTTAAAGGCTACTACGCTGATTGATGAAGACTGCGATTCGGCGTTGTTAGTGGGGCACAATCCAGCGATTACTGAATTTGCTAATGCCATGGCCAATATCTCCATAGATAATATACCTACCTGTGGCTTGGTCCATCTTCAACTGGATATAGATCATTGGAGCGAGGCCGAGCTTGGTCATGCAACACTGGTTGAATTTGACTACCCCAAAAAAATTGCTTCATAAAAGCTGGCAAATGTCTTTAGGCATTACCGGAGTAAGACATGATTTTTCTCCAGCGTTCACAATTTTGCACGATTCTTTTCGCCACCGCCTCGCTGTTGACCGCTTGCAGCCCCGAGATTGAGTCTGACTTGAGCGCTAACGGCTCTGTGCGTTGGTACACTGTTGAGCAGGTAAACCAAGGCAAGCTAGTGTTTGAGCGAAATTGTGCAGTGTGCCACGGAGAATATGCCGAGGGTATGTACGCTGATTGGAAAGTTAAGTTAGCTGACGGATCGTTTCCCCCGCCCCCGCTCAATGGCACAGCCCATGCGTGGCATCATCCAATGTCCGTCCTGATGAGTGTCATTAACGAGGGTGGCACAGCGTTGGGGGGCAAAATGCCGGGCTTTGAAAAACAACTAACTGACTCTGAAAAACATGCAGCAATTGCCTACTTTCAACATTATTGGAACGATGAGACTTACAACAATTGGTTAAAAATGGGTGGCACTGATTAAAACTCTGGAAATTAAGACTCTGCGCATAACTTGGCCGGCGCAGCCTCAACCTAAACCTAAACCGAATAAACTGCCCCTGCTGTTATTAAATTTTTTAAAAGGACAGGGCTTGACCATCGAGTTTGTGAAGACATTGCTCCGCGCGGTTTATACCTTAGGTTTAGTGAGCGCTGTTGCGTCCTGCACAATTCCGCCAGGAAGTGATTCAGGTGATGGTAATGCTCTTGATTGGCGCTCGACACTGTACGTCGATCATGCCTTAGTGGGGCAGATATTTGATGTTCGCAATCAAGCCTTTGTTACTTACGACGAGCTTGTTCAGCGAGTTCAAGGTGCCAGCTACCTTCTTTTGGGGGAGAAGCATGACAACCCAGATCATCATACTCTACAGCTCGCGGTGGTTGAGCAACTGTTAGACCTAGGGAAAATAAAGTTAGTCAGTTTCGAAATGTTAGGAGAAGAAAGCCAAGAAAAATTACTAGCACTCAGCGAACAACGTTTTACTAACGAAAATGAGCTGAAGGCTTACCTGGATTGGGATGATCAAGGCTGGGATTGGCAGTTCTATGGTCCCTTAGTGCAGCAGGCTAGGCTCGCAAATATTCCTATTCGCGCCGGCAATATTTCTAGGTCGCGCATGAGCGAGGTTTACGGGGATGAATCCCTAGCCCAGCAGTGGGCGTTTCTTGGAGAAGACGTTGTGACGCGTCTCAATCAGGACATTGATGCCAGCCACTGCGGCATGCTTCCTGAATCTCAATTTCCGGCGATGGTGAGAGTGCAGCAGGCAAGGGACGAAGCGATGGCAAAAAGCTTGCTGGCACCCGCAAACGAAGGGCTGGCAGTATTAATAGCGGGCAACTATCACGTGCGCCATGACCTTGGTGTGCCCAACTATTTGATCAATGAAACACAGGAGCTAGATAGATCGGATATTGTTTCTTTGTCGTTTAGTGAAGTAGCACCACTGACTGACAACGCGCTAGAGTATTTGGAATCCACAGCGGGGCAGGCAGCCCATGATTATGTTTGGTTTACGCCAGCTGTCAGTAATGAGGATTACTGTGCGTCGATGAGACAAGGTGCTGAATAAGGATGGTTAACGCAGTATTTTCCGGCCACATGCACATCCGTGTGTCACGACTACTGGCCGGAATTCTCAGAT
>CAYGRT010000052.1:0-17164 GCA_964352355.1 uncultured Pseudohongiella sp. | reverse complement strand
CCGCCGCAAGGGATCGTTACGCGATCGCGGGATGGTTTCGGGTTAACGGTTCTGTGTTTGATAGAGTCGATCCGCCCCGATGATCTGGTTCGAGTGTTCCAAGCACTGCTGTGCCACTGGTTTATTTACTAGGCTAAATTAGAAAGATAGATTAAGGTTCTAAGCTGGTTTACCAAAAACTAAGAGAGCGCCCAAAGCTTTGTCTGGAGGATTTATGAAGAACTCTCATCGCCTTACTGCAACACTCTTAACCTTGTTAATTGCAGGTTTGCTATCACACACAGTGCTTGCTCAAGCAGAGCCGCCAGCTGCGGCCCCTTCGGATTGGGGTCCTGTGTCAATTAATTTGGAGGATTATGTTTACCCCTATCCTGTTAAGACGATGAACTTCAGTGTCTATGGCGAAGAAGTGCGATTGGCTTATATGGATGTAGCCCCAACAGGCCCTGCCAATGGCCGAACTGTAATTTTGCATCATGGTGGCCTGTACTACAGTTGGTACTGGAGCCAACAAATAAAAGCATTAGCGGATGCTGGCTTTCGAGTCGTAGCAAAAGATCGATTAGGTTGGGGTAAATCGTCAAAACCGATCATCCCTTACAGCATTAATCTTTGGGCTTCTAATACCGCCCGATTGATGGACCATTTGGGAATCGATCAGGCCGCGTTAGTTGGGCATTCCATTGGTGGTCAGATGGTGACGCGGTTTGCCTTTTTGTATCCAGAGCGAATTACCCATTTAGTGACGGTTAATCAGGTGGGTTTAAGTGACCGTCGAGCAGGCCGTGGTTTTAGGCCGTTAACCGGAGACGTGGATGCCAACCCCAATATGGATGAAGTGTTCGCAGGTCTGCTTAACTGGGCCGAGGAAAACTATAGTACCTGGCAGCCACAGTTCGCCGAGCATATGCGAATACGCTATGGTCAGCGCCTGAGTGGAGATTGGCCAAGGATGGCAGCTGTGAGCCAGCTAACAGGACATATGCGAGCAATGGATACCGTGGTTAACGATTGGCAGCATATTCAGACCAAGACATTGATTATGGGAGGGGAAGAAGATTATCCAAGCTTTGCTGACGAAGCCCGTGAAGCCGCTTCGATTTTTCCAAATGCGGAAGTTTATTTGATACCAGGTGTTGGTCATAATCCACACGAAGAAGTGCCAGAACTAGTTAATGCTGAGTTGATCCGATTTCTTGGAACCTGAGGGAGTAGCTAAGGCACCCGCAAACTGGCCGCCATTGGGTTGGCGGCCCTTCATGTCAAATTCTGAACTTAAGCATAGAATTTAGACCTCTTATTCTATATTCGCTCAAATTTAGTCTTGCGGGAAGCTCATCCGAGTCCGATTAGCAAAGGCGACTAAAGAGAGCATGACGGGAACTTCTACTAGCACGCCAACTACCGTGGCTAGGGCGGCGCCTGAGTTAAGCCCAAACAGACTGATCGCGACGGCCACTGCTAATTCAAAAAAGTTAGAAGTGCCAATTAACGCCGCTGGCGCTGCCGTACTAAATGGCACCCGCCACAGCCATGCCCATGTGTACGCAATTGCAAATATTCCATAGCTTTGAATTATAAGCGGTACGGCAATAAGCGCTATGATCAATGGCTTGTCCAAAATGGTCTGTGCTTGAAATCCAAACAAGAGCACGACAGTAGCCAACAATCCCAACACAGAAAAGGGCTTAACATTCGCAGTAAACTCAGCGATGCGTTGATCATTCGTGGCGCTGTTGAGTAGTTTTCGAGTCATGTATCCGGCCGCAAGGGGTATAACAACATACAGCAAAACTGAAAGTAGCAGGGTTTCCCACGGGACTACGATATTGGTGATGCCAAGAAGCAGTGCGGTAATGGGGGCAAATGCAAATACCATTATGATATCGTTGATCGAGACCTGCACTAGCGTGTAGTTGGCGTCTCCCCGCACCAGTTGGCTCCAAACAAAAACCATAGCCGTGCATGGCGCAACTCCAAGAAGTATCATCCCCGCGATGTATTCTCCGGCGGATTGTGGGTCCACAAACCCGGCAAAGAGATGTTCGAAGAACAATACTCCAAGTGCCGCCATGCTAAACGGCTTGATGAGCCAATTTACAACCAGCGTAATACAAAGTCCTTTGGGTTTCTTGCCGACATTTTTTAGGGATGCGAAATCAACATTGACCATCATTGGGTAGATCATTACCCAAATGAAAATCGCGACGACAAAATTAACATTCGCGTATTCCAGTGATGCTACTGTCTGGAAAATATCAGGAAACATGCTCCCAAGAATGACGCCAGCTGCAATACACAGCCCAATCCAAAGAGAGAGGTATCGTTCAAATAGGCCCATGGTTGAATCCGTTTTTTTGCTCATAATAGTTCTGTCTCTATTCTCGACTTCAGCATCAAGAACGCTTCTTCGAAGGCTTTATCTATGGCTTCAGCAGAACCGGTTACTTTGGCCGGGTCAGGTGTGCTCCAATGTAGTTTTTTGATGCCACCTAGATACGCTGGGCATGTCTCATTCGCAGCGTTGTCGCAGACTGTAATCACTAGATCAAATTGCTCGCCGGCAAAATCGTCCCACGACTTACTTGTAGGGTTTGCGGCATGAATACCGTGGCGAGCCAGTGTTTCTATAGATTTGGGATGAACAAAACCAGTGGGCATGCTGCCCGCACTTGATGCATGAAAAGATTCACCGCCAAGACTATTGATTAGATATTCAGCCATAATTGATCGGCAAGAGTTGCCTGTGCAAAGTACGAGTACGCGTTTCATCACTAATCCCTAACTAAGCCCAAATCGATTTTCAACAGCAACCGGTGTTGCTGCTGGATGCACAGCAACTAGCCGTTTGCTGGGCGTTACTGCTTGAATAGAGTTCCACATCATCCATTGTTTTGAACGCTTCCCATGGAATGCCGGAGGGATCTTTGAGCCATGATTTGTCCGAGCGCGCATAGCAGCAAACGGCTTCGCCTTCGTCAAACAGTGCGAGGTCGGCGCTGCGAACCCTCTGCCTCAATTCTTCAAGTTCACTGTCTTCGTCGGCTTGAATGCCCAGATGGTCAACACCAACATTGCCTGTTTTGGTTGATATCGCGAAATTGATGCGAGGGTCGTTTAGCATCCATTTTGCGTAATCCGTTTTGACCTTGACCGGTTCTGCGCCAAATAGAGCCGAATAGAACTCGATACTTTTAGCTAAGTTATGTACACCGACATTTATGTGCATTCTTTTCATTTTCGATCCTCACTATTCTCTAAAACCCGTGTTCCGAAAAAATCTTGTTAGTCCAAACTGCAATTTGCGATGGCAATACCTAGTTGCTCAGCACATGTTCTCTAATGTGATGACGGAGCAGCCAGTTTTTTTATCTTTCTTTATGCTTGCGAGCTCAGCGCTACAGCAGTCTTCCACCATGAATCCAATGAGTTCCTTGGTTGCGTCAAAGTTCGCAGAATAGATTACAGATCGACCCTGTTTGCGCGAGGTGATTATGCCGGCGTTAAAAAGATGGTTAAGATGAAAGGACATGGTGTTATGAGGGGTTCCTAGCGTTTCGCTCAGAAACCCTGCGGCCAATCCTTCAGGCCCTGCTTTTACCAAAAGCCTAAATGCACCCAAGCGAGTTTCTTGAGAAAGGGCGTCAAACATTACTGCTGCTTGTTGTATATCCATATGTCCAGACTAATCGACATATAAAAGAAAGTCAAAAATTTTCTGAGCCAGTTGAATGTGAGCCAATCAACTTCATTAGGAGCATGTATCTGCAAGCTCCTATGCTCATTTAGTCTGTTGATATTACGCAGATTTTACTGGCTAACAGGAGTTGGCTGAACTTGTCTTGGATTCAATCTTGGTAAAAAGTGAACTATTTGGCCAAAGGCCTCGTTTGTTATTAATACATTGTTTTTGAAAGGGTAATTCATGAGTAACGACCAAGATCGAATTGAGCGAGATATTGCGGCAACATTTTTCGACGCAAAATCGCTGAGCAACGCTATGGACAATATTCTTGCGCTTGGAATTGAGCGAGATCAACTAGGCTTGCTTTGCAGTGAAACCGCGTTAAAAGAAAAGCTCAACTCAGATTATGATATTGAAACTGCAACTGCCGAAGGAAACGTGGCAGCTCGATACGTAAAAAAGGAAGGCGTATCTAGCACTGTATCAGCAACTTTTGGGGGCCTGTCTATTGTCGCGTCAGCAATTGGCGGTGGCGTTCTTGTGGCATCCGCTGGCATTTTTGGCGGAGCTCTTGCTGTAGCAACAGCGGGTAGTGTTATCGTTTCCGGCTTAGGTGCCATCGCAGGATCTGCGATCAGCACATCAGACGCTGATACTATTCAGAACGAATTGGATGCCGGTCACATTGTTTTGTTAGTTCGTACACAAGAAGACCGCACCAAAGACCGCGTTATTGCCACTTTGAAAGAAGCCTCTGGCCTTGATCCACTCGTCCTAGAAAATACTTAAGCACTTTAATTGCAAGAAAAGAAGCGCTCTCTGTGAGCTGTGGGCAGGCCTTGCTTTAGGTGCCTCAGCCCAACTACATAAAAATCTATCTCTTTTAACTGTCTTGAAACACTCATGTGTTTGGAAGCAGATTCTAACTAAAGATAACGTAACAAATAATAATTTGGAGAATATCCATGTCGATTTATACAGCCATAAAAAAGGACCATGACAAACATCGTTCGTTAATGAACACCTTAGCAGACAGTAAGGCGGGTTCCGCCGAACGTCGCAGAGCATGGGAGGCCTTTTTTTACGATGTTAAAGCACACGCAGCAGCAGAGGAGGAGACTCTCTACGCGAACCTAATAGCTACCCAGGACGGGCAGCCTGATTCCCGACATGCCATACACGAGCACTATAAACTCGACAAGTTAATGGATGAATTGAACGAGATGGAAATGGAAAGCAGCGAGTGGCTGGACACATTTATTAGTCTTAAGCATAGCTATGAGCACCACATGGAAGAAGAGGAAGGTGAGATCTTTGAAACTGCCAAAGAAGAGTTGGGCAAACAATCTGAGGCTATCTCCGCCGAAAAGTTCAATCAGCGTAAAGCCCAAGAAATTAAGATTGTAGACAAAAAGAATGAAGAGGCGCTAGAGCACTAAAAAAGTTTCATTCGTTTTCATTGGTGCAGAAGCGAGCAGAGTCGCATAGTCATACACAAGGTTAACAGGGCGCGGCAGATGAAAAACTACAAGGATAGAATCGATAAGCTACTTGAAGAAAACTATGGACATATGGGGGAGTTCCATCAGGCTGTGCATGATGTGAGCGAAGATGTGCTTTCCTACATTGCCACTAAGGATCAGGATACTGAGCATTTATTTCGTGTCTTAATGTTCCTAATTGAGCCAGACAGGCAGATTACGTTTAGAGTCACTTGGCATGATGATAACAATCGAACACAGATCAATCGTGGATTCAGAGTACAGCACAGTAACGCCTTGGGACCTTACAAAGGCGGCCTGCGACTTAGCGATAATGTAAACTTAAGCGTGCTTCAATTTCTTGGCTTTGAACAGACTTTTAAAAATGCACTGACCGGATTACCGATGGGCGGGGCGAAAGGAGGCGCAGACTTTGACCCTAGAGGTAAAACCGACGGCGAAATTGAACGTTTTTGTCGCGCTTTCATGACTCAACTTTCCCGATACATTGGGGTTGAAAAGGACATCCCTGCAGGGGATATGGGGGTTGGAGTTCGCGAGATTGGCTACATGTTTGATCAATACAAAAGCGTAACCGGAAATTTTAGTGGTGTCATCACAGGCAAGGCACCGGTGTTTGGTGGTAGCTGTATTCGAGAGGAAGCTACCGGTTATGGCTGCGTCTATTTTGCCGAACAAGTCATTCAACATGATGACAGGAAGCTTGCAGGAATGCGCTGCGCAATTTCCGGTGCAGGAAACGTTTCCCTTTTCACCGCGGAAAAATTATTACGGAAAGATGCAAATGTCATCAGTCTTTCTGATCGCTCTGGCTTCATATATTTCAAAGACGGGCTGACGCTTGATCAACTTGATGCTGTGAAGGCTCATAAAAAGGAAAAAGGTAGCTTGGAAGAGCTTGCTGATGAAAGAGATTGGAAATTTATAGGCAATGGCGCTAAGCCGTGGTGTTTGAATGGTGATGTTGCATTTGCCTGCGCAACTCAAAATGAAATCGAGGAGGTGGACGCCTGCAAGTTAGTAGATGGCGGGTATAAGTATTTGTTCGAGGGTGCAAATATGCCATGCACAAGTGCTGCCGTGAAACGTATCCAAAAAAGCGGAATTACCTTAGGCCCAAGTAAGGCTGTCAATGCCGGTGGAGTAGCAGTTTCTGGATTAGAAATTAGCCAGAATCAAACACGACGCTATTGGGACGCCGACAAAGTGGATGACGAACTTCAGCAAATTATGATCCGAATTTTTGAAACGTGCCGTAATAACGGCTCTTCAATTGATTCCGATAAGATTAACTATAAAGCCGGCGCGAATATTGCGAGTTTCAAAGAACTCGCAAACGCGCTCTACTACTTCGGTGTTAACTAGCCCATTTGCTTCTGACAGTGTCATAGTGGCTTCAACTCTTAGCCTTTCTTAAGCGTGCTCGGGCTCAGATTGTAGCGCAAATCCAATGTCACTGGTTGTGATGGATGGGGCGGTTCGATGCGGTACTCTTTCGTCCCTTGGCTGTGGCCATGATGCCAGAAACGCGCCACTCGACGTGCTTCAGCTTCGTTTGCGTTAATGGGAAAGGTGCTGTAGTTGCGCCCACCGGGATGGGAGACGTGATAAGTGCAGCCACCGAGCGATCGACTATTTTGAGTATCGACTACATCGAAGACCAGCGGTGCATTCACCGGTATGGTTGGGTGAAGTGCTGAATAAGGTGCCCACGCTTTATACCGCACTCCGGCAACATACTCGCCTTCTTTGCCAGTAAACTGCATCGGCAGTTTGCGTCCATTGCAAGTGACAATAAAACGGCTGCTAGTGATATTTCTAGCTTTTACCTGTAAGCGCTCCACAGACGAGTCAACGTATCGGGAGGTGCCCTGACCCGTGGATTCTTCGCCAAGGACATGCCAAGGTTCAATAGCCGCTGTGATTTCTAGTTCAATACCCGCCACGTGGATCGTGCCATAATGTGGAAATCTGAACTCTTGGAAAGGTGAAAACCAATCCAACTCAAAATCGTAGCCAGATCGCTTCAAGTCATCTACGACCCAGCCCAAATCTTGCCATACGAAATGAGGGAGCATGTACCGATCATGAAGCTCAGTGCCCCAATTAATAAGCGCATTGGTATACGGATGTTGCCAAAAGTGCGCCACGAGACTTCGTAGTAAAAGCACTTGCAAAGCGCCCATTTGCCAATGTGGCGGCATTTCAAAATTACGAAATTCTACCAACCCCAATCGGCCTGTGGCGCTATCTGGCGAGTATAACTTATCGATACAAAACTCTGCGCGGTGGGTGTTCCCCGTAAGGTCTACAAGGAAATTGCGCAAAATACGATCTACCATCCATGGTTGATTGGTCTCGTTTGCTGCAAGTTGCTGTAATGCGATTTCAAGTTCATACAGATTGTCGTCGCGGGCTTCATCAACCCTTGGTGATTGACTGGTGGGGCCAATAAACTGGCCGGAAAAAAGATAGGAAAGACTCGGATGATTTTGCCAGAAGCGAATTAAACTGCCGAGAAGATCAGGCCGACGTAGAAAGGGACTGTCCTCGGCTTTTGCGGCTCCCATAGTAACGTGGTTGCCACCGCCGGTTCCGGTGTGCTTGCCGTCTAGCATAAATTTCTCGGTGCCTAAGCGATTGACACGGGCGGCTTCATAGAGGGTTTCCATGATTGTAGTGATCTCTGGCCAGTCCCGCGCCGGATGGACATTGACTTCGATTACGCCGGGGTCAGGTGTAATCATAAGTTTGCGCATGCGATCATCTCTTGGTGGCTCATAGCCTTCAAACATCACAGGGCAGTTAAGTTTGCTTGCTACTGCTTCAACAGCTTCGAGCAAGACCAAGTAGTGAGACATCCTGCTTATAGGTGGCAGAAACAAATGCAGACGACCATCGCGAACCTGTGCACACAGCGCTGTTTTGAAGATGACCTCGTCGTCAGATGAATTCGCCGATTTATCAGCACTCTTTTTGTTGCTTAACTCAGCTATGTCATCAGTACTATCAAAGGGATCTCTGGGAAACTCCAATGGAGTCTTTTCTGGAGCCTGCCAGGGGATACTTTCTAAAGGCAAGCGATACCCCATCGCCGAATCTCCCGGCACCAAATACATGGCTTCGCGTCTAAAGTACCAGCGGCAGCTGCGCCAGCCTTCGTTCTTTTTATCGTCGCTCCAAGCTAAGGGGAGGGCATAGCCCACTTCTTGATCTAGGCCTTGTGCAAAAACTTTTCGAAGTCTGGCACGCTCGAGTGGATCGTTAATCTTACTATCTTCCACTGTCACATTAGCAGGCAAGGCTCCTTCTCGTGCGATGTAGTGCAGCTTGTCTTCATATCCGGCCACCGCACGCTCTGGATTTATGTTGAGCTCTTCGCAAAGGGACTGTATGAATAACTTTGCAGTTTCCGGTTTTGTTTTTCCTGGCTTGGTACTTTCTAGTAGCAGCTTATTATTTTTCCAAAGAGTCTTTTTGTCAGTGCGCCAAAACAGGCCCAAAGCCCATCTTGGCATTGGCTCGCCCGGGTACCATTTGCCTTGCCCGAAATGTAAAATTCCACCACGACCAAACTCTTTCTTTAGTTTCAGCAGTAGTTCTTCGGCGAGTCGTCGCTTGTCGTCACCAAGCGCGGCAATATTCCACTGCGCACTTTCCATATCATCGATGGAGACAAACGTAGGCTCTCCACCCATAGTGAGATGAACCTTGTGCTTTTTTAGTTCCTTATCAATCTTTTTACCAAGGGTATCTATATGTGCCCACTGTGTTTCGGTGTAGGGTTTAGTCACCCGTGGGTCTTCATGAATTCTTGTGACTATATTGGAGTGTTCGAATTCTACATTGCAGATTTCAGTCGCCCCTGTAATCGGTGCTGCGGCTGTAGGGTCAGGCGTGCATGCCAGTGGAATATGCCCTTCGGCGGCTAGCAGACCCGATGTGGGGTCGAGGCCTATCCATCCAGCACCGGGCAAAAAGACTTCGGTCCAAGCATGCAGGTCGGTAAAGTCGGCGGTTGGACCTGAAGGCCCATCGAGCGCCTTAACATCTGATACTAGTTGTACCAGATAGCCTGAGACGAAACGCGCCGCTAAGCCCATGTGTCTGAATAGTTGCACCAACAGCCAAGCAGAATCGCGGCATGACCCGGTTTTTTGTGTCAACGTGGTTTCACAGTCTTGAATCCCCGGCTCCATGCGGACGTTGTAAGCTACTTCCTGTTGTACGAGGCTGTTAACTTGGGTAAGAAAATTGATTGTGGCTGAGGTGCTTCTGTCTATGCGCTCTATCAAAGCCATTAGCCGGGGCCCTTTCTCCGACACCACTAGATAGGGCGCTAAATCGTGTTTCAGTGCTTTTTCGTATTTAAACGGAAACTTTTCAGCACTCTCGTCCAGGAAGAAATCGAAAGGGTTGATTACTGTCATGTCCGCAATGAGTTCAACGTCAAAGGACAGTAATTTGGTGCTCTCGGGGAAAACTAAGCGTGCAAGGTAATTTGAAAAAGGGTCTTGCTGCCAATTGATGAAATGAGACTTTGGCTCAATATTAAGCGAATAGCTTTCAATGGGCGTTCTGCAATGGGGTGCCGGCCTCAATCTGACTAAGTGGGGCATTACTTTAACGTTTCTGTCGAAACGATAAGTGGTTTTGTGACTAATTGCGATTTTAATAGCCATGGCGCGGGATAACCTGTGTTAGATGATTTATAGCAGAGATTCAGCCAGATCAGGCTAGCATACCACTAAAGGCTATAAAGGTGACGAGCACTTACCAAAGCAGTTGAACGAGGAATTGCAGTGAAAACCTGGGCTTGTGGCTAGGACTAGAGTTCTTCTTTGTTTGAGGATTCCAGCGGCTTATCCCAGTTGGCAGCCCAAGCCAGCGGAGGCATTTGCCTGAACGCGTCCTTCAGCTTCTGATCCCAGGTACGGCTTATGTTCCGCAAAAAATCGCTGTCTTGATCGAATCGGTGGGTTTGATTGACCACAAAACTCCCTTTTTTATAGACAAGCACTTCGATTGGCGGCCCCACGGTTAGATTACTGCGCATGGTGGAATCCATTGATACCATGGCACAAAGAGCGCAGGTATCTAAGCTGGTTTCCGGCGTCAGTATGCGGTCTAGTATAGGTTTGCCGTACTTGCTCTCTCCAATTTGAAGAAATGGGGTATCGCTGGATGTGCTGATATGGTTGCCTTCTGGATAAACCAGTATTACTCGATGTTTGCCACCCGCAACCTGGCCTCCGATGATAAAGCTTGCCTCAAACCCAGAGCCGTTTGTGCCGTGCTTTTTCTGCTGGGTACGACTAATTTCCCCCAAATAGTCGGAGGCGTCCAATACGCCACTAATATTTGCCAAGCTTGTGGCTGCTTTCTTTTCGATATCGCGGGTGATTTGAGCAATGACCGCTTGAGTAGTGGCTAGATTGCCTGCGGAAAGTATGACGAACTGCCGCTCGCCATCAATGCCGAAACGGAACATTTTGCTGTAGGTGCTTACTTGGTCTACGCCCGCGTTGGTTCGCGAATCCGAGCAAAACACTAGCCCGTCATTAACAGCTATGGCAACACAATAAGTCATGAATCTATCCAAATTCGTACAGCGTGGCATCATACAAATTTTGATAGCCCCACGTCTATAGCTGTCTCTGGGGCGGCTGACAAATCCTAATTGTGTGCCAGAATCACCTAGTAGCAGTGATGTAACGGTTGTTGAGGACTGGCTTATAATGACGGAAGGTGCATATAAACACTTGTTTTTTAATATTAAAGTTTGTGTATGTAAATAGTAACCGAACCGGTTACCGACCTCGCTCTGCTTGCTAATTAATCGTTGGCTAGTGGAGCCGCATTGCATATGATTGAGCCATAACTAAAAACGAGGTAGCTCATGTCCACAAAAAGATTTTCAACTGTCTTGGTTTTCATACTCTTTTTTTATCACAGCGCTTCAATGGCGGCAGAGTTGAAATTAGTTCGCTATGGCCCTGTCGGCGCTGAGAAGCCGGGTATTGTGGATGACCAAGGTCAGATAAGAAGTCTTTCTGAATTTGTTGACGATATTACCCCTGAGCAACTTTCCGATGAGGCACTAGAGGCGTTGTCACAAATTCCAATGGAGCGGTTGCCAATTGTGCAAGGGAATCCCCGTATTGGAGTGCCCCTCACCGGCATCGGGAAAATCATTGCAATCGGCTTTAATTACGTTAATCACGCCGCGGAAATGGCCGTAGAACTGCCGACAGAGCCTTTAGTATTCATGAAAGCTACATCTGCTTTGACGGGGCCATTCGACAACGTCATTCAACCACGCAATGGCCGTAAGTTAGACTACGAAGCTGAATTGGTGGTTGTGATAGGTCGGCGTGCTCAGTATATCAGCGAAGACGATGTGTTTGATTACGTTGCCGGTTATACCGTTGGTCATGATGTCTCAGAACGAGCATTCCAGAGAGAGCGGGGCGGTCAGTTTACGAAAGGCAAAAGCGCAGATACCTTTGCCCCCGTTGGTCCCTATTTGCTGACACGAGAACTCATTGAAGATCCGCAGAATCTATCCATATGGTCTGAGGTAAACGGTGAGATGCGGCAGCAAGGTAGCACCGCCGACATGGTGTTTGGTGTTAAGCAAATTGTGAGTCATCTAAGTCAATTCATGACGCTGTACCCCGGTGACATAATATTCACTGGGACCCCTGCAGGGGTTGGAGACGGCATGAATCCGCCAAGCTATCTGCAGCCTGGTGACGTAGTGCGAATCGGTGTAGATGGGTTGGGAGTACAGCGCCAGACTATCGAAGCGCCTCGCTAAGAATGGCTAGCTAACAACAGCCAAATCAATCAAGTGAATTTTCCTAAATACTCTATACTGACGTTTATCTGCCCCATTAAGTAAAAAGGCCACAACGAACAGATAAAAGTAGTATGGAAAATTCAGCAAACCATTGTAACAAACCGCAGTACGTGCTCACGGTTTCTTGTCCTGACACTAACGGCATCGTCAGAGAAGTCAGCGATTTTCTCTACACCCAAGGCGCATCAATTTTCGAAGCGGCTCAGCATCGTGATGCGCTAGAAAACCAGTTTTTTATGCGTGTGGAATTTGAAGAGGCGAATACACCGCTACCGGATTTAGCGGCGCTTAATCAAAAATTTGCCACACTGGCAGATAAATTCTCTATGCAGTGGCAGTTCACGGATCAGCGCATTAAGCCTCGTGTACTGGTTGCCGTATCCAAGCATGGGCATTGTCTTAACGACATCCTTCATCGCTGGGATAGTGGCGTATTAGCGGCGGACATTGTAGGGGTGGTATCCAATCATGAGGATATGGCCTCGATGGTGGAGTGGCACGGACTGCCTTTCTATTACCTGCCTGTTACTGCTGAGACAAAAGAATCTCAAGAAGGCGAAATCGTAAAACTGATTGATGAGCTTAAAGTGGATCTTTTTGTATTAGCTCGCTACATGCAAATCTTATCATCAAACCTTTGCGCAAAGCTTAGTGGTAAAGCCATTAACATACACCATTCTTTTTTACCTGGATTCAAAGGCGCCGATCCTTATCGGCAGGCCTACAAACGAGGCGTGAAGATCATTGGTGCAACCGCACATTATGTGACGGCAGATTTAGATGAAGGGCCGATTATAGAGCAGGCAGTAGAAAAAATTGATCATAACTGCGATATCGAAGCTCTAAGACAAATAGGACGTGATGCTGAGTGTGCTGCATTTGCTCGGGCAATAAAATGGCACTGTGAACAGCGCATAATTATTAATGGCAACCGAACGGTGGTGTTTAAATAGTGGGGGTTTTTGCTGGGTAGCGTTTGGAATAATGGAGCTCTAATACACCAATCACTTGATTGTGATTCATTGCACTAGAGCCCCTTTATAACTAGAGCTCGCTCTCAGGCCAAATAGGTGCCCGTTCACGAGTGGTCACTGGTCGGATACCCTTGTAGACAAACTTTTGCACCCTAGACCCTTCGTAGGTTTCGGTGGTGAAAATATTGCCTTTAGAATCCGTCACAATACTATGAGGCGCATAGAAAGTACCTGGCTGCCTGCCGCCTTGACCGAAGGTGTAAAGCACTTCCATGGAAGCCCGGTCGATCACGGAGACTTTAAAGTTCTGACCGTCGACTAAATAGATAAACTCCTGCTCTGGATCTTGAGAAAATGCAATATCCCAAGTTGAGCCTTGCATTAAAGTGGCAGGGTTGTACACCACTTCCCGCACGAAGGTTCCATCAGTTCTGAACACTTGCACTCTATCAGCGCCGCGGTCACACACGTAGACTAAGCCATCGTTAGAAGGTTCGGCGCAGTGCACTGGACCTCTAAATTGCTGTGGGCCTGGAACGCCAGGTGTATAAGTCACATCGGCATCATCATCAGGTGTGTTGCCATAGGCACCCCAGTATCGCTTCAAGTTTCCAGATGCCATGTCAATTACCGCAACTCGCTTATTGCGATAGCCATCAGCGAAATACGCTTCGTTAGCAACAGGATCGATTGCGATTTCTGCCACTTGGCCGAACGAGATTTCGCTATTACTGTTAACAGGCTCTCCCGGAACGCCGATGGTGCGAATGTATTCGCCATTGCGGGTGAATACCAATACGTGAGAATCTCCACCGCCGTTGCCGCCTATCCAAACGTCTCCATTGGGCGCAACTTCAATACCGTGGTTTGATGCCGGCCAAACATAAGGCGCACCCTCTACCGGGCCGCCCCAAGCATTAACTACGTTGCCATTTGCATCGAATTCAATAATGGGTGGAGCGGGGGTGCAGCATTCAGAGACACCTAGGGCAAGACCAATCTCTGTGGGTCCGCCAAATTGGGATTCGTCATTGCGATGCACGACGTAAACATGGTCTCTTGCATCCACATCCACACCAATCGTGTTGCCCATTGCCCACATATTAGGTAGTGGTCTTGGCCAGAATGGATCCACTTCAAAGTGGGGTGCCATCGGCCCGCTACTAGCAGCTACGCTGGGTTCTTGCAACTTTTCTTGGCCAATGCCGAGAACGACCAAGGCTACAATCAATCCCAATCCTATTGAAAGCTTTTGTTTTGACATTATTCTCTCCTGAATGCTTATTATTATTTCTTATCTCTACAGCACTTGTAGTATACCTATCCTTCCGAAAGGTGCCACATTGAGTGCTCAGTCTCGGGCATACCAAATTCGAGCCAATGGGATGGCTATCATCGATCAGCTAATCGGCCCGAGCCGCCTAACTCGTAATAAACTATTGGGATAAAATCTTCAGGACCCCAGCCAGGGTCATCGGTCCACTTGGCGTCATAGGCTGCGGTTGGTTGGGCAGCCATTACGGCGTCTAGTTTTTCCCCGTCTCTGATCATGGACAACACTTGCCTTTGAATGTCGAGAATCATGTCGCGAAACTCGATTAAGTCGTCCCGTCCAACAATGTTTAGTCCATGGCCTGGAATCACTTTAGTGTTTGGTCCTGCAAGCTCGATCGCCATATCGAGCGCTGCTATTGTCCCTCTTAGGGTGCCGCCGTTGTAGACATCGATAATAGGGTAGCTAGTAGTGCGATAGACATCGCCAAGGTGAAGCACGTCTGCATTGGGAAAATAAACAAAAACATCGCCATCGGTGTGCGCAGGTGGTGCAAGAAATGCTTTCACTTCTTCCCCATTTATATGAAAACTTAGGGAATCACTAAATGTGACAACAGGCCTTGCTGATTCTGGTTCTGCAGGGACAAACGTTCCGCCGGCTCGGGGAAAGCGGCTTTTTTCGTCGAGAAAACGGGATCGGGTATTGTCATGGGCAAAAATCAGAACACCCATTAGGGCTAAATTGGCGTTGCCGCCAACATGGTCTATGTGAATATGCGTGTTGACTAAGTAACGTATATTTTCATCACTTACCTGTCTGACAACATCCACCAGTTTTTCGGTCATTGGGGCAAACAATGAATCAACTAGAAGCACTCCATCAGGCCCTGCCAGAACTCCAATATTGCCGCCGCCACCGGGCCGTTGAACCATATAGACATCGCCGGCAACAGGGAGAATCGAAAGCTCAACGGATGCAAATTGGTTTTGACCGACAGCGCTGTGACTCATAAAAGAAAATAAAGCTATCGTAAAAAAAATGCCGATACTGTTGCCGACTTTACTCATTTTTTGTGCCTCCGAATTCTAGGTCTCCGCGCAAAGTAGTCATAACACGGGGTCCACTCTTTTTGCGCGTTGTTAAGTAATTGCCAAGGACTTGTCTAGACTCGATGGCCTTGGTCTAGGACGTAGTCCGGTCCTATAGCGTTTACACTGGTGGTGCCACTGCCACGCATGGTGATGAGTAGCTCTCGGTTCAGTAGGTCTAAAACCCGTTCAACGCCGGCTTGGCCGAAGGCTCCAAGCCCAAAACAATAGGGACGGCCTATGCCAACTGCAGTCGCCCCCATAGCAAGAGCCTTAAAGATATCGGTGCCACGGCGGAAACCGCCGTCGATAATCACGGGAATGCGACCATTAACTGCCGCAACAATTTCTGGTAAGCATTCGATGGTGCCCCTGCCAGTCTCCACGGCTCTGCCACCATGATTCGAAACGATAATGGCATCGGCACCATACTGCACTGCCAGTGCCGCATCGGCTCCTACCTCGATCCCTTTGATAATTATTTTCATATTCGTAACGTCTTTCATACGGTCTATGACAGACCAAGTCATGGCTGCATCAGTTAGACTTACTCCCCGCATATCGAGTCCTTCAAACATTGGCTTGGCTCTGCCAGTATGACAGTCGCTGCAGGTTCGAGTGTCGTTGCGCATTAGTTGGGACTGAGTTTCAGTATTGCGTCCGCCAGGTAAATCTATCGTTAGACAAACCGCCGTGCATCCGGCGGCTTCGGCGCGCTGTAGCATTTGCACGGTATTTTCCCAGCGGTTGGTGGAGTAAAGCTGATGCCAAATCGCTGCGCCTCGGGCTTCTATTACCGCCTCGATGGGGGTCGATGCCTGTGTCGAAAGTATCATGTGATGGCCTTTGGCAGCCGCCGCTCTTGCAGTGCCTAGTTCTGCATCGGCGTGATATGCACCTTGGCTGCCTACAGGGCAGAGTATGATCGGAGAGCCTACATCTGTGCCGAGTAAGTTAACCGACATGTCGACTTCGCTGACATCGACAAGGCGGCGTGGTCTAATCTGGAAGCGAGTGAACCCTTCACGGTTTGCGCGAATGGTATCGTCGCTGTCAACACCCGTTGCCAAGTAACCGAAATGTGCTGGCGGCATTTTTTCTCGCGCTAAAGCTTCCATTTCAAAGACATTGATGACATCAGTAGGATCTGTAAGCTTTTCGCCTAAAGTCTCCTCAACTTCTTGCGCAAAAGCAGAATAATTTGTGAGTAAGGGGCTGGCTGCGAGGTATTTTAAAAACTGTCGGCGATGAGTCATTCGGGGCTCCCAGAAAACAATAGATTGAAAAGATAATATCAAGCTAATCGCGCTGTGGATAATCTAAATCAAACTTATTTAGAAAAAGCCTAGCCGGGTAAGCGCGGATCCAATGTTGGCTTTTCTGGCAGCAAAAGGGAGGCTCGCAAAATTTGTCCGCCTAACAGTAGTAGACGGCTTTTAGACTTATTGTTGTTCGACTTCAAACCCTTTGAGTTCTTTTAACTCACGATCGACTTGAAGAAACGCAAACCCCGCTGAGTCAGCTATGATTCTTTCAACCCACGGGTACTTGTGGCGATTGATAATTAGTAGAAACGCAGTAATACCGAGCGCCGTGGTGAGGACCCATTGACTAATAATCCATCCATCATTGATCAGATTGTCTGGATCAGTGTACATATTGTAGCCGAGAGTTTGCTCTACCAGCCAAAACAGGAGCGGGGTGTGCATAACGGTAAAATAACAAAAGGCGCACAAGGCAAACAGGCGTGTGATTCTACCGATTTCTGCGTAGCGTC
>CAYGRT010000051.1:0-17528 GCA_964352355.1 uncultured Pseudohongiella sp. | reverse complement strand
CCTTCGGGCGCCTTACAGGCGTCCTTCGCGCTACGCGCTTGTCGAACCGCGATGGCTCTCATCCACCCCTAAACTCCAAGCATTAAAAAGCCCCGCATCGTCTGGTGAAGGAATTGTTATAGGTGTTGGCTGCTCGGGGCGGAATGATCCAAACAGCCTTAGGGCTGTTTGTCCCCTACGGGCGCCTTGCAGGCGTCCTTCGCGCTACGCGCTTGTCGAACCGCGATGGTTCTCATCCACCCCTAAACTCCACGCATTAAAAAGCCCCGCATAGCGAGGCTTTTGAATACGTGGTGCCCAGGGGCGGAATCGAACCACCGACACGAGGATTTTCAGTCCTCTGCTCTACCGACTGAGCTACCTGGGCAAAAATAAACGTTGAACTCTTTGTGCATCCTGCACGTTTGGGCAATGCTTCGCATTGCTCCTCTGCTCATTCCAGCCAGCAATCACAGATTGCTGTCGTTCGACCGTCGCTGGAAGCTAGCGCTTCCAAAACGCTCTGTCTCACCCAACTGAGCTACCTGGGCGAATGTGAAGAGCCGCGTATTAAACCTGCAAGGCCCCGATCTGTCAAGGCTCAAGGCGGATTTGCTGTGGTGCAGCAAAACCCTTGGGCCTTAACGGCTAGTTGTGGCTGTAGCTTACTCGCTTGGGGGTACGTAGCCAGATGCGGTGGCGTGGTCTTCGTTATTGAGGAACTTCATCATTTGCTCTTGCAGATACTTGCGATCGTCAACGGCGAACATATTGAGCTGTTTTTCATTGATTAGCATGGTTTGCAGTTTTTGCCATTCTAGCCATGCTTGCTTGGAGACGGTGTCGTAGATTTCTTGTCCCTTTTCCCCTGGATAAGGCACTTTTGTTAGGGCCGGGAGCTCTTTGCCGTACTTCTTACACATTACCATTCTAGTCATTGTTGTTCCTCTATTTAGCGTCTAGCAATTTATAGATTCCCCAGCTAGGGTTTCCAGCAATTTTTTTATCGGTGCGGCTAGGCCAACTTGGGTCTGATGGTTTAACGAAAACCAATGCCACCGGTCTGATTCTGCGATTCTATTCTCTATCGATTCAACATTGTACCTTACTAATGAGATATCAAGGTGGTAATGGGAAAAAGTGTGTCTGAAGCTAGGCAGGGCGGGCTTTTGGTTTTCGCGAAATTTAAGCCCCGGGATGGGCGATTCAGCAGCATCGTCCGGTTGCTCTGGCAGGCTGTATAGGCCTCCCCAGATGCCTTTGGCGGGTCGTTTTTCTAATAACACATCCCCGGCCTGGTTCTGCGCAATGACCAAAGTGACGGATTTCACGGGGATGTCTTTTTTCGGTTTTTTACTGGGTATTTCCTTAACCAAGTTTTGCTTGAAAGCAAGGCAGTCGTGTTTGAGCGGGCAAACCTGACAAAGTGGTGTACTGCGACGACATACCGTTGCCCCTAAATCCATCATCGCTTGGGTATAGTCTTGTATACGCGCAGCAGGCAAAAGTGATTCCGCAATTTGCCAAAGGTGATTCTTAATTTTGGTTTGCTCAGGCCAACCCGGGATGGCGTTGTACCGCGTTAGAACTCGTTTAACATTTCCATCTAAGATCGGTGCTGGGATCTGCATGGCAAGTGCGGCTATGGCGCCAGCGGTTGAGCGACCTATGCCGGGTAAAGATTCCAACTCGCTAACAGTGCGTGGAAACTCGCCATTAAATTCTGTGCAAACCCTTTGCGCCGCTTTGTGCAGATTGCGTGCTCTTGCGTAATAGCCGAGTCCGGTCCAGAGATGAAGCACTTCGTCAATATCGGCTTTAGCGAGGTCCTGAACCGTGGGGAATTGAGTGGTAAAGCGATTGAAATACTCGATCACGGTGCTTACTTGGGTTTGTTGCAGCATGATCTCCGACAGCCACACTCGATAAGCGCTGCGATCTTCTTGCCATGGCAAGTGCTTGCGCCCGTGCTCATCAAACCAACGTAAGACTTTGTCCGAAAAACTTAAGGAATTGTTACTGCTCAAGTGGATGACAACTAGTTGAGTATGTTACGCAGTAGTCCTCGAGCAGCATCCTTAAGTTCTTCCGGCACTTGCTCGGTGATGGTTTCCTGTAGCTCGTTGGTCAACGCATTTCTGCCAATCTGCGTGAAGATTTCCCGCACTCGAGAAAAGTCAGGGTTGCAGTATTGGCTAACCGTTGAATCAAACGAAGATGAGCAAAGTATTGGCCATTGCACACCATGATACAGCTCATCAATCGGAAAGGTTTGTAGCTCAGGTGGCCCCTGTAGTGTGAACGCCATTTGATAATCGAAAGTCCCTGCGTTTAAGTCTACTCCGCCGGTACCGTCCATCACAAAATTGTCCATTTTTAGATTCAATAGCTGATCTTCTTTTAGACCATTGTTAATAACAATATTGCCGGCTAGCTCACTAAACTGAATGACGTTTGGCCAGTTTTGCACGCGGCCTCCGCCAGTTGGACTGAGCGCCGCAATGGTTGTAAAAATTTGCTTTAGTAAGGTGATATCGACAGAGTTTTCCGCGATGGCAAATTGCGTAGAACCCGAGAGGGAATTAGTAAGCGTATTTACGGTCGTCGCATTGGCGGAGTAGCTTGATACAGAGTTGAGTCTGCCAGTAGCAGAGTTCAGCCTTGATACAGAAGGTGCCAGCTCTACTAGATTAAGACGAGAGAGATTGAGGGTGCTGGTCATGGGGGCTTCTGCAGACCTGCCGTCGACGCGTAAGTTGCCAGCGATGGTGCCATCAAATGCACTCATTGGCTGAAGCTCTATATCCAATACGCTACTTTCAATGTTGGTGTAGGCACTAATGCCTTCGAGTACAAAATCATTGGCTTTGATGGACTCAATGGCAATGCTGCCGATTAGATCGAAGCTGCTCAAAAGCTCAATAGGCAATACAGTGTCTTCGGCAGGAGTAGCAGTTTGAACTCCTACCCTTGCTGCCTCTGATGTTGACTCACCGTTTAAAAATGGCGAAAAATCAAGTGCAGTTGAAGTCAGGTTATAGCTAATGCTCATGGGGGAGAATTCGTTGGCCAATCGAATGCTCGCATCGCCGTTGATGTCAGCATCACCAAACTTGCCAGTGAGCTCACTCACCACTAACTGATTTTGATTGCCGTTAAAGGTTGCCGCGAGGGACAAACGAGGGAGGCGAGCCGTCGAGCCGGCGGTATTGGAATCGGTACCCAGGCTTAGCGTGTTCATCAGCGCCATTACATCGATCTGATCAGATTTTAAGGTTCCGGCAACGGTAGGTGATGTGTTTAAGTTCTCTACCTTAACTTGTCCCTGCAATAAAACCGGAGTAAGGGTAAAGTTAAACTCTCTCGCCTCAACGACTCCTTGCTCCAAATTTGCGCTGAGTATGCTTCGCAGGCTCATTGGAATCGGTGAGGCTTGCCCGCTGGCCGGATCATATTGTACGAAGTCGTAGTTGAGGTTTAGGCCGAAGGGTCGGCCGTCTACATTGGCGCCGGCACTTTCTATGTCCAGATTGCTCAAGCTAAATCGGGAGGCAGTTGATACATCTTGGTAGTCGATGCTTGCGTTAAATATTTCGATGCGCTCGAAATTGGCGGAAACGGTAGACTCACTGCTTGCTGCGCTGGTCTCTGGTGCGGGCTCGAAGCCCTCAACCTGCCACAAGGTATTGCCCGCTGCATCAACTATGTAGTTGATATGAAAGTCATTGGCGCTAAACTGCTCGATGTTTATCTCGCCATTGATTAGGGACGCCGCATCGACGCGGAGCGTTATAGCCGAGGTAGAGGCGAGTTCTTGAGGGGACGCCGGGTTTCTAAGGCGTACATCATTCAAAGTGAGGCCAAGGCTTGGAAACAGATTAAGTTCGAGATCGCCGGCGATGGTGAGCTCATATCCCGTGTTGCTAGCAACAGCAGCTTCAAGAGTCGATCGATACTGGTTGGTATCGATAAAAAACAATAAGCCGACTACCAAAACCGCAGCAACGGCGACCAGAGTTGCTATAAATTTAATCAGAGTTTTAAACATTTGACTTGGTTCTTCTTGAGGGTTTGCTATCAATCCAGTAGCTGGTTATGGCGCCGGTATACCAGTTTGCCCAGGTAATTGCCACGTTTCCGCTAAGTGTAGCGGAATCAAACCGCGGGTGCACGATAGCCAGTTCGCAGATTGAAGCCGTAAATTTACTAAATTAGACCCTATAATGAGGGATTAATTTCCCGTCTTGGCATAAAGCTTGGCTTTCAAAGCAGGGAGGCGACCTTTATAATGCGCGTTTTCTCAACTGTCCATACTGACGACGTCGGTTCTGGCAAAGGGTATCAATGAACGAATCTTCCAATGGCGCATCTGGCTTGGCTCCACGCAAGGCGAGCGTCGAGCGCAATACTAAAGAAACCCAAATTACGGTGTCCGTGAATCTAGATGGCACCGGCGTGCTAGACGTGGATACTGGGCTGCCATTTCTCGACCACATGCTGGACCAAATCGCCAGGCATGGTTTGATCGACTTAGCCATCAAAGCGACGGGAGATTTGGAAATAGATGCTCACCATACGGTCGAAGATATAGGCATCACTCTAGGGCAAGCGTTTAGTCAGGCTTTGGATAAAACGGGCATTCGCCGCTACGGCCATGCCTATGTGCCCCTCGATGAGGCATTGTCTCGGGTGGTTATCGATTTTTCCGGCCGCCCTGGGCTCGATTACCACGTTCAGTTTGTTAAAGGCACAGTGGGTAATTTCGACGTGGATTTGTTTCATGAGTTTTTCCAGGGCTTCGTGAATCACGCACTAGTGACGCTGCATATCGATAATCTGCGCGGCAAAAATTCACACCATCAAATCGAAACCATTTTTAAGGCCTTTGGCAGGGCTTTGCGCATGGCTATGGAAGTGGATCCTCGCGCGGCGAACACTGTTCCCTCCACCAAAGGTGTGTTGTAGTTCTTGCTCTATGGGCGTCATTTAATCGTGTTATCCGATCTTTCAAATGAATAAAGTTGCCGTCATAGACTATGGCATGGGCAACTTGCATTCTGTCGCAAAAGCCGTGGAGCATGTCGGGGCAGAAATCGAAGCCCAAACCGGCGAAGCCACCGAAGTCATTGTGACCGCCGATGCATGTCTAATTGCCGGCGCCGATCGAGTTGTTTTCCCCGGTGTGGGTGCTATCCGCGACTGCATGGCCGAAATAGAGCGCCTGAATGTTGGTGAAATCGTTAAAGAGGCAATGAAAACCAAGCCGGTGCTTGCTATATGTGTTGGCATGCAGGCTCTCATGGGCAGTAGCGAAGAGAATGGTGGGGTGCGTTGCCTTGGTTTGATGGAGGGCGAGGTCAAATTTTTTGGCGATGATCACCGAGATAAGCAAGGTATGCGCTTGAAGGTTCCTCATATGGGGTGGAATCAGGTGAAGCAGGTAAGGCCCCATCCGCTGTGGCAGGGCATACCAGACGATACGCGTTTTTATTTTGTACATAGTTATTATGTCCCCGCAACAGGCATTGCGGCCGAATTTGGTATTACAGATTATGGCCTAGAATTCGTTGCTTGCATGGCGGCAAACAATATTTTTGCGACCCAGTTTCATCCAGAAAAAAGCCAGGCTGCTGGGCTGGCGCTCTACCGAAACTTTTTGCAATGGGATGGTTCCGCTCAATGAGGCAGATACTGTGATTGTTATACCAGCAATAGATCTGAAAGATGGTCAGTGTGTGAGACTAAAGCAAGGGCGTATGGAAGACAGCACTGTTTTTTCAGATGACCCTGTAAGCGTGGCTGGGGTTTGGGTGGCAAAAGGCGCCCGACGTCTTCATATCGTAGATCTTAATGGCGCGTTTGCAGGAACGCCCGTGAATGCAGAAATAGTCACTGCAATCACGCAAAAATACCCTGATGTGCCAGTTCAAATAGGCGGGGGCATCCGCACCTTAGAACACATTAAGTTCTATATTGATGCCGGTGTTAGCTACGTCATTATCGGCACACAAGCGGTAAAAAACCCTGCTTTTGTAGAGCAGGCGTGTCAGCTATATCCAGGAAAAATAATCGTTGGCATTGACGCGATGGATGGCATGGTAGCGACCGAAGGGTGGGCTGAAATATCAGAAGTGACAGCGACAGATCTCGCTGAGAAATTTTCTGGTATGGGCGTTTCAGCCATTGTTTATACCGATATCGCAAGAGATGGCATGATGAAAGGCGTGAACATCGAAGCCACCAAAGAGCTTGCCGAAGACTCTCCAATTCCTATCATCGCCTCTGGTGGTATTAGTAAACTCGCCGATGTGGCGGCACTGCGTGAGGCGTCAGAAACGGAGTACGGTGCTGGTATTATGGGCGTTATTACTGGTCGTGCCATTTACGAAGGCTCGCTTGATCTCGAACTCGCCCAGCGACTTTGTGACGAATAGGGCAGCCAGGTGACTTTAGCAAAACGCATTATCCCCTGCCTAGACTGTGAGAACGGCCGCGTGGTTAAGGGTGTTCAATTTGTGGATATACGGGATGCCGGAGACCCGGTCGAGGTGTCCAAAAAGTACTGTGATGCTGGCGCTGACGAGATCACCTTTCTCGATATCACGGCAAGCCATGAAGGCAGAGAAACCACGGTTGAAACGGTGCGCGCTATTGCCAGCCAAGTTTTTATTCCTTTAACAGTAGGTGGTGGCATTCGAACCCTTGAAGATATTCGCACCATGCTAAATGCGGGTGCCGACAAAGTAGCCATTAATACTGCCGCAGTTAAAAATCCTGAGTTTGTGCGCGAGGCCGCCCAGCGATTCGGCTCCCAGTGTATTGTCGTGGCGGTCGATGCCAAGCAGGTTTCGCAGCCAGGAGAGCCACTTAAGTGGGAAATATTCACCCATGGTGGACGCAATGCCACAGGGCTGGATGCCATCGATTGGGTAAAACACATGGTTGCCTGTGGTGCTGGTGAAATACTCTTAACCAGCATGGATCGAGATGGCACTAAAATAGGATTCGACCTGGCACTCAATAAGGCCGTCAGTAATGCTGTGCAAGTTCCAATTATTGCATCAGGTGGTGTAGGCACGTTGCAACATTTGGTTGAGGGTGTGCTTGAAGGTGAGGCAGATGCTGTGCTTGCCGCCAGTATATTTCATTTTGGTGAATTCACAGTCGGCGAAGCCAAAGAATATATGGCGGCACGAGGCATTGAAGTAAGGCTTTAACTTGCCTTGGTATACAAAGTCTGCCAGGCCCCAGCAAAGGGCGTCTCCACCCCTTGCTCACTTAAATTTTGTTAATTAATTTGCTGTGCAAACGAACCTGAATTCACGCGAGCTTTCGTCGGTTTGAATGCATTAATACCCTTTAGAACATTGATCGCCTCATTAAGTGGGTAATCCGTCACCAATACTTCTTCGGCAGAAATTAGCGCGTCTGCCATTTCGCTTGGGCTTGCTTCTAGGTTGCCGTTATTCAAATGCCCCGGTAAATCAGCCTCGGTATACTCGGTTAAACTTTTTGAACGTCGAGTAATAAATGCTTCCTCGACGACGATGTCAGGAATAATTCCTTGAGCCTGAATGGATCTCCCCGAGGGTGTGTAATAGAGCGACGTCGTCAGCTTCAGTGCGCGCTGCTCGCCCAGCGGCAGAATTGTTTGCACAGACCCTTTGCCGAAACTTCGTGTGCCCATAATTATGGCGCGGCCATGATCTTGCAGTGCTCCAGCGACAATCTCCGACGCCGACGCTGAACCATTGTTTATTAACACCACCAGCGGTACATCGCCGCCGACCATATTGCGAGTGGCATTAAATTCCATGCCAGCATTGTCTAGCCGGCCCTCGGTATAGACAATTCGGCCTTGATCGATAAATGCATCCACCACTCCAACAGACGCTTGTAAAACGCCTCCTGGGTTATTTCGAAGATCAAGCACCAGCCCTTTTAGATTTTCATTTTCTTCGTACAGCTTTAGAAGTTCTTCTTCTACTTCCATACCGGTGTTGGCACGAAACTGTGAGATTCGAAGGTACCCGTAGCCAGGCTCAACGATTCGGCTGCGAACACTGGCAATGGTGATAACTTCGCGAACAATCGTCAGGTCGAAAGGCTCCATGCCTTCCCTAACAATGGTAACGGTAACTGGGCTGCCTGGTTCGCCTCTCATCATTTGTGCGGCTTCGTCGGGCAACATTTCTTGCAGCGGTCGATTGTTGATTTCAATGATCAAGTCGCCAGCCTTGATACCGGCCCGGGACGCCGGTGTATCGTCGATGGGGCTGATTACTTTTATGAAGCCGTTCTCACGGCCAACTTCGATGCCTAAACCGCCAAATTCACCTGTGGTTGTTTCCTGCAAAGCCTCGTAATCATTGCCAGAAAAATACCCAGAATGAGGGTCGAGATCGGAGAGCATGCCTTTGATAGCACTTTCTAGCAAAGTTCTGTCGTCAATTTCTTCCACATAGGATGCTCGGATGCGATCAAGGGCTTCAGTAAACATCCGCACCTCTTCCAATGGTAGTGGTAGCGGCTGGGCTGCACTTTGACCGAGTGCTGCGGGGGCAGCGGCGAGCAATATCAAGGCACTGACAGTGGCTGCGGCGTTGAGCAGCGGTTGTGGCATTTGAGGCAAGTTCATAGAGATTCCTGCTGGGCAAAAGGTCGGCAGGCTTCTAACCAACCTTTAAAAGTGAGATTTCTTGGACCGTATAGTTTCAGGTTATTCATTGCTTGGCAATTATGGCGTTACCGGAAAAACGAAAACTCCTCCTGAAAAATGCTGTATTTAACTCTTTCATACGGTATTTCCAGTAAGTTAGATTGTTAATTAGTTCGAAGCCAGACCTCTGGATTCATCGCTTGGCCTCGTTCACGAATCTCAAAGTAGAGACCAGGGCTGCTGCTGTTAGATGGGTTGCCGGAGGTGGCTATAACGTCGCCACTATCGACCCATTCACCAGACTGAGTAGCAAGGGATTCATTGCCGCCATAAAGGCTCATAAAGCCATTGCCGTGATCGATAATGACCAGCAGGCCAGACCCTCGCAGCCAATCGGCAAAAACCACATGGCCGGCATGAACCGCCTGCACAGCTGTGCCAGGTGCCACCGCCAGAGTTATACCTTGGCGGGTCAAACTGCCGCCGCCGTATTGCTGCCCAAAAGCCGAAGAAAGTGTGCCTGGTACCGGCAAAGGTAAGCTCCCTCTAGCGGCTGCAAAGGGGGGGACATCGTCAAATGAGCGAATGCCCTCCATGGCCTGTCGAATTTCTTCAATTAGCTGCTGTAATTCAGCTTGGCTTATTTCCAATTGCTCCAGTTCATCGGCGCGGGTTTTTATTTTGCTGCGCAGCTGCTGCAGAGCTTCTGATTGCGCTTCTCGCGCCGACGCAAGTGCTTGCTGCTGTAGCAAGAGGGTTTGCTGCTGCTGAGTGAGTTCTACTAACCCTGTTGTTAACGCAGCTTCGTTGCCCGCGATGAGCTCAAGTGTAGATTCCAGCTCGGCAATTTTTGTAAATTGCTCCTCGGAAAGAGAGCGTGCGTAGTAGCGCATTCGTCCATCGCTGCCTAGCTCGTCCTGGTTAAGCAGTGTTTCTAGCGCAGTCGGTGTGCCGCGTCGGTACAGGGTTCGCAGCAACTGCGCGACTGCCTCGGTTTGTTGGGCTTTTTGCTCTGCCAGTTCAGTGGCTTGAGTTCGCAGCGCGTCGATTTTTTCAGATTGATGGGCAATGTCAGTCTGTGCTTCGCTCAGACGAGTGGCCACTGCTGCTAATTCTCGGGACGCGTTCTTGAGTGCAATTTCCTCAGCGGATGCTGCTTCATTAGCATCGCTGAGCCAAACTTGAATTTCTTCGATGGCACTGCCAACCGCGGCCAGCTCGGCGCTCGCTTGTTCACCGTTAGTGCCGGGTTGCGCATTGCTTGTAGGGCTAAGCGCTGTCAGCACTAATGCGAAAGCTAGGATTGCTATCTTAAGCATTCTTGCTCCACAAGAATTAGAGTCTCCAGATTAGGGCGGGTTTAGCGAGTTTCCACTAGCACTTTGCCAGTCATTTCTGCGGGTATTGGCGACTCCATGAGTGTTAATAGAGTCGGCGCGATGTCGCTTAAACTCCCTTCGCTGACAAACCTAAACCCTTTGTTACCCACATAGACTAGGGGCACCGGGCCGCTAGTGTGGGATGTCAAAGGTTGGTTGGTCTGCGGGTCTAGCATTTGCTCCACGTTGCCGTGATCAGCGGTTATTAGCAATTGACCGTCCGTTTCTAGTATCGCCTCGACAATTAATTTAAGGCAGCTATCCACGGCTTCCACCGCCTTGACTGAGGCGGCAAAATCGCCGGTATGACCTACCATATCGCCATTGGCATAGTTGCAAATAATCGCATCGTATTTTCCAGACCTGATTGCCTGACAAAGCTGCTCTGTCACTTCGAAAGCTGACATTTCTGGTTTCAAGTCGTAGGTCTTCACCTGAGGTGATGGGATTAGAATCCGGTCTTCGCCTGGGAAGGGTTCTTCCCGCCCGCCGTTGAAAAAGAAGGTAACGTGAGCATATTTTTCTGTCTCAGCGATTCTAAGCTGGGTTTTATTTTGCGCAGCTAGGGTTTCACCGAGGACATTGTTGAGAGTGGCTGGAGGATAGGCGACGGTTGCATCGATATCAGCAGCGTACTCGGTTAAGGTGATAAAATCCCCCAACATGGGTCGGTTGGTTCGTGAAAAGCCGTCAAAATTATCATCCACAAAGGCACGAGTAAGTTCGCGGGCTCGGTCCGAGCGGAAATTCATAAACACGATAACATCGCCATCGTTTACGATGGCGGCCTCGCCGTCTTCATCAGTAATGACGCTGGGGGCGACAAATTCATCAGTCTCTTCGCGGCCATAGGCAGCGTTTAAGGCGTCGGCTGCACTGCTGTAGCGAAATTCTGAATCTCCTGCCACCAGCAAATTGTAAGCAGGCTCTACCCGTTCCCAGCGGTTATCCCTGTCCATGGCGTAGAAGCGCCCACAAATCGATGCGATGCGGCCCTTGCCAGAATCCCGAAGAAGTTTGTCGGTGGCGAGCAGTGACGGTAAGGCACTTTGGGGAGGCGTATCACGGCCGTCCAAGAAGGCATGCAAATAGATTTTAGGTGCGCCGCCGGAAATGGCTAACTGGACCATGGCATTGATTTGATCTTCGTGACTATGAATGCCCCCAGGGGAGAGCAGGCCAAATATATGGAGGGCGGTTTCACTGTTGACAGTAAGGTTTATCCCATCGACTAGGGCTTTATTGGTAAAGAATGTTTTGTCAGCAATGTCTTTGTCGATGCGAGTAAGGTTTTGATAAACCACTCTGCCTGCGCCAAGATTCATGTGGCCCACTTCAGAATTCCCCATTTGCCCCGCAGGTAGGCCCACTGACATCCCAGAGGTATCAATTAGAGTGTGGGGTCTGGTTTGCCAAAGTGTGTCCCAATTTGGCGTGTGTGCAGCGGCAATGGCATTGCTGTCTGTTTCTTCGCGATGACCCCAGCCATCTAAAATCAGTAAAAGGGCGGCTTTCTTTTTATTCATAATGACGAGTGCTTATCCGGTTTCGGTGACTGTTAGAGGGGCGTTATTATCCTTTAAAGGGCTTTTTATAGCGAGTGAATCGCGCCCTGTGCCTTCTTTAGCGCAAGCGGTGCGTGTATACTCCCTGCCTTTTGCGGGCGGGACCAACACCGCCGCTTTCTTCGGCTTCTGCTGACAACAGGCAGAAAACTGAAAGGTACCTGATCTAGACATGGCTCAATTTGTAGAATTTATAGGCAACCACCTTATTTTGGCGAGTCTTTGGCTGATGACAGCTGGAGCGATTTTTTTCTATCACCAGCGCACGGGCTCAAAAGCGGTGAGTCCTCAAGGTGCTGTGATGATGATTAATCGTCAAGATGCGCTTGTTGTCGATGTGCGAGACAAAAAAGAATTCGAAGCAGGGCACATTGTTGATGCCATTAACATTCCGCTGATTAATTTGAAGCAGCGGGCGGTGGAGCTGAAAAAACATAAAGCTCGACCTGTCATCGTCGTATGCAAGCTAGGCCAGCATGCGGGCGAGGCAGCCAACATATTGATGGAAGCCGGTCATGAACAAGTGGTTAAACTATCCGGCGGAGTATCGGAGTGGAAGGCACAGTCTCTGCCGTTGGTCAGCAAGTAATTCGAACAGCAACAAGCAACCCTATAACCCATTAATTTTACTACGATCTGAAAACTTACAGGAAACATCATGGCAGAGAATGATCAAAACACTCCAGAGGCAGCCGCGGCACCACAGGCAACCGGGCCACAGTTCGCTCTTCAGCGCATTTATTTGAAAGACTCATCATTCGAGTCTCCTCGCAGTCCTGGGGTGTTCCAAGCCCAGTGGAGTCCAAAGATCAACTTCGACATTAAGACCAAAAGTAGCAAGATTCAGGACGATGTTTTTGAGGTGGTACTTGTATTGACTGCCGAGGCGTTACTGGAAGACAAAACAGCGTTCTTGGTGGAGGTGCATCAAGCGGGCATCTTTACAGCGAAGGATTTTGGCAATGACCAGTTGGAACAGCTGCTAGCAACAGTGTGTCCGAATATATTATTTCCTTACGCCCGCGAAGCTATCGACAGTCTGGTAGTGAAGGGTAGTTTCCCTGCGCTAATGTTGGCACCGATCAACTTTGAGGCGCTTTATGCACAGCAGAAGCAAGCGCAAGCTTCGGCAGCGCCGGCTCCTGATACTGCGCAATAGGCATTATAACCCAGCCGAAAACTCGAGCTGGCGCCATGCCTCATAAACCAGCACGGCAGCCGCGTTGGATAAGTTTAGGCTGCGGCTGTGGGGCAGCATAGGGATTCGAAGCAGATTTTGCGTGCCCAGCTCGGTGCGAACATCTTCAGGAAGGCCGCGAGTTTCTGGGCCAAAGATTAGGAAATCATCGGGCCTGTAAGTGACCTGATCATAGCGGTTATCTCCTTTGGTGGAGATGCCAAAAAACCGCGATTTGTTGTTAACTTCTACAAAATCACGCCAATTATCGTATATTTTGACTCCAGCAAATTCGTGGTAGTCCAGTCCCGCTCGGCGCATGCGCTTATCGTCAAGCTCAAACCCCAATGGTCGAATTAAATGTAGCTGTGAACCTGTGTTTGCAGCTAAACGGATAATATTTCCTGTGTTTGGGGGTATTTCTGGTTGAAAAAGGGCGATATTGATCAAAATTTAACCACTCTGTGGAGAATTGCTGTACTGTTTTCAAGCGTTATCTATCTGAGGGCAGAATCTAAACTAGCCGCCAGAAAACCGTTTTTTCCCTGCTTTAGCCCGAACAACTGTGATCTCGAGTCAGCTTTTGGACTTAAATAGGGAACTTACCCTAGTTTATCCCGATATGTACGCTACTTTGTTTTAGAATTTAACAACTTAAACGATATTCCTTAAGAGGCATTCTTAAGATAAGCCGGTTCTCGCCTGCAAGTGTGGTAAAGAAGTTCAAGCTTGGGCGGAAGGAATGATCAAATTGACAGAAACCAGGTGGTATGGAATGCCGCAAAAGGAAAAGCAAGCGTGTTGAAGTTTTTTGGCAAAAAGCCCAAGTCAACAGGTCGCGTGGGATTGATGATGCAACCCGACGTGTTGACGCTTGCCTATATGGAAACTCGCCGCGGCGCCCCTTTCCTTAGACAGGTCGAGCAAGTTGAAATTGGCTCGGCCAAAGAAACGGGGGCTGTACTGTCAAAACTAGTTAAGGGCTTGGATATTGAGGGAACCCAGTGCAGCGTTGTTTTAAATCCTAAGGATTACAATTTGCATTTGGTGGAAGCGCCAAGTGTTGAGCCCGATGAACTGCGCGCCGCAGTGCGTTGGAAAATTAAAGACTTGTTAGACATGAAGCTTGATGATGCCGCCATCGATGTCTTCCAAGTGCCCGAAGATGCTTATCGTGGCAAGGAAATGGTTTACGTAGTGGCTTCAATGAAGTCCAAGGTAAAATCCATCGTCGATATGGTGACGGAGAGCGGCCTTCAGTTGGCCATAATCGACATCCCTGAGCTTGTGATGAAAAACATCTCATCGGCGTTTATCGACGATTCTAACGGCGTTGCCTTGATGGACCTGCGTCGCACCGGCAGCACGATGAATATCACCAAAGAAGATAGTTTGTATTTAACGCGCCGGATTAATACCCAGTTAGATCCTGATGTTATGCAGTCACCAGATTGGGAAATGCTTAAAGATAGGCTGGTGCTAGAGATACAGCGATCCTTAGATTATTACGAAAGCCAAATGGGTAAGAGCCCCATCAATAAGATCGTTTTGACCCAGCGTCAACATGATTCTGTCGCGATGGCGGCGAGCCTAAATGATCTGTTAGCGGCCGATGTGAGTGTGCTGGATTTAGCCGCGGTACTTGAGAGCAAAGGTGAATTAACTTCCGAAGAGCAGCAAATTTTTATGCCGGTCATTGGGGCGACCCTTCGCGGTATTAAGAAGCCCGCTAAAGCCGAAGAAAAGTCAGAGGAAGCGGCTTAATGAGACAGCAAATAAATCTTTATTTACCTGAGTTCAAGGTTAAAAAAGACCCAATTTCGACGCTGCTCATTAGCCAAGTGGTGGGCGGTGTTGTGCTGACCATGCTAGTGATTTCGATTTTTGACATCTACACCCGTTGGAGTCTGAACAATGAGCTAGTTGAACTGCGATTGCTGTTGGCGCAGGAGTCGCAAAAGGTCAATCAGCTTGATGAGCAGCTAGCAAGGCGCGCTCAAAACATGGATTTGACTGATCGACTGCAGAGAGCTGAAGCGAGACTAACCGCAAGCCGCTCTATTCGAGACTTTCTCGGTGAGACTCAACTCGGCAATATCAGCGGGTTTTCTGAATACTTTAAAGACATATCTAGGGCAGCGGTAGACGGTTTGTCAGTACAAAATTTTGAGATATTTAATGGTGGGGCTGGCGTTTCGATAAGCGGCAGAGTGTTGGATTCGGCTTTAGTACCACGGTTTGTAGATAATATTGAAATGGGCCAGAGCGAGCTTCGCAGGCAACGATTCAGTTCAACAATCTCCAGAGAAGGCCCTAGCGGCCGGTTTTTTTCATTTGAGTTGAGTAATCACGGTGAATGAGAAAGTAAACCGACAAATAAAGCTCTTTGCCAAAAACTTTGACGCCCGTAGTCAGGGTGAAAAGCTATTGGTGATGGGTATTTTGGTGATTGCTCTGGTACTGGTGTACTTGGAGCTGGCTTACGATCCTGTGCGGTCAGATATTGCGGCGACCCGTACCCAAATCAGCAGCGTGAGTGCCCAGATTACATCGCAGCAAAGTAATTATGAGATCAAGCTTGCGGAAAGCCTGGAAGATCCAAATAAATTTGCTAATGACAGAATGGCCGTGATTGCTCGTCAACAGCAAGAGTTGTTAAGTGAAATTTCCTCGCTGGCAGGGGACTTAGTCACTCCTAACCAAATGACAGCGCTCCTGACAAGTGTGTTGAGCAGACAAAGTGGATTGGATTTGCTTAGCTTTAAAAACGAGCCGGTAAAGCCTTTAAGGGCTGAGGCCAATGTTGACAGCGAAGTTGGTGATGATGATCAAATGCTGACCTTGGATAACCGAGTGTCTGGTCAAGTTTATGAGCACGGATTGACTATTGAGTTCGAAGGCGATTTTTTTAACACCCTGAGGTATCTGAGGTTTTTGGAAGGCATGACAGAAAGCTTTTTTTGGGACAGCATTCGATTTAGCCAAAGTCAGTGGCCGACTGCGACCGTAACGCTCATGATTCATACCTTGAGTGCTGATGAGGGATTTATCGGTGCCTAGTGCAAAGTGGGTTTTGTTGTTTGGAAGCATCTTGCTGGTGACTCAATTGGCGCGGGCCGATGTGATTGATGGCGAAGAATTGGTTGATCCAACCCGGCCGTTATTTGCCTCGACAGAAAATAACGAAGAGATTGACCTAACTGAAATATACAGAAACGTAGTGCCCGCGAGTTTTGAGATAAATTTTATACGGGCAAGCAGCGAGAACCCGATAGCAGTGATCAACGGAGTGCAGGTGACCCTTGGGGATATAATAGGTGGCGCAACAGTCGCGGGCATCGGTAGAGACACCGTTACCTTGCTGATTAATGGCCAAGAAAATGAAATAAGTTTGTATAAAACCAGCGTTAAAAGTGCCGTAATTGAGCGCTAGGCTTGGAGATAAGTTTTGTTCATTAACGATAAACAATTAAAAAGTAGTAAGAGAAAGCTGGCAGCAATTATTGCTGCAGTGCTGCTTTCTGCCTGTGCGACTCGCCCGGCGTCGACGCCCGACATGGAAATCATGGGTAATATACAAACCAAAATAGAAGAGGCCTTAGTCACTACTGCCCCTCCTAGCGATGACCTAACAGAGGAAGACACTGATTTACTTAATGAGTTAATCCCTTCTCTATCACTTGACGAAAATTTGTTGGCCCCGATCGAGCAGCGTATTTCCATTAGCGCACCTAACCTGCCGGCTGATGTTTTTTTTAATAGTCTTGTGGCAGGAACGGACTACGGCGTGGCCTTAAGCCAAGATGTTGAAGCCACTATCAATCTCAGTTTGCCTAACGTGACAATTGAAGAGGCAATGGACACAGTTGCTGAAATCTATAACTTGGACATTGAACGCAAGGGCAATATTTTTACAGTGCGACCGGGCGGCTTGAGAACGCGCCAGTTTTCTATTGATTATCTAAATGTGCAAAGACAAGGCACGTCGAATATGCAGATCAGTGCAGGCGGCGCCGGTGGCGGCGGTCAAGGCGGTGGACTTGGCGGTGGCTTGGGCGGCGGCTTGGGCGGCGGACTTGGCGGCATCGGCGGTGGCCTAGGAGGGCTGGGCGGTATAGGTGGAGTTGGAGGACTTGGTGGAGGATTAGGGGCCGTAGGGGGTGGTTTAGGTGGCCTTGCCGGTGGTCTTGGTGGCGGAATAGGCGGTGGTCTAGGTGGAGGTGCCGGCGGCCAAGTATCAACCAATACCAGCGCTGATTTTTGGTCCGATCTTGAAACAGCAATTTCTAATCTCCTAGGAATTCAGGGTGGCGGTGACAATGGCGGCCAGCAAGCAGCACTCTTAGGAGGAATAGGTGGAATTGGGGGGCTGGGTGCCCGCAATCAGTCAACAGTCACTGAAGAAGGAAAGAGCGTATTGGTGCAGCCGTCCACAGGCATCGTTATTGTGACTGCGTACCCCTATGAATTGGATCGAATTGAGCAATTTATCAATGCAGCCCAAGAGTCTCTGCAGCGGGAAGTCATTATTCAGATTCAGTTCCTCGAAGTTGTCCTCAATGAAGGCTATCAACAGGCGTTAGACTTTAATACATTTGGCCGACAGGCCAACGATCCAGTGACTGGCTCTGGGACATTTCGAGGCGATAGCGAGGGCTTGCTTGGAAGTGCCAACGATCAAGCGGCGCAGTTTTTAGGCAGCACTAACGGAATTGAAGGTATTGGGAATCCACTTCAGTTCAGTACTAATTTCACCGATTTCGATGCGG
>CAYGRT010000050.1:0-17808 GCA_964352355.1 uncultured Pseudohongiella sp. | reverse complement strand
GTGTCACTTAAGATTCATTTCATAAAGCAGGGCCAAATCGTGTATACTCGCCACCTTTTTCGCCCGTAGCCGCTCCAAAGACTTTGATTTTGCTTAGGGCAAAATCAAAGCTAATAAGGCACACCGTCAATGAGTGCGGTGATTGCTCAAATAGGCAACTACCCAGAATTTCACTCAATTTAGAGACCACACACAAAGTGATAGAAAAAATACGCAATATCGCCATTATCGCCCACGTCGACCATGGCAAAACGACTTTGGTTGATAAGCTGCTGAATCAGTCAGGCACGATAGAATCCAGAGGCGAGCAAGTGGAACGCATGATGGACTCTAACGATCAAGAGAGAGAGCGTGGCATTACTATTCTTGCTAAAAACACGGCCATAAACTGGAAAGACTATCGTATAAATATTGTAGACACACCGGGCCACGCCGATTTTGGCGGTGAAGTTGAGCGTGTACTGTCTATGGTAGATAGCGTGCTGCTTCTCGTGGATGCGGTAGATGGGCCGATGCCACAAACTCGTTTTGTAACGCAAAAGGCGTTTGCGCAAGGATTGAACCCCATTGTTGTTATCAACAAAATTGACCGTGACGGCGCTCGACCCGACTGGGTGGTAAACGAAGTGTTTGATCTTTTTGACAAGCTTGGAGCCACTGACGAGCAATTGGATTTCCCAATCGTTTACGCCTCGGCCCTTGGTGGTATTGCCGGATTGGATTACAACGACATGGCGCCCGATATGACACCCCTGTTTGAGGCGATCATTGAGAAAGTGCCGGCCCCTGATGTTGATGTTGACGCACCGTTTCAAATGCAAATTAGCGCACTGGATTACAACAGCTACGTAGGTGTAATTGGTATCGGTTTGATCAGTAAAGGTAAGGCTAAGAACAATCAGCAGGTTGTGATCGTGGACCGCGAAGGCAATCAGCGTAAAGGCAAGATTTTGCAAGTGAAGAGCCATTTAGGGCTAGAGCGCATCGATGTGCCCGAAGCTAGTGCTGGCGAAATTGTGTGCATTTCTGGCATCGATAAGCTAAATATTTCCGACACGCTATGTGACCCAAATCGTGTTGAAAGTATGCCGCCGTTAAGTGTGGATGAGCCTACCATCAGCATGACGTTTCAAGTCAATGATTCTCCTTTCGCGGGCCAAGAAGGCAAGTTTATTACTACCCGCCAAATCAAAGAAAGATTAGAACGAGAGCTGCTATACAACGTTGCGCTTAGAGTGGAGCCTGGTGATACACCAGATAAATATCGCGTCTCTGGTCGAGGCGAATTGCATTTATCGGTACTAATCGAAAGCATGCGCCGAGAAGGTTTTGAGCTTGCTGTTTCACGTCCTGAGGTAA
The DNA here is from genome assembly GCA_964352355.1 of uncultured Pseudohongiella sp. Taxonomy (GTDB): domain Bacteria; phylum Pseudomonadota; class Gammaproteobacteria; order Pseudomonadales; family Pseudohongiellaceae; genus UBA9145. The sequence goes on along the minus strand of CAYGRT010000050.1, from coordinate 16,449 downwards.
TTCTTCAAGAAATCGATGGCGTGCTGCACGAACCTTTCGAGTCACTAGTGATAGATTGTAATGAAGAGCATCAAGGATCGGTCATTGAAGAGCTCGGCTACCGTAAGGCAGAAATGCAAGATTTACTGCCTGATGGTAAGGGCCGGGTGCGTTTGCAGTTTCTGGTGCCGACTCGAGGACTGATAGGTTTTAGATCTATGTTTTTAAGTATGACATCTGGCTCTGGTTTGATGACTCATGTTTTCGATCATTATGGTGAGTATAAGAACGTCAACTTAGGCGGCCGAAACAACGGCGTTCTGGTATCAATGGTAAAAGGAAAAGCGCTCGGTTTTGCACTGTTTAACTTGCAAGAACGAGGGCGGCTATTTATCGGGCCAAACATCGAAGTTTATGAGGGTATGATTATTGGCTTGCACAGCCGAGACAACGATCTGGCTGTGAATCCTACAAAGGGTAAGCAACTAACTAACGTTCGTGCCTCTGGCACAGACGAAGCCATACTTCTAACCACGCCAATAACTCACACACTAGAGCAGGCGATGGAATTTATTGCCGACGACGAATTAGTAGAAGTAACGCCAAGCCAGATTAGACTACGTAAGCGTTTTCTGACAGAGAATGAGCGTAAACGCCATAGCAGAGGAAGCCAAGCAAGAGGCCAATAAATCGGCAAATGGATAGGCTTGGTTCGAACCCAACGTATAACAACTAGCTTTATAGGGTAGAAATTTAGAATGCTGGTTCTTTATCCCGAGTTAAAACCGCGCAATAGGTTACAAATAAGGGTTTCTGATATTCACGAACTCTATGTAGACGAGGCCGGCAATCCTGATGGGATTCCCGTTCTGTTCGTGCACGGCGGGCCAGGTGGTGCCTGTGACGCAAGTTCACGTCGATTCTATGATCCCGCGGTTTTTAGGATTATCACTTTTGACCAGCGCGGCTGCGGTCGTTCTACCCCTCATGGTGAGCTAAGAGAGAACACCACTGCTCATCTTCTTGACGACATGGAAGTGATACGGCAACAACTCAATGTGGAAAAATGGGTTTTATTCGGAGGCTCTTGGGGTTCAACCTTGAGTCTGCTGTACGCCATAAAATATCCAGATCGCGTTTTGGCGATGATTCTGCGTGGCATATTTCTTTGCCGGAAAGAGGATTTTGATTGGCTATACAAGGACGGTGCTAATCGAATCTTTCCAGATGCTTGGGAGGAATTTCTAAAACCGATTCCTGAGTCAGAGCAAGATAATCTCATTTCAGCGTACGCTAAACGTTTAACCGGTGAGGATGAGCTAGTGCGTATGGCAGCCGCTAAATCTTGGTCCGCGTGGGAGGGAAGCTGCTCCAAGCTGCGTCCAAGCCCAGAGACGCTGGCCAAATTCACCAAGCCACATAACGCGCTTGCATTGGCAAGAATTGAAACACATTACTTTTTGAACAATGGATTTGTTGAAGAGAATCACATTTTAAAGAATGTTTCGACTATCAGCGCCATTCCCGGTCGAATTATTCACGGCCGCTATGATATTGTTTGTCCACTTGAAAACGCGCAGGCGCTACATCGAGTCTGGGGTAATTCTGAACTGCACATTGTGCGGGATGCAGGCCATTCGGCATCAGAGCCAGGCAATATAGACGCGCTTATTCGAGCCGTAAAAGACATCGCTGACGAACTGCAGTAAGTTCGATCAGCTTTCGATACACGGCGTGTATACGGATTTAAACCATGATCGCATTAATACAAAGAGTCAACTGGGCCCAAGTGCACATCGATGATATACGCGAGGCGGAAATTGGGCAGGGGATTCTTGCTCTTGTTGGTATTGAAAAATCGGACACTGAGGATTCAGCACGTAAAATTCTTGATAAAATGCTGAGCTTTCGCATGTTTGCTGACTCTGATGGAAAAATGAACTTGGATGTGAAAGATATCGGCGGCGATATTCTTATAGTGTCTCAATTCACTCTAGCCGCTAGCACCGAAAAGGGACAAAGACCGAGTTTCTCGGCCGCGAAAGAGCCGACCGAAGCAGAACGCTTGTACGATTATTTTGTGGAACAAGCAAAGGAAAAACACGAGTTTGTAGAAACAGGCAAATTCGCTGCTGATATGGAGGTCGCGCTAGAGAACGATGGGCCAGTTACTTTTATATTACGCAGTTAACCCGCAATATTATTTTCATCTTCTTTCAGTTGACGCTTTTTAACTAACCGCCCCGCAACAATACCAACTTCAAACAGCGCCCACATGGGCAACGCCAACATAGACTGAGTGAAAGGATCTGGTGGCGTTAACAGCATTCCCGCAACAAAACAGCCGACAATGACATAGGGGCGCTTCTCCGCCAGGGAATCGGCATCAGCAAGCCCTGACCAAATACAAAGAAACACAGCAATTGGAATTTCGAACGCGACCCCAAAGGCGAAAAAAATGGTGAGTGCAAAGCTTAAAAAACTGCTTATATCAGGCGCAACCTGTATGCCTTCGGGTGCTACCGAAATGAAGAAGGCAAACACAATATTAAAGAGAATATAGCGAGCGAAGGCGACCCCCGCATAAAAAAGCACAACGCTGGAAATGAATAAAGGAATGGCGATAGCCTTTTCGTTTTTATAAAGGCCTGGCGCGATAAACGACCAAAGCTGATAAAGGATGTAGGGTGCTGCCAGCAAAAAAGCAACATAAAAGGTCAGCTTAAAAGGCGCAAAAAACGGTGAGGTTGGGTCAATAGCAATCATGCTAGAGTTTTCAGGAAGTGCCGAAATCAGTGGCTCTGCCACGTAGGTATAGATTTCGTTAGAAAACGCGAAAAGTGCCAAAAACAATACAACAATCGCGATAATGGATTTTAGAATGCGATCTCTAAGCTCGATCAAATGGTCTACGAGGGTTAGTTCCTTCTCTTCTTCTGCTGATGCCATTTTATTCCGACTCAACCTTATCCGAAGGCTTGCCAAGCTTAGGGTTCTTGCCTAGTCCATATAGCTGCTCTTTTACGTCAGCTGCGGTCTCTTCAATCTCTTGGCTTAATTCCTGTACATCTTCGAGTATCGATGTTTCCTGCTCTGTATCTATCTTGTCACTTGGTGCAGTCTTGGCTGCGCCTGGGTCTAAGTCATCCGAACTGACAAGATTATTAATGGACTTCTCGGTATCTTTGGCTAATTGGCTCATTTTCGATTTTGCCGATTCAAGATCGTCCATTACCGCTTCATTGTGGAGTTGTCGGCGAATCTCATCGGCGTTCAACTCTCTTTCGATTTCGTTCTTCACTTTGTAGAAGCTGCGACGAAATCTGCCAACCCAAAGGCTCACCGTCTTTATAGTACTAGGAAGACGCTCCGGCCCTATTACAAGAAGGGCTACGATGCCGACTAACAAAAGTTCTGTTGGAGCGATGTTGAACATAGTCTGTTTAGCTACGTGAGTGTGAACCGGCGATGGTAGTCAGGCTGAAGGCGCTTACCTTCCGGTAAGCGCTTGCCCGAAATGGGTGCTTACTTTTCTTCTTTTTCGGCTTTTGCGTCGATAGTCTCGCCGTCTGTATCCGGGGCTGATTCTGACAGCTGATTCTGGTCCTTGTCATCGTCACTCATGGCGTTCTTAAAGCCCTTAAGGGCACCACCAAGGTCGGATCCAAGGTTGCGCAGTTTCTTGGTGCCAAACAGCATAACTACAATCAGCAGTACGATAAGTAATTGCCAAATTCCTATTCCACCTAAACCCATAATGTTTCTCCTAAAGCCGAGGTCATTGCTGACCGCGGGAAATCACTGTTCGCGGGAGGCCTTCTCTGCAAGGCCGGATATGTTAAATCGTTTTTCCAGTTCCTCCAACACTTGAGCAGGGCCTAGATTCAAGTGGCTGAGCATTACCAGGCTGTGGAACCATAAATCTGCTGTTTCTTGAACTAATGACTGTAGTTTTTCAGTGTCCAAGCCTTCGGCGTCTTTGGCTGCAATAATCGTCTCCGTTGCTTCCTCACCTACCTTTTCGAGAATTTTGTTTAACCCTTTGGCATGGAGAGATGCCACATAGGATGCGTCAGTGGCTGCGTTTTTTCGCTGTTCAATTATATCGGCTAGTTGTTCTAATACGGTTGTCATACAAATACCCAGAATGCCTTAAGTTGAGTATATCTCTTTCGTAGATTTAATGACGGGCTCATTTTCTAGCCACGCACCGTTTTCAAGTTTTAGATAGAAACAGCTTTCTCTGCCTGTGTGGCAGGCGATACCACCAATTTGCTCCACGCTGTAACAGAGGCAGTCGCTGTCGCAGTCTAGGTAAATACCCACAATCTTTTGTATATGGCCAGATTCTTCACCTTTGCGCCATAATGCAGATCGAGAGCGGGACCAGTAGACCGCCCGTTGCTCAGCCACTGCAAGGGCGAGGGCCTCGCGATTAACCCAAGCCTGCATCAATACGCGTCCAGTGTTAGCGTCCTGTGCGATTGCAGGGATCAGACCCTCCGAGTTCCATTTAATTTGATTAAGAAAATCACTCATCGCGTAAGTATGAGGGGTCACCGCCTAAAATACAAAAAATAGACACCGGTCAAAGTCAGTATACTCGTGATTATCGGCAGCTCGGAGGCACTTTCGCGAACCACGGGATGCAGGCTTGCCGCAGCTGCAATAAGCAGCAATCCGCCAAAGCTCATGTTTCGAGAGCGAGCCTGTCGCTGAGCGGAATCCCGCTGATCAATTTCGGCTCGCAGGGCCGCAATTGCGGTTGTTGTCTCTTTTTGCCGCATAAGAGCCTCTGCGATTAGCAGCGGCGCCTGAGGCAACTGCTCCACTAGCTCAGGTAGGTTGTCCTTGATCTTTTTGAGAACCGTTTTTGGGCTGTGGCGGTTAGTTTGCCAAGTTTCTAGGAACGGTAATGCGGTTTGCCAAAGATCAAGATCAGGGTATAGCTGGCGACCTAAACCTTCTACATTAAGCAAGGTCTTTTGTAACAGTACCAATGAAGGCTGCACCTGCATATTAAACCGTCCGGCGGTACGAAAGAGTTGGATCAAAATCGCGGCGAATGAAATCTCTTTCAATGGCTTTTCAAAAATTGGTTCACACACCGCGCGTATAGCAGATTCGAATTCAGCAATATTGGTATTTGCGGGCACCCATCCGCAGCTCACGTGCAGCTCAGCCACGCGCCTATATTGCCTCTTAAAGATGGCGAGTAAATTTTTGGCTAGGTACTCCTGATCGGAATCGGTCAATGAACCTATAATTGCACAGTCTATGGCGATGTATTGTGGTTCTTGCGGATGTTGCTTCGAGACGAAGATATTGCCGGGATGCATGTCAGCATGAAAAAAATTATGCTGAAAAACCTGGGTGAAAAATATTTCTACACCAGTTTCGGCAAGCCGCTTCAGATCAATGCTGTGGGCTTTGAGCGAGGGAATGTCCGAAACGGGGATGCCGTGAATTCGTTCAGCCACCATGACTCGCTGGCTGACAAAATCCCAATGGATTTTAGGGATGTACAAAGCGGGAGAGTCTTCAAAATTTCTCCTCAGCTGCACCGTATTGGCAGCTTCCATTTGCAAATTTAGTTCGTCAATAATGATCCGCTCATAGTCTTCGATCACCTCGATTGGTCTAAGTCGTTTACCAATCGACAGATAACTTTCCACTATCTCGGCGAGCCACTTAAGTACTTTGAGGTCGGAACGGACCAGAGCCTCTATGCCCGGCCTAACTACTTTGATTACGACGTTTTCACCGTTAGCGAGAATAGCATTGTAGACCTGAGCTACTGATGCTGAAGCAAAAGGGGTTTGGTCTATTTCTTTAAATTCAGCAAGACTATCTTCACCAAGTTCAGCTCTAAGAATTGCCTCAATGGGTGGGTCGCTGAAAGGCGGCACATTATCTTGAAGGTTGGCTAGCTCATCAGCCAAGATGGGGTCAAGGAAATCTCGTCTAGTCGAGATTAGCTGACCAAGTTTGATGTAGATTGGCCCAAGATCCTCAAGTGCTAAACGCAGCCTCATTTCCAGCGGCAGAGATTTATGTGCGCCAAACAGCCATCGCAGAGAAAACGGCAGCAACAATATAGCAAGCCAAAATCGGGCCGAAGTAGTTGCTGCAAAATCCTGTAAGCGGTATTTTGCGATGGTGCTGAGAATAGTGAAAAGGCGTAAAATTAAGGCCACAAATAGACTGCTTTGTTCATAGTTTTAAGGGTTTGCAAAGATAGCACCCCTCTTGCAGGCTCACAAGAAGACTAGTGATAGGGGCTTAATCGCTGCGGGCAGTTGATACTAGTAGTTCAGCTCTGGCAACCGCACGATCTATTCTCAGGCGCAATTGATCCAAGCGGTTCTGAAACTCCTCAATACTGTAATCACTGGGTAAAAGATTCGCTTCTTCTTTTAAGTAATCATCTACACTGTTTTTGAGTGCTTTGGCTGAGCGTGTTGACCAATGCTGAAATTCATCTGCTGATGTTTTTAAGTGATGTGTCAGTGTTTCTCCAGCAATGGGGGCCAGTAGATCATCCCAGCGCAGATCCAGTGTTTTCATTAGGGTGAAAGCGCGCTGCACTAATTGTGCATCGCCACTAATTTTTATTTTGGGATTCGCCAGAGGGCGGGCTTTCTCGGGAGCAGTCAATAAGCTAATGAGCGTAGCGGCATCGCTATGGATTTTGGCATTACATTGAGTGCCTAATGTGTTGCTGGAAAATGGCCGTAATTGAATCTCACTGCCATTAAAGACAATGCACAAATTAAAGCTCGGCGAATCGGTCTCTATCTCGATTAGGTTGTTGGTTAGTGATGCGAGCTTTCTTTGAATGTGTGAGTCGGACTTTATGACGGTATTGATAAATTTTTCTATTGGCCAACAGCTTGCAGATTTTAAAAGGGGAGGAAACATGAGGCTATGCCGGCTTAAACCCGATGTGAATCGCGCAGATACCGGTCATGACATTGTGGTAGTTGCAGTCCACAAGACCTGCTTCTTCCATCATGGTTTTCAGAGTCTCTTGATCTGGATGCATGCGAATTGACTCAACCAGATAGCGATAACTATCGCTATCTCCGGTTATGGCCTTGCCAGCCATTGGCCAAAGTTTGGAAAAGGCATCATACCCTTTTTCTACTAAGGGGTTTGTAGGTTTTGAAAATTCAAGCACTAAAACCCGCCCACCCGGCTTCAACACTCGTTGCATGCTAGCTAGCGCCGCTTCTTTATTTGTCACATTGCGCAGGCCATAAGCGATGCAGATACAGTCAAACGTGTTGTCCGCAAAGGGTAAATACTCGGCGTTTACTTGAGCGATCTCGATATTAGAGCTAAGACCTTGATCAATGATTCTATCTCTGCCTACTTGCAGCATAGCCTCATTGATATCGGCGAGTACGACCTGCCCAGTATCCCCTACGATTTTAGAAAACTTAATACTGAAGTCACCTGTGCCACCTGCTAAATCTAAGACCTTTTGTCCGGCACGCAGGGCGCTGAGCTCAATGGTATAGCGCTTAACCAAGCGATGGCTGCCCAAAGACATGATGTCATTCATTATGTCGTACTTGCTGGCAACAGATCTAAAGACATTGCCGACCCTCATTTCTTTCTCAGCCAGAGGAACCTGCTGGTAGCCAAAGTGAGTAGTTTGCTCTGATTCGTTTGATTTGGTCATTTTGAATGTGATTAATCCTAAATAGGACTAAATCATGTTTGCCTAGAGGGTGGAAGGATCTACAAGTGTAATGACCTGAGTGTGTTCAGGCAATGCTTCTCTAAATTTACCTGCGGCGCTTAGCTTGTTTAGATACGCATCCCAGAGGGCTGTTTTATTTGCCCCAAGCTCAGATAAGTAGTTCCAACTGAATATGCCACTGCGGTGTCCGTCGCTAAATACGGGCTTAATGCCATAGTTTCCGACCATTTCGAGGGATGTGATTTTAACGTCCTTCTTGCCAAATTGGAGGACTTCTTGCCCTGGGCCATGACCTTTGACTTCGGCGGAGGGGGAATGCACTCGTAAGAACTCGGCGCTGAACTCATACTTATCGCCGCTGGCGTACTCGATCTCAAGAACAGCAGAGGTTTTGTGTAGCTTTATTTCAGTGGGTGATTCCATAGGGGTTAAAGGTTAGAGAATGAAGCGACTAAGATCTTCATCTTTCGCCAAGTCATCAAGTTGCTTTTCCACGTAGGCTTTGTCAATCACAAGATTCTTTGAGTCGCCGATCGCCATGTCTGAGGCGGCAAACGACACTTCTTCGAGCAGCCTTTCCATGACAGTGTGCAGGCGTCTTGCGCCAATGTTTTCGGTTCGCTCGTTCACCTGATAAGCGGTCTCGGCAATCTTGGCGATACCATCCTTGCTAAAGCTAATTTCTAAACCCTCAGCACCGAGCAGCGCCTGATACTGGCGCGTCAGCGATGCGTCCGGTTCTTCAAGGATGCGCTCAAAATCTTCTGCACTTAGAGCGTCTAACTCGACACGAATTGGTAGCCGGCCTTGTAGCTCAGGAATTAGATCGGAGGGCTTGGATAAATGAAATGCGCCCGAGGCGATAAACAGAATGTGATCGGTCTTCACGCTACCGTACTTGGTAGTTACCGTGGAGCCTTCGATCAGTGGCAGTAAGTCCCGCTGTACACCTTCGCGAGAAACGCCGGCGCTACCGTGTTCATTTTTGCTGGTGACTTTGTCGATCTCATCAATAAACACGATGCCAGTTTGCTCGGTGGCTTCAAGCGCTTTGGCCTTGATGTCTTCTTCATTCACAAGTTTGGCTGCTTCTTCGTCCTTGAGCAATCGCAGGGCTGTTTTTACATTCAATTTGCGTGACTTTTGTCGACCACTATTCATGTTGGAAAACATGCTTTTAATCTGGCTAGTCATGTCTTCCATACCTGGAGGAGCCATGATCTCAACACTCTGTGAATGCTCGGCAACTTTGATTTCGATTTCTTTGTCGTCCAGTTCGCCTTGGCGTAGTTTTTTGCGGAAAACTTGTCGCGCGGCAGACTCACCGGCGTCCATGGAGTCACTGTCACTGCGTCGGGTTGGCGGTACTAACACGTCCAAAACCCGCTCTTCGGCCTTATCCTCTGCGCGATGCTGAACCTTTGCGAGTTCTTTCTCTCTCAGCATTTTTACCGCGACATCAATTAAATCGCGAATGATTGATTCCACGTCCCGCCCAACGTATCCGACTTCAGTGAACTTTGTAGCTTCGACTTTAATGAAAGGGGCCTGAGCTAACTTTGCTAAGCGACGAGCAATTTCAGTTTTGCCAACTCCTGTTGGGCCTATCATGAGAATGTTTTTTGGCGTGATTTCTCCTCGCAGATCGTCTTCAAGTTGCAGTCGACGCCAGCGATTGCGAAGTGCAATAGCAACCGCTCTCTTCGCGGCCGCCTGACCGACGATGTGCTTATCAAGCTCAGAAGTAATTTCTCGGGGTGTCATTTGGGACATGCTTATGCCTTTGAAAGGATTACAGTAAAGTAATGTAGTTAAATTCTTTATGGAAAATTGATTAGTATTCGAGTTCTTCGATGGTGTGATTTAGATTGGTATAGACACAGATTTCGGCAGCAATGGTGAGGCTTTTTTCAACAATCTGCTTTGCATCTAACTCAGTGTTCTGCACCAGCGCGCGAGCAGCAGAGAGCGCAAACGACCCACCGGAGCCGATGGACATAATAGCGTCTTCAGGCTCAATTACATCGCCATTGCCCGTGATAATGAGAGACGCCTCTTTATCGGCAACCACGAGGAGAGCCTCGAGGCGGCGCAGGGACCTGTCGGTGCGCCAGAGCTTGGCTAACTCGACAGCGGCTTTCACCAATTTACCGTGGTGTTTCTCTAATTGTTCCTCGAATCTCTCGAATAGGGTGAAGGCATCGGCTGTTCCACCGGCAAAGCCCGCCAGAACCCTGTCCTTATAGAGCCGCCTGACTTTGCGTGCATTGCCCTTCATGACGGTATTGCCCTGAGAGACTTGGCCATCGCCGCCAATGACTACTTTATTGCCTCGGCGTACAGAAACAATGGTTGTACCTCTATATTGCTCCACCGTCCTTCTCCTATTGGGATTTAGTTGTCCAACTTATGCACTTTATTATTGGGCCCGCAGGAGATAAATCAAGAGCAAACAGGGGTTGATATTACTGCTGTTTGAGACGGATGTGGGGAATGCCGTTTTGACGAAGCAGTTGTTCTGCTTCACGCATAAGGTTTGTGGTGGAATAGGGGCCGGATTGCAGCAAAAACAGTGTTCTTCCCACTAGCTCTTGCTGTTTAATTGCTACTTGAAGCCCAAGAACTTGTTGGCGGGCTAATTCGCGCTCAGCGGATTCACGCAGCTCAAAAGCGCCTGATTGAAGCAGAAACGGCTCGCTGAGAACTGCGTCGGGTGTTTGCTCCTCGGTTAATTGAACCGGTACTGCATCCACGGATACTTCATAGTCTTCGAGCTCTTTGTAGAATTCAAAAGACAGTTCCGGCTCTTGGGCGGCGGCCGCGGCCGATTGGATTACAGGGGCGGTTTGTGGCCTAGCAGCGACCTGCTCTAGGTTCAGTGGTGGAACCTTGCCTGATAAGTAAAACAAGACACAGCCAAAAACCCCAAGTGCAACCCCAACAACCATGCCTGTGAGCATCAAAGACCAAGCGGGTGGAGCTTGGACGACTCGCGGCTCAAGCAGGGGTTCGGGCCTAATTTTAGCGAAGTCATGGGTCATAGCGTTTACTGCGAGTTAAGATATTGTTTTAAATGAGATTGTAACTAAAAGGCCACCATCAGGGATATCGGTAGTCGCCTCATAAGCTAAAGTGTTATTCGAACTTATGCTCTGTTTAGAACCCTAAATGAGATCCTGAGGGTCCACATCAATGCTCCATTTTACCGACGAAGGCTTGGCTTCGTCTTCTAGAATTTGGCACAGCTGACCCAAGAGTTCCTGAAGCGGTGCGCGACTCGCTGATTTTAAAAAAAGATGGAGGCGAAATTTTGCAGCACGTTTTTCCATGGGAGCAGGCAACGGCCCCGTGATCTCAACGTAGTTGCCCTTATCTGTATTGAGCCTATCGCTATAGCTTCGCGCTTTATTGGCAAAGGCTATTGCTGTTCCCATTGCTGGAGATTCTATGCGCAGAAGTCCTAAATGAGCAAAGGGTGGCAAGTTTGCTTCTTTGCGCTGAGCCAATAGGGTTTCTGCGAAGTCAGAATAGCTCTTGGTGGCAATTAACTGTAATGATTCATGGGACACGTGGCGAGATTGAATAATTACTTCACCTCGTCGTTTCTCTCTGCCGGAGCGGCCGGCTACTTGGATGATTGTCTGAGCCATATGCTCGATGCCGCGAAAATCTGCACTAAACAAGCCACCATCCGCATCTAGTATGGCAACCAGGGAAACATTGGGAAAATGATGGCCTTTGGCGAGCATTTGCGTTCCTACCAAAATACAGGGCTGGCCTTGTTCAATTATCGCTAACTTGTCGTTCAGGCTGTTTTTCCGGCGCGTTGAGTCTCGATCGATTCTTATTACGGCATAATCCTTAAACTCCGTTTCAAGAAACGCCTCTATTTGCTGTGTACCCTGGCCAATGTTGGTTAAATCATGTGATTGGCAATTCTCACAAAATCTAGGAACAGCGCGATTTTTATTACAATGATGACAAAGCAATCCGCGGGGATTGCTGTGCAGTGTAAAATACGAATTGCAATCGCCGCACTCTGGGATCCAGCCGCAAGATTGGCAGCTAACAATGGGTGCGAAGCCACGCCTATTCAAGAACACCAATACCTGCGCTCCCATGCCTAAATGCAGTCTTATGGCCTCTAGGGTTGCAGCCGCAAAGCCATGGTTTGTATAAGTATCGCTGGTGTCAATTAAGTTAATGGCCGCAACCTTAGCGCCGCCGGCCCGCTGGTCAAGTTTCAGTAGTTTGGATTTTCCCGAACTACAGTTAACCAAGCTCTCAAGGCTCGGGGTTGCTGAGCCAAGAACTACAGGAATGTTTTCAGCCTTTCCACGCACTAGCGCGAAATCCCTAGCTGAATATCGAAAACTGTCTTGCTGTTTAAATGAGCTGTCGTGCTCTTCATCAATGATGATCAAACCGGGTTTAGCCATCGGCGTAAATACTGCCGAGCGAGTGCCAATGATGATTGCTGCTGCACCTGCCCGCGCCAGTTGCCATCCGGCCAACCGTTCTGAATCATTAAGTCCAGAATTTAACACTGCAATAGGCACCGAAAACCTGGCTTGGAACCTGGCAATAGTTTGCGGTGTAAGACCGATCTCTGGAACAAGAATTAAACACTGCTTTCCAAGCAATAGGCAGTGCTGCATGAGTTGCATATAAACTTCCGTCTTGCCCGATCCAGTTACGCCGTGAATCAAAAAGCAGCCATAGTTTGAAAAATTAGACTTTATCAATGACACTGCTGCGCTCTGCTGTTCATTTAACTGCAAAGGCTCGGAAGCAAGTGGGTTGTCTGAGGAATATTCTGCCAGCGCTGTCTCCGGCGCAAGCTCGGACACAATCAGCGTCTTGGCGGCTAACTGGGTGAGCAAATTATTACTGAACCCTGCATCGATCACAGCTCTTGCAGAAACCGGTTGGTTTTCCGCAATGAAAATAAGCAGCTGTTGTTGGCGCTTTGCATTGCCAAGAGTCTTAAGGCCTTCGTCTAATGAGCTGTTCTTCTCCAATCGCCATAACAGTTGGGGTTTGGTCTTGCTTTGCAGCGAGCGTAATTTGACGGGTAAGGCAGCCGCAAACACCTCGCCCAGAGGATGCTGATAGTAGTCGGCCGCCCAAGTGAGAGCTTGGATCAAGGTGGCTGGTAGCAGGGGTTCTTCATCTAATACTTGCTCAAGCCGCTTCAGTTTTGACAAAGCTAATTCAGACTCTGCTGCTACAGCAGTAACAATGCCTATAATTTTTCGCCGACCAAAAGAAACTAGAACTCGTGCGCCTACAGGAATAGCAGCGCGCTGGTGTTCAGGAGGGAGGTAGTCAAATAGCCTGCGAAGTGGCGAGGGCACAGCGATGCGATAAATAGTTGTCACGAGATATCGAGATTCTCACTCCGGCTTTAGGTGGCTAAGGGCTGCTTGTTCAATTGAGCCCCGATTCGTAGCCGGGTAGCATAGCAGAAATATGGCAAAGCCCTTAAGGTAGAAGCCCGGCCATGCTTAGATGAATTGCTGCGCTAATCCAGTGCTTCCATTATACTTTACGCGGGCAAACGATTGCTCAACGTTAACCTTACTATCTAATCAACTGAATAGGCAGCTGTGATGGCAGAGAACACACTCCCTGAAGAATTATTGCGATCTAGAGAATCAATTGATCAGATCGACAATGAATTGCTGAACTTGCTGGCTGAGCGTTTTGCACTGACGCAAAAAGTGGGAGAAATTAAGGCTAGGCAGTCACTAGAGTCTTTCGATCCAACCAGAGAGGCGCAAAAAATCGAAAAGCTGCGTTCCCAAAGCAGCAAGCTAGGGATAAACCCGGATTTGGTGGAGCTGCTATTTACCGAGATAATGAAGGAAGTTGTCAAAAACCATCAGCGCCTAAAGCAGCAGCATCAGCAGCAATAATGTGAAAAGCGCTATTACACTGGGTCTCCAGTGAATTCTCTGTGCTCTAGCTGGCTTGTCAGACTTGCGTCTTTCCGATTCTCTGTTAGAATGCTCGCCCCTTCGTAGCTCAGCGCAGCTGTTCTGCGACCAAAGCAGTGTGGTGCAGCCTAATAACAGGCTGTGGCGACATTAATAGAGAGGCTCCACCATGAAAGCTGATATACACCCAAATTATGGACCAATGAAGGCGACCTGTAGCTGTGGCAATGTCATAGAAACTCAGTCTACATTGGCAAAGGACATACTGATTGACGTGTGTTCTAACTGTCACCCGTTCTATACCGGCAAGCAAAAGATTCTAGACACTGGCGGCCGAGTTGATCGCTTTAAGAAGCGTTTCGGAAATCGTAAGGTTTAATCTGTTGTAAAAAAGAGGCCGGAGACATTTAATGAAATGTCTCCGGCCTCTTTTTGTTTAGAAAATAGTTTCGGTGGATACTGACGAAGTTTCTTCATCGCCGTTGTCGGTTCCAAGCACAGTAGTTCCGCCACTTTCCGGGGCGTTCTCGACCAAAAAGTATTCAAATACTGCATTGGCGTCACCAGGCCTAGCGGGTAGGCCAGTTTCCTTGTTAACTAATCTATCAACGATTCCATCGGGTCGACTCATGGTGTTTTCTGGCGCGCCGACAAGTGCGCTGCGCATGTAATCTATCCAGATTGGCACAGCAATTGTTGCACCTTGTTCTCGTTCACCTAAGGGTTCTGGCTGGTCGAAGCCAATGAACACGGTGGTGGCAATGTCTCGATTAAACCCCGAAAACCAAAGCTCTTGAGGACCGTTCGTCGTGCCGGTTTTGCCCATTAAGTCCCCCCGTCTCAATTCTCTGTTTACCCGAGCACCACTGCCTTCTTCAATAACAGAGCGCAGCATACTGTTAAGAATATAGGCAATTCTGGGATCAATAATTTGCGGTGCAGGTTTGATCACAGCGCCGGCCTCCGAGCTGAGCTGGCGGCAATTCCCACAGACGGTGACTGGCGCGGCTTCGAAGAGTATCCCTTCGCTTAGATTGCTCACTTTTCGGATGAACCAAGGGTCCACTTTGTACCCGCCATTGGCGAGGGCAGAGTAAGCGGTCGCAAGTTCCAGTGGCTGCACGTCCGCGCTGCCGAGGGCAACGGTAAGGTCGTTTCTTGGAAAGCTCTCAGTGTTAAAGCCAAATTTCTTCGCAAAGGCGAGCACATTGTCCGAGCCCACTTGGTCGAAAAGCCTAACCGCGGGGACGTTGCGTGACTCTTTTAAGGCGAATCGCAGTGTAATGGGCCCTAAAAAATTGTTTTCAAAATTGTTAGGGCGATAGCTACCTCTCGTAATTGGCGCATCATTAATCGTGCTGGCAGCGGAATAACCCTGCTCTAACGCCGCTCCGTAAACAAAGGGTTTAAAATTAGAGCCTGGGGGTCTTGGGGTGATCGCTCGATTAACTTGGCTGATTCTAAAGTCGTAACCGCCCACCAGTGCCAAAATTTGCCCGTTATCTGGCGACATAGAGACTAATGCACCTTGAATCTCAGGTATTTGACCCAGTGACCAGTAATCGCTGCCTTTAGACACACGAATAAGATCCCCTACATCTACCACATCGTCGGCAACTGCCGGTGGCGGCCAGGCTTCATTGCGGCTTCGAAATCGGTACGCCCAGCTAAACCCTTCAAAAGGTATGGTAATTGTCTCGCCATTTTGCAGCAGAGCATCAAAACTGCGCTCGGCGAGGCTGGTTACTATGGCTGGCTCTTGATCGGCATAGGTTGTTGTCGCCTCCAACAGCTCCAACCAGTAAGTTTCTGGCTCTAAGAGATCAGGCGGATAATTGCCTTCGGGGCCACGATAGCCATGGCGGCGGTCGTAGTACTTCTCAAGGCCTTCAACTACTGCTGTATTCGCAGCGAGTTGCTTATCACCATCGATGCTAGTAATTACTTCAAACCCCGCAGAATAAGTGGCCTCGCCAAATTCATCATAAAGAAGCTGGCGAACCATTTCCGTTATATAAGGTGCCGGCACCTCAATATTGCGGTTGCGTCGCTGGGCGGTAACGGGTTCTTGATTGGCCGCTTCGTATTCGGCGCGACTAATCATGCCTTGGTTTAGCATGTTACGGAGGCGTACTTCCCTGCGACTGATGGCGCGCTCCGCGTTATTTAGAGGATTACAGGCATTGGGGCAAGGTAGCAATGACACCATCATTGCCGATTCAGCCAATGTGAGTTCTGATACTGTCTTACCGTAATAGACGAAGGCGGCCGCGCCTATGCCGTCCGCTCCCGCTCCAAAATAAACGGTATTAAAGTACAGCGTAAGGATTTCTTCTTTGGTTAGCTCCCGCTGAATTTGCAGCGCGAAGGGTATTTCCTTGAACTTGCGCAAATAAACATTGTCATCATCGAACGACAGGTTGTTTGCTAGCTGCATGTTTATGGTACTGCCACCGCCTAACTGCTGCCCGATTATAAAGCCATACAACCCTCTCACCAGGCTCTGCAGATCGACCCCAGGGTGGGAATAAAATCGAGCATCCTCTGTTGCTATCAAGGCATCGATTAATACTTGAGGCAAGTCTTCATAATTTACGGGATTGCGGCGATTGCCTATTTCGTCGATTAAACGGCCGTCGGAGGTATAAATTCGTAGAGGGGTCTCTAATTGAACGTTTCGGTAGTCCTCTGCCGCGGGAAGTAACGGCGCAAGATACAGGTAGGCTGCAGAAGCGACCATGACAATGCCTGCAGCACCCGCAATGGCGAGTTTCGCAACGACTTTAGCAATGGCTTTGAGAGTAGGGCTCACGCTTTTGGTTT
>CAYGRT010000049.1:16489-18375 GCA_964352355.1 uncultured Pseudohongiella sp. | reverse complement strand
CAAAGCCTAAAGCTTCCATAGGCATTGGGTATTCTTCGAGTAGTAATCATCTGACGCAACACATCAACCGAGGATTCGGATGGCAGGCAGAGGTGTCGCAGCGATCAAAGACCAGCGCTGAGCGCAGCAAAAAGACCGCTTTTTGGGCTTTTTGCGGAGAGAAGGGACCCGGGAGGGGCGCGGTCTGCTGCGCCACCCCTGCCATCCGAATCCGCTCGAAGCCTCGTGCTATTTAATCAAATAGATTTTCTAGCTTCATATCTTAAAACTATTTACCTTGCCCTTTCAGCAAGATCATTCAACACATCGATATAATGCACCTTTGTACCGAAGCCACAGTGGCCATGGTAAGGCAGCCAGTTAAACTGAGCAGCTGCCGCAGGGGCCTCCATTAGATTTAGAGTTTCTTCAAAAAATCTCAGGCCGTTAGTGAGAAAGTAGTTATCCATATCACCCATCCAGAACTGTAGCTTGCCTGCCAGATCCGGACCAATGCTGGACCAGTTTTCTTTAACATAAAAATCTAGATCCCAGGGGCGCCAAGAATTAGCAACCACTGGATTAATTGCCCCTGTTTGCTGATTCCAAATTGGAATTGGGTTGCCCTCTTCATCCGGTTGTCCGTAAACCGCATTCCAAGCACCCCACTGCTGCCCCGACGTGACATAGCTTCCACCACGGCCCATGACTGCTTCCATGCGCACTTCGTCCGCAATACTAAACCGTGGGTCGCCGTTGGTCTCTCTAGCACTTGGTCGCAACATGCCGCTTCTACTCAAAAAAGCGTTGTCATCTTCATAAATATTTACGAGTTGAAAAGCACGAAAGCTTGGCGAATCAGGGCTCAAAGAGTAGGCCCCGTTGAAGTAATCTGGATAGAGCACTTGAAGCGCCATGGAAACCCAGCCACCAGTAGAGCAGCCTGTAACGAATCGGCTTGTGGGAACATCATCGATGGGAAATCGTTCCGCTAAATAGGGAAAAAGTTCAAAAAAGTTTGCGTCCGCATAGGGGCCAGAAACAGCGCTGTTCATTTGATAGGAATCACCAAAAGGCGACTCACCATCTAAGAACACGATTACGGCAGGTGGCGTAGTTTCACTGTTCCAATACTCCATAAACTCGCTGTCATCTAACAATCGCTGGCTTCGTGTATAGCGGCCATTCAAGCCTGCCACTTGGTACAGGACCGGGTAACGCTCGCCAGAGCCTTCGGTATAACTAGGCGGCAGCAATACCGACGCTCGTAAAAAAATATCGTCACCGTAGAATTCTGATAGCAAGTCCGATTTTATTCTTACGAATTTTAAGAGCTCCGAGTCGTTAGGTAGAACTTCCTCCGGCACCTGCTGGGTCAAACTAAAACTAAGAGACACAGGACGAGAATCGATTTCTACACGTTGAGCCAAGGAGTAATAGTTGCCGGGAGAATCTAGGTCGGAGAGGATGGTGTTCTGATCGAACAACATCTGAACATGCCATATGCCCTGAGGAAGTTCAGAAATGCGTGGCATTGGAAATCCAGCGCTTGGCTCAAACTGAATGTCGCTTCCGTTCCAGTCTTGTACGTCTACCGCAAAAAAAGGCGACGCGTTGGCCGGCGATGGCTCATCCCCGATGGCCATTCTTGGCTCTATTTCGTCGTCCTTGGTAAATACTACAAACAAGCGACCAGAGTATGTGGTCTGGGCATCTGGCAAAGAAACAGTGATATCACTGATCTCAGCTTGAACTGTTAGACCAAGCAGACTCGCAGCAAAGAAAGTGCCTATTGTTAATGCCGAAAACCGCATCAGTAACCCCCGAAAATTTGTCTAGCCCATTTAACCCGCAAGAGTACGTTGATTTTGAAGTGGGTCAAGGGATTCACTTTTTTATTTCAGCAC
>CAYGRT010000049.1:2960-16389 GCA_964352355.1 uncultured Pseudohongiella sp. | reverse complement strand
CAAGAGTACGTTGATTTTGAAGTGGGTCAAGGGATTCACTTTTTTATTTCAGCACCTAGCCTAGTTAAAATCGGCTGCTACCCTAACAAACCAAGCAAGGCCACAAAGACTTTCATATCCCAAGTTTGGATCAAAGCACTGGAGTCATTAAGTACATCTAAATCTATAACGCGTTGGTCAGTCGCTGGGTGTGAACCTGCTGACAGAACTTGGAATCATTAATGATAAGCGGTTGTGTTTACTATTGTTTAGCTGATGGTGAGTGGTCTCAATCCACAATCAGCTATAAACTTTTTAATTTTTCGTTTGAGTAAAACGACAGTGCCAACTGATCTTTTATTGACAGTGGAACTGCTTTACCTGCGCCAATCTGGCCCACTTCGGCATCTCCACAATAAGTGCCAAAAATTCGATCCCAAAGAATGATCATGCATCCATAATTAGAATCCGCCTGGCGACGCTCATGCGCGTGATGTGCATGATGCTGCGGCGCCGTAGCAAAAACCCAGTCATACACCGGCATTGATTTTAGAGGCAAGTTGGAATGATTAAGGACACCGTTCCATATTCCAAAGGAGCCGGCGACT
Organism: uncultured Pseudohongiella sp.; assembly: GCA_964352355.1. Classification (GTDB taxonomy): domain Bacteria; phylum Pseudomonadota; class Gammaproteobacteria; order Pseudomonadales; family Pseudohongiellaceae; genus UBA9145. Next base: position 15,802 of record CAYGRT010000049.1, on the reverse strand, counting down.
GCCATAACTCCATCGCTTGCACCAAGCAGCGCTAGGGCCACCGGAGTTCCAAGCATAAGAGTCGTCCACTCCAGCGGATGAGTTCTATCGCCGCGCATACAACCCATCTTAGTGATGTGATGATGAGTGGCATGCATACGCCAGAACAGCAATGATTCATGCTGAACCCGATGCAACCAGTAGTAAACAAAACTAGACACCAGCGAGACCATGATGGCACAGGCAAGAATGCCTAAAGTCGAAGAGGGTTCTAAGCTTATTTGCAAAGGTGTCATATCACGCACGGCTTTGAAACTGTCAGAAATCGGCGTGCTGTAGTAATCGCTATACAAGGGAGCCCAAAGTAGACCCGCAAAGGCTAACCAAAATGCGTCTTCGGCCATTTCTTTGGGTTCTAATAACCAGTCTTTACGTTTGGTCCAAATTCTCTCGGCGAATATGCACAATACCGTGGGAAGTATAATCATGATCGCGCCGAAAAGACGTCGATGTTCCCAGTCACTAGACACCATGATTGCCACAAGAATCATTGACCCGAGTACGAGAACGGGCTGAGCGCTTGTCCAAACTATGTCACTCAAACTCCAGCGCTTTCCGCCAAAGGAAGACTTAGTAAGATCATCGTCATTGATGCCCTGTGTCATTTCGCTCATTAAAACCGCTCCAACTTTTAGTGCTAAGTAATTGCCCAAAGGGGTAAACCGTGCAAAATCTTCGCCAGCTTTTGATTATTGCCGAGGAAACTAAGAGCTTGCTAAGACTGGTTCTAAGCAGTGATTTTTATCTCGTAATATCAATTGCTTACAAAGCACTTCGGTTAGCTCACGTTTTTGCGACAGAAGAAATCTAAAACACTAAGCGCCATAGCCCTGCAGGTTTTGCGCAAAAAGTGCCCAGCGGCTGAGCACAGCGCCCTAATTTCGGGCGCAAAGCTGGGCGAGGCGGGCTACCTTTTCTAATGGGGAAGAATTGGGTCTAATTGACGACACTGCACATGGGGAGAGAGTTTTATTCTGCCTGTTTAGCTGCCAGGTAGGCGCGCCAACCACCAAAATGAGAGATATCTCTTGCATCAGTAATACCGCCTTCTTCACAAATGAAACCAACGATAGATTCTCCAGATTCTATTTTCACTTTACCGATACCAAGGGGAGAAGGTATCCCAGCCACAAAACTACCAAACTCGGTCATAGGCATGCGCCATATTTCTACCTCGATGGCAGTTCCACTTTCTCGCCTAACCAGTGCCGGTCTTTTCCCGTCTGGTAAGGCATACAGCCCGTACTCAGAGTAAGTCTTAGTCTTCTTTATCAACTCGGCACCTCGATCAGTAAGCTGCCAATTCAACGGCTCGCCCATTAAGTGGGCTCCACACACCAACAAGTCTACAAATTGCTTAGGGGGCAACCTGCCACATTGTGTCTGCTTTGCTAACAAGTGCGGTGTGGCGCCCATCGGAAGGCTGAGATGCCTTTGTAGCGCCCCAGCGTAGCCCAGAAGCTTTATGTCTTCAAACCCGTGACTGAATAAAGTGACTCCCCAGCTGACGCCAGATTCGAGTCGACCAATCGGTACAGCGGTTGCTGAATAGTCCAGCAGGTTCATGAAGTTTGTGTAAGTGCCAAGTTTAGAACTCAACGGGATGGGGTTGGCTTTTATCTCTGAACGAAGATAGCAAGTTGGTGCTGTGGGAGTTATCACTACGTCGGTTTTCGCCAGCTCTTGATCGCAAATGCGCTTCAGTGCTTGCAGTTTGTACTGAGCATCAAAGCTATCGGTAACTACAAAATTCTCCGTTGTAGCTAGGATCTGCTGAATTACTGGCAACATCTCACTGCGCTCCACATTCGCAGTTGCCCAAGCTCTCTCAGCAACCCAAGGCCCCTCATAAAGCAGCCTAGCAGTCTGCAAAAATGGCTCAAAGTTTATGGTTACCTCTTGGCCGCCAATTTGTTTAAGCTGATCACATGCGAAACGAAACAGTTTTTCTGCTTCTGCATTGCCATCGAAATCTAGAGTATCCGGAATACCAAATTTAAAAGCCGCTGGGGGTTCATCCCCCCAATACGCAGCTGAATTAAACGCCGCATTCTTTCTCGAGTAGGGGTCTTGGTCATCCATTTCTGCTGCCACTTCGAAAACCTGCACCACGTCATGAACGCACAAAGCGAAAATAGACACGCAGTCTAGTGACTTGCATGCGGGGACGACGCCAACTGTACTGAGCAACCCTTTCGTTGGCTTATGACCTATCAAGTTGTTAAAGGCAGCCGGTACTCTTCCTGAGCCTGCGGTATCAGTGCCGAGAGCAAACGAAACTTGACCCAATGCCGTAGCAATCGCTGAACCAGCGCTGCTACCACCACTTATGTACTCCGGATTGAAGACATTTTTGCCCTCGCCAAAAGGGGAACGCGTGCCCACCAGACCAGTAGCGAACTGATCTAGGTTTGTCTTGCCCAGAGGAACCGCGCCAGCTTGTATTAATAGTGAAACAACAGCAGCCGACTGCTGTGGCACATAGGTGAAAGACTGACAGCCCGCGCTCGTTGGAACGCCAGCCAAATCAATATTGTCTTTGATCGCGAAAGGCACGCCCCAGAGCGGGCTTGATTCGATTGGTTTGAGTTTTAGCGCGTCAAAATAATTTTGCAGCTCGGCCTCACTCAGTAAATAAATCCAGGCATTGAAATCACCCTGTACCAATGCCTGCTCACGAAGTTTCAGAATCAATGACTCAGGCGTCTCGACCCGATTAGTATAAGCTTCTCTAATGGCCTGTAATGACAGGTTGTGAATAACGGTCATGACTTAACCACCTCCTGCTCAACCCACACCAAACTTTGTCCAGCCTGCACATCCTGCCCTGTTCGAACCTGGACTTTTTTTACTACTCCGTCGTCTTGTGCATAAATACTAATTTCCATTTTCATAGACTCTAGAATCAGAAGTGTCTGACCCTTGCTAATAACATCCCCTTCTTTAACCTCGATCTTCCAAACGTTTCCAGAGATAGAACTATCAATGGACGAAGTGCCGTCGGGTATGGCGTCTGTTTCACTTTCGTTTGCAACACTTTCAGGCGCTTCGAAAGTGAACTGGCCCTCTTTGCGCCAACGCTGCAATTCTTCTTCAAATGCTTGTTCTCGCTGTGCAGTAAACGAGTTGATGCCCTCGCTATGCTCCTCTAGCCAATCTTGATAATCAGGCAGTGAGAATTCCGTTTCTTCGATCCGCAGCTTTACTTGCCCCTTTAGGAAATCTCGCCTGATTTGGACAAGCTCGTCAGCGCTCACTTCGTAAAAGTGAATTTGATCGAAAAATCTCAGTAGCCATGGCTGGCTGAATTCCTCGGTTTTTCGGTATCGATTCCACATTTGCGAGGTTCGGCCTACAAACTGATAACCCCCTGGGCCTTCCATGCCGTAAACGCACATATAGGCCCCTCCAATACCTACGGAGTTTTCTGCTGTCCAGGTTCTTGCGGGATTGTACTTGGTGGTAACAAGCCGGTGTCTTGGATCGATTGGCGTTGCAACAGGAGCGCCAAGATAAACATCACCTAAACCCATCACTAGATAAGACGCGCTAAAAACGATGTCTTTAACCTCGTCAATCGAGTTCAATCCATTCATTCGACGAATGAATTCCAAATTACTCGGACACCAGGGCGCGTTGGGGCGTACTGACTGCATGTACTTTTCGATAGCTAACTTACAAGCCTCGTCATCCCAACTCAGCGGCAAAAATACCTTGCGACTCGGCACCGCTAACTCATTAGTGGGTAAGCTACTAACGGTACTTTGAATAATCTCTAACAAACGAGTCAAGGCAATTTCTAGACTGTTGTAGTGAATCTGCAGTGATCGTATACCTGGCGTTAACTCTCTCACGCCCTTGACGGCCTGCTTTTCAAGAGCCAGCATTAAGGCGTGAATCTTAAATCGCCGTGGAATATCAAGCACCAAGGGACCAACTTCTACCAGTAGAAAATGATCTCCGGCTAGCCGGCACAGCACTTCATCACCTTCCCATGTCGTGCGCATTACAACAGGCGTCGAGCGCTCGACTGCCGCGCTGGAGGGGATTGATTCGGGTAGCTGCAACGATTCTATGGCAGCCAACTGGGCTTTCTCACTCGCTACCGCCATATCGTAACTGATCGGTATAAAGCGAACAGACTGCCCTGCCGACAATTGGCCAAGCTTCCAAAGGTCAGCGGTTATCACAGTCGCTGGACACACAAAACCACCCAAGGAAGGGCCATCTGGACCCAGCAACACTGGCATATCTCCAGTGAAGTCAATGGTTCCGAAAGCGTACGCATTATCGTGAATGTTTGAGGGATGCATTCCTGCTTCCCCGCCCGAAGGCCTAGCCCATGTTGGCTTGGGACCAATCAACCTAACCCCGGTACGGCTCGAGTTATAGTGCACTTGCCAAGTATTGGCAAAGAACTCAGCAATATCATTTTCTGTAAAGAAATCCGGCGCGCCGTGGGGGCCATAAATGACTCGAAGTTCCATAACCTCGGGTATTTCAGGCACTGCCATTTGCTGGGGAGTGATGCTTCCTAGCTCAGACAGATGCAGCACATCGCCAGTTCTAAGTGCGCGGCCTGCATGCCCCCCAAACTGCCCTAGAGTAAAAGTAGATTTAGAACCCAAGTAAGTTGGGCACTGGATCCCACCGGCAACCCCCAGGTATGACCGAGCACCAGCGCCGGATACTTTACCAAAAGTCAGCACTTGCCCCGCGGCAACTGCAACTGTTTGATAACGAGGAACAACGAAGCCATCCAGCTCTGCCCCCATATCCGCACCAGTAATAGCAATAACTGTGTCGCTTTCAAATCGTAGCGTTGGCCCGTTCAATGTCATTTCCAGTGCAGCAGCATCTGGAGAATTGCTCAAAAGCTGATTAGCTAAACGAAATGATAGTGAGTCCATGGGGCCAGAGGGTGGTACTCCCACATGCCAATAGCCTTGGCGCCCGGGGAAATCCTGAATAGTAGTTTGTGTGCCCGCATTGAGAACTCGAAACGAAGGGCTGCGAAACTTATGGGTGGCAAGGGTTTTCGTTAGCAAGCGACCGTCTTTAGCGGCATCGGTATCCAACACAGAAGCGACGTAACTTAGATTGGTCTCAATGCCATAGACACGAGAGTGTCGAAGCGTCTCACTCAAAGCATGCACGGCTGCTTCGCGAGTCTCTTCTAAAACGATCAGCTTAGCTATCATCGGATCGAACAACGCCGGGACTTCTACCCCAGCTTCCACCCAGGTATCAACACGCAAGCCTTCGCGCTGAGGAAAAGTGACCTCTGATAATAATCCTGCGCAGGGTTGGAAATCTTGCTGAGTATCTTCAGCATACAATCGCATTTGTATGGCGTGACCAGATGGCTTTAGCGTTGGGCGAATCTTGGCTAAGCTCGTCATCTCGCCAGCGGCTAGCTTTATCATCCATTCGACTAAGTCGACGCCGAAGACTTCTTCCGTTACTCCATGCTCCACTTGCAGGCGTGTATTAACTTCAAGAAAATAGAACGATTGTTGATCAACATCGAAAATAAACTCCACCGTCCCAGCGTTGCGATAGTTGACAGACGCCATCAATTGTTCGGCAGTTCTGTGCATATTCTCCCGGACATCTTGACTTAGATTGGGTGCTGGAGATTCTTCGATCACTTTCTGGTTTCGACGCTGTGCAGAGCAATCCCGCTCCCCTAGGGCAAGCGCATCACCTTCACCATCGGCGAATATTTGCACTTCGATATGACGAGCATTGTTGATATATTTTTCAAGAAAAACGCGATCATCTGAGAAGTAATTAGCGCTAAGTCTTTTTACACTCTCCCAAGCCTCTTGCAATGCGGCTACGCTTGAGCATACTTGCATGCCAATACCGCCACCACCGGCACTACTTTTCAACATGACTGGAAAGCCAACTTTCTCCGCCCAACTAACTGCAGACTCTAGATCTTCCAAGACAGGCGATCCCGGCAAGAGTGGCACATTGGCATTCTGAGCAGCCTCTCTTGCAAGATGCTTCAATCCAAATACGTTTATCTGCTGGGGTGTTGGGCCAATAAATTTCAGGCCGTTGGATTCACATTTCTCAACGAAACTAGGGTTCTCACTAAGAAAGCCATAACCGGGGTGTACTGCTTGCGCATTAGTGTCTTTTGCAATCTCTATTAGTTTTTCCTGATTCAAATAGGTTTCAGCGACGGAGCCTGCGCCAAGGCATACTGCAATATCTGCATGTTGTACATGCAAGCTGTCCTGATCTTTTTCATGGTAAACGGCGACAGATTCGATACCGAGTTTTTTCAAAGTACGAATGATACGAGTGGCAATAGCGCCACGATTGGCAATTAATACACGATTAAACATAGTGATTCCTTGCTAGCGTGGGTCGTCCCAGGTTTTAAGAAACGCCAACAGGTCGTCCTGCGGGTTATAGATCTAGATGTAGTTTAAGTTTGACTAAATAGTTAGGCAGCCCACACAGCAATCTCAATCGGAGTAGGATTATACGCATTGCAGGGATTGTTGAGTTGGGGGCAGTTCGAGATCAATACAATAGTATCCATCATCGCCAACAATTCTACATATTTTCCTGAGGCTGAAACACCATCAGCGAACTGCAGTTCTCCTTCAGATGTAACTGGCACGTTCATAAAGAAATTGATATTGTGGCCAATGTCTTCTTTTGCCAAACCGTATTCCTCATTCTCGGCAATGGCCAACATCCAGCTGTCTCTACAGGCATGCATGCAGCGCTTTTCCAAGTCGTAACGCACTGTATTGGACTCTGTCGAGCAAGCACCGCCAAGGGTGTCGTGCCTACCACAGGTATCGGCCACGATCTTAAGTAAATTTCGATTTAAGTTGGTTTTTAACACCGAAGCGGTCGTCAAATACAAGGCGCCTTGTTCACGAATCGTATCGGTTGCACTGTAACGCTCACTTGGATCCTGTGCGTTGTAGAACAGTGTGTCGGCTGCTTGATTACCCTCTAAGTCGATAATTCGGATAGTTTCTCCCGCGAAGATCTTTGTAATTAGGTAGTCACCGGCATCCACTATGGTCCGTGTTCTTGCTGTTGCTAAAGCTAGTGCACTTTCTTTGATCATGACGATGCCTCAAGCCCCTAAGTGATAGAGTGAATTATTCTGAAAGCCTCGACGATTCTCATCGCAGAGATTCATGCAGTAATCATCGGAAAGTATCGGTGCTGCTTTTTCCAGCGTGATTTCCACGGGCTTGCGGGGATAGTTAGCGGCGCTCTCAAGCGGGTGAGGACAGGTATGCAGAATAACCAAGGTATCCATCTCGAAACGAAGGGTCACACTATCACCCCCGTTACTTTGTCGGCTTAACCTTAATTGACCTGCTGCATCTGTAGATACTTCAGAGAAAAAATTGAGATTAGCGGCCAGGTCTTGTTTCTTAAGACCGTACTTTGTTAGTTCAACAAGAAACGCGTCAAAGCCGTTCTGCAGCCAATCGTTGCGCGCGATTTGGTAGTCTCTTTTGCCCCACCTGCTCTCTACGTGCTCTAAGTGGGAGTTACCACAAACAGTGTCGTGCCAACCGAAAGTGTCTTCAATGATCGAGGCAAACACTCGACCCATATCAGAATAAAGACAGTGCCCTCGAGTGAGCCTAAAGGTATGCTGACATTTTAGCGTATCTGGCGCGTTATACTTCTCGCTAAGTAACGTCGGATTGTAGAACAACATGCCCACGTTGGCTCCGCCTTCAATATCTCTTAGTCTAAGTTGCATCCCTTTGCGCACAAATAAGGACCAATGTGAGCCAGGAGCAATTACAGTTTTATACTCGTCTGGAAATAGCGTGCTTGTTGTCATTAATAGTGTTCCTAAAAATCTAAGCTGTTACCGCAGCAGTCAGTGTTTCGCTGATGGCTGCCAAGTCCTTTGAATCTAGGGGCTTGTCTTTCTTACTCAGCGGTATGTCAAAAGTAATAGTGCTTCCATATCGATTTGCAGCATGAGGATCATGTCTAGTTTTATCGAATACCCATAGCCGCGTCCCCAAATGAAAACCTTCTTTGAGATCATGAGTGACCATAAAAATAGTTAACTTGTATTTTTGCCACAGCCCCAGAACCAATTCATGCATGTCTTTTCTTATGCCTGGATCTAGTGCACCAAATGGCTCGTCGAGCAATAAGACCTTGGGCTTTTTGATGAGGGCTTGAGCGAGTGCTAGACGCTGTTGCATTCCGCCAGAAAGCTCATGGGGATATTGATAAGCTGCATGGCTTAATCCCACCGATTCAAGCCACTCATCAGCCTGATTTAGTGCCGCACTGCGCTTTGCACCGAAGAGTTTGCCGAGCTTTGGACTGCTTTCAAATTCGAGCCCGAGTGCAACGTTCTCACGAACATTCAAGTGGGGAAAAACAGAGTATTTCTGGAACACTATGCCACGCTCTGGGCTTGGCTCTTTGGCAATTGGCTGACCTTCTAAAAGCAATTCCCCAGAAGATGTTTGTTCTGTACCCAATAGCAGTTTTAGAAAGGTGCTCTTACCGCAGCCAGACGCACCCACTAAGGTGACAAATTCACCTTGTGAAACTTTAGCGCTCAGTTTTTCCAGCACTATAGTGTCACCGTAGTGTTTGGAAATTTTGCGTAACTCAATAAATGTACTCATAACTTCAAACTACTTGTCCGCGTGATACCAGGGAAAAACCTTTTTACTGAGTTTTAGAAGAAACCAGTCCATAGTAAAAGCTAGAAAGGTAATCCAAACAACGTAGGGCAAGATCACGTCCATAGACATATACCGGCGAACCAAAAATATTCGATACCCTAAACCATCGGTGGAGGCGATTGCTTCGGCCGCGATTAAAAACAGCCATGCGGCACCTAGACTCAGTCGCACCGCATCTATCAGTCGAGGCACTATTTGCGGAAGTATGACCCTAAGTATTATTTGCCAGCTGTTACCTCCCAATGTCTGTGCTTTTACGAGCTGTTCTCGCGGTAATTCCTGTGTCCGTTGCAAGATATCCCGAATTAAAAAAGGGCATACTCCAATTACGATTAACATCACTTTAGAGAGTTCGCCTAAACCAAATGCAATGAACAGAACCGGCAATATGGCCATCGGCGGTATCAAGGAGATTGCGGTAACTAGTGGGCTTAATGGGGCAGCCAAGATGGGAAGTGAGCCTGCGAGCAAACCCACAATAAGACCAATAAAGGCTGCGATTGAAATGCCTTTCATCAAGCGGATAAGGCTGCTTTGAGTGTCTTGCCAAAATAAGTATTCGCCAGTACGTTGACTCGGCTCAAATGCCATGCGACTGATGCCGTCGGCAATTTCCTCGAAACTTGGTAATAGCTTATCTTGTTCGTTTTCTGCTTTGCGTAAGTCAGAACCTATGTTGTAAGCCAGCAAAATAAGCAAAAAGGGAATAATCCCAAGCGCTGTTTTAAGGGTACGATTTGGCTTAAGGTTAATTAACCGTTGCATGAAAATGGACTCTCGAAGGTGATCAACGCTTCAATTGGCTGCGCAACAAGCTCTACAGCTCACCATCTGCCGCCATCTGCATATAGGACGGGTCAAAACGCAATTGAATGTTGCTAGTGTTTCCAAATACTCCAGACGGAGTTTCTATGCCGATAAACCCAGCGTCTGCCGCACCATCTCCTAGTAGTCCTTGGTTGAACGAAAAGTTGGCGACGTATTCCATTGTGGTTTTTAGTTGTCCACTCTGCACAAAAGCAACAGCCTCTGCCGGTGAGTAAAACATTTGTGTTGATGCCAGCTGAGCCTCATAGCCTGCTACGTCTGTTCCAGAAGCCTCTCCCATATGTGCCCGAACTTCGGGACTGCTCTCCATGGCTGCCATGATTTCATACCAAGCTCCGGTTAATGCTTTACCTAGTTCGGGGTAGGCTTCCAAGGTTTCGGTTTTAACCATTAAAGTATCAATGATTTCCCCAGGGATTTGAGAGCTATCAAACACTTTGGTTGCACCTGGCATATTGAGTATTTCATTAACTATTGGATTCCAGGTTGTAACAGCCGTCACTCCGCTTGTGGTAAATGCGGCGACCATATCCGCATCAGAGGTGTTTACCACCGTGACATCACGCTCACTTAAATTGATGGTTTCCAATGCCCGGGCAAGTAAATAATGGGAAACACTTAATTCAACGAGGTTCACTCGCTGGCCTTCAATATCAGATAGATTAGTTGCGTCTTTTAAGATGATCGCATCGTTGCCGTTTGAAAAATCGCCGACGATAACAGCCGTCGAATCAACACCACCCGCTGCAGGTATTGTAAGTGCATCCATATTTGTCATGGAGCAGGCGTCAAACTCCCCTGCCGTATACTGATTAATAGATTCGATATAATCGTTAATCTGCACGACATCAATTTCGATACCATACTTGTCTGCCCATTTTTTAATGATGCCGGAGCTATCACCATATTCCCAAGGCATCCATCCTACATAGATTGACCAACACAAACTGAATCGCTGCTGTGCGTAATTCGCTGGCGAGATTAGCGTCACGGAAGTGAAAAGCAACAGGCTGATTATGCTTCTTGTGAAGGTGTGTCTCATTGTGTGTCTCCAAGTATTTTCGTTACGCAAAGAAAATTCTGACATTGGTCAGGGTATCCTCCCGGGTTTTTGTCCCGCCGTGTAACCTTGTGACAGTTTGAATCTTAAATTCACTAACTGGCCATACTTAAAGACTTTAGAAGCCTAGTAATCAAGGTCGAGTGCTCTCGGACCAGTCGCATTGCCATTAATGCCGGAACCCTAGCACTCCATTAGTCTAACGATGCAACCGACATTGGTTTTACTGTGACAGTAGTACCAACCCAAATGCCAGAATTGCTCTGCACGGGACTATCTGCACGCACCGTGCCAATTTTTCAAACCCTTTAGCCACGGGCTTTGATTGATTATTCGCACTACTTTGAGACTCTCAGCGCACCTTAGTCAGGCAGCAACCATGGCTTTGCACTAATATAGGGCGAGCGAAGGTCGACGCAGTTCATTGCTTGATCCCTTAATTGGACCAAGGAACTCAAGTCTCTACCCCAGGTAAACTGACTGTGGGCGCAAACTCTGGAGCAAACTGTTGCTGCCCTCTACTTAAAGTCCAAACTAGGCAACGAGATAGAAATAAAATTTGAATATGAAGGAAACTGGCATTAAGTTTGCGAGGCGTAACACTGGGTAGTTATAGTAGTGAATCAATTTGGCAGAATGCTCTATCACTTTTGATTTCTCTCGGTGACTATTTTTGTGTGCGGCCAAAATGATCTTGTAGTAGCCATCTTACAGTTCAGTTAGTTGGCTTGTATGCTTGACCAGCGACTCGTTGCGAGGCCACAGAATTATAGGCTGAATCAGAGTCGTTTTTTTCTATTAACAAGTGTGTGAAAACAATAAGGAAAGTAATAATGAGTGATCCTAAAAGAGCGTCAGATACACCTTTTCCGGTTGAGGTGGAAACCGGTAAATCCTATTTTTGGTGCTCATGTGGTCAGAGTCAGAACCAACCGTTTTGCGACGGTTCTCATAAAGGCACTGAATTTACCCCAGTAAAATTTGAAGCAACAGAGTCCAAGAAGGTCTTTTTCTGCGGATGCAAAATCACCGCGGGTCAGCCGCTTTGTGATGGAAGCCATAACAAGTAACACCCAATTACCCGCATGACTAGCACGGAGGAAGCCAGTTCAATGATTGACCTAAAGCTCGCCTCCTTCGACGCTATCACCTTTGATTTCTACGGCACCATTGTGAACTGGGAACCAGAGATCCTAGATTTCCTGCGCCACTGGACCGGTGACCAAGGCGCCACTTTTGCAGATTCAGATCTATTGGAGCTTTACGACCGCCTGCGACAGCCGATTCAGAATGAGCGCCCCATTCATCCCTACCCAGAAGTACTTAAGCGAACACTTGACCAGTTAGCCTGTGAGTTAGATTGCGAACTATCCGAGTCACTTCGTAATAGATTCGCCGACTTGGCAACAACCCATCAAGCCTTTCATGATAGCGTAGACACTCTCAGAAAATTGAAACAGCGAGGGTTGCAGTTAGGCGTTCTCAGCAACATCGATAACAACTCTTTTTCAGCCATACTAGAGCGACTAGGGTTAGAGTTCGATGTGACCGTAACAGCTCAAAGGGTGGGAGCGTACAAACCCGACAAGGCACACTTCAACGCTATGCTAGCTGACTTCCAAGCCCGTAATATTTCAATTGAACGCATACTTCATGTTGCCCAAAGCAGGCGCGCCGATATCGTTCCCGCCTCTGAGCTAGGCTTAAGCTGTGTCTGGGTAGATCGGCCGGGGCACCGCTTTGGCAGGACTGGCGCAGGCGCTGAAAATGCGGTGGCAACCTATCGTGTGTCAAGCCTTCAAGAATTGCTCGACTACTAACAATCTCACACACTGATCGCAGCTTAGCCGATCTGCCGACTCGCTCCCCAACAATCTCTGCAATCCAACAAATTCCCGAGTATCATAAGGTCTCTGTCGCGCTTTTAATTGAGATCACATGACCTTACCTGCTGTTTACTTTGCCTATCCCGGTGATCTGGAAACTCAAACTGGAGGCTATGGTTACGATCGCTGCCTAATTGATGAACTTCGAAATACTGCTGGAATTGCCGTCGAAACGTTAGCACTACCGCTTAATTCAATCTCGCCAGATAAGCGTACACTTGAGCGAGTAGCTGCAAGCTTTGCTGCCTTACCGGATCAATCAATTGTAATTGTTGATGGTTTAGCTTTTGGCGTGTTAGACAATATCGCCTCTGCCGA
>CAYGRT010000049.1:1342-2860 GCA_964352355.1 uncultured Pseudohongiella sp. | reverse complement strand
TTGTAATTGTTGATGGTTTAGCTTTTGGCGTGTTAGACAATATCGCCTCTGCCGAAGCCCATCGGCTGCGGATGATCGCCCTATGCCATCACCCACTTGCGCTTGAAACAGGTCTCAGCGAAGCGCAGCAAAACGCGTTGTTTGCCTCAGAGAAGCGGGCACTTAACTGCGCGAAGGCGACAATCGTCACAAGCAACCATACCCGGCAAATACTAATCGATCAGTTTGATTTACCGGCAAGCAAAATCACCGCTGCACTACCTGGTACGAAAAGAGTGTCCTTTGCACCCTGTGATGGTGATCCAATTCGACTTTTAAGCGTAGCATCTTTAACGCGGCGTAAAGGGCACGATATTCTTGTCAACGCACTCGGTGCGTTGAAAGCGTTACGCTGGCAGGCACGCTTTGTTGGGGTAGCTGATTTTGATCCAGCCTGGACCAAAACCCTGCAGGAGCAAGTGACCGCACTGGGTTTATCTGAACGTATTTGTTTCGCCGGATCCGTGCTTGATACTGCGGACGAATATCAACAGGCCGACCTGTTTGTATTGCCTTCTCGGTTCGAAGGCTATGGTATGGTATTCGCAGAAGCTCTCGCGGCAGGCCTTCCGGTAATCGGAGCCAAAGCCGGAGCAGTGCCCCAAGTAGTCCCCGAGAGCGCCGGCATCTTGGTGGCTGCGGACAACACGCAAGAATTAACCGAAGCCCTGCAAAACGTAATTAGCAACCCCGATCTGCGCCACAGATTGCAGGAAGGGGCGCGAGCAGCCGCCGCTGGGTTAGCGACATGGGCCGATACTGCCCGATTGGTCGCCCAAAAAATTGAAGAGGTTAGAAAGGCATGAGTGGCTTTAGTATCGATTGGTTGGATCTCAGGGAAGTCGCTGATAATAAAGCGCGGGACCCAGCGCTATTGCAACAAACCAAAGCGTGGCTACTTAAGCAAAACACCCAAAACAACAGCAAGATAGTGGTGGACCTCGGTTCCGGAACTGGCTCTACCCTGCGCGCTTTCTACTTATTGGACACAAACCCGCAGCCCTTAACTTGGCGACTAATCGATCAAGATGCGGCTCTTCTAGCTGAGGCAGAGCGCCGCCATAGCAACACCCACTCGTTAAATACAATCGAGCTAAACCTCACTCATCTCGACGCTCTGCCACTAGAAGGTGCAAGCCTTGTTTCCGCCTCGGCACTTTTTGATTTGGTTTCAGCTAACTATATCGATGAATTGATAAAACAATTGTTGCATAGATGTCCCTCAGCAGGTTTCTATGCCGCCCTCAATTACGATGGAACAACAACTTGGTCACCACCCCACCCATTAGACCAAGCTGTACTTGAGGCATTTAACAAAGATCAAAAACGCAACAAGGGCTTCGGGCCAGCTCTGGGGCCTGACGCAGCTCCTTATATGGAACAGGCATTCAAAGAAAAAGAATTTCAGGTAGCAATCGCACTTAGCCCATGGCAACTTGATGGAAAATATCATGCCATGGTTAGTGCCTTAATAGTCGG
>CAYGRT010000049.1:0-1242 GCA_964352355.1 uncultured Pseudohongiella sp. | reverse complement strand
TTTGCAGTTGAGCATATAGGCTTCCAACAGCAACTAGGCATGTTTCTCGAGGCTTCGGGCGAATTTAACTATGACCCTAATTCACAAGTTTTGAATAGTGGTCGCATCGAAGTGCAGGCCGCCAGCATATTCAGCAATAATGAAGATAGAGACAGGCACCTTACAGGGCGAGACTTTTTGAGTGCCAGCAAGAATCCCGTCATTGTCTTTGAGGCATCGGTATTTACACCAAACGGCTCGGCTGGAGATTCATTGATTGGCACCTTGACCGGTGACTTAACCCTACTCGGCGAGACCCATCCTGTAGAACTCGGTATCGTAATTAACAAACAGGACAACTATCCCTTTGGGCATCGCAAGGAAACCCTAGGCATCTCTGCTAGCGCTACGATAGTGCGCAGTCGCTGGGGCATGGATTATGGGGTAGGAAATAATCTAGTCGGAGACGAAGTGGCTCTGCGTTTCGAATTCGAAGCCATAAAGCAGTAGTTTCTCTGCAGCTTAATTGCACAACGCTCAACTTCCAATAAGATCACTTAATCCTCTCTCATAAATGGGAGAGCAATCGTTTGCATCCCGCAGAAATTGGATTAAGGCGCGTAAAGAGCGCCACCGGCGGCATATTCCGCGCCGTTATGAAACACTAGCGAGTAGTTCGCACGGCCATTAGCAAATTCAAGGTAAATTCTACTAAAACACGCAAATGGGATATGCAGTGGAAAACTTTTATTCAAAGGCATTCCCAGAACCGTAGGTAGCACCACGCGCAGAACGCCGCCGTGAGTCACCACTAAAACATGACTGCCATCAGGCAGTTTCGACAAGCTCTCAAATGCTGTTGTAATACGCCCCTTAAAACTTAAGTAGTCCTCACCATTCGGTGGCGCCAAGGCAGAAAGATCATTTCGGAAAGCCTTAAACTGATCGGCCGCAACAACTCTCCAGTCCTTGATTAACATGCCATCCCAATCGCCGTAATCAATCTCTTGCCATTGGTCCTCAATCGAGAGTTCTAGCTGTACTTTTTCAGCAGTGCGCGCCGCAAATTCACAGCATCTTGAAAGCGGAGAGGAAACAATATGGGTCCAGTTAGGGGTCACAGCTGTCGGCTCATGAGCTGAATTCAACGCCGTTGCGATGCGCATCTGCTGCCATCCCAAGTGAGTCAACACCGGGTTTACTCGCCCCCTGAGAATGTCCCCACCTTCAGGTTCACCATGACGAATAAAATCCACCGTTATG
>CAYGRT010000048.1:6804-18624 GCA_964352355.1 uncultured Pseudohongiella sp. | reverse complement strand
GTGTTATTAGTGTTTTGAATCCAACCATTGGCCGGATTGAATAGGGTGATTATTTCATCCACCGGATGTAATCCTTGCCAGTCTGTCGCGGGATTACTGCCATCGAGTGGCTTATTCCAATCGAAGCTCAAATCTCGAACGGGGATGAAATTGCCGTGATAGTAGGCGATATTGCCATCACGATCTGCATACACAGTATTGTTCGATGAGTTTGTTTGCAGCTCCATGCTGGCATAAAACTCTTCATGATTTGCCGTCTTAGTGCGTGTGTATGACTGAGTAAGGGCTTTTATCGGTTCTTGCATCAGCGCAATTGAAACCCATTTGCCCTCCTGTTCTCGAATGATTGGCCCGTGGTGGGAGTAATAAACTGTAAATTCTTGTTCGTTTACACTTGCTCCGTTTTTATAGGGAATGGATAACAGTTTGCTTTCTAGTTTGCGCTCTTCATCGCCATATAAGTAATAGAAGCCATCATCTTTCTCTACAACAGTTTCTAGATATTCGTCGATTGCATCTGCTCGACTGCTGGTATGCATCCAGCCAGTGTTGTCATTAAAGCCCTGATAGATAAAAAACTGTCCCCAAGTAACTGCGCCATAGGCGTTCAAACCCTCGTCACTAATCATATGGAGTTCCGAGCGGAAAAAAAATGAAGTATGGGGGTTTATGAGAAGCAGGGCGTTGCCATTTGCAGTGTTCTGCGGTGCGATAGCAAAGCCGTTTGATCCTCGTGGTTCGTTATCCGAAAGTTGCTCTGATTGCGCAACCATATTCGGCTCGCCGTAGAACCGTTGTAGCTCACTGAGATTGACGCGCTCGATATCGCCACCAATGCTGCCCTCGGTAAAGCTCAGTGCCATCCAAGGTTCAAAATGGTCAATGACTAAAGGTGTGACTTCTGGATGGTTGTAAAGATAAAAATTTAGCCCGTCAGCGAAACTATCCATTAGTGCTTGCAGCCACTGCGGGCTTTCTTGGTATTGCTGTTTCAGCTCATCAGGATCGATGAATAATTTCATGCGCAGATCGCGGAACAACTCACCGTCGCCCTCTGTCTCCGCAAGACGACCCATGGCGTTTAAATAGTTTACCTCGATCCTATTAAAATCATCTTCTGCCTGCGCATAGAGCGTGCCAAAAACCGTGTCGGCGTCTGTCTTGCCGTGGATATGAGCGATGCCCCATTTGTCTCTAGTAATTGTCACGTTGTCTGCTTTTTGCTGCCACCGCATAAGGTCTTGCGAAGTAACTTGGCTGGTAGTGCCAACTTCTGGCTGAGGTGGCGGCTGAGAGATCTCTTGATTGCTAGGTGAGCAGCTCACTAGCAAAGCCAGTAATGTAAGCAGGGTAAGTTTTTTCATCTGTGGCCTTCCTAGTGGTTAGTGGGTGCTGCGAGGGCTAATTTACTTTTTTGCCTTCAACCCAAGTTTCCAGAACCTGAGTTTTCCAAATGTCACTGGGTGAGATGGCAAATATGTCTTGATCTAGCATGATAAAGTCCGCCTTCTTGCCGGGCTCCAAAGTACCTAAAATAGATTCTTGATGTCCGGCGTATGCAGCATCAATCGTAAAACTTGCAAAGGCTTCCACTGCTGTCATGCTTTCTTCTGGGAACCATCCGCCATCCGGTTGGTTGTCTTTGTCCTGTCGTGTAATTGCGGCATGCAAACCAAAGAATGGATTTGGAGACTCCACGGGAAAATCGGAACCGTTAGCGATTCTCGCTCCAGTATCCATCAGTTTACGCCAAGCATAAGCGCCTTCGATACGAACTTCTCCGAGTCTATCTTGCGCCATATTCTTGTCGCTGGTAGCGTGGGTCGACTGCATAGAGGGGATAACCCCCAGCTCTGAAAATCTAATGATATCTTCATAGCGAAGCACTTGAGCATGCTCGACTCTATGGCGTAGGGATCGCGTGTTTGACTCTTTGATGAGTTGTTCATAAGTATCCAACACAATCATATTGGCGGCATCACCAATGGCATGGGTATTCACTTGGAAGCCAGAGTTCATCGCCGCTCGCATCAAGTATTCCAGCCTTTCTTGATCTAACAACAGTAGTCCTTTGTGGCCAGGAAAATCCGAATAATCATCAATTAGAGCCGCCCCTCTGCTGCCCAAGGCACCATCCGCGGCGATTTTTACACTATTGATGCTCAGTGTATCGTTCGTGCTCTTATAGTGCCCAGCCGCCAATAAAAGCTCATAGCTTTCGTCACCGGAAGAGATCATTACGTTGACTCGAATCGGCATTGCTTGCTCATTGGCTAATTCTTTGAACGCAGCGATTGCACCACTGCCAACTCCTGCATCATGAACGCTGGTGAGGCCGTATTTAGCCAAACTGCTCATTGAAGTGCTTAGGGCATATTTGGTTTCTTCTAAGGTTAGAGGGGGAATATTGCTTCGTATTAGCGCCATCGCATTGTCAATGAATACGCCTGTGGCGTCACCATTTTCATCACGGATGATTTGGCCCCCATTGGGATCTTCAGTCTGCCGGTTAATGCCTGCCAGTTCCATTGCGGCTGAGTTAGCCCAACCTGCATGGCCATCAACTCGGGATAACCAAATTGGCTTATCTGGGATCAAGGCGTCAAGGCTAGCTGCGTTGGGGAAGCTATTGCTGTCCCACAGGACTTGATTCCAACCTCGGCCCTGTATCCATTCCAACTCGGGATTCGCCGCATAAAAATCAGCGACCCGAGATGCGGCTTCTGCCTCCGTTGTTGTGCCCACTAGGTCTACGCGAAGCAAGCTCAGGCCATAGTTAAGGACATGGCCGTGTGCGTCGATTAGTCCGGGGATTACCGTTTTGCCTGCGCCGTCAATCAATGTTTTTCCGCTTTCCGGAATGTCTTGCTCAGGAAAATAAATCCCTACAACTTTATCATTCTCGAATTCGAGAGCAGAGAACCTGATTAGGTCTCTACTGGCATCTAAAGTGTAGCCGTTGATATTGGTTAAGAGAGTAGTTTCCCCAAAGCTGAGGGTGTGAACGAGGCTGATAAATAGGGTGAGGATTAGTCTAGACATGGGATTCGCTTATCACAAAGTTTATATAGAACTCGAGTCTAGCAAGTCTGAGTTAGAGTGTCATGAGTGCCTTTGGCGTGAGTTAGCGGTTACTTACTAGCGAGCATAAAAAAAACCCGGCCTTGAGTCCCAAGGCCGGGTTTTTAGGCTTGCTGGTCTGCTTTACTCGCCGTCAGACGCTTCGTCTGATGACTCGCTAGCAGTAGCTTCAACGTAACGGAAGAAGCCGAAGAACATTTCCTGCCATGTCTGCTCACCCCATGAGATTTGCGCAGTTGGGTCAGGGTTAAACGGATTGTTTGACGAGTTATCAAACGTTGCTCGGAATACCATTTCAGTACCGGCCGGAAGGAACTTAGGCTCTACGAAGTCATAAGTCTTTTGCCAGTTAAATTGGTAATTAGGCACGTTTAAAATTTCTTCTTCACGCCCATCTGGATAGACGAGCTTGAAGTTTGCATCTTTACCCCGGTAATGCATGTGAGGCCCAACCATAGTCAAGTAAGAATCCTTGCGGAATTTCTTAGTAGCCACCATCTCGTGATCTTTAGCATTTGGTGGGATATTGATATCGAGATCTGACGCTGAACCACCGAGGATCTGCCGCTCAGGCTTTTCATCCCACAGATAAAGTCCAATCTGAGAGGCATCAACCGCTTCTTTGCCGGAAGTGGTGTAGTGCATCTGTAGCATCAAACCACCGCCTTTCTTAAGGGGGTAACCTGCGCCTTCTGGATAGAGGTTTAATTCGTTACCAGGCGCGTAAGCACCTAAGCCAATGCCTTGGTTCAATATTTCGAACTCGTTAACACCTTGGTCGCCATAGGAAAAGGCAATGATGTGGTGAAGAACCGTACTATCACCCGCTTCAAACTCCACTGCTTTAACCCAAATGTCTTCCTCTAACTCTAAAGGAATCATAATGTTGCGGTAGTCTTGAACGCCAGTGGCAGGAATCTTCTGCTCCGGAATATTAATAATGATGTCAGGCTCACCGTTTAGCCATTTCACTGGAGTATGGACTAACTCAGCTAGCGGATCCGCATCATCGTTGCTGCGTGATCCGTTATCAATCCAGTGCACGAGTTTCTGAGTTTCTTCGACGCTAATGTTGTAAACGTCATGGAAATCATTCACATACTCTTTATCGATTTGCCCAGGAGGCATACGCTTAGTAATCAATGTTTCTCGAATCATTGGTGACCAGCCTTGTACCATTTGCAAGTTGCTCATGGCGAATGGGGCAATGCCGCCTTCTTGGTGACATGTAACGCAGCGCTCTTCGAGAATGGGAGCGATGTCACGGGCGTATGACAAAGATTCAGCGTGGGCCGCTTTGACTGAAAACTCAATTGCTTCGCCATTGCTTGCCAGTTGATTTGGCGCTACTTCCTGGTCCGCGAGGATAGCGTTGATTGCTTCTTCTACGAAGCCTGCCTCATTTCTTTCAGAACGTGAGGCATCGGTAAAGCCCTTGTTTAGCGCACCGCGATAAACCACAGTTTTGCTGATTGGATCAATGACCACAGCTTCTGCTACGCGAGTGATCCCAAGTTCTTCAGAAACTAGCAGCGACTCATCCATCAAAATTGGCATGTCAATACCGCGGTCTGCGGCTTCTTGACGAAGAACATTTTTGTCAGATTCGCTAGTCGAATTGATAATGGCAAAAGTCACCGGCTGGTCGGCGAAGCTAGCTGCCAGCTTAGCCAGATCACTCGCGGCTTTACGAGCATCGCGGCTGTCTTTATCGTATGACAGAAGCACAATGGCTTCTTGGTCAGCTTGACGGCTTAATTGGAAAAACCGGCCATCGGCGTCGACCAATGAAAAGTCGCTGACACGATCTGCTGCATTTGCAGAAAAACTTGCAAATGAGATTGCTGCCGAAATCGCTGTTAACTTAGCGACTGATGAAAATTTAAGCATAGTGCTCTCCTCGAGTACCTTAGAACTTGACTAGTGAAACAGTTACTACTGCATTGAAGAATAGTGTGATGCTGTCAATATTGCTTCCTGAAAATTGAAAAGAGCTGCAATTTCAATTATTGAGTAGTTCTTTTTCGCTTTTCGGTGAGGTGCCATTGAGGTTGTTAGCTACCTTCTATTCTTCCACGATGTTTAGATGCCCATTACTCTAATTTGGTTACAAGCTTGGCCAGAATCAGGATGAGTGAAACGATAGAGAAATAGTCTAATCGAGGTATTTGGACATTACGATTTGATTACCAACGTCGTTCCAATGAACTTCGTCCATGTAAGATCGAATGAATAGTATTCCTCGTCCACTTAGTTTTAACCAACTACTGGGATCAGTGGGATCTGGCAAGTTGTTTGGATTGAAGCCATGGCCGTCATCGCAGACGGTAAAGCGCATTAGCGTTGGAGTCTGTTGAAATAGAATAGACACCGATTTCTCTGAAAAACTAGGATCGTTCTCACATTCCTTGATCCTGCGGTCGAATTCAGCCCAATCTGCTTCTTTTAACTTGGAGTCGAGTCCAAAATTGCCATGTATGATGGCGTTGGTGAGGCATTCCTGCAGGCAAATAGCGAGCTTATTAGTGTCTAGGTTGTAGTTTGTGCAAATATCTTTGGTTTGCTTTGAGAAGTAGCTGATGATTTGGCGGATATGCCCGAGTTGGCTGTTGCATTTGAGGGTCAGTTGCTGATCTTTGACGAACCTCTGCGCAATGATAGTTTCTCTTTCTGCATCCAGCACAGTGTCTATTTTTTGAAGCGCCTCGTCGAGAGTTTTTAGATAAACCGGCTTGAGGATAAAGTCGAGAGCGCCTAGTTTCAGCGCTCGAATAGAGCTTTCTAAGTCGCCTTGCCCAGAAATTAGAATAACTGGGAGTTGGACATTATTGTTGCGCATTTTTTCCAATAAACTCAGCCCGTCCATCTCTGGCATTTTGATATCGCTAAACACCACATCAAAATTGTTTTCAGCTAAGACTAAATCGAGAGCACGTCTGCCATTCACAGCAGTCACGACCTCGTGATTTTTCATTTCTAGAAAATCTTTAAGGATGCTAAGAATGCTAGGGTCGTCGTCTACTAGTAAGATGTTCATCTTTACAAATTCATTTTGGCACTAGAGTGGTGAATTAAGTGTGAATGAGTAGTATATATGTGCTCTACGGTTAGAATCATTGGACTTTATTATGGGCTTCGGCTTTACCAAAACTAGTTTTAGGATAATGTCGCATCTGCCCGCTAATAACGTAGGAATGCTTATTTTGGATTCATTTCATTATTTAGCAAGTAAAATAAACGCTATTTTTACTTGTTTTGTTGTTGCGGGACTTTTTTATAATCCGGCTTTATCTCAAGAAGTCCGCAGTGCCCATTGCTTTGCGGGATGTCCAGATGGGCACTCGGCGGCAAACAGCCTTATTATCCGCCCGATATATACATTGTCATACAACCACGAAACGAAAATTGCCGACTGGGCAGCTTACAGCGTGACCATGAACTCTATCGGAATCGCCTCTAACTTGTCTCGAATTCCAGTTGTCGATAATCACATTGCAGAGACTCTTGTACCCGGTGATTTTGACACTGAAAGTGGCTCAACAATGCTATATGGACAGCTAGTCCCGCTGCAAAATTTTGCGGGAACACCCTTTTGGCAAGATACCAATTATCTAACTAATGGCATTCCGATCTCGCGTAGCTTGAACACCGGTGCATGGACAGGGCTGGATTGGTCAATAAGAAATCTCGTGAATAGGGTAGGCGAGGTATTTGTCTTGGTTGGTCCAATCTACTTAGACGAACCGGAGATGGAGGAGTTGAATGGACAGTATCGAGTGCCCGATGCCTATTTTAAAATCGTTATTGCTAATAATGGAGATAGCAGTGCGTTCTTGTTAAGCCAAAAAGTCCCTGTGCACACGCACCACTGTCAATTGGTCAGCACTCTCGAAGAAATAGAGTCGCTGTCTAATCTATCACTCTTGCCCGAGTTACGCCTGAGGCGAATGGCTGACCTTAATGGGGCGCTTGGTTGTTGACCACGTCAATGGGCAGAGTTTTACAGAATTTCCATTTTAAAATAATCATCCCCAACTAGTTCGCGAATCATACGAGATAACGCAGCGTGTACAGCAGGAACGATCCCATCTTCAACAGGCGCGAATCCGCGACCAAATAGTGTTGTCTGCCAAATAGTGCGTCCACCGCCAGTAAGTTCGACCTTAGTGCGAAAAGTGATTTGAATATTTTCGACCCCAGCTCGATCTGTCTTTACAGCATCGATTGCCAGTATACTGCCACGCAGAACGAAGTCTGCATTAGCTTCACTCAGCGTTGCACCACCACTAATAAAGCCTTGTTTTAATGCATCTTCAACCAGATCAGTGAGCGGTCGATTCGCGTTATAGCCATCGGTGTTACTGCCAAAGTTGACAGCTGTAATTAATGTAGGGGCAGTATCCGCTCGCTCATCGGTAAATTTGCCTACTTGGAGTGAGCCTTTTAGGGTGGAAAAATCGACTCGATGATCATCTGTATAGGTGAAATCAACATCAACAGTTTCAGCTAAACATGAAGTGCTAATTAGTAAACAGAGACTATACAAAATGGATTGGGCAATTTTCATGAAAATGTTCTCATCTGTCGGAGGAAATAAGCCTATATCGTTTAGAATAAATGAGCTGCTTGTTATGTTCAAGCTAACGAGATAGTAGGTTTTTGAGTTAAGTCGACACGAAAAAAAGCCGCAATTGAAGCGGCTTTTTTCCGATTTGTCTGTAAAACAGTGTTTACAATTCGTCAGCTGGCCAAGTCGGCGCGCGTTCACGCTGAGTAACTGCTCGCATGCCTTGATACACAAACTTTTGAATGCGCTTGCCATCGTAAGTTTCTGTTGTGTAAACATTGCCTTGCGAATCTGACGCGATGCTGTGAGGAGCATAGAAAAGACCTGGCTGTCTGCCACCATCACCGAAAGTATAAAGAACTTCCATGGATTCACGTTCAATTACGTAGATCTTGAAGTTCTGTCCATCGGCGAGATAGATGAACTCTTGGTCTTCATCTGGAGAGAATGCGATATCCCATGTTGAACCTTGGTTCAAAGTTGCTGGAGATATTACGACTTCTCGGACATAAGTGCCGTCTTTGCGGAACACTTGCACTCGGTCAGCGCCGCGGTCGCAAACGTAAACGAGACCGTCATTTGAAGGTTCTGCGCAGTGCACTGGGCCGCGGAATTGCTGAGGTCCAGGCTGGCCTGGAGTGTAGGTCACATCTGCATCATCGTCCGGAGTATTTCCGTAAGCACCCCAGTAGCGCTTGAACGCACCAGTTGCAACATCAACTACTGCTACGCGCTTATTGGTGTAGCCGTCAGCAAAGTAAGCTTCACCCGCTTCTGCATCGATAGCGATTTCGGCAACTCGACCATAGCTAGTGGTGCTATTGCTGTCTATTGGCTCGCCAGGGATGCCGATAGTGCGGATGTATTCGCCGTCGTTGCTAAAAACCAGAACGTGGGAATCGCCGCCGCCATTACCGCCAATCCAAACATCACCATTTGGAGCGACTTCGATACCATGGTTTGATGCTGGCCAAACGTAAGGAGCGCCCTCAACTGCGCCGCCCCATGCTTTAATTAGATTGCCTTCTAAGTCAAATTCTATGATTGGTGGAGCCGGTGTACAGCATTCGGCAACGCCGCCCTTGAGGCCGATTTCCGTGTTGCCGCGGAAGATGCTGTCCTCTGTTCGATGAACGATATAAATATGATCGCGATCATCCACGTCAACACCAATGGTGTTGCCTAAAATCCAGCGATTGCCCATCGGCTTTGGCCACAAAGGATCCACTAGGAAGTGGGGCGCCATTACGTCTCCACTTGCAGCGATGCTGGGCTCTTGAAGTTTGGATTGTCCCACTCCGAGAACTATCAAAGCGACTGCCAAAGATGCTCCGATAACTACCTTAATTCTTGTCATTTTTATTCTCCTCTCACGCCCTCTGGGGGCTTCATAACTCATTGAGCAGTCGCGAGTATACTGCCTATATTGGAGACAGTATACTTCCAACCAAATTTTCACGGCGGTCACTTGTAAGTATTTGTGACAGTTACTCGAGTCCGCGCAACGACATGGTTTAAGCTGCTCTACCTGCTCGCTTAAAATTTAAATTAACTAACTGATTTTAATAAGAAAATAATAATTCATGATATTCAATACAGCAATTAGTCGACACCCATTGATACAAAAAATCCATCTGCAACTGACAGCGCTAGCTGTTTTGTTAGCGCTATCGCTGGCATCAGCACAGGTAAGTGCTCACGATATTCCTGCTCGTGTCACTGTTTACGCATTTGTTAAACCTGAGGGCAATCAGTTAACAGCGCTTTTTCGGGTGCCCATGGAGGCATTTAGCGAAATTAGCTTTCCCCTGCGAGGACCAGGCTTTTTACAATTTTCTGAGGCAGCATTCGCCCTCAATGATGCGGCGCAAGTTTACATTACAGAATCAGTGCATTTTTTCGAAAACGGCGAGCCTTTGACAGAGAAAGAGTTAGTGGCAACTCGGGTCTCTCTGCCTTCCAATCGTTCCTTCACCAGTTTTGAGTCGGCATTAGAAAATGTGCTCAGCCCACCGCTGGATGACAGTGCTAACCTATTTTGGCGGCAAGGGGTGCTCGATGTTCTAGTGACCTACCCCATAAAGTCTGAAAGCTCCGCTTTCTCGGTAAACCCAGAGTTGGGCACATTATCGAATGAAACAACTACGGTGCTGCGTTTCCTTGTGCCATCGGGTGCAGAGCGATTATTCAACTATCTTGGCAATCCCGGACTAGTCAACTTGGACCCAAGTTGGTTTCAGGCCACCGCTCGCTTTGTAATTATGGGGTTTGAGCATATTTTGGAAGGCACAGATCATCTGCTGTTTTTGTTTTGCCTTGTTATTCCCCTTCGCAGCATTCGCGGCCTCATTCCTGTGGTCACCTCGTTTACTGTGGCTCACTCGATTACGTTAATTGGGTCTGCTTTCGGCGTTGCCCCTAATTCGCTGTGGTTTGGTCCACTAATCGAGACTCTGATCGCTTTATCGATTGTTTACATGGCGTTTGAAAACATTATTGGGGCAAGACTTGCGCACCGCTGGGTAGTTACTTTTGGTTTCGGTTTAGTGCATGGTTTTGGTTTTTCGTTTCTCTTCAGCGACACCTTGCAATTTGCCGGCGGGCACCTATTTTCTTCACTGTTAGCGTTTAATGTTGGAGTGGAGTTAGGTCAGTTACTAATTTTGATTTTGGTAATTCCGCTTTTGAACGTTTTGTTTAAGTATTTTGTTAGCGAGCGGATCGGCTCAATTCTTATTTCTGCCTTGATTGCTCATAGCGCGTGGCACTGGATGTTGGAAAGAGGCACAACGTTTAACCAATACCCATTGCAAATGCCTATTTTTGACAGTGTGTTTTTTGCCGGAGCTATGCGCTGGGCTATGATGTTAATCATTATTGGGGCGGCGCTTTGGTTCATGTATGAGGTGTTTAGGCGGTTTTCACTGATTGAAAGTTTCAGGTCTTATGCACCTTCGCACAATGTCGACAAGTCGGCGTAGTTTGCCATTGATTTCTCTTTCGCTTGCGAGAGTTTCTAGTAGCTACCGCCAGTTAACCGTTTCAATTTGTCACAGTACGCCACATCTGAGAGGTGACCGATAGGGCTGCTTGTGAGCTAAACTTTGCCATTGTTTTTTTTGATCGAGCCAGCTTAATGCTGAGGACCTCGTTGATATGAGATTGCTGCTTAAGTTTAGCCAATTCATCGCCTGCCTAGCGCTTCTTCCTGCCTTGAGCTTTGCTTCAAGCTTTGATCGTGTGGGTAACTTTGCATTGTTGGATCATCAGGGAACTTATCACGAGCTTCGAAAATACGGGGACAGCAAAGCCGTCGTACTCATTGCTACATCGCCCAATTGCAGTGCCACGCTCAATTTGCTCCCAAAGTATCAGCTGTTAAGGACGACATGGGAGCGCCACGGTATCAGTTTTTTGGCGCTGGACGCATCACCGCGGGGGGAACGTGCAGCGGTTGCTCAACTTGATGAATTGCATCATTTAAATCTGCCCATTTTGTTAGACGATGCGCAGCTAGTTACCGAAAGCTTGGGTATTTCGATGGCGGGAGAAATTGTCGTCGTCGAGCCTAATCGAAATCGCATTCTTTATCGCGGAGGGCTAGAAAGCGTTGAGGACTTGGCTTCTTTGTCGTCTTCCGTCCCACCGAGCGTTCAGGCACAAAACCTTGAGGGAGTCTTAAGAGCAGCATCAGAATCTGCTTTGGATTTTCTGCATGAAACTGTGAACGCACCAGCGAGTGGCTGTGAACTGAAACTGACCGCAGTTGCTGCGAATGCCGGCACCCAGCCAGACTATGTAAACGACATTGCACCTATACTGATCGAAAATTGTGTGACCTGTCACGTTGACGGTGGTGTGGCTCCATTTGCGATGGATTCTCACATGATGGTTCAGGGCTGGTCTCCCATGATGCGCGAAGTGCTGATGACTAAGCGTATGCCGCCAGCGCAAGTTGACCCGGCAGTTAATCATTTTGACAACGCGAGATATCTAGGCAGCGAAGACTTAAAAACACTCGTGCATTGGATTGATGCTGGCGCGCCTTTTGAAGCAGGTGACGCAGGTGCTAGAGACCCACTACCTGACATCGTAGGACCTAGTTCGGTTTGGCAATTGGGTGAACCGGATTATATTGTCGAGGTGCCCGCATTTACGGTCCCAGCAACGGG
>CAYGRT010000048.1:0-6704 GCA_964352355.1 uncultured Pseudohongiella sp. | reverse complement strand
GAACACAGGGGTTTTGATTCCGGCTGGCTCGGCCGTTCAGATGTCGCTGCACTACACAACCTTTGGTAAACAGGCGATTGATGAGACCAAAATCGGACTCTACTTTGCCGATGAAATTCCCAAGTTTGAATATTCAACCTTCGCTTTAAGTCATGGGGGTAAAAATATCCGCATTGCGCCGAGAGATTCAGATCACACGATGAGTGCATCTCATGTATTTGAAGACGAGATTGTTTTACACGGCCTGCGACCCCATATGCATTACCGTGGGAAAAATATGCGCATGAGCGTTATCTATCCTAACGGTACTCGAGACGAGTTGATCAATGTGCCAAATTACAGCTTTGCATGGCAGCCTACTTATAGGCTGAGCGACCCTATGCTGTTGCCTGCAGGCTCAAGGGTCATGATCGAAGGCGCGTTCGATAACTCCCAGTACAACCTCGGTAATCCAGACCCTGAAGCAGAGGTCAGGGGAGGGGCGCAAAGTTGGGATGAAATGTTCATTGGCTATTTTTCGTACCACAAAACCCAGCAATAGTTCGGGATTTTGGGGGTGATCACACCTGCTTTTTCGATGACTCTAATTGCAATTTGTCACATAAACCTGTTGTTTAACCCTCTAAAGATGCGAAAATAGCGAACTATTCAGGTTAACCTCGGATATACACTTAATCTATTTCAGGAGCGAAAAGTATGTTCAAACACATTGGCATAGGATTAGCGACGGCGTTTATTCTGTTTGCGGGTAATGCTTCGGCGTTACCGGACAGGGTGGGAGATTTTGCTCTTCTTGATACACAAGGTGAATTCCACCAGCTGAGCCGCTACAGAAATAAAGAAGCGCTAGTGGTGATGTCATATGATCCTAGCTGTCCCTCAATGGATGCGGCGGTTTCACAGCTACAGTCACTTACCAGCGATTGGCAGGATCAAGGCTTTGCATTTGCCTTGATAGAGTCCTCTAGCATTGCTGACATTGATGCAATTCGCAGCGCCGCCAAAGCGTCAGGCGTAGAGTTGCCACTATTTGTAGATGATGGGCAGTTAGTCACAGAAACGTTGCAGTTCTCGAAAGCTGGTGAAGTGGCTGTTCTTGATCCAGAGCGTCTAACTATTTTGTATCGAGGAGCAATGAACGCAGAATTGCCCAAAGCCCTGACTGCGGAGCTGTCTGGCGGTGTTGACGCTACAATCACCAACGCGGTTTCTGGGTGTGATTTGAGCTTTCCTGTGAAGCAGCAACATGCAAGCGCGGTTCCCGATTATTCCTCAGAAGTTGCTCCTATCGTGGTTGAGCAATGCGCAAGCTGCCACCGAGAAGGTGGAATCGGACCTTTCGCGATGGACAGCCATTTGATGCTGCAGGGCTGGTCTCCAATGATTCGCGAGGTGCTTCTTACCAAGCGTATGCCACCCACCCAAGTGGACCCAAACATAGGCCATTTTACTAATGCGCGATATATTTCCGATGCAGACATGCAGACATTGGTGCACTGGATTGACGCTGGTGCTCCTCGTGGTACGGGTGCTGTGGATCCATTAACGCAGCTTGAATTTGCAGACATGAAGTCATGGCAGCTTGGTGAGCCAGACTACATTATTAAAGCCCCTAAAATGGAAATCCCAGCCACTGGTGTGATGGACTATATCGATATTGATGTAGAGCTTCCATTTGACGAAGACAAGTGGGTTAAAGCGGTTCAATTCATTCCTGGTGACGAATCAGTGCTTCACCACTTACTTGCCTACGTCACTGCGCCTTCAGAAAATTTTGATGGCGGTGAGGCTGACACCACTTCAGTTGCGAGGCGCTTCCTAGAGGGTTACGCGCCAGGCAAAGTGGACGCGATGACCTTCCCACAAGACACAGGCGTGTTTATTCCAGAGGGCCACAAGCTTTCAATGCAGTTTCACTTCACGACCAATGGTAAAGCGACTTCAGATGAAACTACCATCGGCCTCTATATGTATGACGAGCCGCCAAAGTATGAAAACTTCACCCGTTCTGTCGCTGCAAACTTCAAGATACCAGCGTACGCACAGAATCACGAAGTGACAGCTCAATACGTGTTTCAAGAAGACGTGGTGGTAACTGGATTGAGGGCGCACATGCACTTCCGCGGTAAGGATATGAAGTTCACCATGGAGACTCCTAATGGTGAAAAGAAGGATCTGCTGAGTGTTCCTAATTACAGTTATGCGTGGCAGCCCACGTACAATCTGCAAAATCCAGAGTACTTACCAGCAGGGACAAAGGTCTATGTCACGGGCGCATTTGACAATTCGGAATACAACCCTGCTAACCCAGATCCAAGCAAAGATATAACCTTCGGGTTACAGAGCTGGGACGAAATGTTCATTGGCTACTGGACTTATCATGCAGCGGAGCCAACTAACCCCTAAACTCTGACGTTTTTGCCGAAGAGAAAAACAGAAAACCCAGTCGAGAGATCGACTGGGTTTTTTTATGTTCAATTCGAACAGGCTGTAATCAAGGGAATGTTGCCAAGCCTCACAAAGAAGCACTATCTGTTTGTATCTGAATCTCTTAACTTGGTATGATGCGGCGTTTATAAATCATAATAACAATTCGGGAGAGCGGTAAATGTCCTCGATCTTTTTAGTCATTTTCGGACTAGTGGGTTTCAGCTTTGGCTGGTTTATCTACTCAAATTTCATTGCGAGCAAAATCTATCGATTAGATCCAAATTACGTTACTCCTGCCCATCAGTTTAACGATGGAATTGATTTCGTGCCTACCAATAAATATGTTCTTTGGGGAGCTCACTTCACAGCAGTGGCGGGAGCCGCACCGATTATTGGTCCTGCTGTTGCTGTTTATTGGGGGTGGGTGCCCGCTTTATTGTGGGTAACTTTCGGTTCGATCTTCTTTGCTGGCGTCCATGATATGGGCGCTCTCTGGGCGAGTAATCGGCATGGAGCAAAGTCGATAGGGGCATTGTCTGAAAGCGTAATCGGAAAGCGAGCCAGCGCGCTCTTTATGATCATTATTTTCTTGCTTTTGGTGTTGGTGAACGCAGTTTTTGGCACCATCATCGCTACAGACATGGTTATTTTCCCGTCATCGGTGTTTCCGGCATGGGTTGCGATTCCTGTAGCAATTGCCATTGGTGTACTTATTCGCAAGCAGTTTAATCTGCTAATTATCTCTCTCATTGGCGTGGCTTTTCTCTATTTCAGTATTTATGTGGGCAGTGTGATGCCGCTGGAATTGCCAGCGGATATTTTTTCCTTAGGCCCTAACGGAAACTGGATTATTCTGCTGTTCATCTATGCTGGCATCGCTTCTATGTTGCCCGTTTGGCTGCTGCTACAGCCCCGAGATTACATTAACGGTGCCCAGTTGGTGCTAGGTTTGATCGTACTCTATTCTGCCGTTGTGATTTCCATGCCGGAGGTCAGTGCGCCAGCATTTAATACCAACTTGGCTGAGGGCACACCACCATTGTTCCCTATCTTGTTTGTAACTATTGCATGTGGCGCTTTATCTGGATTCCATGGCATCGTATCCTCAGGCACTAGTTCTAAGCAGCTAAATAATGAAAAAGATGCGAGATTCGTCGGCTACCTAGGCGCGTTAGGGGAGGGCTCACTTGCCTTGATTACCATCGTGGCTGTAACTGGTTCTCTTTATGCAGCAAATGGTGCCGAGTGGAGCGCTATCTATAATGGCTTCTCAACAGGCCCCGGGCAGAAAGGGTTTATTGAAGGCGGCGCCCAGTTAATTACTCAGGGCTGGGGAATCCCTCTCGCCTTCTCAGAAACAATGCTTGCGGTGATGGTGGTTCTTTTTGCCGGAACTACTATGGATGCG
The DNA here is from genome assembly GCA_964352355.1 of uncultured Pseudohongiella sp. GTDB lineage: Bacteria > Pseudomonadota > Gammaproteobacteria > Pseudomonadales > Pseudohongiellaceae > UBA9145. The sequence continues at coordinate 2,866 of CAYGRT010000048.1, read as the reverse complement.
GGGCTTAGATTGCAGCGCTATATCGTTCAAGAGTGGGGCAACATTTACAATATCGCACCCCTTAAGAACAACTATATCTCCACACTCTTAGCCATTGCAGCATGTTTGACGCTAGCGTTTGGTGTGTCTGCTGGCGGTTATCCTGGTGATGGCGGCATGCTGATTTGGCCTGTATTCGGTGCCACCAATCAGATTCTAGCGTCAATGACTCTCATGGTGATCGCGATCTACTTGATTAAAATTGGTCGGCCGGTCAAAAATATTCTGATACCAATGATATTCATATTGGTTTTTGCGCTGTGGGCAAGCGGCTGGTACGTTATCGAACACTTCCGCACTGGCGCTTGGGTCTTGGTAGTTATCGAAGTTGCCGTGATAGTAACTACAATGATTATCATCCTAGAAGCTTGGTCGGTAGTGTCTAAGCTGAAGAAAGATGTTTCTCCAAGTGGCGAATCACCCGCATCAGGCGAATAGGCTAAGTTTCAGCTAGCTTAGGAAGTTTGATAGCGAAAGAGAGGGAGTGTTGTGCTAGCGGCATAACGCTCCTTTTTTTATGCATTGACGGAGTTCATTATGGATGCTCAGAGACTTCGACAGACTTTGAATGCAATGGCCAATAAGGTGGTTGCAGAGTTGGAGATTTATTCAGAGATTGATTCGACCAATTCAGAATTGCTGCGGCGATTTAACGATGGCGTCCAACATGGCTGTCTTGTACTTGCTGAGTCGCAGACTCAAGGACGCGGGAGACGAGGTCGAACTTGGGTTAGCCCGGCTAATGGTGGTCTTTACATGTCTCTTGGGTTGCCATTTTCAAATTCTACAAAGGATCTTCAGGCGGTAAGTCTGGTTACAGCCATCAGTGTGGCCGAGGCAATAAAGCAACACTGTGGCTTAGATTTGCAACTAAAGTGGCCAAATGATGTTCTAGCATCAAATAAGAAGCTCGCGGGGATATTGCTCGAAAGGCATGTTTCTCAATCACAGTCCTATATCGTGTTTGGTGTTGGAGTGAATATCGAGATAGCAGATGAGCACCGCAAACGGTTAGATAAACCGATTGCAGATCTTAGTACATTGACAGAAAGTGCGATTGCTCCTGACATTCTCGCCGGATCAATAGTGAATCATCTAGTTGAAGCGCTGGATTTACTGCAGCAGGAAGGTTTTTCACCCTTCCAAAATGTCTGGAATAGCCATGATAGGTATTTCGGCTCGGATATTGTCATAGATGACGGTCGAGAGCGCATGATTGGAAAATCAATGGGGGTCAATGAGAGCGGCAGGCTTATGTTGCAAACGCTATCCGGCCTAGTGACTCTAAATACCGGTGAAATATTTCCGTCACTTCGGGACGTCGAGGAATCTGGCGATGATACTTGAGTTGGATGTTGGTAATTCCCGCATTAAATGGCGCGTGGTTGACTTCGATAGTCGGGTTTTAGATCAGGGAACCGCGATAGATTTAGCGGATCTTGCTGCGGGTATGTCACCGATTAACTCTCTGACTCATTGTCGCATTTGCAGTGTAAGGCGCTCAGAAACTCTTAACGAGGTAGTTCAGTGGCTTGCTGATCGATTCTCTCTAACACCTACAGTTGCCGCAGTGACTAGTACTTGCGGTCCGGTTACTAATCAATACAAAGATCCTGCCCGTCTCGGAGTAGACAGATGGCTAGCCATGCTTGCTGCCTATAAGTGGGTGCAGGGTGCATGCGTCATTATTGACGCAGGAACTGCACTCACGCTGGATGTTCTAGATAGTAGTGGCTTGCATCAGGGTGGTTTTATACTGCCAGGTTTGTCTTTAATGGCCCGAAGCCTGGAAGAAAACACCGCTATTCGACTCTCGAAACAAGGGCAGGTGCCTTCAATATCTCTAGGCCATTCGACCGATCAAGCGGTGCGCAATGGAATATTGGCAACCGTTGTCGCAATCGTTGAGAAATCCTATGCCGAACAGTTTCAGAACAGCTCGGGGGCGGTGAGGCTAGTACTAACAGGGGGTGATGCGGATGTAATAGCAGCCACTATTGAGCTTTCTTGGCTTAGCAAGCGCGCTGTGAGTGGCCTAAGTCTTCGTGCAGAAATCATCAAAGATCTTGTGCTCGATGGTTTGGTCATCGCCTGCCCAGTGGTTCAAGAGGGCTCAGTAACCTAATGAAATATATAACAATATTTCTATTATTGGCCAATTTGGCCTATTTCGCATGGTCTAAATCACCGTTCGCACAGCCTATTGTTGTGTCAGTGCCCCCTGAGAGGCCTCTTTTGAATAATGGCATGACACTGTTGCAAGAATATCAAACTCAGCGCCAGCAGTTGGCTCGGTCCGAGGCTGAATTAACGAAAACTTGTCTCCAAGTCGAAATTTTTGCAACCACTGATGAGGCTGATGCATTCGTTGCTCGGGCGCTTGCTCAAGGTCTCGACGGTGGACTAATTATGCTCGGTAAGCAGTTACCGGTTCTCTATCAAGTTTATTTGCCTCCAGCGTCTTCCCGAGCAGTTGCCACGATTGTGTTAGACGGCTTGATGGAAAAGGCTGAAACAGAGGGGTTGCTGTTGGAATCCTATTTAGTCACGCGAGGTAAGTTGGAAAATGCCATTGCTTTGGGGGTGTTCGAAGACGAGGAAAGTGCTGCAGAGATCGAAGCGAAGGTGGCTCAGTTAGGCTATGAGCCTAGGGTAGAGCATATTGTTCGATCCGAAGACGGGTTCGCAGTATGGCTGCAAGGCCCTAGTTCACTGACTCTTCGGTCCAGTGAATGGCTTGATTTAGCACAAGAAAGCTCAGATTTGGTAGTCTCAGAAAATCTCTGTGAAACGATTGCACAAGGGGAGCAATTCCCATAAAATGCCG
>CAYGRT010000047.1:16293-20326 GCA_964352355.1 uncultured Pseudohongiella sp. | reverse complement strand
TGGTTAACCATGCCGCACTAAGGCAAGTAAATTCGAAATGCACCACCACCAAGCGTGGAATCATTATCGACTTCGATATAACCATCACGATCTCCATTACGATGCAGTTCCGCGACGCGAGCAGAAAAATACAAACCGAGGCCTGTGCTGCCGGTATTAAAGTTAATTCGAGTCAAATAACCACCTGGGTCCGATCGTAGCTCCTTTGGAAAGCCTGAACCATTATCCTCTACAGTGATGCGCATATACCCATCGACTCGCTCGACGGCAATTCTGATCTCATCCTTGGTGTAGCGAATTGTGTTTACAATCACATTGGTTAAGACATTTTTGACGAGCATCGCATCAAAGTACCAAACAAGTTCGGACGGGCAATCTAAGGTCACGCCAATTTTTTTCATGGTCAGCAATGTGTCATGGGCCAGAAGCTCATCTTCTAGCAGCTCGGCTACATGGCATTCTTCGACTGACACAAACAATCGTTCGTTCTGCAGTCGATAAATACTTAAAAGCTGCATCATATCGTTGTTAATGCGCGATGCTTCGTAGTTCAGAACCACTGCCCGCTGATTATCCTCTTCACTTTTCGGAGGGTTTGCCTTAAGAAACTCATCGAGAGAATGGAGTAAAAGCCCCACCGAGTTTTTTACATCGTGAACGGCAGAGCCAAAAGCTAGTGAGAAATCCAGTGGTTGCTTTTCCATTTCTGTTTAGTCCTGTTAACCTAGTTCGCGCTTGGTGAATTGGATTCAAGATCGTTGAATCTTTTTAGTAGATTCGCATATCGCGCAAAATGGCGACTAGATTCATCTATTGGGCCGATGCTATCCAAACAGGCTTTGCTTTTGCGACTGTACGATGCCGTAACCCTATCCACTTCCATCACTCTAACCAGCGCTTGAGTAAGATTTAGGTTGAGCACAATACTGCGCGGCGACAATCGCACCGCTTCGGAGAAAAGCTTAATCGACTCCTCCAAGTTCTCTTGTTCATAGAATTTGGCTGCGTCTTCATTCAACTCCCGCGCCCTACCAGCAAGCTCTTCAGCCTCAAACACAGATAGCAGGGCCTTAACATGATTTCTTTGGGGAAGTGATAAATCTTCTCGGCTAAGTAAGGCGAGAAGAATATTGTTCGCTTTTTCTTGCTCACCAAGACTGAGCAGGGTCTGTCCATACTCAAACAGCGCCGATGTGCTAAGAATCTCTGGATCGCTAAGCAGATCTGGGTCCAGGCTTTCCATGAGCTCAAGCGCCATGTTTGGCTTCTGCTGATTTAGGTAAAGCCTGACATTAATCAAGTCTTTTCTGGTATCTGTTTCCTTTTCAGGGGCGAACCGATCGTCCATTTCCGCGATCAGTTTATGCACTTCCATTACTTTAGTAGCATCATAGCGAGAAAGATCCCCTATCATGCTGTCGGTGATTGCCCCGGCTAGTTTGAAATAGCGATCGGGTTCTTCTTGAATCGAAAACTTGGAGGACTTTAGCGCCTGCCGAAAAGCTTTTGCAGCAGCCTCATGGTCCCCGTTCGTAGAACACACCTCCCCCAACAACTGCTGCCTATCAACTGACAAAGGCGATAGTTTGGCAGCATGGCTCAAATGTGTCTGCACGGTTTCAGTATCTTCTAAATGTTGATAACACTCAGCTAATAGGTCATAGGCTGGAACGCAATTATTATTGAGTACAAGTACTTGTTGTAGCTCGCTAATAGCCTCGCTGTATTCCTTAAGATAGATATGAGTCCGCGCGAGCCCCAAAAGCGCCCAATCCAGAATCCGCTTACTAAGAACACTCTTATAAACACGCTTTGCTTGCTGGTACTGACCTAATTTCAGGTGCAGTTCGGCAGAAGTCTTTTGACACCATGAATTATGCCGTGGATGTTTTTCACTAATCTCCAAACACAGATCGATAGCCTGTTCATAATTTTGCTGCTCGATAGCTGTGCTAATATCGATGACGCACATTTGCTTATCTAGCAATCGGTCTATTTTACGACGCAGCACCGCTTGATTGAATGGTTTTGCAATATAACCTTCTGGCTCGTTTTCCAGCGCGCCCAACACCACTTCGCGGCTGGTCTCAGCGGTAATCATTATAAATATGCAGTCGTGACGCACGGTTTTAAAAAATCGTAGCTCATGAAGAAGCTGTTGACCGTTCTTGCCCTCCCCCATGTTGTAGTCACAGAAAATTAGGTCAAACGAAGTCTCCTCGCATAGGGACATAGCCTCGCGAGGGTTTTGCGCCAGCGCAATCTTCGTAAAGCCAATAGCCTTCAAAGCTTTACTCATAAAACTAAGATGCTGACTAAAATCGTCCACCACAAGAACATACTTACTTGCGTAGTCAATACGAGCCTTGAGATTATCCGCCATAGTGCTTTGCGACCACATACGTAGAATTAAAGAATGGAATCAACTCTAAGCCTAGTACACTTTATGACGAGCAAGGGAAAGATTGTAAATTAGTCGGTGGTTATTTTGAGGCAATCAAACTAGCGAGAGGGGTTAAGAAGTAGCTTAAAACGAGATTCGCTAACGCCGCCGAAGCCGGCAACGTCTAAGTCTAGCCCATAGGCGTCTGTTACACTGCTGCTTAGCTCAGCCCAATTCAACCCCAGCGATTTGCCGTGAATCAGCCCCTGCCATAGTAGACCTTGAAGTACGGAGTTCGGGCAGTTTTTGTCGCTTGTTAGGCTAGCGATGTAGCGGGATTCGCCATTTGAAACCGCGAAGCTAGCGCTAGCAACCAGAGAGTCTTCAAAAAACGCTTGGACGATGTAAGCCTTTCTAGAATCCAATAGCGATCGGTAATAGAGGTGATTTACTTTACTAATTGCCAAACCCTGCTTTGGCTTGGCGCTCATCCTTATTTCACTCTCTAAGTCTTCTGAAGAATTTATAGTTCGATACGTCAGGTTCCCATCACCCCAGCGAATTGCTGCCTGATGAGTTTCGCTAAGGTCAAGAGCGAGACTTTCTAAAGAGCCGCTTAAGTTGATTCGCTGGGTTGAAAACAAGACCGGCACTGCACCATTGATAAGAAGCCAATGTGATACGGGTGACATGACACCACTGTGGAGTGAGTCGTAAAACTCAACCCTATCTGGTTGCAGTTTTTCTATCAGCGAATCCAGGTACTGATAGAGACAGCCGCACAGGTCTGACCCGATATTATTTGTCTCTGAGTTAAATTCGTCCAATTCTATCTGAGCACTCGCAAACATCCCGCTACAGCCCAGACTGAGAGATGATTCCGCCATTTTTTGAAGCATCAGATAGCAGCCAAGCACTGGCTTGCCATCGCGAACGATGACAAACGAAAAATCTGTCGTGGCATCTTCTCTCGGCAGAGTAACTTTCGCCTCGGCGCCGAATAGGCCATGCAGCTCAGCGAAAGCAGAGCTAATTTTATACGGAGACAGGTGTTCAGAATCAAGGCAGCCCCAGTAATGGGGAAAGTCTTTGTGCTGAGCATGAATTACTTGAGGTTGTTCCATCGACTGAAAAATCCCTTGCCGGTTTTAAACATTATTAGCCAGCCATTACATCAAAATCTGAAGTTTCAGCCAGTGAACTGGTTCCGCAAATTCACAATTGTTTTCGCAAAATCACACCTTCTGGCACACATAGTAAGACACAATCGGCGTTCTTTGCAGCCAGCCGAGTTTACTGTTCAAAAAATGATCAGCCCAATGAGTAGCCCCTAGGGAATTAGCAACAAACGATTACTGCGCAACTTTTCGAGCATTTTCTATACTTTGAACTACATTATTAGGTATAGCTAAGAGAGGGAATTTTGCCATGAAAATAACTGCAGTCATCGAGCTGGATACTTGGTTTGAGCAGTATGAAGTACACCATGAGGCAGAATCAGCGCTTAAAGAGATTAGACGGCTGCAACAGCGCTTCGGCAATTCAGACACAGTAACCGAACTGAAGCTTAGTCTGAGCTATAAGAATAATTATGGGCCTTTTACCGAAGAACTGAGTAATCTAGGAGTGGAACTAAAAACCTTACACTGC
>CAYGRT010000047.1:0-16193 GCA_964352355.1 uncultured Pseudohongiella sp. | reverse complement strand
CTCCATGCCTAAACCTAGTCTGACAAAAAACTCCCCAGAGTCCAGGTCAGAACTGTGGAGTCAGATTCTTTCTTCTTCTGAAACGATGAATCAAGTCGCTCAAAGAAACGACTGGGAACTACTACAGGAACTAGTGCTTGAAAGAAAAAAATTATTGCAACTTTTTTTTGCGGAGCCAGTGCTTGCAGATAGGAACATTGCCCTTGATCAGATCATTAAAGACATACAGAATATTCTCGATTATGATCAACAAACTAAATCTTCCAGCCAAAAACACAAGGCGTCTGTATTGAATAGCCTCAAGCGAATTAACAAGGGCAAAGATGCTGTCAAAATGTACGGTTAACCGCTTTTCATAAGCAGTCTCCTAGCCACTCCACTTCTCTATTTACAAACCACAAATGCACCAATCATGATAAACTGCCAAAAACTTGGAGCTGCTTGTGAATTGGATCTACCCTCACCCCTTCACTAACAACATTGTCGTTACCCAAAAAGACATCGATGACTTAAATCATGCTAACAATGCCTGCTATGTAGTGTGGTGTGAGAAGGTCGCCTGGAAGCATTCCGAGTATCTAGGCCTGAGTGTGAATGATTACAAATTATTAGATAAAGCAATGGTGCTTCATAAAGCGGAATACGAATACTTTTTACCCAGTTTCTTGGACGAAACTGTGATTTTTGGCACTTGGTTAACCCATTGTGACCAGAAACTGCGACTTCAACGTCAATTTCAAGCCATCAAGGCAGAAACTGGAGAGACAGTTATGCGTGCGTGCTGGTCACTTGTTTGTGCCACCCTGTCCACTGGCAAAGCTGCCCGTTTTCCTCAAGAGTTCCTCGCAGCCTACAGCGGTAAAACTTTTCCAATTGGGCGCTCAACATCAGACTAATTAAGATCACAGATAGTTAAACAAAGTTAGCCCACTGATTCGTGCAAAACTGGCTTGGGCCGCCTCAAGAATAAACGTTTCTTGAGTGAGCTGACTAATTGCCGAGGCAAAGTCAAGATCTTCAAGCTCGGACAAACTAGCCTGAGTCGCTAACCTGACATCAGCGTTGGTAGACTGCACATTCTCAACTAAATTTAATCTAGCACCGACAAAACTTTGACCTTCCAGTAAGCGTGTCTGCGACTTGTCGAGATTGGTTAAGGTGTTTGCGATATCAGTTGTCAGTATTTCCCTGTCCTCTGGAGTATCAGTAAGTCGATCTAGCTGGCGGCTAAAGTCCTCGAGGGTGGCCAGCAAGCCTTTTTTGTCAGTTGACTTTACGATAAAGGAATCACCCGCCGCAGGCTTTCCTGTAATTCGCACGGCGGCCCCCTTGAACTGAATAAGCTGGCCCGCTTGAAAATCTTGGTTGGCAAGTAGTACTCGACCATCTGATACCTGCTTAATGGAATAAGTCTGCCGCGGCGGAACGACTTCATCATTTGGCCGAAACTCAATCACCACGTCTTCCGGATAGAATGCAGCAAATTCAGTTTGATCTAATATCTGCGCCGAACCAATCTGAGCTGGAGGCGTGGCCCGATTTGCAGGACTTGCACTTGCACTCAGGGATATTGTGGCACTGCCAATATCCTCGAACAAACGCTTTCCAGATGAGCTGGATTGCACAAAACTATTAGCCCCAAGCTGAACCGTGCGTAAGCCTTCATCTCCCGCAAACGCATAACGATCATCAGCCGTTTTTACATAGGGCTGCGCGTTGCCATTAAGGCCAGAGAAAATGTAACTGCCGTTCCCATCACGACTGTTCATGGTTTGCGCCATCGAATCAACAATCCCTTTGATTTCGATGCTAATAAATCGACGCTGTTCTTGCGCAAGCGCACCATCACCTGCCTGTAAAACAAGCTCCTGCGCGCGCTGTAAAAGCTGGTTAATATTTCCCAACGCAACGTCCTCACGCTCAAGACGGTTCTGCAATTCGTTTGCATTGCTATTGTAAAGTGCGTTGAGTTTTAGCTCCTGACTAAGCTGCAAGATACGGGCAGCGGCGATTGGATCATCTCCAGGGGTAAGAACGCGCTTACCGGATGATATTTGCTGCTGGGTTTTAGATACTGCACCTTGAACATCCAGCAGCCCGTTCAAGCCCTGCCTGTTAATCTGTAAAGAGGAAAATCTTACCGTCATTTTTCTGCTAAGACCTCGTTATATTTGCAAGATTGCATCGAATAAATCTCGAGCAATCGAAATGAGCTGAGCTGAGGCGTTGTAACTCTGCTCGTATTTAATTAGGTTACCTGCTTCTTCATCAATATTTACTCCCGCCACAGACGAAAGGGCTGCTTCGGACTGGCGCATCAAACTTTCACTCGCCTGCGCGCTAGTGCGTGCCTGACTCGTCAAAATACCTATCTCTTGGACTATTTGCCCATAGGCGGAGGAGATACCGAAATTCCCATTGGATAGAATGCGTTTATCACTGAGGGATAGCATGGCTAAGGCGTTGGTGTTGTCATTACTCCCTTCACTATTGTAATTAACGATGAAAGAGTCTCCAGCTTTTGGCAGACCACCGCCAGACTGGCCGCTTGAAAGTGATACCTGATACCCAAGAAAATTGCTCACAGCATCCGGCTGCGCGCCAAATACACCAGTTGAGCGATCGCTAGTCATATTCACGCCTGCGGCAAACTGAACTTCAAGCACACCACCCACTGTAGCGATGCTTTTAAACTGCTCCCCACGAGCAGTGGCAGTCGGCACAAACCCAAAGGTATTAGCCACTTGAGAGATTTGAATTTCGGAGTCTTCACCATAGCTAGATGAAGTAAAGCTCAACGAACCATTACTTTCCAAAGCAACTCGAACTGAATTTAATCCAGTTCCAACTAGACTGCTGTCAATGGCGTCTTGAATTAAACTAACAACACCAGCACCGCCCTGCTCACTGCCCACTACCGTTCCTACCACAGGGAAGACTGAGGTAGCTACATCGCCAGTCGGCGCAAAAACAGTCAAGGAAGTCCCGGCACCTTCATTACTGGTGGTCAAAGTTAGTCTTCCAGTTCCAGTCATGGCGACATCCACAACTCCCGCGCCAAGCGCAGAATCAATTCGCTCTTGAAACAAATGCACTATGCCTTGTGGCGCGCTGTCGTATGGCGATGCTGCCAAACTAGTGTCTACACCCGAGACATCAATTACCGCATTGGCATAACCCGTTACGCCCAGTTGAAACGTGTTCGGCGTTGCCAACAAATTTACTCCGGCCGAAATGTCTACCGTATTAGTGAACACTGCAGGCGCTCTTGTGCTGCCAGTTAACGACACGCTTACCGGGCCAAGTCCATCAACCTTTAAATCAAATTGATGAGGACCATCTTCGTCAAAATTGGCACCTGAGGTGACACTGCTTAATCCATTAACTGTCGCCTGAGTGCCAGCCAATTGATAGCCATTTACCTCCCCCGCAGCGACTAAACCTTGCATATTTGAAACTGCGCTTAGGCGCAAACTTGCTTCAGGACCAACGCTCGTTGTAACAAGTTCGATAGCGCCTGAATCTGTCAGTCGAGCCAATACGAGGCCGGCCACACCATTTGCAGCCGTTGAGCTTGCTATTTGTGTATTGAGTGCCTGCACAATTGCAGCGCCACCATCAGCAGGATAGTTGCTCGTTAACGTGAGCGATTCACTGTAGATTCCATTCACTGTGATATCAAAACTACCATTAACAAGTGAAAAATTCAGTGGCGTTACCGTACTAACACCTGGCGAGCTAACAGCTGGTTGCTCACCTCTGTTGGGGCCATAAAGTGTCACTGGGCCAATGCCTAAGACATCAGTCCCGACATTGCTGACAGTGAGTGTTTTTGACTTATCAATCGCTTGCAGTAAAAGCCGGCCATCGGGACTGCGGCCTACACTTATGACATTTGAGCCCAGTGCTCGGTCAACATCTGCTTGCAAAGACCCTACCACATCGCTCCCCGCTACCGTGCCTGGACTCACAGGAATAGTGATTGGGCCGAAGCCTAGATCCACATCGAAGCGCGTATTAATTGGCGCGGTGTAACCTGAGTTTAAGTTGTTTCTGCCTATAACTGACTTTAAGTCCCCATCTTTCAAAGTGACCGAATCTCCACCAGTACCGGTCACTTCAACCGAAAGATCGACACCGGTCGACGAGAAGATACTGACGCCGTTGCCATCACTTCGAGCAGATATACCTTGAGCTTTTAATTCAGTACTTGCATTGATCCGGTCCCGAACAAAGTCCGCAGTTAGAGGTGACGGGGTCGTTGCAGCTAGTTCACCGGAAGAATTGCTTAGGTTCACACCATTTAAAGTGAGTCCGAGATCTTCACCAATGGAATCCGATTGAAAGTCAGAAAGATTTAGCTGGCTGAAGGCTGTAGCAAAAACCCCATCTACCGCCGATAGTTTACTGGCAATCTCTTGGGCCGAAGAATTGGCCCCTATTTGAAGCCGCGTTTCAGAAGCATAACCTGTTTCTGGATTCGTACCGACAATGGTCAGCACTTCGCTCTTATAACCGTTCGACAATGTGTCCGTTTGCAGTACTGCCGCGTTGCCCATTTCAGAAGTGACTGTTGTTCCGCCGGGGTCATCGGGAAATATCGGATTGTTGGCACCTGCCACAAAGGGCCTATTAGTTAGTGGGGGCTGCAGAGGTACAGGTCTGGCAGGATCACTTGCATCGAGCACATCGAAAGTGCTTGGTGAGGTAAATCTAATAAGTACAGGCGGGTTCAATGAGCCTTGAACTAGGTTGAAACTAGGGGTCGTAACATCCAGCACGCTCATGCTTGAGATAAACGCGCCGCCTTGGTTTGATAGGCTGCTATCCGCCATAAGCGGCGAGGCAAGCGCAAACTCTTCGGCGCGATTAATTTGTATCGCCGTGTTACTTATCGCTGACCGCGTAGGCTGAATCAAAAAATTGTCGCCAGCCTGAAAGCTGCCACTTTGAAACTGTAGCGTAAATCCATCAATTGATATTTCTGCTGGAAGTTTACTACCTAATTCGTCTTGACCAACTACTGCATTGTCATCGAGACGTACTACACTAAATCGGTTCCCTGGCCCTGGGAATGACACTCTATAATCACTAGTGCCCAGCTTTGACAAATCATCAATCCGAACGCTAAGTAAACGATCTGCCGGTGACGCATTTCCCGCATCAGACTTAACGCGGCTCTGGGAAATCTGTGGACTATTAATATCAGAGAAAAGTGACTGACCAAGATTGCCTTCTAAATCGACCCCTAATTTCTGCTGTTGATTCATGGAATCCGTTAGTGCCAATACTATTCGCCCAAGGCCATTCACTGCAGGTTGCAGCGCATCTTCTCGAAATCGCAGCGTGCCTCCAATCTGACCTCCTGTAAGTTGACCCGTAACAACCTGAATTTCATTTTTATCGACAAACGCTAAATCATTGATAGAAGGGTCTAAGGAATTCGGAACAGCTATCAGAGTAGCTGCTGAAACTCCGATCACAAGACCTTGCCCCTCGCCAATGAATACATTCATCGACAGATCAGACTGGACAGTGGTTCTTACATCAACCAACTGAGACAGGTCTCTTATTAAAGAATCTCGTCTATCTAGCAAATCATTAGGTTGACTTCCGTTTGCCGAACCTTGAGCGCCCGCAATTGCGAGGTTAAGTTCTGCAATCTCTTTGCCTAAGGTGGTCACTGCCCGAGCTGACGCACTTAATTGCGAGTTGATGGACTTTTCTTGACTACTGAGTTTCACATCCGCGGACTTTAGTCTGTCCATCATTAAGTTGGTCTGAGTTAAAAGCAACTGGCGAGTCTCAATGGCCGATGGATTATTTGCGGCACCATTTAGGGCAGCAAAAAAGTCATCAATGCTGGCTGCAACGCTAGTGGAAGGGTCTGCAAGCAAACTATCTATCTGATTTATATTGCCCAGATACTGCTCAAAATCGCCTAAGACTGAGAGATCTTTAGAATATTGATCCACTAGAAATTGTTCGGTATTTCTCCTGATTTGATCTACATTCACGCCCGAACCCACATATCCCACGCCGTTAAATAGAGTGGGACCTGACTGGGCAATAACTGATTGGCGGGTGTAACCTTCGGTATTGGCGTTAACTATATTCTGGCCGGTTACCGACAAAGCTAGCTGGCTTAGCTTTAAACCCGAGATCGCGGTGTTGATTAAACTAGCCACAGATTAGACCTCGACTTCACTGTTACTGGAAAGCAGCGCTGATCGAAATGACTGACTTTCCATTATCGATTGGATTTTTTCAGCGTAGCGGGGATCGGTGGCGTAGCCAGCATTCTGCAAAGCTTGGCCAAACTGGGCCCCATCAGCACCCTGGCTTATCGCATGTTGATACCGTGGATTGGACTTTAAAAACACCGCGTAATCATCAAAACTAGCGGCAAAACTGTCATACTTACGGAAAGTCGCTTTTTCTTTTTGCGCAATTCCGTCAACATATTCCAGTGTACTGGTTGAAGCTACGGAGCCTTTCCAGCTTCTGTCCGCTTTTATACCAAATAAGTTATAGCTTGTTGCGCCTTTGCTGTCCGAAATAATTCGTTGCCCCCAACCGGTTTCCAGTGCAGATTGGGCAACTAAGAACTCAGGCTTAACGCCTAATTCAGCGGCCGCTTTTTGTGCATGCGGTAACACTGCACGCACGTAGTCGGCCGGAGATTTAATGTCTGCTCGAAGTGGATTTTGGTTTTCTGTGGTGGGCTTTACATCGTACTGATGCATAAGCTGTTTGTAGAGATTGTCAGCTAAACCGATGCCCTTGCCATTGCTTAAATGTAGGCTCAATTGATTGTCGAAATTCTGCTGATGGATTTCCAATTCGTTGCTGCTTAAGTAGTTTCCTTCACCAAATGACTTATTACTTTCCCGCATTGTTTTTAGCATCATGTTTATAAAAAGGCTCTCAAACTGCTTCGCCACCTTTTTCATACCCACAGCGGCATCCTCTCGGCCTGCTGCTTTTATCGCATTGAGGCTGGATATATCTGTGTAAACATTATTGAAATCGATGGTGCCAACCATAAAACTAAATCCGACTATATAATAATAAGGTCTGCCGTGAGTGAACCCGCTTGTTTTAAAGCCTCGAGAATCGCAGCAAGATCCCCGGGCGCGGCGCCAACAGCGTTAATCGCCTGCACAATATCGGAAAGCGTAGCCCCAGGGTCCAATATAAACATGCGGTTATTCGCCTGATCCACGTCGATATCTGAGTCGGGCACCACCACAGTGTTACCTTGCCCAAATTCGTTTGGCTGACTGACATCGAAAAACTCAGAAATGGTTACAGTTAAGCTGCCGTGGGTTACAGCAGATGGCATTACCCTTACACTTTCTCCGATGACGATTGTTCCTGTTCTGGAGTTAACAATCACTCGAGCCGGTGCTGCGCCCGGATTCACTTGTATATTTTCAAGCTCGGAAACAAACGCGACTCTGGTCTGCAGATCCATCGGCGCGGTAACTTTGATAGACACTGCATCCATAGCGGATGCTGAACCCGGCCCTAATAATTCATTGATAGCACTCGAAACTCTTCGGGCAGTTGTGAAATCCGCCTCGCGAAGATTGAAAATGATATTGTCGCCCTCGGTAAACGCGGTGGGGACCTCTTTAACCACGCTTGCGCCATTTGGAATACGGCCAACACTGGGCACGTTTATAGTAACCCTTGAGCCATCGGCTCCCTCAACTCCAAGCCCGCCCACGACCAAATTGCCTTGAGCTATGGCATACACTTGACCATCAACACCCTGTAAGAAGGTTCGCTCAAGTGAGCCCCCTCTCAGGCTTGAGGCATTTGCTAAAGAGGAGACGGTAATATCAATAACCTGACCCGGTTTCGAGAAGGCTGGCAATTCTGCTTGAACCGAAACAATTGCGATGTTTCTAAGCTGAAGAGTCTGACCCGGAGGCAATGGAATACCAAACTGATTCAGATAGGCCCTGAACGACTCTGACGTAAATGGCGCCTGTATAGTCTGGTCTCCCGTACCATCTAGACCAGTTACCAAGCCCACCCCAACCAAAGAGTTAGATTGGACACCTTGTATAGTCGCTATATCCTTGATTCGCTCGGCGCCTGCGTTCGCCGCAAAAGCGGCGAAAAACATCAATAACCCTACCTGCTTTATGCTTTTACCTACACTCATTACACACCTATCGGATTTGTATTAAAAGGGCCAAATATCACTGACGAAGAAACGGCTTAACCAACTTGCTCTATTGGCATTTGCTAGCTCGCCAGTTTCGCTGTAGGCCACTCGGACATTGGCTAAACGGGTAGAATCCACAGAGTTATCGGGGTTTATATCTTCACGTCGCACTAAGCCGCGAATGCGGATGTATTCGCTACCTCGGCTCAGTTGCAACCATTTCTCACCGCGCACTTCTAACACCCCGTTAGGCATGACGCCTGCGACAGTTACAGTGATGCTGCCCCTGAGTTGATTACTAATGTCGGCATCGGCCTCGCCACTAAAATCAACGCTTGAGCTAACGCTGCCGTTAAGAGTAATACCAGTGCCAAGAAATCCATTGCCAGCACTAGTCTGATCTGACACAGAGCTATCGTTTGCTTTTGAAAAATTCGTATTCGATGATTTGCTGGCGCTCGTGGATTCATTCAAGTTGATAGTTAGAATGTCACCAACGCGATAGGCTCTCAGCTGATAAAGATCAACTGCCCTACCTGCTTGGTAAATAGATCCGGTGGCAATAGGACCTTGGAGATCGGTGCCTGGATAAACTGGCGCAAAGCGTGGGTCGTCAGGCTCCACCTCTGCATAGCGCGCGGGGATGTGACATGCGCTGAGCAACAGACAAATCGCAAGAGACAAGTTAACTTTAACTGACAGTGTCGACATTGATTTCCGTTCCTTATGTTTACTACTCATCCTGAGTAAATGTGTCCGAACCAAGAATCTAGTTCTTACTCTTAATTAAAGATTTTGACTTATAAACTGCAGCATCTGATCCGCAGTGGATATCACTCTCGAGTTGAGTTCATAGGCGCGCTGGGTCGTAATCATGTTAACCAGCTCCTCTACCACTTCCACATTGGAGTTTTCTAACGCACCTTGGACTAGTGTTCCAGAACCGTTAGTGCCAGGTGTTTGCTGAGTGGGCGTGCCAGACGACGCAGTTTCTAAATAAATGTTACCGCCAGCCGCTTGTAGCCCAGCAGGGTTAACGAAATCGATAAGGTTGATATTGCCTATGTTAGTTGGTGCAGGCTGGCCACTAATCGCGGCAGTTACCGTACCGTCGGCACCTATCGTTATAGTACTCGCATTCTGCGGAACATCTAACTGGGGTTGTAACACCATACCTGACGAATTTACGATGGCACCTTCTTGATTGAGGTGAAATTGACCATCTCTAGTGTACCCCGAGGTGCCATCTGGCATAAGAATTTCAAAGAAACCTCGCCCATTAATCGCCACATCCATGCTTTCTTCTGTGGTTTGCAAGGAACCTTGAGAAAACAATTTTTGCGTGCCCACGGTTCGCACGCCTGTCCCCATTTGCAGGCCATTTGGCAGCTGGGTGTCTTGGGTTGAGTTCGCTCCTGGCTGGCGTTGGATCTGATACAACAGATCTTCAAATACAACTCTGTCCCTCTTATAGCCATTGGTGGCCACATTGGAGAGATTATTCGATAAGCTCGTAAGCTTTTTGTCCTGAGCGCTTAGACCCGTTTTTGCGACGTAAAGAGCTGCATGCATGACTTATTCCTTTTCCTTGTCTTTAACTGAACACTTTCCTGCTCAGCTTTAGTCAATCCTTTTGAGAATTGACGAGTTGTCCTTTATTACCTACTTATCTTACTTGCAATAGCCGTGCCGATGTTTCCGAGTTTTCTTCTGTCGTCTTAATCATTTTTATATTTAATTCATAGTTACGAGTGAGGCTAATCATCTCCACCATGGAATCGACGACATTAACGTTACTAGACTCTAGAAAACCGGTTTGTAAACGGACCTCTGCAGCAGGCAAGGCTATAGAGCCATCGTTCATATGCAGCAAACCGTCCAAGCCTTTATTCATCTCCTGAACATTGGGGTTTACCAAGCGAATGCGCTCGAAGGCGGTAATGGATTCTGCTCCTTGGCCCTGCTCCCGCACCGATATAGTCCCGTCAGATCCAATTTCGATTTTCTGGTTAGGCGGTATAGCAATAGGACCGGCATTGCCGAGAACCGGCAAACCTCCGCCGGTTAAAAGCTCACCAAAAGCAGATAATTGAAAATCACCTGCTCGTGTATAAGCCTCGCCACCGTCTGGGGTTTGCACGGCAATAAACCCATTACCTGCAATAGCCACATCTAGCTCATTGCCCGTCTCCATCAATGCACCTTGAGCGAAATCCGTTGGGCTTGATTCGGTCACATTAAAAATCCGAGTGTCAAATCCAGTCCCTTCTAACGGCATTGCTCGAGCACTGGCCAGGTTTGCGCGAAAACCGGTTGTGCTCGCATTCGCTAGATTATTCGCATGCACGGTCTGAGCTGCCATAGAATTACTAGCGCCCGTCATTCCGATGTACATTGCTTTATCCATTAGCTTATTCCCTGGTGTTTAGTTAGAGATTAATAATCGTTTGCGTCGTGGAATCCGCCGCTTCGATTATCTGCGCCGCCGCTTGAAAGTTTCTTTGGGAAATAATCAGCTTTACCAATTGATCGGAAAGATCAACGTTAGAATCTTCCAAAGCACCTGATTGAATAACACCAAGACCAGCCGTACCGGCACCACTGGGCGTGCCTACGCCGGACTCGGGAGTCTCGGCAAATCGGGTGCCGCCTAGATTAGCAAGCCCTGATGGGTTTTCGAAATCGGCCAAAGCGACTTCGCCTAGAATTTGTGATTGGCCGTTAGAAAATCGGGCGAAAATCACACCCTTTACGTCAATATCAAGTCCGACCAGTTGGCCTTTAGAAAAACCATCTTGAGTATTGGAATTTACCGAAAAATCACCGCCGAATTGAGTCAGTTTTGCCAAATCCACTTCAAAATTTGAACTAGTCGATGAACCTACGGCCCCAACGTCCCCTGGGTTAGGTCCGGCTGCCGCGTTAGAGAGGTTGCCGTTCTCGTCGCGAGGGGTCCAATTAGTGATGTAAATTGGCTCATTTTGCGGGTCGTAGCGACCGCTTTGATCAAAGCGTATGGTTGCTTTTGCTAGCGACGGCTCATCTGGGTTTGTTGGATCATAGCCAACATCTTCACCATCGATCTGAAAGTAGACGCTCCACACACTGCCTTGGATTGTCGATCCCTCCGTCGAGCGTTCTTTGACAAAATACTGAGTCATGGTGTGAGGGTTGCCACCACTATCATAAATTGTAAGGCCGGTTGACCTGAAATACGTGTCTGGGTCTCGTGGATCGAATGTATTAAGCTCGAAAGTTGTCGCAGACAGAGGATCATCTTCTGGTATGCTGCCAAAAATACTGTTCGCAGTAGCAGAAATTGTGGAACCATTGCTCGTCTCTTTCGCGTCAGAAAACCTAATTCCTTCATCAAGAGTAAAATCAACAACGCCACCGACAATAATAGAATCCTCATTTAAATTAGCTAGATTAGACAACTGTCGCTGGTCTGCTGTAGTTGGCGACATGCGGGGCTCACCGGTGACTGAATCGCGAACCGAGCTTTGCACGGTGATAGACCCAATACCGTTAGTACCTCCACCAAAAACAAGGTCTCGGCCGTTGTTTTCCGTCACTTCTAAAATACTATTGCCGGCGCTATCTTCTACGACTTGCGCTGAAAGATTTCCACTAGACTCATTTATTTGAGACGCCAAATCAGTCAAGCGCAAATCTGGATCGAACTCGGAGGTTTCGAAATTGATACCGTTTATCGCGAACCGAAGTGGTAAGTTGCCATCGATATTCGCACCTAATGAGGGTGCAACGTTTTCAGGATCGCCTCGATTAGTAGCCGAGATATAGGCGACTGTTGTTGCACTAGCTGTCACCCCATTCACACCACTAAACAGCTGTGCCACCTCGTTTGCAGACGCTCCAGCTGGAATGCTGACAAGCCGCTCGGCACCTGATTTATCAGTAATAGTTATAGTTTCAGCTTCGTAGCCATTAGTAAGTGTTTCCGCACCGGTATTACTTAGTTCACTATCACTTAGTGTTACGTAGGTATCGAAATCAACCGCAGGGCCTGTCCCGCTCAATAACCCGCCGGGCGCTGCGGTGGTATCTTCGATTAACGATGGTGATGGAAGTACCGCAGGAGTAGAAATTGTAATTGCGATTTCTGAGAGCGGGCCGGCATCGGCGGTTTCAATAACAAGAAATCCAGTGGCCGGGTCTATGCGGGCTATTACCTCTTCATTGCCAGGACTGAACGACAGGTTGCTATCCGTATTTATGGCATTTTGAATTCCATTAATTAGATCCGTACTGTTCGCATAGTTTTGAGTTAGATTAATAACATTAGAAGTAACGGTAGGATCACCATTAATCGAGTACGCGATAGTAAAGCTATAAGGGGTTCCGCCGTTACCTACATCAAAATTGAAACCGTTACTGGCATTTATTGCCCCGGTGGCACTTGCCCGAGTACTGTCGCTGGTCACCGATAAATCAGTTTCTGCCGGGTCTGTGATTTCAAACACTATTTCTCCGCCGGAACCAATAGAAACCTTAACCTCGCCAGGGAGGGATGAGAGATTAATCTGCCGTTGAATCTCATCTTCAAGCGCTTCTAATCCCGACTCAGCAAAATCACCAAGTGCTTCAGAGGCAGCCGCACCGGTTGAGTAATCAGCATTCAAAACAATTTGTTGAGTCACACTTCCTACTGTTATGGAGAAAGACGTGTCATCTGCGCCGGAAAAATCAAGATCATTAAGGCTCAAGTTGCCAGCGCGACGGTTGGTTTCAAAGCTTGCTATCTGATCAAAGTTAACACTTCCAGGTGTTGATACAGTTGGATTTATCTGGATGTTTTGAGTGCCCGTTTCAGTTGCCGTAAAAGTGATAAGCCCATCCGAGTCCACGCTGGCTGTTATTTTTCCTGACAGCGCTGCAGAGGAGTCTATTTGAGCTTGAATTGAATTCTCTAAAGCCTCGTTGCCTGAGCCAGCTCTACCACCGAGCGCTAAGGCTGCTGCACCATTATTTGTGAAGTCTTTATCGATTACGATGGCTTTAGAGGCTCCGTCCAAACTTATAGTAAAACCTGAAGATGGCGCTGTTTTGCCGTTGTTTGTGGCCCCTGCCGTCACAACATTTTGTGCCAACCCTTCTACCAAATTACCAATAGTGATGTTTGAGCCGCTGCCAGTAGATGCTGCTGTTATCACTAGTCGATTGTTTTCCGCAGACACCACAACATTATTTGGTGGGGTTAACGCTGCGTCTAATTGGGTCTGCACATGAGTAATCAAAGCAGCCTCATCGGCGGTATCAGAGCCACTCAAATCAATCGCCTGATAGGCACCACCATTAACGGAAATTGAAAAGCCTTGGTTGCCACCGGCAGCAGCAAAGTTTAATCCGCCACTAATATCAAAAGCGCCGGTTAAGGCCGCGGAAGTCGTACCAGAAAAATCAGTCCCTGCAGTGGGCACACGACCAACAATTCTAGCCGGCTGTGCCGTTCGCACTCCCAGTTGAGGTGCGCTTGAGGTGCCGCTATTGGTTGTGAGCTTTGTGCCAATCACAGTGGATGGTGATGCTGATGCATCCAGATTGATCGTGCTTTTCACAAGAGACGTTGATTGTGGCGGGATTTCTCCCGTAGTGACGACCAAATCCGTAAGGGGACCACCACCGCTTGCAGCACCATTAGCTGTTGGCGCAAACCCCTGTAAGCGCTCACCTTGATTATTAATAATGTTGCCGTTTTTATCCGTACCAAATGCGCCCGCACGGGTGTAAGAAGTGCCGGCCTCACCTTGCAACACAAAAAAGCCAGAACCGTTAATAGCGAGATCTAGCGCATTACCAGTAAAACTAACGCTACCTTGAGAAAAATCCTGTGCAATATTTTGTAATGACACACCACTGCCTTGCTGGTTTCCACCTCCACCCAATACCGAGGCCGCGAAGACAGAACCAAACTCTGCTCGAGATTTTTTGAAACCCACCGTGCTAGCGTTAGCAATATTATTGCCGGCGATATTTATTTCTTCAGAAGCGGCGCTCAAGCCGCTTAAACCAATACTAAAGCTCATAGACTAATTCCTTTTAATGTATCGCTAGTTTATTTGAATGACTTCTGACATTGCTGTCGGACCTATACCCGCTAGATTAAGTGTGAGTGAGCCACCCGGCTCAATAGTTACACTGTTTACGTTACTGCTTAAATAAATAGGCGCAGACTCACTGCTTCCCTTACTATTTGTGTTCACTTCAAAACGATAAACACCTGCTTGGTAGCGCTCTCCTGCTTGATCTTCGCCGGTCCATATAAATTCGTTACGGCCAACTGAAATCTCTCCCAGATCAAAACTGTCTACTAGACCGCCGGTAGAGTTGTACACATTCAACACCGCAGATTCCGCACCGGCAGGAATATCAGCAAGCACACTAATTGCATCATCGTCACCGAGGAAAGTCTGATTAGATTCAACATGTACTGGGCGCCCAACTAAAGAGGTTGCTTGAAGATGCTGAGACGATTGAAAACTACCGGCAAAATTATTGAAACTTTGCGTCAAGTTTTGCGCCTCTTCCAGGGACGAAAATTGCGCAAGTTGTGCAATAAACTCGCCATTCTCTTGCGGGCTTAGCGGGTCTTGATTCTCAAGCTGGGTGACCAGCAGTTTTAAAAATTCGTCCCGGCCAAGCGCAGATTTTTTTTGAGCCTCACTAGGCGGGGATTCTCCCTGAAAAGAACTCAGCCCTAGAACACTTAAATCCGTCATTAGTTTTCCCCTTCCATTGGGTAGCACAATTCAATTAATTTTTATCAAGAAGCGGCTCGCTTATTGACCGAGTGATAAAACCCTTTGCATCATAGTCTTGGTCGCATTCATCACATCAACATTGGCTTGAAACGATCGTGATGCGGAAATCATATTCGTCATCTCTTCGACCACATTAACGTTTGGGTAGTAGACATAACCCTCAGGGTCAGATAGAGGATGCTCTGGCTCATAGCGCATTTGTATAGCCTTACCACTTTCCACGACCCCTTTAACCTGAACTCCAGAAAACTCAGTTGAATCAGATCGTGAAAGGGAATTCTGGGAAGTCTGCAATGCATCAGAATGCACCGCTGCAAAAAGCGGATAACGAGCCTTGAATGCATCCTCTTCACTCCCAGCGGGTGTCTCTGCGTTAGCCAGATTACTCGCTGTTGCGTTTAAGCGAACTGTCTGCGCGCTCATGCCACTACCGGCGATATCAAAAATATTCCCTAGACTCATTATTCAATCCTCATTAAGTAAGAAGGCCTATTCGCCTCTTAATGCTTTTATTAGGCTGGTAAACTTACCGTTCAAAATCTGGAAACTTGCCTGATGCTCGATCGCATTCCTCGCGAATGCGGCATTTTCAGATTGCTCGTCAACCGTATTGCCATCAAGGGAAGGTTGTGAAGGTATGCGATATGACAAAGTCACTTCCGCGGCAGGGGTTGTTGGGCCAAGATGTCTAAAATTTGATTTGCTTAAGTCCCCATTTGCCAGTTCGCCGGTCTGCTTTCGTAACGCAGACTCAAAGTCAAAGTCACGGGCTTTGAAACCTGGGGTATCTGCATTAGCTATGTTGTTAGCAATTATTTCCGTGCGACGATCGCGTAAATAGAGCGCTTTTTCGTGTATGCCTAATGCAGTTTCAAAATTTATGGGCATTCTCAATCATCCTTCGCGTTAAGTACGACTATCGCGGCATACCGCGAGTGTTCTCCCCTGCTATGGGGCTTTCTTCCTTAATCGAAGACTGCAAACCTTATGCCAACTCAATCAAGCTCTGCGATCTGGGGCTTAATAAGCATTACTCCTCCTACAGCGGCAAAAAATTACCGCATTGCCGACTATAGCGAACACCTCTATTGCCGGTTTGGCTTTGAGAAAAAAAATTCAGCACGGTTTAAGATTCGCTTCTACACTGTCCTCATGAGTAATAAAAAGCCGCCAGTCCTATCTAGTACAACCCTGCTGACAATGGTCATTTGGGCAATATGGATTACGCTACC
>CAYGRT010000046.1:0-22585 GCA_964352355.1 uncultured Pseudohongiella sp. | reverse complement strand
CGATTCGTGAAGGTGGCCGAACTGTAGGCGCAGGTGTTGTAGCTAAGATCTTCGAGTAAGAGTCAGTAATAAAATCCGAAGCCAGCTCGCCGAAAAGGTGGGCTGGCTTCGTCGTATTCCAAGGTGTGGCTTTATGCTGGGTCGATTGGGGTAGTGAAAGTACTTGTTTGAGCCAGTGTTTGGCGTGACGCTGACACAATGGCGACAAGTTTGGTGAAAAACGTTTAGTTGCGGGCACTGTTGATCTGCAAGATGTGTTGCGCTTAATCCGCCTTAGCCCGCAAGCTATGGGTTGAAGTCGACCTAACTGAGCCCATTGACTTGGCATATAAAGACAGGACCATAAGAAGTTCTAAATAGAAAGTAGAAGGCGTGAGCCGCAAAAAAGGACGGTTTCGGAAAGGTTTTTCCTTGACAGAATTAGGCCAAAACTTTAATATTCGCTTCCTTTTTTTGGCATTTAAAACATACAGCGCCAAGAAAACATGATAACTAATTAATTTTTAAGTAAAAACTGGAGCTACAAGTAGATGCAAAATCAGCGAATTAGAATCCGGCTAAAAGCCTTTGATCACCGGCTGATTGATCAATCTACACAGGAAATTGTAGATACAGCAAAGCGCACTGGTGCTCAGGTCAAAGGACCTATCCCACTGCCAACGAATAAAGAACGATTTACAGTATTGATTTCGCCTCACGTGAATAAAGACGCGCGTGATCAGTACGAAATCCGTACCCATAAGCGCCTTCTGGACATTGTCGAGCCAACTGAGAAAACCGTTGATGCGTTGATGAAGTTAGATCTGGCGGCGGGTGTGGAAGTACAAATTAGCTTAGGCTAAGCAGTAAAAATACCAGGTAGCGAGCATTTCAGTCCTTGCTACCCTTTATTTAAAGTTTTGGCGCACTGGAATATTCTGTGACTCATAAGCAGTCACTTACATAGTGTAACGCGTCAGCGGCCATAGCGGGTTTTAGCCCCGTGCACGATGAGGTTTATAACAATGTCGATAGGATTAGTCGGTCGAAAGAGCGGGATGACTCGCGTTTTCACTGAGGAAGGCGTTTCTGTACCTGTAACAGTTGTAGAAGTTCAGCCTAACCGCATAACTCAAATTAAAACTCCAGAAACTGACGGCTATAGCGCCATTCAGGTTACTACGGGTAGCCGTCGTGCTTCTCGCGTAACTAAGGCTGCTGCGGGTCACTTTGCGAAAGCGAATACCGAGGCTGGTGATGGTTTGTGGGAGTTCCGTATTGAAGGATCAACAGACGATCTAGCTATGGGTGGAGAGATTAAAGTCGATCTGTTCGCAGCTGGTCAAAAAGTTGATGTAACTGGCACCTCTAAAGGTAAAGGTTTTCAGGGCGGAATCAAGCGTCATAACTTTCACATGCAGGACGCGACTCACGGTAACTCGGTGTCTCACCGAGCGCCAGGTTCTATTGGTCAGTGTCAAACACCTGGTCGAGTCTGGAAAGGCAAGAAGATGGCCGGTCAGATGGGTAACGTGCAAAAAACAACACAGAGCCTAGAAGTGGTTCGGGTGGATTTAGAGCACAATTTGTTATTGATCAAAGGTGCGGTACCTGGCGCCACTGGTTCAAATGTTGTGGTTCGTCCAGCTGTTAAGGTTAAGGGGTAAGTAAGCGATGGAATTAGCACTTGCGCTACCCGGCAAGAAAGCGGGTAAAGAAAAGATTACACTTTCCGACGAATCATTTGGTCGTGAATACAACGAGCCGTTAGTACATCAAACGGTTGTAACGTATTTGGCGGGTGCACGTCAGGGTACGGTTCAGCAAAAGACTCGTTCGGAAGTTAGCGGTGGTGGTCGTAAGCCATGGCGCCAAAAAGGTACTGGCCGAGCGCGTGCGGGTACTACTCGAAGCCCAATTTGGCGCAGCGGTGGCGTTACGTTTGCTGCACGCCCACAAGATCACTCAAAGAAGCTCAACAAAAAAATGTATCGCGGCGCTATGCGTTGCATCATATCTGAGCTAATCCGCCAAGAGCGTTTAATTGTTGTAAGCGAGTTTGCTCTTGAGTCTCATAAAACGAAAGATCTTATCGTCAAGCTCAAGGAATTTGATTTAGACAACGTATTGATCGTTTCGGAAAATATTGAAAAGAACCTGTACCTTGCCGCTCGCAACCTTCATAAGGTTGATGTGCTTGATGTGGCCGGCATAGACCCAGTAAGCCTAATTGGCTTTGAGAATGTGTTGATTACAGTGCCTGCCCTTAAGAAAGTCGAGGAGATGCTGTCATGAATTTAGAGCGTATGTATACAGTGTTGAAGGGGGCTCACGTCTCTGAAAAATCTACCATTCTTGCTGACGCGAATAACCAGTACACGTTCAAAGTAGCAACCGATGCCACTAAGCCTGAGATCAAAACTGCCGTTGAAAAAATCTTCAACGTGGTTGTTCAGGATCTTCAAGTGCTAAACGTCAAGGGTAAGACTAAGCGAACTCCAAAAGGACGCATTCGTAAGCGTTCAGATTGGAAAAAGGCTTATGTCAGATTGGAAGCAGGTCATGAAATTGACTTCGCTGACGTCGGTTAATCGGAGCGAAGGGGAATATCATGGCAGTAGTAAAGTGTAAACCTACCTCTCCAGGACGACGATTTGTCGTCAAGGTAGTTAATCCAGATTTGCATAAGGGTGAGCCTTATGGACCACTAACTGCAATCAAGACGCGGACAGGTGGAAGAAACAATAAAGGCCGAATCACTACTCGTCACGTGGGTGGTGGGCATAAGCAGCGTTATAGAATTATTGATTTCAAACGCAATAAAGATGGCATCGATGCCCGCGTTGAACGTCTCGAGTATGATCCAAATCGCTCCGCTAACATTGCGTTAATGCTGTACGCAGACGGAGAGCGTAGATACATCATTGCTCCAGCAAAAGTGAGTCAAGGTGACGTTTTACTTTCGGGTGCTGACGCGCCAATTAAAGTTGGTAACTGTCTGCCTCTAAGAAATGTTCCTCTCGGCAGCACGGTACACTGTGTTGAAATGAAGCCAGGTAAGGGCGCACAAATTGCTCGTAGTGCTGGAACATCAGTTCAGCTAGTCGCTCGTGAAGGCGAATACGCTACATTGCGATTGCGTTCAGGAGAGATGCGAAAAGTACTAAGCGACTGCCGTGCAACCATGGGTGAAGTGTCAAATTCGGAACACGCACTCCGCTCACTTGGTAAAGCTGGCGCCAGTCGCTGGAGAGGTATTCGTCCTACTGTTCGTGGTGTTGCCATGAACCCAATTGACCACCCTCATGGTGGTGGTGAAGGTCGTACATCGGGTGGTCGTCACCCAGTATCACCTTGGGGTACGCCGACAAAAGGCTACAAAACTAGAACCAATAAGCGCACGAACAATATGATTGTCCGTCGCAGAAACTCAAACCGCTAAGGCGAGTGATAGAGGAATAATTACGTGCCACGTTCACTTAAAAAAGGCCCTTTTATCGATCTTCATTTAATGAAGAAAGTTCAAGTTGCTGCAGAGAGCAATGACAAGCGTCCGATCAAGACATGGTCAAGACGATCAATGATCTCTCCGGAAATGATTGGTTTAACTATCGCTGTGCACAACGGTCGCCAGCACGTTCCAGTCTTCGTTAACGAGGATATGGTTGGACACAAACTAGGCGAATTTTCTGCCACGCGAACCTATCGCGGACATGCCGCTGATAAAAAGGCGCGCTAGGGAGCTGATATGGAAGTAAGAGCACATTTAAAAGGCGCACGCCTCTCTGCACAAAAAGCCCGTTTGGTTGCTGATCAAATCAGAGGTAAAGGTGTTGAGGAAGCATTGTTGGTGTTGAATTACAGCCCAACTAAAGGCGCAGCTTTAATCAAGAAGGTCTTGAACTCTGCCATCGCCAACGCTGAGCATAATGAAGGCGCTGATGTAGATGAATTGAAGGTGTCAACGATTTGTGTTGATGAAGGTATGACAATGAAGCGCATTATGCCTCGTGCAAAAGGTCGAGCCGATCGAATTCTTAAGCGCTCATGTCACATAACAATTACAGTCGCGGACAAGTAGGAGATTTCGGATGGGTCAAAAAGTACATCCAGTTGGTATCCGATTAGGTATCGTCAAGAAACATACCTCAGTGTGGTATGCAGAGGGTAAGCAGTACGCGCAAAAGCTTCTGGTTGACATGCAGGTGCGTGATTTTTTGAAGAAGAAGCTCGCTAGTGCTTCTGTTTCGCGCATAGAGATTGAGCGTCCAGCCCAGACAGCTAAAGTGACTGTGTTTACTGCTCGTCCTGGTATCGTGATTGGTAAGAAGGGTGAAGATGTTGAATCTCTTCGCAAAGAACTTACCAGCAAAATGGGAATTCCAGTTCAGATTAATATCGAAGAAATTCGTAAACCTGACCTTGATGCGCAATTAGTTGCGGATAGTGTTGCTTCACAGTTGGAGCG
The DNA here is from genome assembly GCA_964352355.1 of uncultured Pseudohongiella sp. Lineage (GTDB taxonomy): Bacteria > Pseudomonadota > Gammaproteobacteria > Pseudomonadales > Pseudohongiellaceae > UBA9145. The sequence goes on along the minus strand of CAYGRT010000046.1, from coordinate 18,138 downwards.
ACGGGTTATGTTCCGCCGCGCAATGAAGCGTGCTGTGCAAAACGCGATGCGACAAGGTGCTGAAGGCATCAAGATTCAAGTTGGTGGTCGTTTAGGCGGTGCGGAAATCGCCCGCTCGGAATGGTATCGCGAGGGTCGCGTGCCATTGCATACACTTCGTGCAGACATCGATTATGCAACTTCTGAGGCCAACACCACATACGGCATCATTGGCGTGAAGGTTTGGGTATTTAAAGGTGAGATTTTGGATCTTAAAGAAGCTTTTGCTCCTACTCAGTCCAAAGCCAGCTAGAGGATTAACGACGTGTTACAACCAAAACGAACAAAATTTCGCAAGATGATGAAGGGCCGCAATCGCGGACTCTCTCATCGTGGCAGCAATGTGGATTTTGGGGAATTCGGCTTAAAAGCTATTTCCCGAGGCCGTCTCACTGCCCGTCAAATTGAAGCAGCGCGTCGTGCTATGACTAGAAAGGTAAAGCGTGGCGGTAAAATCTGGATTCGAGTTTTCCCAGATAAGCCGATTACTCAAAAGCCTTTAGAAGTTCGACAGGGTAAAGGTAAGGGCTCAGTAGAATACTGGGTTGCTCAAATTCAGCCAGGCCGCATTATGTTTGAAATTGAAGGCGTGGACGAAGAGTTGGCACGTGAAGCGTTTAGCTTAGCTTCTGCAAAACTGCCTTTTGAAACCACTTTCGTTAAACGGACGATCATGTAATGAAAGCAAGTGAGTTGAGAGAAAAATCTGTAGATGAGTTGCAAGCGCAATTGCAAGATCTCTACAAAGATCAGTTTAACTACCGTATGCAGATGGGTGCGGGCCAGCTAGGTCAGGTGCACCTAATCGGTGAAGTGCGCAAAAGTATCGCACGCGTTAAAACTATTATTACTGAAAAACAGAAAAGCGGATCTTAATTATGTCAGCAACTGAAAACACAGAGATCAGTGCTCGTACTGTCAGTGGCAAGGTCGTAAGCAACAAGATGGATAAATCCATAGTTGTTATTGTTGAGCGTCGGGTAAAGCACCCAGTGTATGGCAAGATCATTAAGCGCTCTACTAAGTTGCACGCACATGATGCCAATAACGAGTGTATGCCTGGTGATGAAGTAACGATTAAAGAAGTTCGTCCTATATCAAAGACTAAATCTTGGGCTTTGGTATCGATAGATGAGCGGGCAACACAGGTTTAATCCTTAAATTAGTTTTAGAGTTTCTGTGTTCGCCTTCGGACACAAGTTGGAGTGAATCAATGATTCAAGTGCAGTCATATTTAGATGTCGCAGACAATAGCGGCGCCAAACGCGTTATGTGTATTAAGGTGTTGGGCGGTTCTCATCGTCGCTATGCACATATCGGTGACATTATTAAAGTCACTGTCAAGGAAGCAATTCCTCGAGGTAAAGTAAAGAAAGGTCAGGTTTTGACTGCACTAGTTGTTAGAACCAAGAAAGGAGTTCGCCGCGGCGACGGATCGTTAATTAAATTCGACGACAATGCTGCGATATTACTGAATGCAAACGAGGCTCCTATCGGAACTCGTGTATTTGGTCCTGTGACTCGTGAGCTTCGCAATGAAAAATTCATGCGAATTATTTCCCTAGCGCCGGAAGTTTTGTAAGAACACGGCAAGCTAGCATTAGAAATTTAGAGAGATAGCGGCAAATGAATAAATTAAAACGTGATGACGAAGTGATTGTAATCACCGGTAAAGATAAGGGTAAGCGTGGTTCCGTTACTCGAATTTTAGCCAACGATAGAGTCATTGTTGCGGGCATCAATATGGTAAAGCGCCACACAAAAGCTAACCCTAATGCTGGGCAGGCTGGTGGCATTATTGAGAAAGAGGCCTCAATTCATGTTTCAAATGTTGCGCTTTTTAATGCAGCAACAAACAAAGCAGATCGGGCAAAGATTCAGGTTTCTGAAGACGGCACGAAAAAGCGAGTTTTTAAATCAAACGATCAAGACATAGATTAAGCATTGATAGGTTGCCAAATGGCTCAGTATAGAGATTTTTACAAGAACGAAGTTGTTCCAGCATTAACCCAGCAATTTGGTTATGACAATCCAATGCGCGTCCCAAAGATCACTAAAGTGGTTTTAAACATGGGTTTGGGCGAAGCCGTAACTGACAAAAAAATACTAGACGCAGCGGTTGCTGACTTGACTCAAATAGCGGGTCAAAAAGTTGTAGTGACGTTGGCGCGCAAGTCTATTGCCGGATTCAAAATTCGTGAGGGTTGGCCTGTTGGCGCCAAGGTGACACTACGTGGCAACCGTATGTACGAATTTTTAGAGCGTCTGGTGGGAATCTCTATCCCACGTATTCGTGACTTCCGAGGGCTGAACCCCAAGGCATTCGACGGTCGCGGCAACTATGCAATGGGCGTGACTGAGCAAATTATTTTCCCAGAAATCGATTACGATAAGATCGATAAAATCAGGGGATTGGATATCACAATTACAACTACTGCGGAAACAGATGAAGAAGGTCGCGCCTTGTTGACTGCTTTGCGTTTTCCATTCCGCGGTGCATCGCAGCCTGTTGCTGAAAGTGCAGCGGCAACAGAATCTAAGGAGTCCTAATAATGGCTAAAACTTCAATGCTTGCGAGAGAAGATAAGCGAACCAAGTTAGTTGCCAAGTTTGCAGCCAAGCGTGCAGCACTTAAGGCAATTATGGTTAGCAGTACTGCCAGCGATGATGAAAAGTGGGCTGCCCAAGTTAAATTCCAAAAGCTACCACGTGATTCTAGTCCAGTTAGACAGCAGAACAGATGTCAGATTACAGGCCGACCTCACGGTGTGTACCGAAAGTTTGGTTTGTGCAGAAATAAATTACGAGAAGCAGCTATGCGCGGAGATGTGCCTGGCTTAACTAAAGCCAGCTGGTAGTCAGGAGAAGAATTATGAGCATGTCAGATCCAATTGCAGATTTCTTGACTCGCATACGCAACGCCCAGATGGCGCAATTGCCTTCAGTGTCTTGCCCTTCATCAAAAATGAAAGTCGCCCTGAGCGAAGTACTTCACAGTGAAGGTTATATTGGCAAGTTTGAGGTTGATAATAACGAAGGCAAGCCGGTGCTGAATGTTGAGTTAAAGTATTACCGCGGTAAGCCAGTGATTGAAGAGATAAAGCGCGTAAGTAAGCCTGGGCTTCGTAACTACAAAGGGGCTGAAGATATTCCTAAAAACAGAGCCGGTTTGGGTGTAGTAATTCTGTCTACCAGTAAAGGTTTAATGACAGATAAACAAGCTGCCTCAGCAGGAATCGGTGGTGAGGTGCTTTGCTCCGTATTCTAAACGCAGCAGAGAATAGCAATTTAATTAAAGAGCAACGAAAAGATGTCTAGAGTAGCCAATAACCCAATCGCTTTGCCTAAAGGGGTAGAAGCAACCTTTACTGATGAACAGTTTTCGGTGAAGGGTAGTAAGGGAGCACTTCAGCTCAATTTGCATTCTTTGGTTGGAGTAAGCCAAGAAGGTGCAGAGCTTAAAGTCTCCGCGCGAAAAGCGACTCGCCAAGCCAATGCTATGGCTGGGACTTTCCGTGCGCTGATCAACAACATGGTTGTTGGTGTGAGCGAAGGCTTTCAAAAGAAATTAGAGTTACAAGGTGTTGGTTATAGGGCCCGCGCTGAAGGTAAGTCTGTCAATCTAACTTTGGGTTTTTCTCACCCCATTGATTATGCATTACCAGAGGGTGTGACAGCAGAAACTCCCAGCCAGACAGAAATCGTAATTTCTGGTGCTGATAAGCAATTGGTGGGTCAGGTTGCCGCAGAGATTAGAGATTTTCGTCCACCAGAGCCTTACAAAGGTAAGGGCGTTCGTTATGCTAAAGAGCGAGTTTATCGCAAAGAAGCTAAGAAGAAATAGGGCTTAAGATTATGAACATCAAGAAAAAAGCTCGTATTCGTAGAGCGAAGAGAGCAAGAGCTAAGATTAGTGAATTAAGAGTGAATAGGCTTTGTGTCTATCGTTCACCGCGCCATATCTATGCGCAAATTATTTCACCAGCTGGAAATCAAGTGTTGGCAAGTGCGTCGACAGTTGAAAAAGAAAACCGTTCTTCTGCCTCAGGTAATGTTAAAGCTGCAGAAGTTGTTGGGAAACTAATCGCAGAGCGAGCAAAAGCCGCAGGTGTAGAGCAGGTTGCATTTGATCGTTCGGGTTATGCCTATCATGGTCGCGTTAAGGCTTTGGCTGATGCGGCACGTGAAGGCGGATTAAAATTTTAAGGGTTTTGAGATATGGCATTTAAAGACGAGCCAGGTAAGAGCAACGAAGAAGGCCTTCAAGAGAAGCTGATACAAGTTAATCGCGTCTCTAAAGTAGTGAAGGGAGGTAGAATTTTCAGCTTCACTGCATTAACTGCCGTGGGTGACGGAAATGGTCGAGTGGGTTTCGGTCGTGGTAAAGCCCGTGAAGTTCCATTAGCAATACAAAAGGCTATGGAGGCAGCTCGTCGAAACATGATCACAGTCGGCTTGGATGAGCATACTTTGCAGTACCCAATTAAAGGCCGTCACGGCGCATCTAAAGTGTATATGCAGCCTGCCTCAGAAGGTACAGGCGTAATCGCTGGTGGTGCGATGCGTTCAATTTTGGAACTAGCCGGTGTACAGAATGTACTGGCAAAGTGCTACGGATCGACCAATCCAGTGAATGTCGTTTACGCCACATTCAAAGGTTTGCGAGATATGCGTTCACCAGATGAAGTTGCTGCCAAGCGCGGCAAATCAGTTGAAGAGATTGTAGGTTAAAAAAATGGCCAAGAAGACTGTCAGTATAACACTAGTGCGCAGCCCGATCGGTGCGCTGCCTAAGCATAAGCTTTGCTTGAAAGGGCTTGGCTTGAAGCGTGTGCGCCAAACAGTTGAAGTAGAAGATACTCCTTCTGTGCGTGGCATGATTAATAAAGTTAACTATATGTTGACTATAAACGGCGAGGCATAAGTCATGTTTCTGAATACATTAAGCCCAGCTCCAGGTAGCACGAAAAACAAGAAGCGCGTCGGTCGCGGTATTGGTAGTGGTTCTGGTAAGACTTCTGGCTCTGGACACAAAGGACAAAAGTCACGCAGTGGCGGCAAGGTTCGCATTGGTTTTGAAGGCGGTCAAATGCCTTTGCAAATGCGTCTGCCAAAATACGGTTTTAGCTCACGAGTTGGCCGCGTTACAGGTGAAATTCGAACGTCCGAGTTAAACGGGCTAGATGCTGAAGTTATTGATTTAGAAGCACTTAAAAATGCCAATTTAATCACTGCTGGCATTAAGCGCGCAAAAATTATGCTGTCTGGCGATGTGACTAAAGCAGTCACTGTTAAAGGGCTTCGAGTTACTAAAGGCGCTCAAGCCGCGATTGAAGCTGCTGGCGGAAAAGTGATTGATGCTGAACTGCCAGTTGCCACAAAAGGCAAATTAAAGAAAAAGCCGGTTAAAACAGAAGCCTAAATTCAGTTTTAGTCAGTATTTCAACTTTAAAGATAAAGAATTAACTAATGGCAAATAGACCTAACATAAATCCAGAAAATATCGGCGCCGGGCTTGGTGAACTCAAGTCACGCCTGTTATTTCTGTTGTTTGCGATATTTGTCTATCGGGTTGGAACTCACATACCTGTTCCAGGTATTGATCCACTGCAGCTTTCTCAGTTCTTCAATAATCAAGAAGGCACATTCACCGACATGATTAACATGTTTGGTGGCGGTGCGCTTGAGCGAATGAGTATTGTTGCGCTTGGCATCATGCCCTATATCTCTGCATCAATTATTATGCAGCTGTTAAGCGCCGTAAGCCCGCAGCTAGATCAATTGAAGAAAGAAGGTGAGTCAGGCCGACGCAAAATCACACAGTACACTCGCTATGGTGCTTTGGTGCTCGCAACCGTTCAGGGCACAGGAATGACTGTCGGTTTATTAGCTCCGATGGCATACGCACCGGGATTAGCGTTTAACATCACAGCGATCGTTTCGTTAGTGACTGGTGCTATGTTTTTGATGTGGCTAGGTGAACAGATTACTGAGAAAGGGATTGGTAACGGCATTTCAATGTTAATTTTTGCCGGCATAGTTGCAGGTTTTCCAGCAGCAATAAGCACTTCATTGACACAAGCCTACGAAGGACAGATCAGCGGCGTACTTCTGTTAGTCGTTGGATTAATAGCAATTGCTGTGATCGCTTGCATTGTATACATCGAGCGGGCTCAGCGAAGAATAACTGTGAATTATGCGAAGCGTCAGCAAGGTCGAAAGATGTATCAGGCGCAAGCGAGCCATTTGCCATTGAAAATAAACATGGCCGGTGTAATTCCCGCTATTTTTGCCAGCAGCATACTCTTGTTTCCTGCATCCATAGCAAACTGGTTTGGACAATCTGAAGGCTCTGAGTGGCTTCAGGATCTGGCTTTGTTAATTGGTCCGGGTCAGCCTTTATACATTATTATTTTCAGCGCCATGATTATCTTCTTTTGCTTCTTCTACACAGCATTGGTATTTAACCCCAGAGATGTGGCTGAGAATTTGAAGAGGTCTAACGCATTTATTCCAGGTATAAGACCTGGAGAGCAAACGGCAAAGTATATTGACGGTGTTATCACCCGATTAACCATGTTCGGAGCGGTATACATTACCCTTGTATGTTTGCTGCCAAACTTCATGCAAATGTTGGCCAATGTTCCCTTTAACTTGGGCGGTACAGCGTTGCTAATTTCAGTGGTTGTAACCATGGATTTCTGGTCGCAAGTGCAGTCACATTTGATGTCTCATCAATACGATTCACTAATGAAGAAATCAAAATTGGGCAACTATGGTCGTAGCGGTATATAGGGCTTAGGTCCTAGAGCGCTGACAGCGGAGAAGGAAATGAAAGTAAGAGCATCAGTCAAGAAGATCTGCCGTAACTGTAAAGTTATTAAGCGCAATGGTTCTGTACGCGTAATTTGTAGCGCTGAACCGCGTCATAAGCAGCGTCAAGGCTAATTCATTAAGTTTATTGAGAGTCATCGAGAGTAACGGAGCAGATCTATGGCACGTATTGCCGGGGTTAACATACCAGACAACAAGCACATCGTAATTTCACTACGGTATGTATATGGCATTGGTCCAAAAGTAGCTAGCGCAATTTGTGAGGCAACTGGAATTCAGCCTTCAATGAAGACTGGCGAACTAAGTGCTGAGCAACTAGATATCGTACGAGCCGAAGTAGCAAAAGTGCCTACAGAGGGCGATCTACGTCGCGAGATTTCTATGAATATCAAGCGACTTATGGACCTAGGCTGTAATCGCGGTATTCGTCATCGTCGCTCTCTTCCAGTGAGAGGTCAGCGCACTAAGACTAATGCTAGAACTCGAAAAGGCCCAAGAAAGCCAATACGCAAATAGAAGTTGTCTGTAAGACATCAGAAATTGAGAAATTGACGGAATTAAACTATGGCAAAGCCAGCAGCTAAGTCGACCAAGAAGAAAACCCGTACCCCAGTTATTGACGGTATGGCGTATATTCATGCGTCTTTCAACAACACGATAATTACAATTACTGATCGACAGGGTAATGCGCTTAGCTGGGCAACTGCCGGTGGATCGGGTTTCCGAGGTTCTCGCAAAAGTACTCCTTTCGCTGCGCAGGTTGCAGCTGAGAAAGCGGGTAAAGCGGCAATAGAGCTTTACGGATTGAAGAGTCTGGATGTAAAAGTAAACGGACCTGGCCCAGGTCGAGAATCTGCGGTGCGAGCGCTAAATACGTGTGGATTACGTGTAGGTAATATTACTGACGTAACTCCAATTCCTCACAATGGATGCCGACCACCTAAAAAGCGTCGCGTATAAAATCAGAAGCTCTTCTGAAATACCAAGAGCACAGGAGAAGAAAGTATGGCCCGTTACCTCGGCCCAAAATGCAAACTAGCTCGTCGTGAAGGAACAGACTTGTTCCTAAAGAGCGGCATTCGCCCACTCGATAGCAAGTGCAAGAACGAAAATATTCCAGGACAGCATGGTCAAAGGCGTGGACGTCTTTCTGACTATGGTGTTCAGCTACGAGAAAAGCAAAAGGTGCGCCGAACTTATGGCGTACTAGAAAAGCAGTTCCGCGGCTATTATCAGGAAGCGGCTAGGCTTAAGGGCGCTACCGGTGAGAACTTGCTTCAGCTTCTTGAATGCCGATTAGATAATGTTGTGTATCGCATGGGTTTCGGTTGCACACGTGCTGAATCTCGTCAATTAGTTGCGCACAAGTCGATCACAGTTAACGGCACTGTTGTAAATATCGCATCTTATCAAGTGAAAGAAGGCGATGTGGTGGCAGTTCGTCAAAAAGCCAAAGAGCAACTTAGAATAAAATCAGCGTTAGATCTTGCGGCACAGCGCACGGCGATTGATTGGGTTTCTGTCGATAGCAATAAATTGGAAGGGCAGTTTACTCGTAAGCCTGAAAGAGCTGATTTGCCATCTGAAATCAACGAGAGCTTAATCGTCGAACTTTATTCCAAGTAGTGAACTAGTCACACAAAAGGTGGATTACATGCAAATTTCTTTATCAGACTTCCTTACTCCGCAAGTGATACAGGTCGAAGAGTTCGACGCGTGTCACTCACGAGTGGTCTTGGAGCCACTGGAGCGTGGGTTTGGCCATACCTTAGGTAACGCATTGCGTCGCATTTTACTTTCTTCGATGCCTGGCTGTGCGGTAGAAGAAGTAGAGATCGATGGCGTTGTTCACGAGTACAGCACAATTGAAGGTGTTCGCGAGGACGTTATAGAAATCCTCCTGAACCTAAAGGGCGTGGCTGTTGTTTTGAACAACAACGATGAAGCAGTTCTTACGCTTAGCAAGAAAGGCGCTGGCACAGTGACGGCTGGCGATATCGCGACAGATCACGATGTTGAAATTATCAACCCTGACCACGTAATCGCTAATTTGAATACTAACGGCGAACTAACTATGCGTCTTACTGTGCGTAAAGGTCGCGGCTACTCTCCTGCTGATAGCAGAGTGTCAGAAGACGATGAAACTCGTGCGGTAGGCAAGTTGATGCTTGACGCGTCCTATTCGCCTGTAATTCGCGTATCTTACGCGGTCGAAAGTGCCCGCGTAGAGCAGCGCACGGACTTGGACAAGCTGGTTATCGATATTGAAACTAATGGCACAATCGACCCAGAAGAAGCTATTCGCCGTGCTGCAACTATTCTGCAGCATCAGTTAGGTGTGTTTGTCGATCTTAAGAGCGAAATCACGGCAGAGCCTGAAGTCCATGAGGATGAGATTGATCCGATACTTCTCCGTCCGGTAGATGATTTAGAGCTTACAGTTCGTTCTGCAAACTGTTTGAAAGCAGAAGATATTTATTACATCGGTGATTTAATTCAACGTACTGAAGTTGAATTGTTAAAGACTCCTAACCTAGGTAAGAAGTCACTCACTGAAATTAAGGATGTGTTGGCTACACGTGGGCTGTCCCTAGGTCTACGTCTAGAAAATTGGCCACCGTCTAGTCTTAAATCTGACGATCGAGCTGCATAAAAATAGTTTCGATAGTGTAGCCCGTAAAATAAGGTAAAAAGTTATGCGTCATAGACAAAGTGGTCGCCAACTAGGTAGAAATAGTTCGCACCGGCAAGCAATGTTCCGCAACATGACTACGTCATTAGTAGAGCATGAAATTATCAAAACAACGTTGATTAAGGCAAAAGAGCTTCGCTCTGTTGCCGAGCCTCTAATTACTCTTGCGAAACAAGATAGTGTTGCCAATCGCCGGTTGGCGTTTGATAGAACTCGCAGCAAAGCGACTGTTGGCAAGCTTTTTACTGAGCTCGGGCCTCGCTACGCAAATCGGCCAGGTGGTTATATTCGCATTTTGAAGTGCGGTGAGAGAGCTGGTGATAAAGCGCCTATGGCGTATGTTGAGCTGGTGGATAGACCTCAATCAGCAAGCGATGACGCGGTCTCTAGTGACGATTAATCACTAAACTAACCAGTTAAAAAAGCCGAGTTCCACTCGGCTTTTTGCTTTATCGGCAGCCCAAGTATAATGTGTTCACTCTCGAAAGTTTCGATGATAAAAGGATTTCCATGATTCATTCTTTTCATCCGCCAGTTCGCACGCTCATGGGCCCTGGTCCTTCTGACGTAAACCCTCGTATTCTCGAAGCATTGTCTCGTCCGACCATAGGCCATCTCGATCCACTGTTTATAAAGATGATGGACGAAATAAAAGAGCTTCTACAATACGCTTTTCAGACCAAGAATGAACTAACACTTCCCGTCTCCGCACCTGGTTCTGCTGGCATGGAAACGGTTTTCGTAAACCTTCTAGAGCCAGGCGACAAGGTCATAATTTGCCAAAACGGCGTGTTCGGTGGACGCATGAAAGAAAACGCCGAACGATGCGGGGCCATACCTATTATGGTCGACGAAACTTGGGGCAAGACCATCGACTGTGACAAGGTTGAGGCTGCATTGATCGACAACCCAGATGCGAAAGCGCTTGCCTTCGTTCATGCGGAGACTTCAACGGGCGTAAGGAGCGATGCGCAATTACTCTGCAGTCTTGCGCAAAAATACGGCTGCTTGTCGATAGTAGACTCTGTCACAGGTTTAGTCGGGATTGAACTAGATGTGGATGGTTGGGGCATTGATGCGATTTATTCCGGTACACAAAAATGTTTGTCCTGTGTACCTGGGCTGTCGCCAGTAAGCTTTTCGCCGAAAGCAGCAGAGGTAATCCGTAGCCGTAAAACGAAAGTTCAAAGCTGGTTTTTAGATTTAAATTTAATCATGGGTTACTGGGGAAGTGAAGCTAAGCGTTCTTATCACCATACGGCGCCGGTTAATGCGCTTTATGGACTCCATGAGGCCCTTGTTATTGTCCAAGAAGAAGGTCTAGAAAACTCTTGGCATCGGCATGCCAATAACCACGCAGCGTTTGCAGCGGGCATAAAAGCGTTAGGGTTGGGTTTTGTGGTCGACGAAGAATACAGGCTCCCTCAGTTAAATGCGGTGTCTTTCCCGGAATCTATCAATGATGCAGCGGTGCGTAGTGCTTTATTGATCAATTATGGATTAGAGATTGGCTCGGGCCTTGGTGCACTGGCCGGAAAAGTGTGGCGGATAGGTCTGATGGGCTTTGCTAGTAATCAGAAAAATGTACATTTTTGTATATCTGCCCTCTCATCGGTGCTTAACCAGCAAGGATATGTTTGTGATGGCGATGCTGCTATTGCTGCTGTAAATAAGGCCTATAGCGACAACTAAGACTCTGTCGCCTTTAGCGCAGGTCATCTTCTTGGAAGTCTAGCTCATGAACACCCCTTCCTTTAGGGATTATGGCGAACTCGTGTTGCTCTCTGCAATTTGGGGATCTTCATTCTTATTCCTGCGAATGACGGCTCCCGTCTTTGGGCCAGTGTTTCTTATAGAGCTGCGTGTGTTCAGCGGTTTGATCTTTTTGCTTCCAGTTTGTATCTACTTGGGTAAGCATAAAGATGCATTGGAGAATTGGCGGCTGATCGCGCTGGTCAGTGTCACTAACATGGCAATCCCTTTCTGCTTGTTAGCATTTGCCTCCATGAGCATCGGTGCTGGATTTGCATCTATCTTAAACTCTACAGTGCCTTTTTTTGCAGCGCTTATCGGGTTTGTTTTTTGGGACCAACGAATGAGCATTACTTCGCTTCTCGGACTTTTGGTTGGCTTTTCTGGCGTCCTTGTATTGGTTCTTGACCCTTCCGCTGTCACTCCTTTTGCAAGCAATAAAGTCGCCATCATCGCGGGCATTACCGCGTCTATGTTTTACGGCATCGCGGTCAACATCACTGCTTATAAGCTGCAAGGAATCAGTGGCCTTTCCATTACGGTTGGCAGTCTTTTTCTGACAACCTTACTATTGGCGCCATTCGCATTCGTTTATAGCCCAAGTACTATGCCAACAGGGGCAATCTGGTTAGCTGTTGTTGCTCTCGGCGTGTTGTGCACAGGTATTGCATATCTCATGTTTTATAGATTGATTCGTAAAGTGGGTCCAAATAGGGCTATTACCTCTACTTTTTTGATTCCCGTTTTCAGCATTCTGTGGGGCGCACTATTTTTAGGAGAACAAATAACACTCATCATGCTCGGTGGATGCGCCTTAGTGTTGACTGGTGTAGCCATGACCACTGGCAAGTTGCACCTGGGGATAGCCCGTCAAGCAAGTGATAATATTTCCTCTAGGCGAGCGTGATTGCACGGGAACAAAGTTTCATAGAAGTCTAGTAAAAGGCCACACTAACAGACCCGGTTGAACCAACTACAAATTGTGCGGCTTGTTATTTCCTGCTAAAGTGATTTTGGTCAACTTTTGCGGCGATAGAAACGCGATATACTGCGGGCCTCAGATTAGTTAGACAGTGCCCTAGCGGCGTTGAATAACACTTTTCAACAATATCTCGGATCTAAGCTATGCCAGCCGATACAGCAATCATTGACGAAGACGAGGACTTAGGCTCTGACAAAGAGATTTCTAATGTCCCCCGCATTGATTTGCAAGCCCCCCCTTATTCAGAAGTCGAAGATGGCCCAGACTACGAAAACACATTCGTCACCATTGAGCTTAACAATTCGAATCGCGTTAAAGGTAAGCTAGTCGAGTTTGATGTTTCTGCCGAATCTATAAAGTTGTTAGAGACCCGAGCGGTAGTTCCAACTGAAATAGGCATGCCTTCAATAAAGTTCATGCGCTTGGAAAAGCCTTATCAGATCACCCTCAAAACGTCGAAATCCGCAAATGCCCATCAAGGCATTGATGTGGATGCCGAAGCTCGAAAGTTTGAAGTTTATTTCAAAGACAGAAGCGAAATCACGGGAAAAACTTACGGATCAAGAAATGATAAAAACGGAATTCATTTTTACGAACAGATTAAAGTAGGCCGAAAGTGGCGCTACTGCACGCATTTATTCGTTTCAAAGAACGCTATTGAGAATCACATTATCGGCGGCCAGATCGGCGATATGCTTGTGCAAGAAAAACAAATTTCTCAAGATGTTTTAGAAACAGCATTGAAAGATCAGCAGGCTGAAAGGTCAAGGCTGATCGGTGACTATCTTATCAATCAGAAAATTGTTGATGCAGATGAGTTAGAAAATGCGTTGGCTCGTCAGAAGCATATGCCAAATTTAAAATTGGGCGAAATTCTGATTAGCGAAGATTTGGTTACAGATGCCCAGTTGCAAGAAGCGCTAAAAGAACAAAAGAAAAAGCGGAAGAGCGCCCTCGGCGAAATTCTTGTTAATAAGGGTGTAATTCAAAAAAATGAAATTCAACAGTGTTTAGCAAAAAAATTAGGCATTCCTTTTGTTAATTTGCGTGAGTTTATCGTTGAGCCAGATGTTATACGGCTACTTACCGCAGCTATTGCCTTCAAGCATAAAGTAGTACCTTTATACGTTTATGAGGGGAAAATTGTCATTGCTATCGAAAATCCGATGGATTGGCAAGTAACGGATGCGTTAAGTTTCAATATTAACAAATACGTTGAGCCGGTGATGGCGTCGCCAGAGGATATAAACTGGGCGTTACAGTTTTATTATTCGTCTGAGGACATCGAGTCAACTATTTCTAACTTCGATGAAGTCGAGAGCGAGTCCGATGAAGATGAATCGTACGATTCAACGATATTTTCGGCGGTGGAAACTTCGCAAGTAACCGATAACGTCGTCGTGCGAATAGTCAATAAAATAATTGAAGATGCGTATCGTCAAAAAGTATCAGATATTCATATCGAGCCTGGCAGTGGCAAACAAAAAGTAATTGTTCGCTTTCGTAAGGATGGAATTCTCGCCACCTATTATAAATTCCCGACTAAATACCGCGCAGTATTTGTATCCCGCATAAAAGTAATGGCGCATTTGGATATCTCCAATAAAAACAAGCCGCAGGACGGTAAGATTAATTTTAGACACTTTGCTCCTATTGATGTTGAGCTTCGTGTTGCCACAATTCCTACTGCAGGCGGCGTAGAAGACGTAGTAATTCGTCTGTTGAGTGGCGGTAAATGTATGCCAGTCAATGCAATTGGATTGAGCAGCCGTAACCTAGACAAGTTGCTAGATGCTGTATCTCAGCCTCATGGTTTGTTCGTTGTGTGCGGACCGACAGGATCGGGCAAGAGTACAACACTCCACTCGGTATTGAATTATTTAAATGCCTCCGAGCGTAAGATTTGGACAGCAGAAGATCCAGTGGAAATCACCCAGCCTGGTTTGCGTCAGGTTGAGGTTAACGAAAAAGTGGGAATGACCTTTGCCGGTGCCATGCGAGCATTTTTACGTGCCGATCCAGATATCATCATGGTGGGGGAGATGCGTGACTCGGAGACAGCGGCGACAGCTATTGAAGCATCATTAACAGGCCACTTAGTGCTGTCGACTCTCCACACAAATAGTGCCGCAGAGAGTGTAGTGCGACTGTTAGATATGGAGATGGATCCTTTTAATTTCGCCGACGCTATTATCGGGGTTTTGTCTCAGCGGCTGACTCGAACACTATGCACGTCTTGTAAAAAGCCTTATGTTCCTGAGCAAAGAGAGCTAGAATTTTTGGCTGCTGAATACTGCCGTGAGGTGATTCCAGATGGCAGTCGATCAGACCCGCCTGATGAGATGGTGTTTAATCAACTCGAAGAATGGAAAGCGCTCTACACTCAGAAAGGTGAATTTACTTTATATAAAGCGCCAGGGTGCTTAGATTGCTTGGATACTGGATATCGCGGACGTATGGGTATTCATGAGCTTCTCATTAATAATTCTGAGATTAAGAAAATGATTCTACGTGGAGCACCGGCATCCGAAATACATATGGCTGCCATTGATGGTGGCATGCAGACTCGCAAGCAAGATGGCATAGAAAAAATCCTCTTGGGCTATACAGACTATTCTCAGATAAGAACTCTTTAAGCACCTCTCGCCAAAGAATCAATCACAGCTCCAATAAAAACGGCGACCTAGGTCGCCGCTTCGTTTTACTGGATGATGTTGCTAATGTGCGCCGGCACCTGAGCTAGCGCCAGGCAATGCCATCGCAGTGAGTTTGGAGCCAGTTTGCAGCATTATGTACTGGTGGCCTTCGTGAACCCAAGTACTCATGCCGTAACGGGATGTTGCGGGCACTTCCAATTCAGCCATTACCTCTCCTGTTTTCTTGTTGATGGCGTATAAAATTGGCGTACCTTCCCCATTCACATCGGAATAAATCAACATTTGCGGAGTAATAGTCATAGGAACCAAGTTGCCTGTTCCAGTGTTGCCAATATCGATGCCGGCCAACGCTGGGTTATTACTGATTCTAGTGGAGGTTTCTCCAGTTGGAATCATCCACGCATGTTCGCCTGTGTTCATATCGATAGCTGTAATACGACTGTAGGGTGGCTTAAATACAGGGATTCCCGCCTTGTGTCTGATTACACCTGCACTAGGACCATTGGCGTATTCAGCAAAAGTAGAGCCAGTTGGGGCGTCATACTGTAGATCGGCTTCTTCTCCGGGTACAAGCTGTACCGGGCTGCAACTGGATCTAGACGACACATACAAATAACCAGAGACAGGATCTGCGACAGGAGGCGCTGTAATATTAGCGCCACCACCGCCACCCGGGCAGAACAAGGCAGCTCGCTTGCCTAGTTCATTGCCACGATGAATTGGCGGATTAAACAAGGGGCCCATTTCGAATTCAGCCAGAGCTTCAATGGCCTGCTGCCTAAGCTCGGGCGTCCAATCCACTAAATCATCCAAACCGATGCCCTGTATATCAAATGGCGCAGGTTTGGTCGGGAATGGTTGAGTAGGAGATAGTTTCTCACCGGGGACAATAGACTGAGGTACAGGGCGATCGACTATGGGCCAAAGCGGCTCACCGGTAAGGCGGTTAAAAGCGTAAACGAAAGACTGTTTAGTTACTTGGGCAACTGCAGGAACCTTTCCTTGACCTGGCATATCTAGGTCCAGCAAGATCGGGGCAGTTGGATTGTCATAGTTCCAAATATCATGCTTCACCATTTGGAAATGCCAGCGTCGTTCGCCAGTGCTGGCATCGAGAGCGATTAAACTGGTGCCAAATAAGTTGTCGCCGGGCCTGAATCCGCCGTAGTAATCGATCGTGGCGCCGTTGGTGGGGATATAGACTAAATTTGCATCTAAGTCAGCAGAGATTGGAGCCCAAGAAGATACATCACCTGTCCACTCCCATGCGTCGTTCTCCCACGTTTCATGACCATATTCGCCGGGCTTAGGAATCACATTGAATTTCCAACGGAATTCTCCAGTCTTGGCATCGTAGGCAAGAATGTCGCCAGGAATGTTTTCGATACGAGATTGGTGATAGCCCTGCTCTGCGGAATTACCAACAATAACAGTGCCGTTGACCACGATAGGTGGAGAAGAGGCAGTGATATAGCCTGTCTCAAGCGGTATGCCTTTGTAGGGGTCATAGGGATGGCCTAAGTCGGCCAATAGATCAACAACGCCGGTTTTTGGGAAACCTTCAATTGGAACCGGTTTGCCAAAGCCTTCTATAGGAGCGCCTGTATCAGCGTCGAGGGCTGTCAAGAAAAACCCCGGAGTAATCATATAGATAACGCCACGGCCGTCGATCTCCGCGTAGCCAATACCCTTGCCGTAGTCGGCTCGCATTGAATATTCCCAGCGCTCGGTGTTTGGCAGACGATAGGTCCACAATGTTTCCCCTGATTTTGGATCTATGGCGACAACGTGACGACGTGATCCAGCGACTGTGTAGAGTCTGCCATTGATGTAGCTAGGGGTGGAACGTCCGCTAACGGCGCCTAAACTAGCGCCGTCCCACTCCCACGCCACCTCAAGGTCAGTGAAGTTTTCTGGGGTAATCTCTTCAGCGGGTGAATATCGTGTATGAGCAAAGTCGTTACCTAGCGTAAACCATTCCACAGAATCTTGCGCTTGCACCAAATGAGAGCAAGCCAGCAAAGCGGTCAGTAGAAGTGGGGTTTTTGCACGGGTAAGGTGGTCTGAAATAAATTTCATCTATCGCCTCTCCATTTATATTTATTGTTATCAACTGAGGTTTCAGCCGAAGTCTGCGCTTTGGCTGCTACTGAACTATAAAATAATTCATTAATATCAACTAGTTACTCAACGCTTAAGCAGAAGATATTGTGTAGACTCAGCTGTTGAGGCTACTCCATGACTTCACTTTTGTCTATTGGTGCGTAAGCTTGTTTTTGCTTAGTTTATTTGCCCGAAAAACGGCTCGTAGAGGCGTAGGAGAATTGGCCCAAAGTTAGATCATGGGCCCTTTAGCGCCTGTGGCTCGGCGCGTTCGCCGGTTTCGCGCTGGCAGCTGGCTCAGCAAGATGGCATAGCTATTTCTGGGCGCGTGCTAGGTAATTTTGCGTTCTAGCAAAGGGGTGAATTTAATTAGTTTATATTTCTGTTTTTAGTTAATTTTTTCAGATACTTAACGATATTAATAACTAGCACTGGTGTTAGTTAGTGGCGCCTGCGCTCAGGCCAAATTTGTGCCCTAGTAATTTTTAGCAGGTGGGAGTTAGCAAATCATGTATCAAGATTATTTCTCGCTGGAACGCCACCCGTTTCGTATTACCCCAGATACCTCGTTATTTTTCTCTGGAGGAAATCAAGGCCGAGGCGTGGTTTTAGAAGCAATGCTTTACGCTATTGAGAGCGGCGAGGGCATCCTGAAGGTGGTTGGTGAGGTTGGTAGCGGCAAGACTATGTTATGCCGCATGCTCGAAGAGCAGCTCCCTGACACTACCGAGGTTGTGTACATTGCTAATCCGAATTTGAGCCCAGAAGATATTCTTTATGCAGTAGCTTTTGAGCTCAAGCTGGCTGTGCGCAGAGACACCTCCAAGCTTTTGGTCATGCAGCAATTACAAAATCATTTGTTGCAGCAGCATGCCGCCAATAAAAAGGTATTGGTGGTAATCGAAGAAGCTCAGGGTATGCCGGTAGAGACGCTAGAAGAAATACGTTTGTTTAGCAACTTAGAAACCCACCGGGACAAGCTGATGCAGATTATTCTGTTTGGTCAACCGGAGTTAGACAAAAACCTGAGTGAGCGCCACATTAGGCAATTACGAGAGCGTATTACTCATAGTTTTTAT
>CAYGRT010000045.1:0-24014 GCA_964352355.1 uncultured Pseudohongiella sp. | reverse complement strand
GAACGCAAGTGAGATTAAATCCTTGATTCGCGATTTGGAAGAAGTCATCGCACGTCTATAGCATCCAATCAAAAGCGATCTAATTCGGGGCGTAGCGCAGCCTGGTAGCGCACTAGACTGGGGGATCTCCGTTCATAAAGACAGTCCTCTACTCGTTAATGGTTGGATGTAAAAAAGAGAAAGAAGCGATCTAATTCGGGGCGTAGCGCAGCCTGGTAGCGCACTAGACTGGGGGTCTAGTGGTCGCAGGTTCAAATCCTGCCGTCCCGACCAATTTTAAAAGCCTTCAATCCCCAACCCCAGCATTAAAATCGTTGAAATCTGGTATTATCTCACTGCTCATTGGCTCCAGCCCTGTATACTTGTCCTCAACATCTGTTAGATACTCCATAAGCGCCTCTAGCACGTAAAACTGCATCGTGCGGCCAGTAGAGAGCGAAAGTAGTTCTAAACGATTGTTAATATCCAGCGGTAGGTCGATAGAAAACATAATAAATATCCTTTTCTTATAATTTTCAGATGTTTAAGCGAATACGTCCTTGTATTCTAGTTGGCTTCCTTGCCGACTCTTACTATAGTATCTAAGAAAATTGGCTATAGGTGACGACCACTAAACCTCGGGTTTACTCATGTTGACCTATCTCTGCAGTATTCTAATTGTGCCGAGACATTTAGGTTGCAGGTGCTGATAATAGCTTTTTTTTCTCATCGCTATTGTGAATAATCAAGTAAGAAAATATGGTCTCTAAGCTGATATAGAGAGTGTAAAATTGCGCTAGATCAGATACTATTCTCGCTTGCTTTCTGACAATAAAAACCAGCTAAGATTCTCGCTTTGAACTACATTTTATCGCTCTGTTTCACACTAATAATTATTTTGACTCCACGGCACTCTCGTCCTCGCGCAAGGGTCTCTCATGCGTCTTAAATGCATCAAGCTGGCTGGCTTTAAATCTTTTGTCGATCCTACCACCATAGACTTTCCGTCAAATCTTTGCTCCGTGGTGGGCCCTAATGGCTGTGGCAAGTCTAATGTCATCGATGCGGTGCGTTGGGTGATGGGTGAGAGCTCGGCGAAAAATCTTCGCGGCGAGAATATGACGGATGTTATCTTCAATGGATCGGGTGGTCGCAAGCCTGTGGGCCAAGCTAGCGTTGAATTAGTATTTGATAATCATGACCACAAGTTAACGGGCGAATACGCAAACTTCACAGAAGTATCGATTAAGCGCAAAGTGGATCGAGACGCTCAGTCAACTTACTTACTGAATGGAACCAAGGTTCGTCGCAAAGACATCACGGACATTTTTCTGGGGACTGGACTCGGCGCTCGCAGCTACTCGATTATTGAGCAAGGCATGGTGTCGCGGCTTATCGAGTCTAAGCCAGAGGACCTTCGAATCTTCATAGAAGAAGCAGCTGGTATTTCTAAATACAAAGAGCGTCGTAAAGAAACAGAAAGTCGCATTAAGCGAACCCGAGAGAACCTCGAAAGGTTGGCCGATATTCGCAGTGAGCTGGAGCGGCAGCTCTCTCATCTTCAGCGGCAATCTGTGGCTGCAGAAAAATATGCGGAATACAAAAAAGAAGAACGCCAAACCGGTGCTAATTTAAATGCACTAAAGTGGCAGGCGCTTGATGAGGAAATAAAGTTAAACCAGGATTCCATCTCCGAGTTGGAAATTCAAATAGAAGCTACCATCGCATCGCAGCGCGAACTCGATGCTTTAGTTGAAAAGCATTTATCTGATAATGCAGACTTGTCTGATGCCCTAGGTGAAGTTCAAGCGCGTTTTTACAGTTTAGGTAACGATATTGCTAGGCTCGAACAGTCCATCGAGTATCACATAGAACGAGTTGATCAGTTAAAGAAAGATTTAGCTGAAACAGAGGACGCATTTTCCCAAACGAAAGAAGAGCTGGATGTGGATTTAAAACGAATCACGCAGCTAGATTCTGCATTGAGAGAGTTAACGCCAGAGCTGGAACAAGCTACCGAAGCTGAAGCTATCGCGGCAGAGGCCTTGATCGACGCTGAGGAATCCCTTCAAAGCTGGCAACAAGAATGGGATCAATTTAATCAAAAAGCGGAAGAGCCAAGACAAATTGCTGAGGTGGAGCAGTCTCGGATTCAGCAGCTTGAGCGAATCGTTGAGCGAGGGCTCGATCGCCGAAAGCAGTTAGAAGCAGAGCAACAGGGTTTGACCGATGCAGAAGATGACGAAAGTGTTGAGGCGGCGACGAGTGAAATTGTCTCAATGCAAAACGATATTGCACAGTTAAAAGAGTCCAATATTAGTATCGGTCATCGAATCGAAGCGACCCGAATCGAGCTTTCTGATTGTGCAGACTCCCTAAACCAGGTGCGCAGTAATATTCAAGAATCCAAAGGCAAACTCGCTTCGTTGGAAGCGCTGCAACAAGCTGCGCTCGGTCAAGACAATGAGCCTCTCAATAAATGGTTGAGCATGAAAGGGCTGGACAATCAATTGCGTCTAGCAGAAAGCCTGCAAATCACGTCAGGTTGGGAACTTGCAGTGGAAACAGTTTTGGGAGATTCGCTCCAGGGCATTTGCATTGAAGGCTTGGATGCGGTGAAAGAACTTTTGTCCGATCTGCCCCAAGGGCGATTGGCTATGATTGATGTTATTGCGGGTAGTCAAGTTGATTATCAGGCCACAAACAGCCTAACCCCCTTAGTGAATAGAATAGAATCTGAATGGAATCTAAGCGATATTCTTGGGGGTATTTATACTGCGACAGACCTTAGCGAAGCACTGGAGGCACGCAGCTCACTTGGGCCGAAAGAGTCGATAGTGACACTTGACGGCATGTGGTTAGGTAAGTCGTGGATTCAGGTAAATACGCTCAATAAACAGGATTCAATTATCGAGCGCAGAGGGCTGATTGGAGATTTATTCAAGGCTATCAAGCAGAGCTCCGAGCAAGCCGACGAACTGGTCGAAAAGCAAGCAGAGCTAAAAACTCGACTCGCGAGTGATGAAAGCAAAAGAGATGAATTGCAGCGAGAAATTTCTGACAAGACTCAAGCTTTAGGTGAAGTGAAGTCAAAAATTAGCGCCCAATTGGCAAAGATTGAAGAGGCTAGGACGCGCAAGGGTCGCGTACACCATGAATTGGAAGAGCTGAAGCGTCAACTCGAAGTTGAACAGCAAAATACCGCTGCTTCACGAGCGCGCTTACAAGACGCGTTGGATTCAATGGAGCAGGATATTGGTGCTCGCTCGGAGCTAGAATATTCTAGAGAGTCAGCCAAGCAGGTACTTGAAAGCGCTAGGCAGCAAGCAAGAACTAGTAAAGATCGCGCCCACGAATTAGCGTTAAAAAAGCAATCGCTAGAGTCTCAGTTACATTCGACGCGTGAAACCATGGACCGCATGGCCAGCCAGGTTCAGCGAGCAAAAGAAAGAATTGAGTCCTTAACTAATCAGATAGACGTGTCGGACGAGCCGTTGATTAAGATGCGACGCGAGCTGGAAGCGCTGCTAGAAAAGCGACTAGAGGTCGAAGCGGAACTAGTAGCAGCCAAGGCCGCGGCCGATGCGAATGAATTCAAAATTCGCGAGTTAGAAAAAGAGCGCAATGGGGTTCAGGAAAAGGCATCTCGTTTTAGAGAATCCCTTATGCAGCAGCGTCTGAAAACAGAGGGCGCATCTGTTAAACGAGAAGGTGTTTTGCAGAACTTGTCGGATGCTGGATTCGAATTGGATAAAGTGATCAAAGAACTGCCAGAAGGTCTCAGTCAGGAACAATGCAATGAAGAGTTAGAAAAACTGGCTAATCGAATTCAACGTTTGGGGCCAATTAACTTGGCGGCGATAGATGAGTATCAACAACAATCTGAGCGCAAAGTGTATTTGGACAAACAGAATGACGATTTAGAAAGAGCGCTCGACACTTTACAAAATGCTATTAAAAAAATCGATAAAGAGACCCGCACTCGCTTTAAAGAGACCTTTGATAAAATCAATGCGGGTTTACAAGAATTGTTCCCCAGAGTTTTTGGTGGAGGGCATGCGTATCTTGATATGACCGGTGAAGATTTGCTGGATACAGGGGTTGCCATTATGGCAAGGCCACCGGGTAAGAGAAATAGCACTATTCACCTGCTCTCCGGTGGAGAAAAGGCAATGACTGCTATCGCTCTGGTGTTTTCGATATTTCGTTTGAACCCATCGCCATTTTGTATGCTCGATGAGGTCGATGCCCCTTTGGATGACGCAAACGTAGGTCGATATGCCAACTTAGTAAAAGAAATGTCAAAAACGGTTCAGTTTATTTTTATTACTCACAACAAGATTACAATGGAAGCGGCCAATCAGTTATTGGGCGTGACCATGCATGAGGCTGGCGTGTCGCGAATCGTTGCGGTAGATATCGAGGAAGCTGCTGAATTGGCCGCGATGTAAAATTGCGAAAATGTCTGTCTTATTCGCTAAAGAAATGGCGGTAACTGTAAGATATAACTAATAATTTTTCGCTATTTTGAGTTTAGGTCGAACGAAAGCCGCTTTATGAGTCCACGCGAGATAATCATTCTAGTTCTTGGCCTAGCCATAATCGCAGTCGTACTGCGAGGCTTATTTGTTGCTTTGCGTGCACGCAAAGGACAGATCCGACTGGCTATCGACAAAAACATCCCCACCGATATTGATTTAGACGCCCTCGAAATGGCGGAATTGCCTAGCGGAGGCGCCCGCGTTGTTGCGCGCTCTTTGGACTCTGTGAATTCCCAAAACAGTAAGCTGGATGCGGCAATAAAACGCTCAAAAGATCTTCAACTCGGGGATTCCGAGAGCGAAGAAGTCAATGTGCCGATTCTTATGGACGCGGTTTCACTGCCAAACACTCAAACTCGGCGCGCCAGCATACACAAAGGCAGTGCAGCGTACAGTCGTCAGTCCGCACCAGCACAACATGAGCAAACCCCCAGTGATTTTTTGGAGCAAACCGAGTTAGGTCATGAATCGAGCGCTGAAGAGTTAGATGAACTATCACTTACTCGGCAAGAAACCCATGAACCACAACTTGGTGAATTGAATGCACAGGAAGTTGATGAGCGCGATCATCAGGATGACGACGAAATTTGGGAGAATCATGGGCACAGCGAAGTGGATGAGGATGCTGACGACGTTCTACTCGACTACGAAGATTACAGTGACGGAGACGAAGGGCCAGGCGACTCACTGGCAGCATTAGCACCCGATTATGCATCCGACGATAACGTTGAAGACAAAGCTGAAGACGTGGACCTCGAGCAAGAAATCGATGACCCTGCAGAAATAGACGAGGAGTTGGAGCCTGCCATGTCAGAGCAGGAGCCTGATGTGGCAAATGAGGCAGAAGAGCCTCGTTACACCGCAAAGTCTTTCGAAGAACAATTGGATGATTTCAGCCTAAGCGCTGGTGAACGCATCGGATTTAACGAAACCGATACTGCTCGTTCCATAGGAGCTGAAAAGCGGCCGCAGGAAACTGCGTCTCAGCCAAGCTTATTTGATGATGTGGATGATTTGCCCGAAGAAGGCGATGGTCCAAACACCAAAGTGAATTCGCTGTTTGCGGCGTTTAAGCGAAGTATTTCGAGCCAGGAGAAGCCGAAAGAACCTCCAACAAATCCCCAGCCCATAAAATCAACAAAAGATGAAGCAGCGCCACGCGTGGATGTAAAGCCTGCACAGCAGCCTATCGAGGCGGTGGTGCCAAAGCATGAACAGCCCTCGAGCAGTCCCATTAAATCAAATCAAATTGCTAGCTCTCGCGCACAGGCAGACTATGAAGCTGAAGCGAATGCCGGTCCAAGCGAAGTCCTTGTAATTAATGTGATGGCGAAAGACGGTTATGCTTTTGCGGGTGACGATTTGCTACAAGTACTTATTACCGCTGGGCTCAAGTTTGGCGAGATGAATATTTTTCATCAGCGCGTTGGTGCTGATAAAAAAGGTCCCGTGTTATTCAGTGTGGCCAATGTTTTGAATCCGGGTACTTTTGATTTAAACACTATGGAAAATTTCTCTACGCTAGGTGTTAGTTTTTTCTTAGCGCTGCCTACAGTCATGAATAATCTTGAAGCGTTTGAAAAAATGCTGGCAGTTGCTCAACAAGTAAAAAACAACCTCGGCGGTGAATTGAAAGACGATAACCGTAACGTGATGACGTCACAAACTATTGAGCATTATCGGCAAAGAGTTAGAGACTTCGAACTACGAAGGCTCAAAGCTGCAGGCAAAAAGAGCTAGTTTGGTCCCATGACTAAACTTGCACCGCCCCAAATCCTACAAGAAGTCGCTGGCCTCAGACAGCAGATTGATCACCACAATCGGCTCTACCATTCACTTGATGCCCCTCAAATACCCGATGCAGACTACGACGCACTGATGTTGCGTTTAGAAGCGTTGGAGGAAGAATATGGATTAGTTACCGTCGATTCCCCTACACAGCGCGTTGGTGGCGCACCGCTGACCGAGTTTAAGCAGGTGAAGCACGAGATTGCCATGCTCTCACTTGATAAAGTCTTCAATGAAAAAGACTTAGAGGATTTTGACGCGCGAATAAAAAAGCGCTTGGACTTTTCCGAATCCATAGAATTTAGTTGCGAGCCCAAGGTAGACGGTGTGGCAGTAAGTCTATTGTACGTCGATGGTGTTTTAGATCGCGCTGCAACCCGCGGCGATGGTGTAACTGGAGAAGATATAACCCACAATGTAAAGACCATCCGATCAATACCACTGCGAATTAATGGATTGCCTACACCCTCGGTGCTTGAGGTGCGAGGGGAAATATTTTTAGGCAAGCCGGGCTTTAAAGCAATAAACGATAGGGCGGAGAAAGAGGGTAGCAAAATATTTGTTAATCCTCGGAATACTGCGGCGGGCGCTATAAGACAACTTGCCCCTAAAAATGCTGCGAAAATTCCGCTACAAATGTATTGCTACAGTATCGGGAGTAGTGAAGGCATTCAGCTTCCAGAAACCTTAAGCGAAATTTTTTCCATGCTGGAAAACTATGGATTGCCTGTTAATCCAGATCGTTCAACCCGCTTAGGTATTAAGAGCTGTCTTAATTACTGCCTCGAGCTGCTGGAGAAACGTGATCAACTAGACTACGAGATTGATGGCGCAGTGATAAAGGTGAACAACCTTAAGACGCAGTCAGAGTTAGGGGTCAATTCCCGCACGCCGCGTTGGGCCATGGCTTATAAATTTCCCGCGGAGGAAAAGTCTACCTTACTTCTCGATGTCGAATTTCAAGTAGGGAGAACCGGCACTATAACGCCAGTAGCAAGGTTGGAGCCTGTCTTTGTTGGCGGAGTTACCGTGAGTAATACAACGCTTCACAACATGGACGAGATCGATCGCTTAGGCGTTCGTATTGGTGACAGAGTGGTAGTCCGAAGAGCGGGCGATGTCATTCCAAAAATAGTTAAGGTCCTTGAAAGAGGTGACAACTCGTCTGTCAAACAGATTGTGTTGCCCAGCACGTGCCCTGCGTGTTCATCGCCAATTGAAAAAGATGGAGACGTACTATTCAGATGTACCGGCGGATTAATTTGTCCTGCACAGCGTAAAGAATCCATTAAGCATTATGCTTCTCGTACTGCCATGGATATTGACGGTTTGGGCAGCAAGCTCGTCGAGCAGCTGGTTGATGAGGGTTTGGTGGCGTCAGTGGTTGATCTATATTCTTTGTCACTAGAGACTTTGGTAAGTCTTGAGCGTATGGGCGAAAAATCCGCTACAAATTTATTGGTGGCCATCGAAAAGAGTAAAAATACGTCGCTAGCGAAGTTTCTCTACGCCTTGGGAATACGGGAAGTGGGCGAAGCGACGGCGTTAGCATTAGTGCAGTATTTTGGTGATTTGCAGTCAATTATCAATGCTGAGGAAGAACAATTAGAGTTAGTGCCAGATATTGGGCCCGTCGTCGCTAGTCATATTCGAGCCTTCTTAGCCAATCCAGCAAATCTCGAGCAGATAGAGAGTCTAATCAATGCCGGTCTTAAATGGGACGACGTTTCGGCCGATGCTGATTCCCAGCCTCTGGCGGGTCAAACATTCGTTTTAACTGGCACCCTAGAACAGATGGCGCGAAGCGACGCTAAAGCTCGTTTACTGGCGCTTGGTGCCAAAGTCGCTGGAAGCGTATCGAAGAATACGGACTGTGTCGTCGCCGGGCCAGGAGCAGGAAGCAAACTAGATAAAGCCACTGAATTAGGTTTAAAAGTGATCGACGAGCAGGAATTCTTATCTCTCTTAGAGCAGTTTGGTTCGCCTTGATGGCAAACTATTCTTGCTTTTGTCTCGTCGGATTTATATGAATAGATTTGCCCGACAAATTATCCAAAGCGTCCTTTTTGCAGTCTTGCTTTCAAGTTGTGTTAGTTCTCAACCTCGAAATACCAGCAATGTCTGTGACATTTTTGAAGATAGGCGTTCATGGTACCGTGCCGCTAAAACATCTGAGGCTAGATGGGGTGCGCCAATCTCCGTCAGTATGGCTGTGCTGTATCAAGAGTCTAGTTTCAGAGCCCGCGCAAAGCCTGCGCGGCAAAGATTTCTTTGGGTGATACCTTGGACTCGGCCTTCTTCAGCATTTGGTTATGCACAAGCACTAGATAGCACTTGGCGAGATTATGAGAATCAGTCAGGCAATAGGCGGGCGTCCCGATCAGATTTTGCCGATGCGATAGACTTTGTTGGTTGGTATAACAGTAATTCCAGTCGCATAAGTGGTATTTCTAGAAACAATGGCCGCGACTTATATTTGGCATACCACGAGGGCAATGGCGGGTTTCAACAAGGCACTTATCGGAATAAACAATGGTTAATTGATGCAGCAGCGCAGGTGCAAGCAAATGCCACGCGCTACGAGAACCAGTTGTCTCAGTGTAGAAGAGATCTTGATAAAGGGTGGTTTAGGCGCTTGCTGTCATAGCGGTCTCACATTTTTCATAATTACAGAGCGATAATTAATGAGTTGGTTTGGAAAAATACTAGGTGGCACCTTTGGTTTTATGATGGGCGGGCCGCTAGGTGCGTTGATGGGAGTTGCATTAGGTAACTATTTTGATGGCGGACTGGATGGTGTTAGCCGTCGAGGCGGATTGGGGATCGGCGCTACCGAGCGAGTGCAGTCTGTTTTTTTCACCGTGACTTTTTCCGTCATGGGCTATGTTGCTAAGTCAGATGGTAAGGTCACCAAAGACGAAATCGCGCTCGCAGAGCAAGTGATGGATCAAATGCAGCTTTCTGCCGAGCAGCGCAAAATCGCCATCACTCTTTTTAATGAGGGCAAAAAGCCTGATTTTCAGATCCATGAAGTGTTGAAGCAGTTTAAAGCGGAGCTCTATCGCCGAAGAACTCTGGTGCAGATGTTTTTGGAAATTGTATCTGCCGTGGCCCTTTCTGATGGCAATTTGGACTCCCGAGAGCAAAAGATACTAGAAGATATTGCTGCCGATTTAGGTTATTCCTCCGAAGATTTTAACGAGTTGTTAGGAAGATTATCCGGACAGGCTCAGTTTGCTCAACAGGAATCCGTAGCGGATAAATTGGCTGCCGCTTATGAGCTGCTGGGGGTAAACGAGGGAGTCGATAGTGTTGAGCTAAAGCGAGCTTATCGGCGTCAAATGAATCAGCATCATCCGGATAAGCTTGTGGCAAAAGGTTTGCCTGAAGAAATGATGGAATTTGCGAATCGCAAAACGCAGGATATAAAAGCCGCCTACGAATTGATCAAACAGCATACGGCTTGACTATTCGTCATCGCTCAAAAATTGGTGGCGGGTTGCTAGTGATTTAGTGGTTGTTGATGTCGTCAAAGACTTTAGTGTAGATATTTAAACTGCTCACATAGCGCAAAGGCTCTAGGGCCAGTTTAAGCTGCTGAGCTAAAGACTCCGGCAGACTTGGGCTAGTAACACTCAGGTCAATATCAACAAGGTCGGCACGGTGCCGCAGCCCAAGTGACGCGATTTCTGAATCACCTAGCAAATCTGCCCACTGCTGCCTAACCGCGACTAAAATTTCAGCATCTTGGGGAAGGGCTGATCCAGCATGATAAGGATAGGCCGGAACGTCATGCACAGGGTCAATATGAACAACCACATCATTAATATCACTAAACCGGGCTCGGAGTGCTTGGCTTACATTCTCGCCAATTTGGTGGCCGTGAGAAACCGTAATTGTTGGGTCCACTAGCAGGCTTACTTCAAGAATTATTTCCCCTCCAGATTGACGAGAGCGGAGTCCCGCAATGCCGCGGATATCCTTTGATTCATGAATAGTGTTTTCGATTTGGAGTCTCCGCTGCTTGGTTACAGCTGTGTCCACCAACTCCTTTAGCGCATCCGTGCACAGTCCCCAGCCGATCTTTGCAATTATTAGTGCCACCACTACTGCGGCTAACAGGTCCATCCAGAGATAACCCAGCATCGCCCCTGTGACTCCCGCGAGCACTGCAATTGAAGAAAAGGCGTCGCTGCGACTGTGCCAGGCATTTGCCCTCAGTAGACTCGAATTGAGCTTGTTTGCCACGACCAGGGTGTATCGAAATATCCACTCTTTAAGGCCGATGGAAATCATTGCAATAAGCAGTGCAGGGGTCTCAGGTGCGGTGCTAGGGACATTGTTCAGCAGGCGCTGAATGGCGTCGAAAATAATAATGCCAGCAGTCGTGAAAAACAGAACGCCCATCGCGACTGTGCCAAGAGTCTCAAAGCGGCCGTGGCCCCACGGATGCTCTTCGTCAGGTGCAGAACGACCGATTCTGGCTAGAACAAGCACAAACACATCGGACATTGCGTCAGTTAAGGAGTGAATACCATCGGTTACAAGGGCATAGGAGTTGCTTAGGGCTCCACCAATAATTTTGGCGATACCTAAAGCGATATCGAGCCACATACCCAAGAGAGTAACTCTGGTGGCTTCATGCATTGGCTCAGAGCTTGTAGTGGCTGCAATCATGTTGGTAATTAGACTGGCTGGATCGTTGGGCGTGCCTGAAAAGATGGGCGTGCCTGAAAAGAAAAGAGCCCAATAACTTTCGCTATTGGGCTCAATATACTATCAAGGGAGAGATAAATGAAACAAAACCCACAATTTTGAAATACATCTACCTACACTTAATCAGACCTTGTGATTTTTAAAAAGTTCAAAAAATAATTCGCTGTTTGAGAAAAATATTTATTACTTTAAATAACATCTGCAACTTATTGAAATAATTAAATATCTATTCTTTTAAGGTCAAGGGCAGATAGTCGCTCAGCAGATTCGACATTACTAATAATCCCGATACTGGCTTTTTCTGGGTCAAAGTAAGTAGACACCGCATTACGCAAATCCTCCATGCTGGTGTCGAGAACACGCTGTCTAAACCGCTTACGTAGTTCCAAATCACGTCCAAACAGATGATTATAGTAGGCCTGCTTAGCCTCTCCGGCCGGCGAACTTGGTTTATCTAGACTGGCGATAACACCAAGAATTGCCTCTTCAAGTTGATGTTCCCCGTGCGAGCCGCTAACTACCCAGTCTAGGGATCGGTCAAAGTCAGCCAAGGTCTCTTCGAGGCGAGGGTCTCGGTAGGAAAAGAATCTAAATGAAGCCGAACTAGTGTCCTGACTAGCGCCGCCGCCATAGGCACCACCTTGTTCGCGAATCGCCTTGTGCAGAAACCCATTACGTAAAAATCCTGCTAATACATTAAGAACAGCATTATCTTCATGGGAAGAAGGCACTGTTGGGTATGCTTTGGCACAAAAACTCACCTGAGT
Source organism: uncultured Pseudohongiella sp. (assembly GCA_964352355.1). Lineage (GTDB taxonomy): Bacteria > Pseudomonadota > Gammaproteobacteria > Pseudomonadales > Pseudohongiellaceae > UBA9145. Next base: position 12,223 of record CAYGRT010000045.1, on the reverse strand, counting down.
CGATGTGGTCCAAACTTGACGAACCCGGTGGCGCTCAAAATCCAGTGCTAGGTTTGAATTTTGGTTGTACTGCTTTGAATCATGCCACACTGATTCTAAATCCGCTTTCATGGATTGTAGGGAGGTGTCCTCTGCAATAAGCATAAACTCTCTTGGCGAGTTGAGTACGGCCTCATGCAAATTTGAAAAATCAGCCATTAATCCTTGCCGAGTTGCATCATCCACCATTCCATCACGCAGTGCTTTCAGATATTTAATACCAGCAAGGCCGCCGGCGTGATGAGATAGCTTAGCAGTTGGACTCATACCACTGGAGGCTAAACTCATGGCCAAGCTGTGTCCCTGTCCGGTAATGCTGCTCTCCTTGCGAGCCGCTATTTGGTCAATAAGCTCAGCGAGTCGCTGTGTCTCGTCAAACCTCACATTGTGCAGGGTGTCATGCAAGAGCGTAGTCATCTGCTTATGGTTATCAACCAAACACTTTGATGAGTAAGTTAGTAAACCTTTTACCTTGTTCACATTATCAATATTGCCGCGAATGCTACTGAAACAATTTACACCACCACTTACCTTTGCGGCCCAAGTTTGTACTTGTGAGTAGTCTTTGTCTCCAACGCCGAGTTCCGTCACACAAGTAGTGTAGAGCGGTAGTGTATTCACTAGGTTGTCATCTAATGCGGGCAGCTGCATAACGATTTGTTGATAGTTCAGGCCATTGGTGCCTTGAGCATAGGTGGTGAGTTTGCAGCCATTAGCTAAAGTAGATTCCTTGCGATGTGGTTCGGTAATGGTTTTAGGAACATCGCTTAAATCCACTTTTGGGAGCAGCCCAGGATCATCTACGATCTCCTGGCGCTGGGCCAGCGCTAGCGACTTCTCGATAATGGCTTGTGCTTGAGAATCGGTTAGACTTTCTTTAATCGCTTTGAGCTTATTCACCTCTTGCTCGACTTTTTTAGCTGCGAGTTCTGTGTCTGGTGAAAGAGTGAGGGTGAGTCGATGGGGGTTCTCAAGAACTAATGTTCGAATTAAGTCGGGTATAAATGAAGGCTCATGAACTTGTAAGCGCAGTTGTTCGAGCACTGGGTCAATATTTAATAAGGTAATCGGATCGCCACGATGCATTGCTGTGGACAAGCCCGTAAGGATGAGTTGTAAACCATAAGGATAGCTGTCGCCTGATATCTCTCTTTGATTTAACTCTAACTGATGCAGGGCCGCTTCGACTTGCTCGGGGTCAACACCGTTAGCCGCTATATCTTCTAAGGTGGTTAAAATTAGCTGTTCTACTGCGTCAGTGCTGCCTTCGGCACAACCTTCCAGACCCGCCATGAAGCTCATTTCTCGATTGGAGTCTTCGAGCCCGCACATAGGCGATGGGGCGCTGCCTAAATCGGTAGTTTCAAGCACTCTAAGTAGCGGACTGGCGCTATTATCAAGCAACACGCTTGAAAGCAACTGCGCCTTGAAAAGCTCTTCTAAGTTGGTGCTGTGGCCCAACAACCAACCGATAACGACATGATGTTTGTTAGTTTCGGAGGCTTCAGCCGCATAGGTTTCTTCAACTTTTATTGGTGCGGTGTACCTTTTTTCATCGGTGACGGCGATGTGGACATCCAGTTTTGAAAACTCCTTAAGTGCTAAGTCCTCAAAATGCTGGTGGTGCTCGAATGCGGGGATATCGCCAAACGTCATGAAAACGGCATTGCTGGGGTGATAATGACTCTTGTAGAAAGCAATAAGATCTTCGTAGGCTAAATCTGGAATGTTTTCAGGTTCGCCGCCGCTATTGAAGTGATAAGTGGTTGTAGGGAACAAGTGCTTACTTAGAGTGTGCCATAGCACACTGTTTGTAGAGCTCATGGCACCTTTCATTTCGTTAAAAACCACACCTTTGTATTGAAGATCGCTAGTAGGGTTGTCAATTTCAGCGAACTCAAGTCGATGGCCTTCCTGGGCGAAGTCCAGTTCATGGAGTCGCGAGAAAAAAGCAGCATCTAAGTAGACTTCCAGCAAATTGTTAAAGTCTTTACGGTTCTTGCTCGCAAAAGGGTAAGCCGTCCAGTCGCTGCTGGTAAACGCATTCATAAAGGTGTTCAGGGAGCGCCGTATCATCATGAAAAAAGGGTCCCGAACAGGGTAGCGTTTGCTGCCGCAAAGAGCGGTATGTTCTAAGATGTGGGCGACACCGGTTGAGTCCATCGGAACGGTGCGAAAGGCCACAATGAACACATTTTCGTTATTTTCACTGGCGAGATGATAGTGCATAGCCCCAGTCACTTTATGCTCATACTCTTCCATGACAATGTTTAGCGACGGTATCACCTCGCTGCGAAGCCATTTGAAGGCAGGGTGAATTTGACTGGGAGTTGGCGCGCTAGTTGTGGTGTGCGGTTTGGTTACTGCTGATTCAGACATTAATAAGTTATTCTCTCGAGCCCGATATGAGCGCTGTTTTCATGGGGTTAGCTGATCGTTATGCAATTTTGGCCCTATTGGGCTTTCTAGCGTTAATTTTCCTAGTTTACCTGAGCGAAAATCATTTAGTAATAAATCCGCTGCTTTGTGCCAATCTACTTGGCCTTGTTTTTTATTTCCCGCCCTATGATAGCCAATAAACTCTAAAAGTGCCTCGGCGGTATCAATCTGATCATTTAGCTCGTACCGCTCGACTAACACGTCTCTGTGACTTGCCAGTAAATACTCTGCGGCAAACCAGCCTATGTCAGCAATATCTACCGCGGTGTTTCTGATTGAACCGATCATGGCTAATCTATACGCGCCGTCTTGATCCTCTAGTTTCGGCCACAGCATTCCTGGAGTATCAATTAAATAGAAGTTTTCATCGAGCTTGATACGTTGCTGTCTCTGAGTGACTGCCGGTTCATTGCCTGTTTTGGCAAGCTTTCGACCTGAAAGGTTATTCAAAAGAGTCGATTTGCCAACATTTGGTATGCCAGTGATTAGGATTTGAATTTTCCTATTCTCAAGGTTATTGCCAAGCTTTAATAGCTGCGACACTGCGTTAGTAATGTGTGTGGCTTGCAGCGGGGCATCTATTGAGTTGGTTAGGCACATACTTTTAGCCTCACTATTTATGTGCTGTTGCCACTGTTTGGTTGTTGCTGAGTCGGCGAGATCCGCCTTGCTGAGTACAATAATTTTCACCAGGCTTGCTGTTAGTGACTCGAGCAATGGGTTTGCCGTAGCCGCAGGTGCTCGCGCATCCCTTAACTCGATTACTGCATCAACTAACGGAACTGCTTTCAATAGTTCCTTGCGGGCTTTATTCATGTGCCCTGGATACCAGTTAATCGTCATATTATCGCCTTGAGGGAAAAGCGCATTCTAGCCATGCTGCGGCGCTAACTCCACCACTGCAAGGTGATGGCAGATGATTTATACTGAGTCCCCCCATAGAAGGGCAAAACAGAGTCGAATATTACATGAACGTTAAAGAAACAATCGAAACAAAGGTGCTTGAGGCCCTATCCCCAGAAGTCTTGATAATTGATAACGAGAGTCACAAGCATTCTGGTCCGGCTACTGAGTCTCATTTTAAGTTAACCGTTGTTAGTAATGAGTTTGCAGCGCTCAGTGCGGTAAAGAGGCATCAGAGACTTTATGGCATTTTAGCGGCCGAGTTGGCGGGTCCGGTCCATGCTCTTGCGCTGCATCTGTATGCCCCGTCGGAATGGCAATTGCGTCAAGAGGGAGCGCCTAGTTCACCCGATTGCTTAGGTGGCAGTAAGCCCTAATGCTCAATGTTGACCGCCATTTTGGCGGGATTGTGATTAGGGGTACATCTTAGGTAGCAAGGTCTCATGAAAACAGCTGTTGTCAGAATGAGAGACTCAGTTTAGGATCCAAAGCAGGGATGGCATCGTTATAAAGACGTATCCCTGAAGATTAGTTAAAAGATGTGCCGCTAGATGAATAAATTTCAGAAATTTCAGATAGATAGTGCAGCTTAAGCGGCTGCCATGGACATCGTCAAAAGGATCTATTTTGATTGCAGATGAAAGACAGCTCGGCTTGATAGTAGCAACCCTCGCAAGTCTGGCGATGGCAGGCTTAATATCTGCCGTCGTGTCCATAGCACCAAGCCAAGCTCCAGTGGTTGTTGAGCTTCCCGAAATGGAGCCCATTGCGGTTTTTCCAGATTTCGCCTCAATCACAGATGTTGATGAGAAAAAACGGCAATTTTTCGACTACCTAGAAAACTATGTGGATTCAGAAAATCAAAAAATTCTCGAAACCAGAAAAACTCTGCTGCCTCTTGCTGAAATGGCAGAAAATAGTGTGCCGTTTAGTGCGATCGAGCGGGCGACTATCCATCAGCTTGCCGAGCTATACAGGTTAGAAATTGAAGGCGCTAGCTCTGCCGATTTAGTTCGGGAACTAATGCGCCGGGTAGACGTGATTCCTCCTTCCTTGGTTCTTGCGCAGGCTGCTAACGAATCTGCATGGGGAACCTCTCGATTCACTTTAGAAGGTAACAACGTATTCGGCCAGTGGTGTTTCATCGAGGGATGTGGGATTGTGCCAAGGCGCAGAAATTCAGGCGCTATTCACGAAGTTAAAAGTTTCGATTCTGTGGCGGCTGCGGTTTCTTCTTACTTCCTCAATATCAACACCAATCAGTCCTATGATTATTTGCGTGATCTTAGGGTTCACATGCGCAATGAAGATCAGCCTATTGACTCTATGGTGTTGGCTATCGGTTTAGGGCGTTATTCGCAGCGAGGCGATCACTACGTGGATGAAGTTCAGACCTTAATTCAGCAAAACAATTTGCACCAGCGCGACGATGATCTGCCGGTTTAGTTAGGATTGATTAACTGGACTGAGTACCAAAAATAACGACTACCAGTAGGGTCGGGTGCTGTGCATATATAGCGCCACCTACGCCCAGACGCGCTTTGCAAGGGGGTTATTTCTACTATGCCAGCTTCTCTATCAAGCCAGTTAAGCTCCATGGCTTGACCATCATAGAAACATCCAATTTGCCCTAGTGAGTATTCTCCAGGCGAAAATTTGAGCCTCGCGCTTGCCCTGTAGTTGGAGGTGACTGGAGATGAGGGTGCCAAGAGTTCCACATTAAAAGCTTTGCTTAGAAATTTAGTCTTGGCGGTTTCTAGATTGGCATAAATACTGGCCAGCGGATAGCGAGGTAATGCCGCGACGTCTGATGTCTCGTTGACAGCTCCCGAGTTTTGCGCAAAACCAGCGAATCCTAACTCCGTTACCATTTGCTTTATCCGATCGTCGTACTCGCCATAGGGATAGGCAAAAAGCTTATGGTCTTGGCCTGTTTCATTGTTAATTGTAAGCTGCGCCCTTAATAACTCTTCTTTCAAATTTAAAAGCCACAATTCGTCAGTTTGCTCGGGCTGTCTATCTAGCATGTATGGGTGTTCAACCATGTGATTGGCGATGATTACATCGGCATCGCTCATGGTTCTAATTTGATCCCATGTCATGTAGTTAGGTTGAGCGCGATCAATTGGGCCTGTGCTGATGAAGACAGTAAAGGGGAAACCAAATTCAGTGAGCATTGGAAAGGCTTCAGTGAAAATAGAGAGGTAGCCATCGTCAAAAGTAATGGCGATAGTTTTTTCCGGCAGTTCAATGCCTGTTTCGATTGCCTTTAGCAATTCATCTAAGGGAATCACGTCAATTGCATTATCTCGAATAAATTCTAAGTGGCTTCTAAACTGTGCTGGTGAGAGTGAAGTCGAAGGAGGGGTGTCTGTTGCAACGTGGTGGTACAAGACTATCGCTGCGCCGCTAGCCGAGGCGATCGTGGAGGCAAGACATAAACCAATAACGCAGAGTAAACGTGAGATTCTCATGGATTCCAGATAAATAGATGATTTTCGACAATATTACCCTATTTCATCCCCTTGAGAAGAGTTATTGCAGCTTCCGTAACGGCCCCAGAAAAAGGTATAATCTTTCCCCCAAAAAACGCGCTCGTCACACCTATTCACAGGGATAATCGCTAAAAACGGAGTATTGAGATGATCTATTCTGGCACTGCACTACGTGTCGATAAACTGCCGTCTGGCATAGCCCATGCCATTTTTGACTTAGAGGGCTCCTCGGTTAACAAATTTAACCAGCAAACCTTGGAAGAACTGTCCGCTGCCGTTTCCGCAATCGCTACAAGCGGTGTGAAAGGCGCTATATTTTCTAGCGCGAAAAGTAGTTTTATTGTTGGCGCGGATATTACTGAATTTACAGCAATGTTTTCTCAGCCTAGTGAGGAAATACTGGGTTGGCTAGTCAAGGCCAATGCCGTGTTTAGTGCAATTGAAGATCTTCCATTCCCCACAGTGACCGCTGTAAACGGTATAGCACTTGGTGGTGGCATGGAAATGGCGATATCAACAGATTTTAGAGTGGGAACTGAAAATGCCGTTGTAGGCTTCCCAGAGGTTAAGCTTGGCATTTTGCCTGGATTTGGTGGCACCGTACGCACACCACGCCTCATTGGTGCCGACAACGCCAATCAATGGATTAGCAGCGGCTCTCATATTAAAGCTCAACAGGCTTTCGCAGAAGGTGCCCTAGATGCCATCGTTGCAGATGAACATTTGTTAGCGGCGGCGGAAGCCTTAGTGCTGCAATGTGTTGATGGCAAGATAAATCATGAAGCGATTAGACTGCAGAAAAAGTCCCCCCTGACACTTTCACCGATAGAGTTAAATGTTGCCTATGAGACCGCGCTAGGTATGGTGGCCGCGGCAGCAGGGCCAAACTATCCTGCGCCGACAACAGCTGTTAAAGCGATGAGGAAAGCTGCCTCTCTTGAAAGGGATGCGGCGCTTCTAGTGGAGCACGACGCATTTGTTAAGCTTGCTAAGACAGATGTTGCTGCAAATCTTGTGCAGATGTTTCTGAATGATCAGTTTTTAGCTGGTAAGGCCAAGCACTATATGAAAGCGGCCGCAGATATAAAGTCTGCAGCCGTGCTGGGTGCTGGCATTATGGGTGGCGGAATTGCTTATCAGTCGGCATTGAAAGGTACGCCTATCCTTATGAAGGATGTCGCTCAGGAAGGCCTTGATTTGGGGATGTCCGAGGCAAACAAACTGCTAGAGAAGCAAGTGGCCCGCGGTAAGTTAGATGCCAAGCAGATGTATGCTGTGATTAGCAGCATTACTCCAACATTAGATTACGACGATATCGATAAGGCCGATATTGTCGTTGAAGCAGTCGTTGAAAACCCAAAAGTTAAAAAAGCGGTCCTGCAAGAATTAGAGGGTCTTGTTAGTGCGAATACTATTATCGCCACCAATACATCGACGATTTCAGTGGATGAGCTTGCGAGTGCGTTAAATCGCCCAGAAAATTTTTGCGGTATGCACTTTTTCAATCCTGTGCCGTTGATGCCCTTAGTCGAGGTTATTCGGGGTGAGAAGACTAGTGCCGAAACTATTGCCACAACTGTCGCTTATGCCAAAAAAATGGGCAAGACACCGATTGTCGTGAATAACTGTCCGGGCTTTTTGGTGAATAGAATTTTGTTCCCTTATTTTGGTGCTTTTTCCAGCTTGATTCGTGATGGAGCGGACTTTAGGCAGATTGATAAAGTTATGGAAAAATTTGGCTGGCCAATGGGGCCCGCGTATCTAATGGATGTTGTTGGAATTGACACCGGAGTACATGCGCAAGCGGTAATGGCTGCAGGGTTCGATCGCATGCAACTGAATTTTGAAAGTGTGATTGACAAGCTTTATGCAAGCAAAAATTTCGGTCAAAAAACTGGCAGCGGTTTTTACAAGTACGAACAGGATAAGAAAGGCAAGCCTCGAAAAATGCCCAACCCGGATATCGATGCGGTAGTCGCGTCCGTTCAGTCAAGTAAGCGCGACTTTAGCGATACTGAGATTATAGAGCGAATGATGACACCTTTCTGTCTTGAAACTGTTCGTTGTCTTGAAGATGGTATCGTTGAAACTGCAATCGAAGCGGATATGGGACTGGTACTTGGTTTAGGTTTTCCCCCATTCAGAGGAGGAGCGCTTCGCTACGTAGACAGTATTGGAGTAGCAGCATTCTGTGAAATGGCTGCAAAATACGCGGATCTGGGAGAACTCTATCACCCAACTGAAAAAATGCGTGCGAAAGCATCAAATGGCGAAACCTACTATTAGGATTAGGAGAGTAAAATGACTTTACACGCAAGAGACGCGGTAATTGTAGATGGTATTCGCACTCCGATGGCTCGATCTAAAGCCGGTGCGTTTCGCCATGTTAGAGCCGAAGAGCTATCGGCAAGGTTGATAAATGCGCTGTTCGAAAGAAATCCAAACTTACAGCCGGAAGAAGTCGAAGATGTTATTTGGGGTTGTGTTAACCAAACTCTAGAGCAGGGATGGAATATTGCGCGCAATGCCGCTTTGATGTCTGTTTTGCCTCACTCAACATGCGCCCAAACAGTGAATAGGTTGTGTGGCTCTTCTATGTCGGCACTGCATACTGCTGCCATGGCGGTGCAGAGCAATAATGGCGATATGTTTATTGTTGGTGGTGTGGAACATATGGGCCATGTGGCAATGAATCATGGCGTCGACCCAAATCCTAAGGCGTCAAAATACATTGCAAAGGCTGCCTGGATGATGGGAGTTACCGCCGAAGTACTCGCGAAAATGCATGGCATTGATAGAAAAACACAAGATGAATTTGCCGTTAGGTCCCATCGTCTGGCCGATCAGGCACGAGCCAACGGTGGTTTTGCCAACGAAATTGTGCCAGTGGAGGGGCATAATCCGGAAGGGTTTAAGCTGCTAATTGAGCACGACGAGACTATCCGGCCTGAAACTTCGGTAGAAGGATTGTCACAGCTTCGCCCTGTGTTTGATCCAGTGAATGGCACAGTTACCGCAGGGACATCGTCGCAACTGTCAGATGGCGCTTCAGCGATGCTCATTATGTCAGCAGAAAAGGCTCAGGCAATGGGGCTAACCGTGAGAGCCAAAATTCGTTCCATGTCTTACGCAGGTGTCGACCCATCAATAATGGGTTACGGGCCAGTGCCAGCGACTCAAAAGGCTCTGAAGAAAGCCGGCTTAACTATTAAAGACCTGGATTGCGTCGAACTTAACGAAGCCTTTGCCGCTCAGTCGTTACCAGTCCTTAAGGATCTTGGTTTACTCGATTCTGTTGATGAAAAAGTAAATCTGAAAGGTGGTGCTATTGCCTTGGGTCACCCCCTTGGCTGTTCTGGAACGCGTATTACCAGCACGCTACTAAATACGATGGAAGACAATGACGCGGCTCTTGGTTTAGCGACAATGTGCATCGGGCTGGGGCAGGGTATTGCGACGGTATTAGAGCGCGTGTAGCTAGAGTTATGTCGAGAGCATCGAAAGAGGAATTTAAACTGAATCGCTGCCGCAAGAACTTGCGGCGGGATGTCGGGCACGCTATCGCCGATTTCAATATGATTGAAGACGGAGATTTGGTGATGGTGTGTCTGTCGGGCGGCAAAGACTCCTATGCTCTTTTGGATATTCTGACTCGTCTTCAAAAAAGCGCCCCGATAAAGTTTGAAATTCACGCGGTGAACTTGGATCAGAAACAACCTGGGTTTCCGGAGCATGTGCTGCCAAATTATCTAGAAAGCATTGGTGTAAGCTACAAGATTCTAGAGCAAGATACTTACTCAATTGTGGTAGATAAGATAGAAGAGGGTAAAACCTACTGCGGTTTGTGCTCGAGGCTAAGAAGAGGGATTCTTTATAATTATGCTGAGAAAATTGGAGCAAATAAAATTGCGCTGGGACATCATCGAGACGACATAGTAGAAACACTTTTTCTCAATATGTTTTACGGCGGCAAATTAAAGGCAATGCCGCCCAAACTACTAAGTGATGATAAACGCAATATCATTATTAGGCCGCTAGCCTATTGCAAAGAAAGTGAAATTGCCTTGTATACCGAGCTAATGGAATTTCCCATAATTCCTTGTAATCTGTGTGGTAGCCAAGACAACATGCAGCGGCAAAATATAAAGTCTATGCTTACCGAATGGAGCAAGCTCCACCCTGGGCGAGTAGAATCAATTTTTCGGAGCATTACAAGCGTTTCCCCATCTCAGCTCGCCGATAAGGAATTGTTTCCATTTAGAACTTTAGAGATAGCACGATCTGACTCAGAAAAACTTAATGTAGTTGAACTGATTTGAGTCCGTTCGCTTTACATAGCTGATAGGCATTCATTGATAATTCCCTTCAACCAATTAGGCGAAGACACTTTAATCGCAGTTATTGAAGATTTCGTTTCAAGAGAAGGCACGGATTATGGCGAAGTTGAAGCGACATTTGGCGAGAAAGTGGATCAGGTATTGCGGCAGCTGGAATCGGGTGAAGCCCTTATAAGCTTTGATGAAGCTACAGAGAGCTGCTCTATTGTTTTGGCTAAATCGATTAAATCTTAAGGGGTTTAAATCAGTTTCAATTTGTCGAATTCGCTTTGGTGATATTGAGCATAGGCGAGCCACTTTCCAATCGCGGCTTTTGTCACTAATAGGTGCTGATGGTCGCCGTCCAATGTTTGCAGAACATTCTCAGCTAATTCCTGCCCGGCAATAGCAAGGGTGTCCACTACCCGTTTAAGGGTGAATGAATCCAGTGCTAAACGATAAAGGTCCTCTGAACTTGGCTGATCGGCTGCGTGTCGATAGATGACTGCCCCCGGGGCTATCAAGTTTTGTATGCGAAGGGCTAATGACGGATTGTGAGAACGCAATAGTTGAACAGTAAATTGCAGCGTGGCTCGGTCGAACAGAACCGCATTGGGTGCACTTTTCCGATCAAGATTTATAATAGCCATTAGAACACTTAAGTGATTAAACACGCCAACCAGCATCGCATACACGGTTGAAAAGAGGAAAGCCTTAAGCAATCCTAATGTTCGACTTGCTGCTTAAACTTAAGTATCGTATGGGCTGTTCACAGTAGCAACTACCGAAAAGTTATAATGTCTTATGCCTAAAGAAGAAAACGAGATAAGGGAGCGCCTTGAAGATGAAAATTCCAGCGGGGCAGATGTGGAGCTTGATGCCTGTGGTTTGTACTGTCCCGAACCGGTTATGATGATTCACAACAAAATTCGCGATATGCAGCCCTCGCAAACCCTTCGAATAATTGCCACTGATCCATCCACTACAAGGGACGTGCCTAAGTTTTGTGTATTTCTGGGTCATGAACTAGTGGAGCATTCTGAGCAGGACGGCATCTACCGCTACCTAATTCGCAAGAAAGAGTAGTGGAAACCATGTATTGGTTGTTGCCCGTAATCTCATGAAGACTAGTGAAGCTTTGGAGGCTAAGCGGACCGGGATCTATTTGATTGATGCATCAATCTACATTTTTCAAGCTCATTTCTCACCCTATGTTGAGTGTTTTGGTAAAGGTGAGCATGATTTAAGTGCTGTCTTTGGCTTTACTCAATTCTTGTTTCAATTTTTAAGAAGAACTAAGCCCGATTTCGCCGCCATTGCCAGAGACGAGAGTCTGCAAACTGGGTTTAGGCATCAGCTTTATCCCGCCTATAAATCTAACAGAGAACTGCCCGATGAAAATTTGAAAATGCAGCTAGATGCATGTGGATTGGTAGCAAAAGCACTAGGACTTGCCGATTATTCTAGTGAGCGGTTCGAGGCAGATGATATTTTGGGTACGATATCAAGCAAGGCCCAGAATTGGTTTCCGGAAGATTTAGAAATTTGCATTGTTTCTAAAGACAAAGATCTAGCGCAATTATTAAAAGATGAGCGCTGCTATCTCTGGGATTATAGTGGTAACAAGAAACGTTACAGACGAGACATTGTTTTTGACTTTGGTGTGAGCCCAGAACAGTTTGCTGACTATCTTGGCTTAGTGGGTGATAGTGTGGATATGATTCGTGGCGTTCCTGGAGTAGGGCCAGTCAAGGCAAAGGCTTTGCTGAATGCTTTTGGTTCGATGCAGGGTATTTACGATCGTCTGCCCGAAGTGGCTAGCCTGCCGCTGCGTGGTGTAACTAAGTTATCGGACTTGCTGGCGCTTCATCGAGATGATGCATTTTTAAGTCGCCAACTAGCAACTATCGTCTGCGAGGTGATGGAAGCAGATGAAAATTTTGCCTCGGTGCAGCAAGCCGATTTGTCAGTAAAATTCCCCAATCAGCGTTTATTCCTAGATGTGCTAGAAAGCCTTTCGTTCAAAAACTC
>CAYGRT010000044.1:0-24287 GCA_964352355.1 uncultured Pseudohongiella sp. | reverse complement strand
CCTAAACCTAAAACTAGAATGAATTTAATGTTGATGAAGATAATAGTGCCACGGTTCTATGCACAAACTCGGAGAACGCTAATTGTTAACTATCGTCCTAAAAGTCGGATTTGCGCTCTTATCGATATTCAGCATAATAGGTAGCACGGGAATATTTTCACCAGCAGTTGCCTTGGCCATACTTTTGATGTGCATGTCTGGTGTCGTAGCCAACTTTGGGCATGTTAAATTTGCCATACTCAACTTAGCGTTAACTTCCATCGCTTTGGCGGTAAGTCCCGCTACTGATGTGCTACGCATGGAAAGTCCGCTCGCTGCGATTTTGTGGATGGTGCCAATAATTATTGGGTTTGGTGGAGTTATGCTTGCTGTTCATAGAATGCAGAAATCGCAAAAGCTTAATACTGATAGTAATCACGCCGACTTTAAAAATAGCTAGAGAATACGTTTATGGTTTGCAACAACGACTTCACCGAGGTTTTTGAACGACTAAAAGAAATCATCGAACCGTATTCGAAAAAGCTAGTTGTCACGGTGAATGAGAGTGGCCATTTTTACGTCAATACTCATTTTATTATGAAAAATAAGAAGCCCCTGTATTTTGGCTCTGTCAAAATTAATAAGAGCTACGTGAGCTTCCATCTGATGCCTGTGTATGTATTTCCAGAGCTGCTTCAAAGTATATCGCCGGAACTAAAACGAAGAATGCAAGGCAAGTCTTGTTTCAATTTTAAGGCGGTGGATCAGCTGATTTTCCAAGAACTCAGCGAACTAACAGCAAGGGGATATTCCCGATATGAGACTGCTGGCTATTTGTAACGATAAAGTGCCGCTTAGAACTAGAAGCGACTCGTTACACAGGGGCACTGTGATCTTAAAATTATAGCTATTAGCAAACTAACTCAACTGAGTTTCTTTAAGAGGTCATAGTGATTCATTTAAAAATGGCCGAAACAACATTGCCGTCACTATTCCAATAGTCACGAGCTATCTTTACCAGAAATGGCCTCAGACTAATATTGAGGAGCAATGACAAACAAAGATTGCCCTGTTCTTGCTGCTATTCAACTCAACGACTATTAGTGTAGAAGTTAACTCTGGTCTCGATTGCCTTTGGTCGGCCAACTCACAATTCTTGGCTGTTCAATACCGCAGGCCTTCGTGAATGCCGTGCTTTACAAAGTGCTCAAACGGATCGACTTTTGCTGCAAGTACATCTGGGTTTAGACGAAGGTATTTTCGAAAATAGCGGATTATTACAATGGGCTGAGATGTTGGCCTTAGCCCAACCATTATCAAAATGCACTACAGCAATTGACATAAAGCCCCCCGCTAGCTAACTTCAAAACCATGAATGAGCAAAATCCAGATCAAGACCAACTAGACCCGACCGTCACCCAGCCTGACAGCGTCCGACAGCGGGTTTCATCGACTATTTACAACTGGCTAACGGTATTTTGGCGGGAAAATCGGCAGTTTTTTATGCTGTTGGCCTGCATTGTGTTCTTCAAAAGCGCCATCGCCGACCTTAGTTCCATTTCTGGCGCGTCTATGCAGCCCACGCTGTTAGATGGCGACAAAGTGTGGGTTAACAAACTGGCCTATGATGTAAAAATTCCCTTTACCGAAATCTCCTTGGCGGAAACTAGCGACCCAGAGCGTGGGGATATTGTGATTATCGATTCTAAAAAGGCGCAAAAACGCCTCGTGAAACGAATTGTGGGTGTGCCAGGCGATACTATTTATATGCAAAACAACACCTTAGTCATTAATGGCGAGGCGGCCAACTACGAGATATTGGACCGAGAGCTGGATGCCGTCATTGTGTTGGAGGAACTACCCAACCGAAGTCATCAGGCGCAGCTAAGCCATTATGGTAGTCGCGCCAACCGCAGCTATGGCCCAGCCATCGTGCCCGATGGGCAGTATTTTGTGTTAGGAGACAACCGGGACAACAGCGCCGACAGCCGTATATACAGCTTTGTGCCGCGGGGCGAAATCATAGGCCGGTCTAATTCGGTAGTGTTTTCCCTCGACAGCATGAACAACTACCTTCCTCGCAGCGAGCGCTTTTTGTCAGACTTGGATTAACTCCAAACGCTGGAGGCTAAGCTCCTAGGCCAACATCATTAATACGCATCGTGCCGCGACCGCAAATCGGTTTGTTTTTCACTGCAATAAATCTCGCACTATTCTGTTCTATTATCCTGTGCCTGTTGCACCCCTAATGAGGAAATACCATGATAAAACCACTCGGCCTATTTAGTGGCCCTATTGGCAAGGCGCTAGCCGCCCTGTTTGTGGCTGTTGTGCTGCCTAGTGCAGCCGCTCAAGACTTTGTGTGGGCACCGGACTTTCCGGTAGGAAGCGCACTTCCGGAGATTTCCGCCCAAGATCAGAACGGCGTAGTCCGCTCGTTTGATGATTTGAAAGGCGAAAAAGGCCTGCTGTTTGTTTATAGTCGCTCCTTTGATTGGTGACCCTACTGTAAAGCTCAGCTCGTGCAGCTGACAGAGACAGTGGACCAGCTTAAGGCCTTGGGAATTAACATTGCTACCATAACTTACGATCCGGTGGAGTTTCTGAAAGAAGTTGAAGAAGATCAGGCCGTTGATTTCCCCCTACTTCACGATGAAAACGTTAAGCATGTCAATGCTCTTGGAGTTCGTAATTTGCAGTACGAACCCGGAGACAGAACCTATGGCATTCCCTACCCTGGCATGCTGCTGATTGACGGCAGTGGGGTCATTCGCCACAAATTTGCCGAGGAACGCTATCAAGATCGTCCAGCATTAGAACTGGTGTTAGAGGCTGCAACTAGTCTCTAAGCCAATGCTCAGTGCACTGGTTTTATTGATCAATAAAGCCAGTGCACTGATGCCCTACAAGCAATCCTGTCTAGCTATACCGCTAAGTCCCTCTCTTTATCTCTTTTTATGCGCCTAATTTTGAAAATTTGATTTCTAGTGGTTAAATACCGACGCTTACACGTTGCCATAAAGCCCTTTTGCATGTAGCTGCCGGCGTAAATAAAAATAAGAGCTGACATTATGCCAAGTCGACCTTGGGCCGCGTGCCTCACCGTTGTTGTTTTAGCCCTCACCCTGCCGTTGGGGCTGCTGCTGGGCAATTCTGCCGCAGCCCAAACCACTCTCTATTCTATTCCCCGCATTACTGTCTTACCTGACATCGACGGTGTGATCGGTAGCAACGAATGGGCTAAAGCGACCCGAGTAAAGGTAAATATCGAAACCGATCCCGGATACAATATTACCGCCGAAGTTGACGCCGACGCCTTGCTGATGGAAGACGGAGAAGTGCTGTATGTTGCCTTCATCGCCCATGACCACGCGATAGATCAGGTGCGGGCGTTTTATCGCGACCGAGATCAAATAGGAAATGATGACCGAGTTGGTGTGGTACTTGACACCTTTAATGACGAGCGCCGCGCCTATCAGTTTTTTGTTAATCCTTTTGGCGTGCAATTGGACAGCATCTACGACGATGTTAACCAACGGGACGATGACTCGTGGAATGCTATTTGGGAAAGCGCTGGCGAGGTTAATGACAATGGCTATGTAGTAGAAATGGCTATCCCATTTAAGCAACTGCGTTTTACACCAAGCGAAGATCAACAGACTTGGGGCGTGGACTTAGTGCGAGAATTCCCCAGAGATAGGGATAACCGTATCGCCAATAACCCCCAAGACAGGGATATTTCTTGCTACCTTTGCCAGATCAGTAAAATACAAGGCATGTCAAACTTAGAGGCAAGCCGCAATTTGGAAGTGATTCCTACTTTTACTAGTACGGCCATTCAAAATCGTGACCCGGCTGTTGGCGAGTGGATTAGCGAATCTGTCAATCCCGATGCGGGTATTGATGTACGCTGGGGCATCACTCAGGATGTTTATCTTAATGCCACGTTAAATCCAGATTTTTCTCAAGTAGAGGCCGATGCGGCCCAACTGGATATTAACAATACTTTCAGTTTATTTTTTCCCGAGCGCCGCACGTTTTTCTTGGACGGCGCTGACTACTTCAATACATTCGAAAACCTAGTATACACGCGAAACATCTCCAACCCAGACTATGGAGTTAAGATCACTGGCAAAACTGGCCGTCATACCTACGGAGTGCTTACGGCAGATGATGAATCCACGAGCTTTCTTTTACCTGGCGCATTAGGGTCCCGCGTTGCTTCCCTTAGAGATTTACCCAGTGAAGTTACTATCGGCCGCTATCGATTAGACGTATTTGATAACTCTGCCATCGGCGCGGTTGTCACCCAACGCAGTGGCGGCGACTACGAAAACACCGTGATGAGTGTTGATGCCACAATTCGCCCAACCAATAGTGATACAGTCTCGTTTCAAGCATCTCGCTCCAGTTCGGACAATCCGTTAACCCTACAAAACGATTTTGGTCTTGCCAACAATACGAGCGATGACAGTGTTTTGTTCGAATACAATCACGTAGATGAATTTTGGGACTGGCGAGTAGGTTACAACGATGTTGGCAAGGACTACCGCGCCGACTTAGGCTTTGTGAACCGCGCCGACTACAAATTTTTTGTCACCACCGTGGGCCGCACTTGGCGCGCCGATGGAGACAGTTTTTTCACCCGTATTCGCATTGCATTAGATTATGACCGTACCGAAGATCAGTCGGGATTGCAGCTTGAAGAAGAAGCCGAGATGTTTATCAATTTAAACGGCCCGAAGCAGTCGTTCCTCAATGGCCTTTTTGGGGGCAGCGAAACTTACTGGAACGGCAAATATTTTGACGAGCAGTTCAACCAGATAGCCATTGGCTTTCAGCCCTTGCCAAATCTGCGATTATCAACCTTGGTGCGCTATGAAGACGTGGTAGATTTTGCAAATACGCGCCTCGGCAATTCGAAACGCTACCAACCTTCTATCGATTATCAGTATGGCAAACATCTAGAATTTAGTTTGAGCCACACCCTGCAGCAATTTAACGTTGACGACGGTAGGCTATTTACTGCCAACCTAACAAACCTGCGCACTACTTATCAGTTTGATGCCAAAAGCTTTGTGCGCTTTACGCTGCAAAACACCGATACTGAGCGGGACCCAGCACTGTACGTAAACTCGGTGCAAAAGCGCAGCACTCGGCTAACCACACAGCTTCTGTATAGTTACCGCTTCACTGCTGCCACGCGGTTTTTTATTGGCTACTCGGACTCTGCCTTTCGAGATGATCAGTTCACGTCGCTAGAGCCTACTAACCGAGTCGTATTCGCTAAATTCAGCTACGCATGGCAGCCCTAAACCCACTCTATAGCCAGCCTCCGCAGGCTTGATTACCCCACCGCTTTAGCGTTTTTGCCTTCAAGGCAACGCCGAAAAGCTTAGTGTGTAGCTGCCTTTGCGGCGCTGTCAAAACATGACAAAAGGTTAATAATTATTGCCTCTTTCGCGGCTTTCCTGCTGTCAAATCCTTGCGTCAATCTGTAACATTGCCGACTTTAAATGATGGGTAAAAAGGCAGCAATTATGGGCCAACGAACTTCGCTTTATCAGAAACATCTGGATGCCGGCGCCAAAATGGTGGACTTCGGTGGCTGGGATATGCCCATTAACTATGGCTCTCAAATTGAAGAACATAATCAAGTAAGAACTGCTGCTGGGGCATTTGATGTGTCCCATATGACTGTGGTTGATATTGGCGGCGCTGATGCCGAGAAATACCTACGCTATCTTCTTTCCAATGACGTCGTCAAACTTGATGAAGTAGGCCGCGCACTTTACAGCGCCATGCTAAACCACGATGGCGGTGTGGTGGATGATCTAATTGTTTACAAGATGAGCTTCGGCTATCGCTTGGTGGTTAACTGCGCCACTCGCCAGAAAGATTTAGCGTGGATGATTGAGCATTCTCGCGGATTCAGAATATCTATTGAAGAGCGTCCTCGCCTTGCCATTGTGGCGGTTCATGGCCCCACCTCAATCGAAGCAATATGCCAAGTGCTCAGTCCGGAGCAGGCGACTGCGGTCGCGGCATTAAAAAACTTCCGCGGGGTTGAGCTTGGCGACTATTTTATTGCCCGCACTGGGTATACCGGAGAAAAAGGCGTCGAGCTAATTTTCCCCGATAGCGATGCCCCTCAATTATGGGACAATCTACTGGCGGCAGGGGTAAAGCCTGTCGGGCTTGGTGCGAGAGATACACTTCGCTTGGAAGCCGGTATGAACCTTTATGGCCACGACATGGATGAGATTACCTCACCCTTAGCTGCCAATATGGAACAAACCATTGCTTGGGAGCCAAAGGATCGGGATTTTATTGGCCGCGATGCTGTGACCAAGCATAAGGAACAGCAAGCCAAGGGTAATTTGCCAAAATTGGTGGGCTTGGTGCTAGAAACCCGCGGTGTGCTTCGGGAAGGACAGGTGGTGCAAAGCGACACTGGGACTGGCATCATTACCAGCGGAAGTTTCTCGCCTACATTGAAGCATTCAATCGCATTAGCTAGAATTCCCTCAGATAGCACCAGCTGTCAGGTAGATATTCGCGGTACCTTAACGCCCGTGCGTATCGTACCTGCCAATTTTGTCAGATTTGGCAAGAAAGTTTTTGAATAAGGGCATCATGCCCGCCAACGCAGACCACATTACGAGGATTTTTGAGTGAGCAATTTCCCAGAAGATTTGAAATACGCATCAACCCATGAATGGGCGCGTATTGACGACGACGGTGTCGCTACTATCGGCATCAGCGACCACGCTCAAGATGCCTTAGGTGATATCGTGTTTGTGGAGCTGCCAGAGGTAGGCGCAACGGTCCACGCCAAAGAAGAAGTGGCGGTGGTCGAATCGGTAAAAGCCGCGTCTGATATTTACGCTCCTCTTTCGGGTGAAGTGATTGAAATCAATGAAGAATTAGCAGATGGCCCGGAAATCGTCAACTCGTTACCTTACGACAATGGTTGGTTTTTCAAGATTCAACTAAGCAATGAAGCCGAGATCGATGAGTTAATGGATGCCGAAGCCTACGCTGAGCATGTGGAAAGCGAGTAATCCGCATCTCCTAGGTTTACGTTCTACCTGTTATTCAAACCTTCACGGCGGCAAGCGCCGTGTACTTGTTCACTATTCACTATTCGATTTAGTGATTCACCAACGCCTGCCCTGCGGGCTAGGGTCGTTTCACTAATCATTGAGGACCGCAATGCAATCCCCAAAGACTGACGCACCCGCTGCCGCCACCGCAGGTAATGATTCTGCCCCTACCCTAGAATCGCTCAAATATACGAATGAATTCGTCGACCGCCACGTGGGCCCTAGCGATGCACAGATAGCAGAAATGCTATCAACTCTTGGACTAGATTCTCTAAAGCAATTAGTCAGCAAGACGGTGCCGTCGAGCATTGCCCTTGATGGCCCGCTAAACCTTGCTCAGCCAAAAACAGAAGCTCAAGCGCTGGCGAAGCTCAAGTCTTTAGCCAACAAAAACCAAGCCACCCGATCCTTCATCGGTCTTGGTTATTACGATACCTACACACCCAACGTCATCCTGCGCAACGTGCTAGAAAACCCAGGTTGGTATACATCCTACACGCCCTATCAGCCGGAGATCTCCCAAGGCCGCTTGGAGTCCCTGCTTAATTTTCAGCAAATGATTTTGGATTTTACAGGCATGGATTTATCCAATGCGTCCTTGCTAGACGAGGCCACTGCGGCAGCTGAGGCCATGGCATTAGCCAAGCGCTCCAGTAAGAGTAAGGCCAATAAGTTTTTTGTTCACAATCACTGCTTTCCACAAACCATCGACGTGCTAAAAACCCGAGCCGAACGCTTTGGCTTCGAGCTAGTAATTGGCGACAGCAGCAACATTCCCTATAGCGAAATATTTGGAGCAATATTCCAATACCCTTCGATGCAAGGAGACGCACAAGACTTGAGCGAGGTCATCACTAAGCTTCACGCGGAAAACGGCTTGGCTATCGTTGCCGCCGATCTGATGGCACTTGCGCTGCTTAAGCCACCGGGCGAAATGGGCGCAGACGTCGTTATTGGCAGCACTCAGCGATTTGGCGTACCCATGGGCTATGGAGGTCCTCACGCTGCATACTTCGCAACCAAGGAAGAGTATAAGCGAGCAGTACCTGGCCGCATCATTGGTGTATCTGTTGATACCCGAGGCAAGCAAGCATTTAGAATGGCACTTCAGACTCGCGAGCAGCATATTCGCCGCGAAAAGGCCAATAGCAACATTTGTACAGCGCAGGCATTGCTAGCAAATATTGCCGCGCTCTACGCTATGTACCATGGGCCGGACGGAATTCGAAATATTGCACTGCGTATTCATCGCCTAACGGAAATTCTTGCCATCGGTCTTAAACAAGCAGGCTTTACGCTGATCAACAACAATTTTTTTGACACCTTAACCGTTGCTGTTGACGATGCTGCGGCGAAAGAGATTCAGGCCCGAGCCAGAGGCGAAGGTATAAACCTTAGGCTGGACCGTCTAAGCATTGATGGCACACTAGGTGTAAGCCTTGATGAGTGCACTACAGAAAGCGACATTGAATTGCTATGGAAGCTATTCGCCGGCCAAAGTGGCGCCAAGCTTTCTGTTGCGGCAATCGATGCAAGTATTACTGTAGGCGATGTCGCCAGCGTCATCCCGGAGGGCTTGCGTCGTCAGTCGCCCTTCCTTACCCATCAAAATTTCAACCGCTATCAAAGCGAAACTGAGATGATGCGGTACATTAAGAAACTGGAAAACAAAGATCTTTCCTTAACTCATGCCATGATCCCTCTCGGCTCGTGCACCATGAAACTGAACGCCGCAGCGGAAATGATCCCCATTAGCTGGCCAGAGTTTGCGAAACCACATCCGTTTACACCAGTCGCACAAATGGCGGGTTACCGGGAGATGATCACCGAACTGGAAACGATGCTGGCAGAGATAACAGGCTTTGACGCGGTAAGCATGCAGCCTAATTCCGGCGCTCAGGGGGAATACGCTGGATTACTAGCTATTAAGAAATACCTCGAAAGCATTGGCCAAGGCAACCGCAATATCTGCTTAATTCCCACTTCTGCCCACGGCACTAATCCCGCCAGCGCGCAAATGATTGGTATGAAAGTGGTGCTTGTGGCCTGCGACGACGACGGTAATATCGATGTTGAGGATCTTAAGTTAAAAGCAACGACACATTCGAATGACCTTGCTGCATTGATGATTACTTACCCCTCTACCCATGGTGTGTTTGAAGAAGGTGTAAAAGACATCTGCAAGCTCATCCATGATAACGGCGGTCAAGTCTATATGGACGGGGCCAACCTAAATGCTCAAGTCGGTGTGTCTAAGCCAGGCCAAATTGGTGCTGATGTTTCCCACGTTAATCTGCACAAGACGTTCTGTATTCCTCACGGTGGTGGCGGCCCTGGTATGGGCCCAATAGGTATCAAGTCTCACCTTATACCATTTGTTGCCAACCATTCCTTAGTAGAACTTGTGGGCCCAAATAAAACCAATTCTGCCGTGTCGGCTGCGCCTTGGGGCAGCTCTGGAATACTGCCTATTTCATGGATGTATATCGCTATGATGGGCGCGGCAGGTTTGCTGAAGGCAACACAGGTTGCCATTCTTGGCGCTAACTACATCGCGAAGAAACTGGAAGGCCATTACCCAGTTCTTTACACCGGGCGCAATGGCATGGTGGCCCACGAATGTATTATTGATATGCGAGCCATCAAGCAGGCCTCTGGTATCTCGGAAGAAGACGTGGCCAAGCGGCTTATGGACTTTGGCTTTCATGCGCCGACTATGTCTTTCCCAGTGGCTGGAACGCTCATGATCGAACCAACTGAAAGTGAATCGCAAGAAGAGTTGGACCGGTTCATCGAGGCGATGATTCACATTCGTAAAGAAATCCACGACGTGGAATCAGGCAAGATTGATGAAAACAACAACCCGCTGAAGCATGCGCCTCACACCCTAGCAGATATGTTGGACGAGGCTTGGGATCGGCCGTATACAAAGATGCAAGGTGCATACCCTTTAGGACATGTTGACTCTAGCAAGTTTTGGCCAAGTGTGAACAGAATCGATAATGTCTACGGCGACCGTAATTTGTTTTGCTCTTGCCCAGCAATAGAAAACTACGAGTGATGCCAGCAGCCCTTAGATACTGAATCAGAGCTGATCGCTGCTGTCGATATGATGGCTGCGCAGCTTTTTGACTTTATCCATTTTGGTGTTGAGGGTGTTTATTTTCTCAGTGATATCCCGCTGCCGCTGAATGATTGATTCATCATCTGAAGCTTCAAATTTTTTCAGGGAAACGTAAAGCCGTGTCTTTTCTTTTTTAAGCTGATCGAGTCGATAGGTTTTAAATTGGGAAATCTGGCGCCTTACAATCAACCCTGGAATCAGTACTATTGATACGGCCACCAAATACGGCTGCGAAATCCAGAACAAGAAAATTATCTTTGCGGATGTGAACTGCATTAGCTGCCAATCCACGGCGAACATATACAAAGATACCAACACTCCAATCAACGCGATAAGCGTGGCAAAAAACCAGATAGCATCACCCAGTTGTTTTAGACTGGCATCGGCATCAAGCCTGTCGGAATCGAGCGAATGAATTAGCCTTGGTGCAAGCCGTACATACAGTCGAATAACCGCGATTATCGCCAGCATGCCCATTCCTGCGGTGAAGCCCGCAAAGAAAAATCCCAAGTACATGATCAACAAAGATAGCGGTGTGGCGTGTAGCTCGCCCGGTACACCGAGTAGGTGAGCGACCAAAGTATTGCATGTGCCCCAAAAACATCCTGCCAGCAAGAACCTGTGATTGCTTAGCCACACATTTATCGTATGGCGGGTTAATTGGTCGTTGCCGTGAAGGGCGTCAATTGCTTCGATATTAGATCTAAAAATATCGGTAGACACATACAACGACATCAAGCATGTGCTAATAATTACACCCAATATCCAGCAGTACTGATTAAAGAATACGGCTTTGTCAGTTATGGCGAAGTACTGAGCCAAGACATAGATTCCACCTAGCGACAGTGAGACGGCAACTTTACCGACAACGGACAATCCCGCCTCGCCCTTTTTCGGGTCATAAAATGGAGAGAAAGTCGCTGTATCGGATGAATTACTCATTTATGCAAACTGTGTTGTCTTAGCTCAATGTCAAACTGAAAAATGATAATAACCTCAGTAGTATCTAGCCACTGTCGGCAAACCTTTTTGATCCTACTTTCTGTTATATCGATCAACGTAATGCGTTTGTTAGCAGAAAGTAGTTTTCCACCACTGCGGCATAATTGCAATTTTAGCTCAAAATTATCTGTTTAGTGGGATCTGCTTCCCAAACCTTAGTTTTGGTTACCACGGCTTTGCCTTTAAGTTTGGGTCTTTTGGCAATTGGCAAGCCGGATCGAATACGCGCAGTCAGATATGCCTGAAACTTGCTATCCATTGGCTCGGACACATACTCTCGATAGCACAAATAGGGGTTTTCATGCTCATCAAGAAACCGTCTATAGTGTTTGTGCTGGCTAAGACTAAAAGGCCGGGTGCCAAAACCATTGGCAGTGAAACTCGACCAATGCCACAGACCGGTATGCTCTCTTAGGCCACGCTCAACATCAAGTCGCTCGATAAACTTTTGACAGTCTATAACCAATTGATAACCGTTTACTTGGCTGGCTCTGATATTTGAAGAAAGTGGGAATGAATCTCTTTCAAATCGAGTTTGATAATATTCACTATAACTTTGGCGAACAGCGCCAAGTAGTGCACTTAACCCAGTACGAGACTGTGGCGTCAACAACAAGTAAGCTTCACTTCTTAGGATTGTATAAGCATGAAGATTAACTTGATAAGGCCGCAGCGCGTTCAGTAAGCGTGTCAAGTACTGCTGTCTGCAATACTTGTCAATGAATGCGCCGCCGCTGGCGACTCCCTCAATGTAGACACAATAGCTTGCACCTGGTACATGATTAACAATCTGAGTTCCCATATCTATCCCTCCATGGATATTGATTTTGGTAGCGTCTAGTTAAATGTTGAATTAGCTCCTGTCTCTCTCCCAAGTAATAGCTGTTGATCAGTTCGCTCAATCAGAACCGGGTTGTGAGTCACTAGCACTAAAGTCAGATTTAGTGATTTTATTCGAGCGATTATCTCTAGCGCCGCTGCATCGCCGAGATGAGACAGCGCCTCATCTAATACTAATATCCGAGGCTGGTGATAAAGAGCTCTAGTAAGTAGCAGCCGTTGCAATTGCCCCGCCGAAAGTAACGCACCCGCTTCCGTGAGAGGCGTACTAAACCCCATGGGCAAACTATCTACTATCGATTCGAAGCCCGTTAGCTGACACGCCCGCCTGAGCTTAGCTTCGTTAAAGTCGTCCAATCCAAGATGTATATTGAAAGCAATGCTGCCTGTCAGTGCTGTTTCTCCATGGGTTACGGCAGCGACCTTGCTTCTCACACTTGGCCATGTTTCTTGTGTTAATACAATGCCATCTATGGACACTTCTCCCAAGGTGGGACTCTGTAAGCCGAGTAGCAGTTTTAACAACGTAGATTTACCACATCCCGAGTGACCCCAGATGCCTAAACTCTGCCCAGGAGTCAGATCAACGCTTATGTCGTAAATTATCCATGGCGAATTTTCACCATAGCGGAATCCAAGCTTATCGAATTTTATCCCTCCCCTTACCGCTGGCTCCACTAAAGCGGGTTGAATCTCCACAACATCGGTCTTGTGCAAGGCGATATCAGAGAGGCGCTCCAATTCCAATCTCATCAACTGAATTTCGGCAAGTTTAGGAACCATTGCACTGACCGAGCTAACGAAGTGTTGCTTTAAAAATATAAAGCTCATGAGCTGTCCTATTGTCAGAGTTTGATTCAGCACCAAACCCGTTCCTAGCAAGATAGTAATAATATGATCCACGCCAAATAGCAGGGATTGCACTGTTCCTACCGAAAGCTGGAATTTCCCTAAAAAATAACCAGAGTTAATGAGCTTGGTGTAGTCGCCTAACCAATCATTGGCGCGCTGAGTTTCTAGTGCATACAGTTTAGTGGTGGCGATAGTGCGTACGTTTTCAATAAAGCTAGTCTGCTGAGAAGCGCCCGCAACTAACACTTCTTGCCGCAAAGCCTTTTCTCGTTTCAGGGCAAGCACACGAATAAGGCTAAAGAGACTGATGGCAATAAGAGCGATGCCTGCAAGCAGAGGACTATAAATGAACAACAGAGCTAAAGTGACGAACGAAAAGAGCCCGTCGACAACAACAGTGATCATCTCCTGAGTAACCATTTGTTTGATTGTCTCTAGAGATCCAAATCGGGAAACTATGTCGCCAATTTCTCGGTGTTCAAAAAAATTGATTGGCAACCTTATCAGGTGGCTAAAAGTGTCTCTGGCTAATTGAAAGCCAGTTTGGCTGGAGAACTGCAAAAGCACAATCCCGCGGAAGTAGCTGACTGCTGACTTTGCCAAGGTAATAATCAAGAACAGCATTGCTAGCAGTATAATAAATTCATGATCTTGCAGACTAATGCCTTGATCGATAACTAACTGCAGGTAAACCGGTGAGGCGATACCTAATAATTGAATTGCAACAGAAAGAAAAAATACTTGAATCGCTATAGTAAAGAAATCTCTACTAGGCTTGAACAATTGTCCCAAAGTTAACCTTGGACCAGGCGCTTCCGTTACAAAGTCCTGCCGCGGGCTTAGTTCAAGTGCAATACCGGTAAAGTGAAAATTTAGCTCCGATAAAGAATATTGGCGCACGCCAACAGCGGGGTCATGAATGGTAAAAGAGCCCCGAGATACTTTGGTCAACACCACAAAGTGATCTAAGTCCCAATGAAGAATGACCGGCAGCTTTAGCTTATCTATATCATTGAGTTCTAGTTTCAAGGGCCGGCAGCTAAGCTTTAGTTTATTGGCTGCTTGAATAAGGTCTTTGACGGACGCGCCTAGCCCATGAATACGGTAGCGCTCGCGGATATCGTTAAGAGACAGGGCATTGCCAAAATAGCTTGATATCATCGCTAAGCAAGCTATACCGCATTCGTTAGTCTCCGACTGAAAATGCATCGCCACTCTGCCGCTTTTCATAAACAAAGCATTCATAAGGATTTTGCCCGCAGTGCTAGCAGTGGTTTAAATACGAATTCAATTAGTGATAAATCCTCAGTCACAAATTGGGCCGTAAAGCCATAGCCTCTCTTTAACGGATAGGTTTCAGGCCCTTCGACAAAGTTTTTATCAAGTGTTGCTATTACTTTAAATACCGGCTGATTAGAAATCTGTATTGGAATAGCGGCGTGCCTTGGGTCAAGGGGTGAACCCCCAATTTCCAAAATCCTGGCATCGGTATAGCCATACTCACTAACTGGGAAAGTATCAAATGCGAGTTTGAGTTCTTGTTCTGTATGCAACTTGCCAACAATTGAAGAGGGTACAAAAAGTGTTGCCAAAAGCTGATTTTCCGGATCGGCTATTTCCATCAAATACTGATTTGCAAACAGCGCCATGCCCGCCTGCACGGCTAAGCCAGAGACCACCCCATCAGCACTCGACTGAATTCTAACTAAGTGGCTATTGCGAAGACCTACGATCTCATTCTCTAGCAGATGCAGCTGTTCATCATGCTCGGCCATTTTTGCCAAATACTGAAGTTCAAGCGCTTCCTGTTCCAGTTTTAACTCCGCCAGCTTGGACTCCGATTCCAGCCGTGAGAATTCCATATCGTTGGCATATTGTGCCGCATCAAGGTGACTCAACTGCTGTTGATTATGCTGTAAGGTAGATACATTTGCCGACTCTAAGAGCGTTGAAAATGATTTAAGATTAGCGCTGGCCAGTGCTAGTCGCTCTTGGGAGAGGCTTACACTTTTTTTGAGCTTGTCGTGTTTGAGTTGAATAACGTCGATACTTGCCTCTATTCGGCGAGCGCTGGTTTGGTAAATTTTGCTTGCCAGGGTTCGCTCTTTTCTCAGCAATGCAGTTTTTACTTCAAGCTGTTTTATGGAGATTTGCTCTGCCCTTAGCCCGGCGCCATCAAACACCTCTGTCGAGAGTATTGCGAGTGTGTCGCCGGCCCGTACTCGCTGCCCTTCTTTTACAAGCAGCTGCGATACCTGAGCGGCCACGGGGGATACTATCTTGGCCGGAGCGACCACTGCTTCGAGTAGCCCAAGAGCCGGTGCAGTTTGTTTATACCTTATAAAAAACAGCACCGTGATAAGTGCAACTACAAGCAAGCTCATTATCCATAGCAGCGTCGCCATGGCGCGGGACTGGGAAACCACAATAGCCGCTCCATTGCCCTGGCGCCGATGCAGAAGCACTTGCGGCCGAATCAGATCATGACGTTCCATATCGAATCGAAACTATCGAAAGGCTGGATTAACTTTTTGATCGATTGCCTGTACTAGGTCGGACACAGTTTGCAGCTTAGTGAGATTCTCCGGCTCAATAGTAATGTTGTAGATTTCTTCCAAGTCGTAAACCACTTCAAGTATTGACAGGGAATCGTTGACGATGTCAGCAAGGTCGGAGCCTACCAGTTCCTCTTGCTGAAACATTGCCGGATTAATGTACTCAGATAATGCTAATAGAACGCTAGCTTGAACTTCCATGTTCATAAACTACTCCTTTTTTAAACGGATCAACTCAACATCCGCTGACCTAGGTTGGTGTGATGAAATATTGCGGCAGAAGCTTTAGGTAACGCCACTGATGAGGGTGCTGCAACAGAAAGTATTCGAAAAAGCTAATAAGTTGTTGAGTAATACGAACAGTAGCGGCCTCCATTGACTCGCCTGCCATCAGAGTCGGCTCTATTTGTTTACCTAGTTCAACATAATGACTGTCACCACTTTGATAACAAATTGCGGGAAGCAACGGTACCCGGCTAGCAAGCGCTAGGAGAGCAATACCTTTGGGAAATTGGGCTTGTCGACCTAAAAAATTGACGCAGACTGTCTCACCATAGGCCCTGGGCAAATCGGCAAACATAAGCAGTGTTCTGTTTTTTTGACGTAGCAGCGCCGCAAGCTGCGATACTGTCACCTGGCCTATCATCAACTGCGTGCTGGGAGTCGGTGCGTTGTGGCCGAACCCCCGCTGCATGTTATCCATGAATAGCGGCGAATAGCGATATTGGCTAAGTACGTGTGAGCGAATCGTTTTAGGCTGTGCGGCGATAAGTTTGTTGAGTCCATACAAAAAATCCCCGAAGTGAAAACTCGCGATAATGCGAGAACGAGGATCATTTACGGCGAGTTCCTGAAACTGGGCCTCAGCATGGAGAGTAAAACCTTGAATATGGTTCTTAAGCTTGGAGGTGGAGCAAAAGTGATTCCGGAATTTTTCAACTTTAGCCAAAAAACGTTGATTGCTCTTTAAGTGAGCTCTAGTGGAAGCAAGGGGTTCCCGCAGATAATAAGAAAGTGTGAGGTCGACAGGCAGCTGTGGCGCAGTGGGGGTTTTGTCTGGGTTTGGTTCTTCTTGCCAGCTACTACTAACGGAGGGTCCAAAGCGTGTAACAATAGAGTTGAATTTCGAAATGCTATTGCGGAAATAGCCCATCACTTTAAATGTGAGAAGAAACGCTAAGTCGCGAAAAAAATGGGGCGAACGCAGGAGTAATTCTTTCATCGCTGGGAGTTATCCTTAACATATCAGCAAGTAAGAGTGTAAACGCTTGAGGTCAGACTAGCTCAAAATGACGGTTTTCGCCACTTTTCTATGATATAGACATTTCACTCAACCAGTCATTCCACTTATTGGCGTATTTTTACTGCAGTGCCGCTGACACTGACCATCATCATGCCACCGTTTGCACCAATCACTTCGTAATCTAAATCGATGCCTACGATTGCATTAGCACCTAATCTCTTGGCTTCCGCTTCCATTTCATTGAATGCAATCTCACGCGCATTACCCAGTTCTTTCTCGTAGGCCCCAGCTCGGCCACCAACAATATCCCGCACAGCCCCGAATATATCCTTAAAAATATTGGCGCCTAGAATCGCCTCCCCTACAACTATACCTAAATAATTGGTGATTTCTTTGCCTTCAATTGTTGGTGTCGTCGTCTTGATCATAATCTTCAGCCTTTATTCATAAGGGGTTGAAACGCGTTTAGCTTCGAGGCGGTAGACCACGAACCATGGTTAGATAGTTTAGCGTGGTTCCAGCACGTCGAAATTCTGACAGCGCTTGATACTCAGCGTCGGCATACCAGTCTTTCGCGGCTTGCTCCGAAGGGAACTTAAAAATGATGGAGCGGCCTGCAATGGGATTGACCCCTTCAAAAGTTTCCGGCTTGTCGTCGTAGGTTACAAATTCACCGCCAAACCGTTTTAAGATTGGGAAAAAGCCTTTTTCGTATTTTCGATACTCGTCCTTATCCGTGACAGTTAAGTTAACAATCATGTATACCGCAGTATCCGTCATAAAAATTCCCTGTTGTGATGGCCTTTGTGGGTCAGCCACTTAGTTATTAATTGAATTGATCTCGCTGCAAAATAATATTACGCAGTTGCAGCAAGGTTGCTAGCTTGCATCAAGGTGATCCACATGACTAATAGCGCGAGATTGGCTAAACCGAACACGATCAGCCGATGCAGAACGTTGTTGTAGGTCAAGTGAATAAGTGTGTGCAAGCAACGGGCTGCCACATAAAGCCACGCACAAAGTATTGGCCTAGTCGCAGTTAAATCTAGGGCAATGTAGACCACGCCTGCGGTGTAAAATAAGACCGGTGTTTCAAACAAATTGGAGAAGTTACGTGAAGTTTTAACAACAAAGTCTGGCAGTTCTCCGTCTTGCATCAAAGCAAAGTGCTTCAGTGGCACATCGCCCCGTCGCACTGCAGAGGCCCGAGATCTAAATGTTAATACCATTACTAAAAATGTTAACATCACCAGTGCGAACATTGGGTTTAACATAGAATCTCCCTGAGTGTTAAGTTGTTTGCCGACAATCTGGTGAGCGATTGTTGCTCATTCGCAGTATAATTGCTGTTCGCGGGATAAAACACCCCACAACCCATTCTCTGTCAGCTACTAAGCGCAGATTCAACTTAAGGAAACCGCCCTGCCATGGCACCGTCATTGTTTTCTACTCATATTGCCCATTTACAATCGATTTACGAGCAAGCCCTAGAACAGGCTATGGGCAGTGAGTTTGATGCTGTATTGATTCATAGCGGAGCTGAGAAACACTATTATACCGACGATCGAGGGGTGCCGTTTCAAGCCTATGGGCACTTTC
The DNA here is from genome assembly GCA_964352355.1 of uncultured Pseudohongiella sp. Taxonomy (GTDB): domain Bacteria; phylum Pseudomonadota; class Gammaproteobacteria; order Pseudomonadales; family Pseudohongiellaceae; genus UBA9145. The sequence continues at coordinate 5,987 of CAYGRT010000044.1, read as the reverse complement.
TTCACTGGCTGCCAGTAAACCGACCAGATCAATGTGTGCTCCTTAGAAAAGGTGAAAAGCCTAAGTTTCTTCACATCGTGCCAACTGACTATTGGTACGATCAAACAGTAGACCTTAGCGATTCTGTTGCGAACGAATTTGACATCGTCAGGCTCAGCAGACTCGACGAAGTCCCCGCTCATGTTTCGTCAGCTAACACGCTCTATATTGGCGAAGAACCGCAAACATTCCAGGCGCTGCTGGGCGCTGAGCTCAATTGCAATCCTACAGGGCTTTTAAGGTTTTTGGACTACCATCGTGCTTACAAAACTGAGTACGAAGTTGCTCAGCTGAAGAGCGCTAACCAAACTGCGCTGCTAGCACATGCCGAAGCTAACACTGTATTTCAAAATGGAGGCACAGAATATGATATCCATCAGGCCTATTTACGCAGCTGCAATATCTTGGAGAATGAAGCCCCTTACACCAACATTGTGGCGGTTAATGAAAAGTCAGCCATTTTGCACTATCAAAACAAGCGCCGTGATAAAAATACAAGAAACCATGTTCTATTAATTGACGCAGGCTATCGTTGTAACGGCTACGGGTCCGATATTACCCGTACCAGCGTCACCGGGTCGGCCCACCCTGTGTTTGTTGAATTACTAAAAGGCATGGAGGCTATTGAGTTAGCCGTGGTGGCTGCCGTAAAGCCAGGTAAGAGCTACGTGGATATCCACAACCTTACCCTTAGCAAGATAGGAGAGCTACTGCATAATCTCGAGATTGTAAACTGCGACTCGTCTACATTGCTTGAGAATCAGCTCACGCAGGTTTTTATGCCACATGGCACTGGTCATTTACTAGGTATTCAAGTGCACGACGTGGCAGGGTTTCAGCAAGATGTATCAGGTACCACACTTAAGGCACCGGATCATTCACCCAACCTTCGCAACACCCGTATGATAGAAAAGGATATGGTGTTTACCATTGAGCCAGGCTGCTACTTTATCCCGATGCTGCTTGAACCGCAGCGGAGTTCACAGTTTAAAGATGTGTTTAACTGGTCACTAATTGACCAGCTTTATAGCAATGGTGGCATTCGCATCGAAGATAATATTCTGGCAACTGAGACAGGATTTTTGAATCTAACCCGAGGCAGCTAAGCGGCATACTCCAGCGTACTATCAATTAGTTTTAACACCGAAGCGAGCGCTTGTTGGTTTGCATCAACTACACCTCTACCTCGAGCACCCGCCTCTACAGCGAGGCCCGGCGACTCTAGCCAGCGAATAATTTGCTGTGCCAGTTCATCTGTATTTTGCACAGTAACCAGCCCGCCGGCTTTTTCTAATTGCTGGCAAATAGCTGCGAAATTAAACTGTGATGGCCCCACAACCACGGGTAGTTTTTGCGCTGCAGGCTCGAGAACATTTTGACACCCGGTGTCCACCAGCGAACCCCCTACAAAAGCGATCTTGGCCACGCAGTAATATTGCAGCAGCTCCCCCATGCTATCCCCGATAACGACTTGGTGTTCTGGCAATAAAAGAGAGCCTTCACTACGCCTGCTGATGCTAAAGCCTTTTTTTACAGCAAGCTTGGCAACCGAATCGAAGCGCTCGGGGTGTCGAGGCACAAGCAGCAGTAGTGCCTTAGGGAATAAAGAGAGAACTTGAGAAAAGGCATCCAGCACCTTAGTTTCCTCACCCTCTCGAGTGCTGGCTGCAATGATGATGTCGCGGTGAGTCTGTTGCAAGGCGTGAAAGAAATCATCCGGCTTGATCTCTGTGCTAACTGTCTCGCTATGAAACTTAAGACTCCCAGTCACGACTGTTGTCGACGGCTTGGCACCTAGCTTTACAAGCCGATCTCTATCTTCTGGAGTCTGAGCCGCAATTGCATGTAGTTGGCTCAGCATAGCGTTTGTTAGACCCGCTAGTTTTTGATATCCACTGGCCGAACGCTCAGACATGCGTGCGTTTAATAGCAAAGACGGAATCGATGCCTGATGACAAACGTGGATAAGGTTAGGCCAGAGTTCTGTTTCCATAATAACCAATAGCTGTGGCTCGCACTGGTTAATGAACCGCTTTAAAGCACTCGGTAAATCATAGGGTAAATAACTATGGGCAACACTGGTGCCAAAAAGAGTGCGCACGTGTTCCGAGCCGGTGGGTGTCATGGTTGTGATGAGTATCTGTTTATCTCTTGCCAACAGCGCGTCAACCAAAGGCTTCGCTGCAGCCACTTCACCGACGGAAACGGCGTGCACCCAGATAAGCGGCTCTGTTTCAGACTGCCGAGGCGGCATGTTAATCAAGCCAAAGCGCTCCTTTATTCGCTGTCTGTATCTGGGAGACTTGATCGAACGCAGATACAAACGTAATAAAATAAGTGGCACTGCGAGAGTTAGGAGCAGTGTGTATAGGGCTCGAGACACTTTATGTGGCCTTCGTGGGTGGATTGGGCTGTAATGGGAATGTTGCGGCGAAGGCGATATAATTTCGGGGCTCACTCGCTCAACACTCAATCTTTCAGCCAGCTAAAGGTACCCAATGACAAAGCGCTATTCAACTGACATTGTTATCTTTGGCGGTGGTATAGCCGGCTGTTGGCTTCTAAACAAATTGGTTGGTGAAGGCTATCAAGCGATTCTCATCGAGAATCAGCAGCTTGGCTGTGGTCAGACTTTGGCGTCTCAGGGCATTATTCACGGGGGCCTCAAATACGCGTTGAACGGTGCCTTATCTGGCGCTACTAATGCTATTGCTGCTATGCCTCAGCGTTGGCGAAGCTGTCTCGCTGGCGACGCTGATGTGGATCTTCGCGGGGTTAGTGTGCTCAGTGAACACTACTATATGTGGTCCAACGCGGGCATCCGCTCCAAATTGAAAACGTTTCTCGGTAGTAAAGCCCTAAGAGGACGGATAGCTCCAGTGGCACAGAGTGACTACCCAGATTTTTTTGGCCCAGCCAAGAACAAAGGCACTCTTTATAAACTCCCTGACTTTGTCATAGAAACCGAAAGTCTTTTGGCCGTGTTAACTGCAGCCCACGCTGATCGGATCTTTAGAGTGAATACCGATAGCATTAGTTTTCAGCGCGACCTAGATGGCCAAGTTGCTAGCGTGGTAATTAGCTGTGACGGAGAGCAGCACATCATTGACACTCAGCGCACACTATTTGCCGCCGGCAAGGGCAATCAAGAGCTAATAGAAATGACGGGGCTACATTCGGTAAAAATGCAACTGCGTCCATTGAATATGGTTTATCTTAAAAGCAAACACCTGACTCCTCTATTCCTACACTGTATTGGCGACAGTTTTAGTTTGACACCGACACTGACAATAACCTCACACAAAGACCGTCAGGACAACACGGTTTGGTACCTTGGTGGAGAAATTGCAGAGTCGGGCGTAGATAAGACTGAGGATGAACAAATTAACGCAGCTAAATCACTGCTCACAGAGCTTTTTCCTTGGCTCTCCATAGACCAACACACTTGGGGCTGTATAGCGATAGACAGAGCGGAGCCGGCGAATACGAGTAACTTCAGGCCAGATGATGCGTTTATTGCTGAAGAAGACGGCGTCATTGTTGCATGGCCGACTAAACTTACACTGGCACCTTCTTTAGGCGATATGATAAGCAATTCGTTAGCGGCCGCGTCTATCAGCCCTACAGAGAAAGATAACGCTGTCGCTGAGTTGAAACAAATAGGCCAACCAATTCAAGCTCTTGCCCCTTGGAATTAACTGAATGAACTTACCACGAAGACAACTTGGTTCGACTGATTTGAATGTCTCTTGTTTGGGCCTTGGCACTGTTAAATTCGGCCGCAATGCAGAGGTCAAATACCCTACCAATTTTTCACTGCCAAAAGACATAGAGATTCAAAGGTTACTCGCTCAGTCTAAAGACCTTGGCATAAACCTTCTCGATACCGCACCCGCTTATGGCAGCAGCGAGCAGCGCATAGGTCGCTTGTTAAGAAACCGAAGTGATTGGGTCATATGCACAAAAGTAGGCGAGCAGTTTTTTACAGGGAAATCGATTTATGATTTTTCGGCTCAGGCCACAGTTGTCAGCATTGAGAGAAGTCTTCGCCACCTAAATACAGACTATTTGGATATTGTGTTAGTGCATTCGGATGGTAGAGACCAAGCTATTTTGGATAACAGTGACTGCCTTGATGCACTAATCAGACTAAAACAAGCGGGCAAGATAAGAGCCATTGGCATGTCCACCAAGACCGTGTCTGGAGCGCTCAATGCATTAGAAGTTTGTGATGTATTAATGGTAACTTACAATCAGACCGCGCGAGAAGACGAAGTAGTTATAGAGTCAGCGGCACAAAAAGGCAGAGGAATTCTGGTCAAAAAGGCTTTTAACAGTGGGCATGCAGTAATATCGGGTACGGATTCCGTTGCCAGCAGCCTTAGATTTTCACTGAACAAGCCCGGAGTAAGCAGCGTGATAGTGGGCACTATCAACCCTAAACATCTAGAGGACAATGTCGCTTCGGCTATCAAGGCCACCAGCTAACTTTTTAGTCGCCCACTTGTTTCATTTTCTCGACAATTGCTGATGTAGAACAGTTGTCTAAAAATTCTAGTGCCCTAACTTGACCACCGTAGGATTCTACGTAGGCACCGCCAACCACTTGGTCTAAGGTGTAATCGCCACCCTTAACTAGAATATCGGGTTGCAGTTCTTTCAAGAGATTCTCTGGCGTATCTTCAGCAAAGCTCACTACCCAGTCTACAGCTTCTAATCCAGCGAGGACTGCTGCGCGTCTTTCAACTGGATTAATTGGGCGACCCGCTCCTTTTAATCGATGAACAGAGTCATCGTTGTTTATCGCAACAATAAGTCGATTACCCAGCTTTTTGGCTTCGGCCAAATATCCCACATGACCGGCGTGAATAATGTCAAAACAGCCATTAGTAAACACTATTCGCTCACCGTGGTCTTTAGCATCTTGAACGGCAATTTTTAGTTGATCCGCTGTCATCACTCCTCGACCAGAATTATGCTCGGATAGGATGGCCCTACGCATTTCAGGCCCGCTTATAGCAGCGGTTCCTAGTTTTGCGACTACTAAACCGGCAGCCAAGTTTGCGAGGGCGGTTGCATCGGCGAGACCATCACCCGCCGCTAATGAGGCTGCGAGAACAGAGATCACAGTGTCTCCTGCACCGGTTACATCAAACACCTCGCGGGCTTTTGCCGGCAAATGAAGCTCAGGCGACTCAGGCCTAATCAACGTCATACCATTCTCACCGCGCGTGATAAGCAGCGCACTAAGATCAAGCTCTTTCAATAACCCTAAACCTTTATCTACTAACTCTTGTTCGTTGTTGCAGTGTCCGACTACGGCTTCAAACTCGGATAGATTAGGCGTCATCAGAGTAGCACCCGCATACTTAGCAAAATCGAAACCCTTTGGATCGACCACAACCGGAATATTATGCATTCTCGCTAACCCAATGAGCGCAGGCACATCCGCGAGCGCGCCTTTGGCATAGTCAGATATGATCATAACTTGGCAATTTTTAACTAGCGACTCGACTTTACCAGCAAGATCACGAACATCCTCGGCAGTAAACTTTTCTTCGAAGTCGAGTCGGATAAGTTGTTGGTGTCGGCTTATAACCCGAAGTTTTGTGATCGTCGGTTTACTGTGAGAAACCAAAAACTCGCAGTAAACTCCAGCGGCTTCCAGGCGAGATTTGAGCTCCGCACCTGCCTCATCATTGCCGATGATTCCCACTAAAGTGGCTGCACTACCTAGCGCCGCAATATTCAGGGCAACGTTACCGGCTCCACCTGGCCGGTCCTCCCGATTCTCAACCTTGACGACAGGAACTGGGGCCTCAGGAGAGACGCGAAATGCATCGCCATGCCAATATCTATCTAGCATTACATCTCCTATAACTAGAAGCTTTGCATCCTGAAAAGGCGGCCTCTTCAGTATCATTCGCTATTCTCCACCGGCTCTACAC
>CAYGRT010000043.1:11361-25682 GCA_964352355.1 uncultured Pseudohongiella sp. | reverse complement strand
CAAAAGGCGCACAAGGCAAACAGGCGTGTGATTCTACCGATTTCTGCGTAGCGTCGTTTGATGGCAACTACCGGCATTTGCCAGTCGGTTTGGACATTGATTACGTACACCCAGGCAATTCGAATCAGGCTTAAAGTTAGTAATAAATGCAAGCTAAAAATCGGCAAGAACAGAGACCACTGACCGAAATGCCGACCCAAATATTGCAATGTAATTAAGTACAATGCGATATTGAAAAGAAAGTCAAAGGTCAAAAAGTAAGAGTATTTGCGGGTTACAGACTTGCCCTGATTTGCTACTAACTCTTGCAGTATTTCCGTGTTTATCTTTAACAGACTGTTAATTTTGCGGTCAACTTGCTGCCAATCTTGCTGTAATTTTTCTAACGAGATGCTCATGTTGATCTCCTTTACGAATCTAAGGTGGAAAACTTGTTTTGCAGAGTCTGCTTTAAACGAGCAATTTTTGTCGCAACGTTGCTTGCGGAAATGCCAAGAACACTTGCAATCTCTTTGTGATCGTAGCCATCAAGGTAGAGCAATAACAAAGCACGACTAAGCTCATCTAATTCTTTGATTAAGCGGTTTAAAATAGCGATATCTTCCGACACATTGGCATCGATTTCATCTAATGCAATGAGGTCTAGATCTAAAGACTCAAGTGGCACTAAGTGTTCATAGTGACGTTTTTTCTTTCTATAAAAACTAATGGCCACGTTTATTGCAATTCTGTACATCCAGGTGGCATAGGAAGCCCTGCCATCGTAGGAAGGAAGTGAACGCCAAATTTGGATTATCATTTCCTGAATCAAATCAGGCCGATCAACTAGCTGCCGACAATAAGTGTTAGCGACTTTATAGAGAATTCCAGAGTGTTTGCTCAGAAGCTGTTCAAACTCTAATTTTTGAGTGTCTTCGCGCATTGCAGTCTCTTCGGTGAAACTAAATGGTGCCGATAGTTAGTATGTCGCTACTATTTGGGAAATATCACAAAACTTTTAGAAAAACTGATCTATCCTGAGAAATATGCCATTTTTCGAGAACTTAAAGCTCGGTAGAACCCCGTTTTACGGGAACTTCCCGGGGGGCCGCATCATTATGCTAGATAGTCGATTGGAAGAATCAAAAGGGTAGTAAACCGAGCATTAGATTAGTTACGTATTTAGTCTTATCCTTAGGAGTTCCTACTAACCTAGCCTCAAAATAAACTAATAATCTGAATTATTAACAAATTTATGCACCTGATTTTCTTCGATTTGGATGGCACTTTGCTAAATGACGCATCAGAAATATCGCCATTTACCAAAGAGACATTATCACTGTTAAGCGACAAAGATATCGCTTATACCATCGCCACTGGGCGCACCATGCTGTCGGCAAAGAGTATTGTGGACGGCCATGAATTCGTATTGCCTCAAATTTACAATAACGGCGTGGCAGTGTGGGATCCGCAGGTAAATCACCTCACTCTTGAAAATCTTCTGGACAACGCTGAAATATCATCCGTAATAGAAGCCGCTGTCACTCAAGGCATCACTCCTTTCGTGCACACCATCAGTGATCATGACCATTTTATCTACCATCCCCACACTCGCCACGACATAGAAAGAGAGCTTATCGAAAAACACTACTCTCGCACGCAGACCAAGCTCTATCCGTTGAATTCTTTGCCTCTTGATGCGCAGGTGACCAATATAAGTATGATTGGTGCTTCTAATACAATTGACCGTATGTGGCGGGAAATGAACACCCATGCAAATTTAGTTGCGTATTCAGGCCCAGCACTAGAAGGTAGACAGTATCGATGGATGGACGTTCATCATCGTCTTGCCAGTAAAGGTTCTGCAGTGACCAACCTGAGAAACAGGCTCGGTGCCACTAACGTCATCTGCTTCGGGGATAGCGATAACGACTTGAGCATGTTTGAACTGGCCGATGAAAGCTATGCCCCCGAAAACGCAAAAACTGCTATTAAACAGTCTGCTAGTGCTGTCATAGGCGCTAACCACGACGATGGCATAGCCCACTTTCTTAGAGAACGCTTCTCACTCTAACCAGATAAAGGGTCGGAGAGAGCTAATTATAGTCTTTCGGGCTCCTTTAATTCGGCATAGACATCTCTTGATGTAGGCCATATTCTATCGTTGACCCCTCTCAGAATAGCTTCAAGCTGCTGGCTATCCTCACAACGAAAAGGTAAAGATTATGAAAGCAAGTGAGTTACTTGTTAAGTGTCTCGAAAATGAAGGTGTGGAGTATATTTTTGGTTTACCAGGCGAAGAAAACATTGATGTTCTGGACGCGCTGATAGACAGCCCAATCAAGTTTGTTACGACGAAACACGAACAAGGCGCGGCTTTTATGGCTGACGTTTACGGCAGACTCACTGGCAAGGCGGGTGTTTGCATGTCAACTCTCGGCCCCGGCGCGACTAACCTTGTTACCGGCGTCGCTGATGCGAATATGGATAGAGCTCCATTGGTTGCAATCGCCGGTCAAGGTGCCACAACCCGCTTGCACAAAGAAAGTCACCAAATTCTGGATTTAACTAATCTATTTGAGCCAATTACTAAATACTCTACTCAAATTTTAGAACCCGAAATAGTTGCAGAGATTGTGCGAAAAGCATTTAAGATCGCTGAGAATGAAAAACCGGGTTGTAGCTTTATCGATTTTCCTGAAAACATTGCTGAGATGGAAATTCCAGACATTGCCCCACTGAAAAAGCAGTCAGCGACAGAGCCCGTCGCGCCGCAGGGCAAGTGCCTACAAGGCGCCCAATATATTATGAAAGCCAAAACGCCGGTGATCATGGTGGGCAATGGCGTTATCAGAGCGAAGGCATCAAAAGCCTTGGTTGAATTTGCTGAAAAACTCAATATCCCTGTGGCTACAACGTTTATGGCCAAAGGGGTTATTCCTTCAAGCCATAAGTTGTCGTTGGGTGCGATTGGTTTAAAGGCGAAGGACTTGGTGTCATTCGGGTTTGAAGCAGCCGACCTCATTATCTGTGTGGGTGTAGATATGGTGGAGTACCATCCTGAGCTATGGAATCCCAACATGGACAAGAAGATTCTTCATATTGATCCTCGACCTGCGGAAGTTGATGAGCATTACATTTTGGAGTGTGGAATTCTTGGTAATATCACTGATACTTTGCGCCGAATAGCACGGCGAATCGAAGAACCACGACCAGACTCTAAACTTCATGCGCTTGCTGGGGTGATTAAATCGGAGTGGGCTGAGCACAAAGACGATAAGGGTTTTCCTATTAAGCCCCAGAAAATTCTGTGGGATCTACGCCAGGTGTTAGCGCCAGAAGATGTCGTGATTTCTGACGTGGGCGCCCACAAAATGTGGATTGGTAGAATGTATCAAGCCGAAACGCCTAACTCCTGCATCATCTCCAATGGGTTTGCAGCTATGGGGATTGCTCTGCCAGGCGCTATTGCGGCAAAGCTTGCCTATCCCGAAAAGCAAATTGTTGCCGTGACCGGCGATGCGGGATTCATGATGAACAATCAAGAAATTGATACTGCACTAAGGTTGGGTTTGAATATTGTGGTTTTGATTTTCAACGACAGCAAGTATGGTCTTATCGAGTGGCATCAGTTAAGGCATTTCAATCGAGCAACTGCTATCGAGTTTGGCAATCCAGATTTCGTGATGTTTGCAGAAAGTTTTGGGGCCAAAGGATATAGAGTAGAATCGGTAGAAGATTTTATTCCAACCATGAAGAAAGCTCTCAATGACGGTACAGTTTCAATTATAGACTGCCCGGTTGATTACGCCGAAAACATGAAACTTACCGCAAAATTAAAATCCCTAAAATCACCACTTTAATGCAAAGTCATGTTTTAGGAAAATCTAAAGAGTAGTTTTGTCTCGAGGATAAAGAGTATCCTTGGTCCTAAACTATTTGTCGGTACTAACTAAAAAATGGGCACTGTGGATTAAAAGGCATGTTCCCTGCAAGCCAATAAAAGGATTCCGCTATGCAATCGCTCAGTTTTCAAACTACTCGTTCCGTTATTTATGAAGATGGTGCGAGTGAAAAAATTGGTCAAATAATGGCCGATAGAGCTTGTAAAAAAATTGCGTTTGTCACTGACGCTATGATTCTAAAACTAGGGCTGGCCGATGCGGCGCTGGATAGCCTTAAAAAGGCTGGAATAGCTGTGTGGCTGTTCTCTGATGTTGTCGCTGACCCCCCAGAAGAAATGATACTTAATGCAGTTCAAGTAGCTAAACAAGAAGGTATCGATGGCGTTGTTTCAATTGGTGGCGGAAGCTCTATGGACACAGCGAAACTAATCGCCGTGCTGTGTAACAATGAACAGCCCCTGTCGGAGATGTACGGCATTAACATGGTCAAAGGCGACCGACTTCCGTTACTGCTAGTGCCCACAACTGCCGGTACCGGCTCTGAGGTGACACCGATTTCTATTGTGACCACTGGCGTGGCTCAAAAAAAAGGAGTGGTTTCGCCGCAGTTGTTACCTGATTATGCCCTGCTAGATCCACGTCTCACTATCGGACTGCCTGCGAACGTGACGGCGGCTACTGGCATAGACGCAATGGTGCATTGCATTGAGTCATATACATCCAAACGACTTAAAAATGTCATTTCTGATGCGTTGGCTCGAGAAGGTCTCAAGCTGTTGGGAGCCAACCTTTACAAAGTCTGCGAGTCGCCTAAAGATATTGAGGCTCGGGGAAATATGTTAATCGGGTCAATGCTTGCAGGCATGGCATTCACGAATGCCCCAGTGGCGGCTGTACATGCGCTAGCCTATCCACTTGGGGGTCATTTTCATGTTCCACACGGTTTGTCTAATGCGCTGGTTTTACCCCACGTACTAAAATTCAATTTACCCGCTGCCGAGTTGCAATACGCCGAACTTGCCCCTTTTATTTTCCCCGAGCTGATGGACAAGTCTCACGGGGACAAAATAGACGGGCTGCTTGAAGGTATTTCTAGGATGAGTACGGATTTGGGCCTGGAATCGACTTTGCGAGAAGTGGGTGTCGAAGAAAAAGATCTAACTCTACTTGCAGAGGATGCCATGAAGCAAACTAGGCTTTTAGTGAATAACCCTAAAGACGTTAGCTATGAAGATGCGCTGGCAATCTATACCCAAGCATTTTAATGTTGCGCGGGTATGGTTTGGCTACGTCACTACAGGAGAAATTACCATGTCACCGATGAAATGTTTATTCAGCCTCGTGCTGACTTTTATTATCAGCGTGAGCGCTCATGCAGATCGTCAAGCCACCGATAATGAGAGCAATATAAGCGATCCCCGAGTCCAACATCGGAGCTATGTTTTTCCAAGCACCGGTGAGACGATTCCTTATGCTGTTTTCGTACCCTCGAATATTGATCAAAGTAAGCCCTCACCACTGATTCTTTCACTTCATGGATTAGGAAGAAGTTATGATTGGCTCATGGGCTATCATGGGTTTCTAGACCAAGCACAGGCCAATGGCTATATCGTAGTAACGCCCCTTGGGTATATTCGCCGTGGTTGGTATGGATCAAGGGCTACAGAAGACAGTGAGGATGCAGCAAAGAGTGAGCAAGATGTGTTGAATGTACTGCAAATTGTTCGTGATGAATTCAACATTGATGCTAACCGGATCTATTTATGGGGCCACTCCATGGGCGGAGCCGGTACCTATCACATAGCAGCGAAGCACCCAGATATCTTTGCGGGCTTAGGTGTGGCGGCCCCAGCTCCAGAATCAGATGCGCCGATGAGCGAGATTTTGGACCGCATTAAAAATCTGCCAATACTGGTGCTACAAGGTGATCAAGACGACGCCGTGCCCGTGGAGCGAACTCGAGCTTGGGTTGCTAAAATGCGAGAGATAGGAATGCAGCATATCTATGTAGAAATACCCGGCGGCGACCACTCATTACTCATTTCTCAGGACCAGGAGAACATGCAAAAGTTTGTAGATTTCTTCAATATCGTGCGGAAGAGTTACTGAAAATAAGTTAAGCAATTCTAAATGATTTTCGCTGCGACAAGTTTTAGTACACATTATCTAGCGAATGTACTCGCTTATATTGGCCCTAGGAATCTATCGAACTCATGACCAAGCGAGTTGATAGGATTTATGAATACCTCGCAAACGAGGAAGACGCTCGCGTTTGTGTCGATATTTCAGAAGATGCCTGCAGAGAAGTGCCTGGCAACTTCATCGCCATTTTCAGTGCGCAGGTTCTTAGTAAATTAGCTGACTCTCTTGCCAGTGCGAAAGTAGTAATCCCGTGGTTTTTAACCAGCGTTGGTGCTCCTGCATTTTTTGTAGGGGTATTGGTGCCTATCCGCGAAGCGGGGTCACTGTTACCACAACTATTAATAGGCGGGTACGTCCGAAGCTATCCGGTGCGCAAGTGGTTTTTTGTAGCAGGTTCCATTTTGCAGGGTTTAGTAGTTGGCGCAATAGCTCTTGCAGTGCTTTACTTGGACGGTTTAGTTGCCGGCGTTGTGGTTACTTTATTGCTGGTTTTATTTAGTTTGGCGAGAGGACTTTGTTCTGTGGCAGCCAAGGACGTGCTGGGTAAAACGATATCAAAGCAGCGCCGAGGGCTGCTAACAGGTTACTGCGCATCGGCAGCAGGGGCGATTACAATCTTTGCCGGAGGAGTGTTGGCTTCTGCACAGACTTCTGATTCCAGTGAAGTAATTTGGGTATTGTTTGTCGCTGCCTTATCTTGGATCGGCTCTGCATTTGCTTATGCGCGAATTACGGAATTCTCGGGCGAAAGTGAGGGTGGAGGGAATGCGCTTAAGATGGCGTATGAAAACCTGACCCTGTTAAAGACGGATAACACTTTTGCTCGCTTTGTGCTGGTTCGCGCACTGCTTATGGGGTCGGGGCTGGCATCTCCTTATTTTATAATGCTTGCTAGGCAGCAGAGCGGTGCCAGTTCTCTTCTCGACTTGGGTATCTTTGTTGTAGCCGGTGGCAGTGCAGGGCTTGTGAGTGGAGTCATTTGGGGAAAGCTCGCCGATGTAAGCAGTCGCAAGCTCATGTTCGGGTGTGGTGCGCTTGCGTGCTTGCTATGCTCGATTGCCGCGTTAGTTGCAGCGTACCCACCAATACAAAATGTTCCGATTCTCGTTGGGCTTTTCTTTTTGCTATGCGTCACTCATGAAGGCGTTAGACTAGGGCGAAAAATCTATATCGTAGATATTGCTGACGGTAATCGCCGTACTGATTATGTTGCAGTCAGCAATACTTTGATCGGTGGCTTGTTGCTCATAATTGGCAGTAGCGGAGCCTTGCTAGCGCAATTATCAATCGTTACTGTACTACTTTTTTATGGTCTCAGTAGTTTATTGGCATGCATTGTGTGCCTTAAATTACCTGAAGCGTGAAACTAGGGTTGTCGATTATTATGCTGCTAACGGGTCTCTCTGACTGCCGTTTGAATGTCTAGTTGCCCAGAAATAAAGTTTGCACAATTCTTGATGTCTCTAACGTGTCGCCAAATGCTGGGCCTGGTGAGTGCAGCAGCCAAGGCCGAAATAAAACTAAACGATTGTATCTGTAGGGGATGGTGAAGGTCTTTTCCCAAAGAGATTCGTCAATTCCTTCGGTTTCAAGGAACGCTTTTAAATCTGGAAAGCCACTCCATCCATACTTGGCGAACCCTTCAACAGTATTGGGCGCAACCTCTAAGCCCGTTCTTAAATGCCTCCAAAATGTCGTGCCTTCTGTTTTCGGATGGTTTTTAGAGAGATAAACCACACCAGCCCATTTGGTTTGTAATTCCACATCATAATGAATGTGGAATTGATAGGTGTCGTTTGCCCTTGTGAATCTAAGTCTGCCGTTAGCATTTGTGGAAGTATTGATCGAAGGTTCTAGGGTGAGCTTTTTGAAAATCTCTCTGTGCTCTTCCCCTAGATAAGACTGGGTAGTCATAACACCCGCGTAGCCGCCGCTGGGGGAATCTTCCTCGCGCAAGTTTTGCAAAGCTACTTTAACCAGAGTATCCGGGTCGTTGTAGAAGTCGTCCACTATTATAAATCGATTCAGCATTTTTCTATCGCTTCTATCAGATCAATAAATCTTTGACGGATGTCTTGTCAAAGTCTATTTTTATTATTGTAAAGGGATCGAGTATCAGTATAAGCCATTCATTTTGTATTTGTATAGGGGAGAGATACGCTTCTTAAGACTTTGGCTATCGGGCTCGTTCTTAATCGGCTTGGCTAACCGAAGTGCTCAAATAAAATATCAAGTAGCGTGTCACCGCTGAAAGGTTTCTTTATCAGCACACCTGGCAACTCACCTGCTTTTGAAATAGATTCGGGTATAAAACCCGACATAAATACTATATTCATGGCAGGCGATATTTCCAATATTTTCTTGGCCGCTGCCTTGCCGTCCATCACGGGCATTTTAAGATCCATTATCACGATAGCGATTTCGGCTGCGTGTTTGTCAAAGACTTGTACAGCTTCTTTTCCGTTGTTGGCGGTGAGCACTTTGAAATCGGCATTGCGTAATGCTCGACTAGTTGTATCCAAAATTCCCTGGTTGTCGTCAACCAGAAGCACTAGTTTTCCTGCCCCAATGGGGATCTTTCTTTCTATTTTTGAACTTTGATTCTCGGTTTCACTTGGAGTGTTGATTAACGGCAGATAGACTGAGAACACAGAGCCTTTGCTTTTTTCAGATTGGCAGAGGATGAGACCGTTGTGCTGCTTAACGATGCTGTAACTATTGGCTAAGCCCAAACCGGTACCCATATCTGCGCTTTTTGTCGTAAAAAATGGGTCAAATATTCTAGGCAAAATGCTTTCGTCGATTCCGCTACCGTTATCTTTCACTCTTAAGCAGCAATACTCACCTGGGCTAATGTCGGGGTGAAATTCACAGAAAGCGCTGTCAAGCATCACTTTATTAAGGCTAATTGATATTTGACCGCCGGTACTAATCAGCGCATCCCTTGCATTGAAACAAAGATTCAGTATCACTTGCTCTAATTGGGTTTTTACAGCATTAACGAACATTGTTTCATTGCAGTGCTCAATGCTCAGCTTTAAGCCAACTGGAAGTGCCTTTTCAAACAAGCTGATAACTTCCTCAGTGAAGGTTGTGATTTCTAGCGGTGATTTCTGGCCCCCTGTATATCTGCTTAACATAGAAAGCTTTTCAGTAAGATCTATCGCTCGGCCTACAACCTGTTTCACTTGATCAAGTTGTTTGCAAAGCTCTGCATCTTTCTCTCTTGAGATTTGCAAGAATTCTACGTTACTCAACATAACCTGCAGCAAATTATTAAAGTCGTGGGTGATGCCTCCAGCGAGCTCGCCTACTGCTTGCATTTTTTGAGTATGGGAAATGCGTTCTTCCATATTCTTGATGTTAGTTACGTCCCTGCCTACAGCCGTGATAGCTTCGATCTCGCCTTTGGCATTTAGTACGCCGGTGTTTGACCAAGCTAGCCAGCGCCAACCATCACTGGTTAGCGCTCGTTGCTCGTGATAGCTAGTATGGGGTGGAGATTTGAGCCTCTCCAAAGAGGCCATGGTGGAGGCGCGATCATCTTCATGGACCATAGGTAAAAACTGGTTGCCGATGAGTTCTCCTTCGCTGCGTCCAAAAAATTTGCAGTAGCTAGGACTGACGTACAGAAATTCTCCTTCGAGATTAACTTTTACAACCATGTCAGATTGATTTTCTACGAGAAGCCGGTAGACCCTCTGACTTTCTTCCAAAGATTTTTGTTTTTGCAGCAAAAGATAAGTGGCGTAGGCTAAACAGATTACTAACAGAGCTCCAAGCCCTAACAATACATCGTTAATTACCGAAGTATAATCGTTAAGAAAGTCGGGCGCAGGTGCAAACGCTAATTGCCAGGGCTGGCTTGCTATATCTACCTCGAAATTCGATTGATAGGGGGCAACAATCAACGCCAAGTCGGCAGCAGACTGCTCGTAAATGAGTTTGCCGTCTTGCTCATACAGAGCAAAGATAAATCTGTCTTGCAAGCGTTCTTCCGATAAGCATGCCGCCATCAAATCACTAATACGAAAAACGCCATTAACGAATCCAAGCGTTTCATTGCTCTCAGTTACTATTTTTTGATAGAACGCAAAACCGATTCCACCTTGAAGCAAATCCACCGGGCCCGTGCGCACGAGCGCAGATGTAGTTTCAGCAATACCTAAACTGTCTATGACGCTTTGGTTCGGATGGGCATGCAAATCCTGATTAAGAGCTGCATTGTTCCCATCAAGCGGTTCTACAACGCGGATAACCCAATCAAGATCTATGTAGTTAAGTGCTTGAACACCGGAGAATATGTTCGTCAGCACGCTGGCACTACTATTCCAATTTTGCAGGATAGCTTGTTGATTTCTCCATTCCGTGGTGGCGAGACTATTCACTAGAGATTCCCTGGAATCGATACAAGCCTCTAGCCGTAATTTTACCTGCTCGCCGGTAATGCCGGTTTCTAACGCGATTCTGTTGTAATCGGCCTGCCTTGCTTCAATCGCCAACACAAAAACGAGTGACAAACCGCCCAGAAGGAAGAGAGTAGGAGTTAAGTTATACTTATTCAACATGCGGGTTCACTCGTGTCTCACGGCAATCACTTGAAAAATAGTCGCAATTCGCTTCCAGAGATGATTCAAGCTACCAGACTCTGCATTGGACTTTGAGTACAGAAGCTGAGATCACACCTTCTTGGAATTGGACTCAGCAAGCACCTTTAGTGTATCGGATTTAAAAAGCCTAGTCTCGATAAGGGTATTTGGCCAGCCCGGATTACAGGAGCCCACTCGCGACAAGAGAAGACTTTGAGGGCCAGCGTTATAGGTGAATTGAAAACAAATGGAGCAAATGAGGCTTAATCTCTTCAACAAACAAAGGGGCCGGAGAGATTCTATTTTACTCTCTCCGGCCCGTTTTACTTCGTTTATTGGGTCTGTTGCAGGATGAATTGGCGCGTGTCTTCTAGTAGTTTTAATCTAGAGGGCTCGTTGACATACATCATGTGTCCTCCCTCGTAGTATTCAAACTGAAGCCGTTCCGGCTGGATATCATGTCGGTTGAGGGTGTATTCAGCATCAAAAAATGGTGTGACCATATCGTAGTAACCCGATGCGATGAGCACTTTCAGAGCAGGATTTATTCGAAGGGCCTCGGAGAGGTCGTGCGCGGTATTGACATATTTGGGCTCCCACGACGTGGTGTCGGGCACTGTACGCCACCGCCAATTTGGACTTAGCTCCGGATCAGCAGGATCCATATAGAGTCGGTCCCATTCCACTGCCAAATTACTACTCAAATAGCTCATTAACGCCGCTCGGTACGCGCCAGAAATGCTGTCACTGGCTGCGTCTCTGGAAGTGTTAGCTGCTACGTCATCAATCTCGTCAGCAGTGTAGCGCGCATCGAGGGAGCCCACAGCAAGTCCTTCTGCTCTAAGCAGTTCTTTCTTAAAGCGGTCCCCTCGAACTCTAAGGTTCACTTGTTCAACGTACTGGGGGCTGAGGCCAGTAAAGTACGCAAGCCGGTCTCTTACCCTTTCAAATTCCTGTTCGCTAATGGTTGACCCTTTGAAGAGCGCCGGTAAATACTCTTCAACCGCAAACTCTCGCGACTCTTGTACGAACCGAGCAAGATCAGTTGGCATAGGGATAATTTTGTTGTGATAGAGCGCTGTGGCCGCCATTGTTGGAACATAAGTAATATAAGAAATAATATTATCTCTGACATAGGGTGTGGACCCTTGATAATCCAAGGCTTGGGAGATAAACACGATTCCACTCAAGCTAATAGAAAGATTGCCCTCCAAAATTCTTGCCACTGCGGCCGCTCTGGTTGTTCCAAAGCTCTCGCCAAGCAGGAATTTCGGTGAATTCCACCGCTTGTTTTCAGTGACCCAAGTGCGGATAAACTCCGCCATGGAATTGGCATCCTCGTTTAATCCCCAGAACTCTTTTCCTTCGTGCTCCCCTAAAGCTCTTGAATAGCCGGTGCCCACTGGGTCAATAAACACTAAATCTGAAACATCAAGAATTGTTTCTTGGGCATCCACAATAGGGTAAGGAGGCAGGCCAGCGTGCTGAGCATCGGAAGGAACTACAACCCGCTTGGGGCCATAACCACCCATGTGAAGCCAAGTAGAAGCTGATCCAGGGCCGCCGTTCCATATAAAAGTAACTGGCCTTGTCTCGGATGGGCCCGCGTTTTTCTTTATGTAACTAAAGGTAAAAATGCTGGCTTTGGGTTCACCTTTTTTATCAGTTAGATAGGTCTCGCCGGCAATCGCATCATATTGAATTCGTTCACCATTAAATCGGCCACTGTGCTCCGTGATAAAACGAGTAGGGGCGGGGACTTCGGCGGTTTGTCGTTCGATTTCAATTTCAACTTGGGCGCTTAAGGAAGAGGCAGTAGCAAGAGTTATAAGAAGTGTCAGGCAACGCTTTAATAGATAATTCATCATGTTTCCTAGTGGTTACTAAATGAGCTGTAGAGAGTATAACTGCGTTGATCCATTTTTCTAAGGAAATGAAATAAGGGCTTTTGATTTAAAGACTCTTGTTGTTCAAATCGCGAGCTAGTGCACCGGTTAGTTCTCGTTCAAAAATCACAGATTTTTTTGCCACCAAATGCTGCTACACTCCCAACGTGAGCAATTATCGAACAGCACCAAGCGCAACTCGTCGTATGCCAAAGGGCATACCCTATATTATTGTTAATGATGTAGCGGAGCGCTTCAGTTTTTACGGTATCCGCGCAATACTCGTTGTGTTTATGACGCAGTACATCGTGAACGGAGACGGGGTGTTGGCTACGTACTCTCAAGAAGACGCTACTTCTTTTTTCCATCTATTTGTCTCTACCGCGTATTTTCTGCCAATAATTGGAGCCATATTGGCTGATGCATTCCTCGGTAAATACCGAACTATCATTTTCCTATCATTGATTTATTGTGCCGGGCACTTTGCATTATTCGTCGACGATACGCGAGTAGGCTTATTTCTTGGTTTAACGTTTATCGCATTGGGGTCTGGTGGAATAAAACCCAGTGTCGCTTCCCACGTGGGGGATCAATTTGGTAAAAGCAATCAGAAACTATTATCCCGCGCTTATTCTTGGTACTACCTTGGAATTAACATTGGCTCTTCTACATCATCACTGATGACGCCGTGGTTGTTGAAGAGCTACGGTCCGGCGGTTGCCTTTGGGGTGCCTGGATTTTTTATGTTAATGGCCACTGTCACCTTTTGGCTAGGACGAAATCAGTTCGTGCATATTCCGCCTGCCGGAAATTCCTATTTCAAAGATGTGTTCGGTCCCCAGGGCAAGCGGGTGTTCAAACGCCTAGCGATTATCTATGTTCTGGTGGCTGCATTTTGGTCGCTATTCGATCAGATGGCGAGCACTTGGATTTTACAAGCAGAAAATATGAACAAGCAGGTCTTCGGTTATGAATTGCTTTCGGGTCAGATAACCGCTGTGAACCCATTTCTTATCCTGATATTGATTCCTACCTTCACCTATGGAATTTATCCCTTGATGGATCGTTTCTTTGAAGTGACGGTAAAACGAAAAATGATTATGGGTATGTTCCTCGCTTCCACGCCTTTTCTAGTCACAGCTTGGTGTGAGTACTTAATTCAACTAGGCGATACCCCTCACATCAGTTGGCAATTTCTCGCTTATTTTTTATTAAGTACAGCTGAAGTTATGTTAGTGATTACCTGTATGGAATTTTCTTACACGCAGGCGCCAAAACGAATGAAGTCTTTAGTAATGTCGTTTTTCTATTTGTCTATCTCGGCTGGCAATCTTTTTACGGCAGCGGTTAATCAGTTCATTCAAAACCCAGATGGCAGCAGCAAATTGGAAGGTGTCATGTATCATTTGTTTTTTGCAGGGTTTATGGCCAGCGCTGCAATCTTGTTTGCAATATACATGCGGTTCTACAAAGAAGAGCATATCATCCAGGATGAGGTGGAGCATATAGATGACTAAACTGCACGAATATGACAAAAGCAAAGCCCTGTTCGAGCGAGCTAAGCGAGTAATACCCAATGGTATACCGGGCCATTTCAACCCAAGAGT
This sequence comes from uncultured Pseudohongiella sp., assembly GCA_964352355.1. Lineage (GTDB taxonomy): Bacteria > Pseudomonadota > Gammaproteobacteria > Pseudomonadales > Pseudohongiellaceae > UBA9145. Next base: position 11,574 of record CAYGRT010000043.1, on the reverse strand, counting down.
TCAATTGCCTTTAGGGACCTACCCTTTCTATAGCGAGCGAGCCGCAGGTTCTCGATTTATTGATATAGATGGCAACGAGTACATCGATTACATGTGTGCCTACGGGCCAATGATCCTTGGGTATCAAAATCCTGTGGTGGAGGACGCGGTTAGAGCTCAAGCCGCAAAGTCAGACACGTGCTCGTTAGCGTCACCGGTAATGGTTGAATTAGG
>CAYGRT010000043.1:0-11261 GCA_964352355.1 uncultured Pseudohongiella sp. | reverse complement strand
GCATTACAAGAAAACCTTGATGAAGTCGCCGCGTTTATTGCCTCTCCCTATCATCATCCTGTCTATGAAGATAACGTGATGCCGATGTCTGGATATTGGGAAGGCGTACAAAAGCTGCTAAAGCGTCACGGCGTTATTTCTATCTGCGATGATGTGCGCGCGGGGTTTCGCATTCACATGGGCGGTTCCCATGAGTATTTTGGCTATACTCCCGACATCAGCTGTTACTGCAAGGCTATTGCTAACGGCTATCCTATTTCAGCAGTCGTCGGTTCTGATGCACTTAAAGACGCTGCTGCTGCTGTTTTTCAAACTGGCAGCTTTTGGTTTTCCGCAGGACCAATGGCTGCAGCACTAGCCTGTCTTAAAGAGCTTGAGCGAATCAATGCGCCAATGCTAATTAATGCAATAGGTAAGAAATTGACCGATGGATTAATCACCATTGCCTCAGATCATGGTCTGGATTTGAAAGTCACAGGTATGCCATCAATGCCCTATCTGCGCATGGAGCATGAGCGGGGAATCGAATTTCATCAAGCCTTGTGTAGCGAATGTACGCGAAGGGGTGTTTTTTTGACATCACATCACAATCTGTTTGTTTCAGCGGCGCACACCGACGAAGACCTTGAGCAAACTTGGTACGTTTTCGATGAGGTATTGGCTAGCTTAAAATAGGAGTTTAGCGATGGTGGGTAGCTGATCAGCGCCCGCCGTCTTGGGTGAATAGTGAGTCTTTTGGAGACTAAAACATTCTTTTATTATGTCTGCCTCTTAGTAGCTACCAAGAGGCAGACATTTCTACCTATTTGAATTCAAATCGAAGACCAGCATAGAACGTGCGCTCTAACGCAGGTTCGATACCGTCGTTGCGAACACGACTGTAGTAGTCGTTGTCCAATAGGTTATTGATGCCGCCATGTAGAGCCATCTGGTCGTTATAGCGATACTCAACACTGAAGTCTACGACCTCATATTCAGGGATCTCGGCAGCAATATCATTTATGCCAGCGCCTCTTGGCAAATTTGAGTCTTGCCAGTACTGATCACCCACTAGCGTAGCTGTGAGATTTGCGTTCCATTTCTGATTTTCAAAAAGAAACCCCGCGCGCACAAGGTGATTGGGCGCGAACGCAGTGTCATTGCCAACTAGACTAGGGTTGACGCTACTGGTTATTTCAGCATCGAGTAATGAGCCATTAGCAAAAAGTTTGAGCGAGCGCGAAGTGCTCGGGAGTAGATCATATTCGGCAGTAAATTCGATTCCTTGATGGCGGGAGTTGCCGCTATTAACCCGCTCTACATCAGCGATGTTAACTTGGATTTGTTCGATCTTGTCGTCGAAATCGATTCGGAACAGGCTGATATCGAATATCAGATTATCGGTCGCTTGACTGCGATAGCCCAGTTCATAGTTTAAGGCTCGCGATACGCCAGGCCCATTGGTTCCAGACAACTCTGACGCTGGATTTATTAGGTCATCAAAGCGCTGAGGACGATAGGACTCAGAAACATTGGCGTATAGCTCTGATCTAGCATTGGTCTGATACAAGAGTCCAAGACCGAAAAGGGCCTCATTGAATGAACGATCTAAATCGATAGCTTCCCGTGAAAGTGCTGCATTCTTAGTTAGCTCCTCTAGATCGTAATTTATGCGTTCAAAGCGCACTGTTGGTATCACGCTAAGATTGCCAATGCTAAATAGATTCTCAACAAAAATCGCGCCGTAGTTCATAGCTCTGTCTTGCTCGAAAGTGAGGTCCGCCGGGTTCTGGCGGCTAGAGCGAATATCATCTGTAACATGGCGGGTGCGTGGGCTATCGCCTATGTAGCCGGTAGAGCCGATGGTGAACACATTGCTGTTACCCCACGACAGGGCGTAACGTAAATCAAAGCCGTAATTAGCAAACTCTTGTTGATCTATGGCGCTGGTGGCCGGTTCGTTATTGGGGTTTGAAAATTGCGCCGAACGTCGGCTCAGTCTGTCCATGTAAGAGTAATACACGCTACCATCAAGCGTGGATGAATCATTTATTTTTTGCTCATAGTTTAAAGTAGTTATAAGCTGATCGATTTCAATGCGGTTGAATGGGGTCTTCACCTGATTACGGTCGGTGGCAAATTCTTGGGAGGTGAGTCTGCCTGCCTCGCCTGAATCAGATTGATAGAGATCTACGTCGAACCCGATCCGAATGTCATCGAAGCCTTCATAAGAGAACCCCACATAGCCAGAGTTAACTTCGAAGTCTTCGTTTAGGCGGGGGCCATCTGCGCTGCGATGATCAAACGACGCGAGCACTCCCCAATCGTTTTTTGAATAGGTGACTTCGTTGTAAGTGCTATACATTCCATTGCTGCCCATAGTTTGATCGCTGCGAATTGTATTTTCTGCTCTTGCATTTGCTCGCCGAGTCACAAAATTTAGCACGGGGCCGATCTGAGGCCCATAAAGCAACCCGGCACCGCCGCGAACAAACTCAATACGCTCAACTCTTTGCGCTGCCGGCATGTAATAGATTGTTGGATAGCCAAACATATCCGCTGCTAGGGGCGTGTTGTTCTGAAAAAAAGCAACAAACTCAGATTCGTGCGGGTTGCCTAAACCTCTGTAGTTGACATTATAGATGCTTGGAATCTGCTGATCAGAGACAAACAAGCCAGGCAGGCGGGAAAACATTTGCCTTAAATTTGGCTCGATGAAGACAGGTTGCTCCTCCAAATTGATTAGGCTTGTTTTCTTGCCCTCAAAAATTCGCCCGTTTTGAACAGCGGGGAAGAACCCTTGCGAAGAGCCTTGAACCTCAATAATTTCGACTTCTTCCACGGCCATTGCAGATGTAGATAATAGCCACACGGAAAGTCCGGTCGTTCCTAAAACACGTTGTAGTTGCATTGACATAACCCTAAATATAAATAGTAACAATAATGCGAATGAGAATGATTCTAATTTAGAATAAGCAATAGTTCAACTATATGAGTAGCGGAAAGAAACACGAAGTTAACAAAAAGATCGGACTAGCTATGCGGATCTAATGGGAGTCAACGTGAAAAATTCATAATGCGCTTAGGCAAGCGAGTCTCGCCGAATTAACGCAAAAGGGTCTTTTGAGTTAGACAGGCTCAGTGGAAAACAGGTTCTTAACCAGGGCTTGGTTTAGATGTAACGACGAGTATTTCTTGATTCAATTTTTTTTATCAACGGGCCAATAACGCAATTAGTGTTTATGCCCCCCACCTAGTCCGGAGTTTATAATTTCGGGTATGTCTGCCGTGCCTTGTGCATTTAGTAACGGGCCCAGGCTAAGGCTTCCAGACCAATCTCCTACGTTACTGAGAAGGGCAAAATTCCCATCATGGCAGTCTCTGGCTCCTTTTATGCAGCCTTCAACCAGCATGTCCATGGCTTCAGGGTGCCATCCATTAAACCAATCGCCGTGCAGTGAGAGTCCACCATCACTATTGGATACAGTATATGTATCTGAAGCTAGCCTGAAGTTTTTGGCTGTGCGTGATTCTGGGTCCAGCATATGAGCGAAGATAGGGAACGAATAATGATAGCTAACTCGTGCGATGGGCTGAGGGTGAGAGTCTGGACAAACCAGTTGGCCTGCTGAGGTGATGGGGTAGGCCATATGATCTTTATGATTGGGGGAATCAAGATCAACACCGTTCCAACAACTAGGGAAGAAAATATCAAAACGAATCATTTCTGGGGTGTTGACGTCGGAATAGCATTCCGGGATGGTGCTGCTCCAGGGACCGCCATTCGCATCGGATGAACCCCAACTCAAACAGTGCCATCGAGCGATTGAAGTGCTCTGAATGTCAGTAATCGGTGTGGTGCTGCCACTGCCTGCGATGATTCGAAGACCAGTAGGCGGTGACCCAATGCTTTCTAAATCGCTGACTCCGGCAGAGTAATAAACTACTTCATGAGCTGCGGCGGCAGTGCGTTCACCTTCGCCTACTTTTGCAGGCACGACCTGCCATGCAGGCTCGCCCAAGCTATCTAGCGCGTGTTCGCCATTGTTATATACAGGTGCCAATAAAGCTGGCATCCAATAGGATGAGCGATTTAGGGTGCCGCCGGAACAACCAGATTCAGCAGAGCTATTCAAACTCTCGAATGTTGTATTGGCATCGACATTTTTGGCACCATAAAACATATGTAAATGTGCTTCGCCGCTTCCACCCGGGAAAACGATTGGGTCGTCATATGCGGCATGGTCAAATTCACAGTTGATACGAAAAATGCCTTTCCAACCATCTTTGCCCGCAGCCACAGGCAGTACCTGATCATCGATCAGTCGCCGCGTGGTGAAATCAACCGATGCGACTGAAGTGATACTTGCCACATTCCATGACCATATTGCAGTGGGCCCAGTTATACCTGAAGCATTTGTCGCTCTGACCTTAAATTGGCGATCGCCGAGCGGAATTCTATCGTAAAGCCCGGCACTGTTAAGTTCAGGAAGCTGTACGCTATTACGACAAATTGAAAAATCACCGTTATCCAACGCACACTCATACTGCACAGCATCGGTTGCTAAAAACTGGAAGCTCGCAAAGGGTTCCGTGGTTATTGCGGCTGGGCCACTGGCAAAATACACCGTAGGGGTGGCCGATTCTTTGTTTTCACCAACAGAAATAACTCTGCCAATAGTACTAACGACAGCGTAGTAGAGTTGCCCTAAAGCGCTTACCGATGGAATGCTTAGCTGTCCAGTGGATATATCAAATGTAGCTTCAGCATGCGACTGGGAAGGCGCAGTTACACCATCTGCATTACTACCTCCAATGCTGAGAACTTCGCCTAACTCAAGTGCCACGTCACTATAGATCGTGCCGCCAACAATGACCCGAGAAAGCGACAGGGTATTTGTGGCTGGATCGTAAGAATTGTCCGCATGAATCTTACTGCTGACGGTCAATGCAATCAGACAAAACAGGCTGCAAAGAGGTGTTTTCATTTTCGTTTACTCATGACAAGTTTTTAATGGCCCATTCTAATAACTGATTTACATTTCAATTATAGACCTTAATCTTTCGCCTATTGCCGGTAATAGTCATCTATTTAGCTGCAATACATGGGACCACACTAGAATCAAAAACATGGATCAATAGCCTATATACGACCTACTTAAAAGTATCCTTCGCTCTTATTCGTAGTTTCCGTCATTTATTTTCAACGGAACTATCTAAAAGATAGGGTCAGAGTAAAATTACAGTAGTTTGAGTATTCATCTATACGGTGCCTTTGCTTTCATACCGATACTGAATAGGATGGCTTTACCGCACTGTTAGCTGTAAAAAAAGGCGCGATGGTCTTTACAGTTTAGCCGGATAAATTAGCGAGGATAAAAGTAGTCTAAGGGATGGGAAGAGAGAGCTAGAAATGTGCAAGCGGCGCTGCGCTTGCACATTGCTCAAGCTTTAAGGATTAACGCTTACCGGGAAGTACGCGTTGGACCAACAACAAACATTATCAAACTTGCTGTCGGTTGCCAGAAAATTGTCAGCTCTTAAACGAATCACATAGTCCCCAGGCTGAGGAAAAGTTATTTGTGTTGAAACTTCATACCAGTCGTTCGTTTTGTTGCTGTTAGGGTTTTCACTTGCTCGATCACTACCTGAAATTTCTGGTGTTTCAATTTCAGGCTTAGCGGGGCCCTGGTGCAAAAGCCAAGCACTACCAGGAGCATAATAAGGCTCTACACCTTCGTAGCCATCTCGTTGTCCACGGTCTTGGATTAGCGCTGAAAGTGTGATTGCCTTCCCTACAGTGGTAGTTTGGGGTTCTGCGTATATACCAACCGAGTCAGTGGATTCTGGCCCATCCTCTTTTAGACGAATAGCGGGTCGAAGGGAGCCTGCCGCCGCGACGCCGTTGCTAAGTTCGTAAGCAGGGTGAGTAGCGCGACCAGGAATCGAATAGGTATTGCCTCCCGAAGTTAGCGTCCAGATAACCTCAGTGCCTGCCATCTCCGCAGGAACATTTACCGCGAAAGCCCCTCTTTCTTGGATGCCCACAAATCCGCCTCTGTTATAAACGGGGAAGTGCGTGGGCTGAGCGCCTTGAAATTGCTCGGGTTCCAATTTGTTATTAGTCCCCAGAGGCACATCAACGGTGGCGTCTCTGTTTAAATTGGCAAAGCCAAAAACCATAGTTGTCGAGCCGTCTTCGTTTTTGACCCAACCATTGAACATGGGTGCTACTGATTCTCCCGATGCTCCTGGTGTCCCGGTTGGGTAATCACGTAGCCGCTCGGGCAATTGGGCGTGCAGTGGAGCTGCTAAAAGCAGCCCCATTAACAGTGACATAGACAGTCTAGAAAGGTTAAAGCAACGCATCATTCCGCGCCACCGTCCAAGCTAGCCACGCTGCTGTTATCGCGCTTTGCACGTTCGGCAAGAAGCTGTTCATAAGCCTCATCATCGAGGTGAGAAACAGCTATCCAAGCGTGAGACATTTCATCGGTTGTGCGCTGACCTGCACCTACCCACTGATCCGGGTCAGGGTTCATAGGGTTTTCTGCGGTGTTGTCGTACCACCCTTTCAAGATTATGGTCGCACCCGCTGGTATTAGTGGCTGGAAGCCATCTTTAAAAGTGTGGCTGTGGTTCCAAGCGGCTGTCCAATTGGACACTTGGCTTAGTACTTCTGTTCTGCCCGTTTCTGGGTAAAACACCTCCAGCGACATTGCAACACCTCTTAGGTGCATATGCGGCTGAAAGCTGTCGATGCGAACTGGGTGATCAAAAGATCTGAATCCCTGAGTCATTAGCTTGCCATGAGGTGGGATTAGGTAGTCGCGTCGAGAAGAAGACAGGTTGTAAGCGCGCAAATCTTGACGGTAGCTTTCTTCTTCAACAAAGTCGTCCTCTTCATCGTAATACCAGATACCAATGGTTACTTGATCATTTGGCACGGCGTTGCCATCTGGGAAATAGTGAATCTCCCATTCTACTTTCGAATTGGCTGGCACACGGCGACAGGCACCCTTAGGCACTTTCTCACCGAGTTTGCCGATCGCGAATTCAGACAGTCGATCGCCGTTTACCCACTCTCCTTCTTCATTTAGCACTTTGAAGTGTGAGTTGGCATGGTGAGTCGAGCCGATAGCCGCTGCCGAAGGACGCGTCTCGACCGCTTTAATGCATCGGCTTTCCGTAATGCCGGAATCTACGATAGGTTCCCACCACAAGTCTTGTCCTGCCGCTGGAACATCCCAAGCTTCAGATTTGATAGTGTGGTCGGGTTGTCCAAGTTCCGCAGCTAAGCGCCATTCATCCACAGCTGGGTACTGTTTTGGTTGTGGCAAGTCTTCTTGATTGCCAAACGGTGAACCGGCATTAACCCAAGCTACCACGGTGTCGATGTCTTCTTGCGACATGCGCCAGTCATTTTGTAGCTCTTGTATGCCGATATCGCGATCATACTGATAGGGAGGCATTTCGCGATTAGCAACCTTTAGCTGAATGAGAGGGGCCCATGGTCTGACTTCTTCATAGCTGGTGAAAGACATCGGCCCAATAGATCCAGGCTGGTGACACTGTTGACAATTATCTTGAATTATTCTGGACACCTCCTTGGCATAAGTGGGGTGTGGAGCGTCTTCCTGAGCACTGCTAAGTGCTGGAAACGCTGCTGAAACTAGAAGCGCTAATAGGGCTCTCTTATACGTCATTTTCCATATCCTCTGTAATGGGCAGGGTGTTTCGATGATTCTAGTCGAAAATTTTTAAGCTAGACTCAATCAAACTCAGTCTAAACAACCAATTGTGCTCAATTGAGTCTTGGTCTTCAAGTGATTAAATGTTACGAGTTGTAGACCAGATGTAGCTACTCGACGGCTACTTTTCAAGTAATACGAAGCTGCAAAGCCCTTAGATTGACGATTTTGGGCGGAAACTGCAGTAAAACAAGGCGGCTAGGGATCAAGAGTGCCTCACTTTCTTTCTCTAACTAGTTGAATATTAGAGGAAAACTGATTCGGCAAGAAAGGGCAGAGATGATGCCCGTCATTCTCACCAAATCATCTTGAAAATAGATGCTTTCGGCGCATTTTTCCCTGCAAGGCGGTTTTTAAATTGCCGTTTTATCCTTGGTGTTTGTCATTTTCTAAGCAAAGCTATATTGGATTGGGCTGTTTACCAATACTGATATGGGGATTTTCCGACCGCTCTCGTGACCAATTTCGGTCTGGCCGATTTAGACCGCCCCTGGCAGGACCACCCACATTGTAGATGCCGCCGCGTAGCACGTAATACAGATACTCTTTTTCATCGCTGAAGTTGCCGCTTTTATCCGTGTAATTCTGCACGGCCAGTTCGATTTCCTGCCAACGGTCTTCGACTTCGGGATGAGCCAGGATGTCACCGATGACGACTTTTAATAATTCCAGATTATCGATGATATAGGCAGCGTCCGGATGCCGTTCAAAGAAAGTAGGGGCAATAACTGGAGTAGTAGGGATGTCGGTGGGCAATGACACCAAACTGCCATGCAAACGCCTAGTTTTCTCGTCATAAAGCTCCAGAAGGTAGGCGATATCCTCATCCCGCGCTGCCACATCCTGTGCCGTTATCACCAGTTCGAGCATACCAATCTTTAACCATTGCGATGCCCAAGTCAGGCCACTTAATTGGGGAAAGCCAGCCTTGAAAGCATAGGCCCACGGATGGGCTGATAACAAGTCATCAGATTTCGGTTTAGGGGCGATAGAGTGTAGGTCATCCTGCAAATAGTTTTCTACTGCCAGAGCCACGGCCGCCTTCTTATCCTCGAAAGCGGGGTTGATGTAAATTTCGATAATTTGCTCGACAAATTGCCGCCCCTTTTGCAACGTCTCTACTGCAAGTGGCGGAAGATTGCCCACATCCGCTAAGGCTGTTGCTACCTGCTCGGCGTTATGGTTTTTTCGGATTACTGCCAGCAGGCCGGGAGTTGCCCGACTTTCGAACACGCGGTGTGGCCCTAACATGGCCGAGTGATCCCCGGCAGAGTGATAGTGTGAGCTTTGCGATTCTTTGAGTTCTGCCAGAGTTTCCAGCAGCACTCTCTGGCCAATGGCTGCGATACTTGAAGCGTTGGTAAGGCTGATCTCTTCGTAAGCGCGCGCTTGCACCACATCGTGAGCCAACAGCAGTTGCTGAACCTCGGGATACTCCCGTGCCAACACTGTGCCCTCGTCCGCCCTAGCTAATAGGGAACACAGCAGTGTCAGAAGCAAACTTGAGCATCTAAAACCTTTCATTTTCAAGCTTGTTAACCGTATTGTTTGCCAAGAATTCATGAATTCACCCTACAAAAATTGATTACTATGGGAAATGCGGCAAATTGTCACAGAAAATACTTAATTGTGATTGGCCTAAGAGCAAGTTTTTGCAGTGACTAAAAATCTACATAGTTACAATAATACAGGTATAAGGCCTAGTGTGTCTGTATTAGACTACTTGAAATTATTGGGGTCATAGTAAAATTACTCATCACGACGATCCTAATGAGCATTTCAACAACAAGTGAAAACCAGAAAGCCGCGCATGGTAATGGTTTGCAAGTGAATAATGTTCGATTAACGAAGCCCATTTATCGGTCTGATCTGATTAAGGCGGTAGTGAGTTCACTTCGAAGAGGCGAAATAAGCGATTCAAGCGCAAATTTTTGATAGATTTGCAGGCTAATAGAGTGCTCTTAGGACAGGCTTTAAATTTGCTAGATTCAATTAAAATTTCTTTCGACCCAGATTCGTTTTTATTGCTGAATTTTCTTTTAGCACTGATGATGTTTGGTGCATCGCTGTCGGTTAAGTGGTCCGATTTCCACGTGCTGGCTAAATCGCCAAAGGCTCCTGCTATTGGTCTGCTCTGCCAATTTTTACTACTCCCTTTGCTCACCTTCTTACTCACGCGAATACTTCAAGTTGATGCATCCATAGCGCTAGGTATGATTTTAGTCGCGTCATGCCCGGGGGGAAGTTTTTCGAATATTATGACTTGGTTGGCAAAAGGAAATTTGGCGACCTCCGTCTCAATGACCGGCATTTCTACGCTCGCGGCTTTGTTTATGACGCCGCTGAATTTTGCATTTTATGCGAGTTTGCATCCGGATACCGCGGCGATACTGGCCACTATTGCTGTTGAGCCTGCGCAGGTGATGGAGTTGATACTTTTGGTGTTGGTATTGCCTCTTGTTGGCGGTATGTATGTGGGCCAGTACTTTCCATTGATTGCAGCCAAATTAGATAAGCCGTTTCGCTGGCTATCCATGTTATTGTTTTTGATTTTTGTTGTCGTTGCTTTCAGCGCTAATGGCCAATTGTTTGTTCAGTACGCGCAGTTTTTTGTGGGTCTAGTCATGCTTCACAATGCATTAGCTCTACTAATTGGCTACGTGACGGCGAAAATGGCAGGTCTCGATGAGAGTCAGACCCGCGCAGTTACCTTAGAGGTTGGCATACAAAATTCCGGTCTGGGGCTTATAGTAGTCTTCAATTTTTTTCCAGAGTTAGGAGGCATGATGATAATCACTGCATTCTGGGGTGTCTGGCACCTTGTAAGCGGTCTAGGTCTGGCGTTTTTTTGGTCTAAACGTCCAAATATAACTGCTCCCGCACTCGCATAGCAATTTATTGGATACGTCCTGCAAGCTCATCAAAACGTGACTGCAACCAGCAGGCCTGTTCTTTAGCAGTTCCTGCGGGTAGTTGCTCGGGATCGATCACATCAAGCACGTATAGGTGTAACTTTTGTGAGCGCCCAAATCGGTAGGCCCAAACTTGCAGTAGGGCTCGAACCACGCCGTGAACCGATTGGGACAACTGCCGAACAAGCGAATGATTAACATCGATATACACGAGTACGATGGGTACTTTGGCTGCGAGACTTAGCTGTGTTACGCCTGATTTCCAAGGTAAATCCTGCGCCGGTTTCCACAATGGCCGCGACACGCCCACTCGAGCTGCTGGTGTAATTACTAAACTACCGCCGTGCTTCAGAAAAGTGATCGATTGCTGTTTGACTTGTCGCGCCCTGTGGGCTTGGCGATTGGAATCCACTTTAACCAATAAAAACCAATCCTTAATAGGTTCGAATACCGATAGAAAATCACGGCCGATAGCACGGCAATCGTGACCGTTTTTGCTGCCAAGCCAAATCCCGGCTAGGCCATCGAACAGTCCATGGGGATGGTTAGTAGCAAATATACATCCCGTATTTTTAGGTATTTTTTCTTCTCCAATCACTTTTACATCAAACTGGTTGCG
>CAYGRT010000042.1:20587-25729 GCA_964352355.1 uncultured Pseudohongiella sp. | reverse complement strand
GCGCTGAAGAGGTGATTGCTGGGATGAGCTGGAACTTTGACCCGATGACTGGGCCTGACTTGAGCTCTGGCTTTGCTGTCCAGACTGCTGCTGGGATTGTTGCTGAGACTGTTGGCCCCGCGACATCTGCTGGGCGAGTTGGGCCACTTCTTGGCTTAATTGTTCTTGCTGGCGTTGCAGTCGCTCTAACTCGCGGCGTTTTTGTTCTTCTGTCATTTGCTCTTCACGTCGCGCTAGGTTTCTTTGAGCTCGGGTTAACCCTTCTTGGCGTCGCGCTAATTCTTCTAACTTATCCGCTTCCTCAGAGGATTGTTGAGCCCCCCCACCTGACCGAGAGTTGGGGGTTTCGTAGCGATTTTCCAACTGGCCCATTTCCATCTCAAACAGCTCTCTTAAGTCTTCTCGCTCTTGCTGTGCGGATCCACCGCCGCCACCGCCGCCACCCTGCTGCATGCTAATATCAGTTCGGTTTATATTTGCTTCTGCCTTGAGAATATATTGAAGGGCCGACTGCTCGGGGCGCAGCGCACTTGTTACCTGCTGCATTGACAGATCGGCAGCCGCCAAATTCATTTGTTCGATGGCCAATGAAAGATTCTCTACCGCATTATCATAAGTGTCATCGGAGAAGTTTAATCGCTCTGCCAAGCGCTCTATTGATTTACGGGCCCTGTCAGTTGCCTCTCGCTGCGACTCCGCGATTATTTCCGCATCGCTCGCGAATTCATCCGCGGATACCTGTGCTTGTCGATTTTTTAGCTTCCACGTGGCTGCGATAATGTCCTTCTGTACCGAGACTAGCGCGCTGCTATCACCGCCTCCCTGACCTCCGCCAGCGCCTTGACCGGACGGGCTTTGCGACCGACGAAATTCTTGATCAGTGGGGATGACTTGGAGAAAATAAATATCGGATACCACTTGAGTCGGACCCGCAATGCCATTGTTATCGGCAAGCGTTAGGTAGTAACTCACAAAGTCACCTGGCTCGACAGCCAAGTCTTCAAGGTAAATCAGCTCATTACCCATAACCTGTTTCGTGTTTTCCGCGGGCAAGAAGTCGACGCCAATTTCATCGGCACCAACCACGCTGTAATTCAATGAAAATTCGCTCAAACCGTAGTCATCAGTTGCTTCAACTTGAATCACTACTTCTTCAAGGGGCATAACTTCTTGATCATTACCCGGTCGGCGGAGCGACAATTCAGGCGGCTGATCTTCTATTGCCCGAACGAAGTAATCTAGTGGGTTCAGACTAACCATGCCGGCCGCATCTGTTGCTGTGATCCGATACACACCATCTTGGGTCACAGTAAACTGGCCTTTGCCGACGTTGCCATCAGCAATGGCTAGCGAAATGTCATCATAACTTTCAGTAAGCGTTTGGTCGCTATCATTCGACTCAAAAGGCGGGTCAAATTTAACCACTGCCTCAACTATAGCTTTGTTAAAAGTAACTTCGAATTCTACTACAGTGCCAACTGGCACCACCATGTCGCCCGCATCTTCTTCGCGGACATCTTCGATGCCTGTGTACTGAGGATAGTCAAACGTCAAATCTATTTGTTCAACCTGTGGCAAGTCAAATAAGCTAATGGAATACTGCGGCGAAGATTCCTCACCGCCGTTATCAAAGCTTACATAATAGGTAGTGTCTTCAACCACGGCAGGGATAAAATAGCTATATGTGGCACCTTCGCTATCGCTGCCATCGCGATTCATCGTCAGGTCACGCCAATTCAGATTATCATCTTGCAGTCGAAGACTTATTGTTGCTGGAATTGCATTGCTCACTCGCGCAATGATTGTAAGACTTTCACCTCGCTGCATTTCGATGGTGCCCGGCTCCACCACGATTTCTACCGCAGGCCGACTGTCAATCACAGGAATTGGCTCTGAGATCGCAAACGGCCATGCAATCCGGCTGGCTGCAGATGTCCAAGAATCTATACTGCTAACCGCTACGCCTAAAACTAAAACTAAACTTAGGGCAGCGGCAAATGGAATCCAAGACCCTTGCGCTGGTAACACCGTGTCAACTTGAGCCTGCTGCTCACTAACATGAGACTTCGCGTCTTCCCATAACTGTTGAATAAATTGCTGTGAGACACCACGCTTGCCATTTAATAGATCATCTTCCGTGAACTCGAGCGACGTAAGAAGCCTCTGCTCTAAGTCCGGGATGTGATCTTCAACATAGTGCGCTAAACGCTTGTCATCGGAATGCTGTTTACGAATGGATCTAACGAGAGCAAATGCTAGCCCTCCTATGGCAGCTAACATGACGACAAACAGAGTCGTACTACCTGATTTCGAGGGGGCAAACCACAGCTCGCTACCCAGACCGGCGATAAACACAACCAAGGCTGCAATAAGGAAATAACTGAATTGTTTTAACAGAAAGAGATTGCGTCTGCGGCGTCTGAGTTGACTTAGGGTCTGGCGCAAGCTGTCGAATGTAGGTGAGGACATAGGGACTCTAACCGTTGAAACTTGAATTTGTAACCCGCTTAAGGTCAGCGACTGAGCTAACTATAAGCAGATCAGTATAATTTGACATGGCGTGCCGCTAGCATCAGAGATGGGTGCCTGAAATAAGTCAGTGCGGCAGCTTTCACAGCGATTTTTTAACTCGGTGGGAGGAGCCCATAAACGAGCCGGCAAGCTGCCTAACCACCGAAGTTCGACCGCACCTGAAAGCACAGGGTTCCAGCCAATCGAAACCAACTATCCCACTAACAGACCTCTCAATGCAAGGACTTAGCCGACGTAATGCCGACAAAGCCCCATTAGCGTCAGATAGTCGGAGTGGCGCAGGATTGCGCCCCATTTATGCCTTGTTTTGGCGCTAATTCAGACTTGAATCTAAGCTAAGCCCCATCGCCTCGGGGTCGTAGAAAGGAGATGATTCTGGAAACACCCGTATCTTACCTTTTGCCAGGTAATCGTCGAGCTCTGGACGGGTCTTATAGGGCGAAATATCCTTCAACGTGACCAAGGTTGGCCTTGGCAGGACAAAGCTAGAGCCATCAGCCCGGGCTAGCGCCTCGGTTGGAGTTAACCAGCGATGGTCGAGGATTTCTGCATTGTCGACATTCACTGCCACCGAATCGCTCAACGTGCAGACAAAAAACCAGGTGCAGAATCGCCTCGGGAGATTTGGCGGGGTAGTCCAATGGGCAGTATGAATTAGCTCAGACTCGTTGATCTGAATTCCGGTTTCTTCAAACGTCTCTCGCACTGCAGCTCGCTTGGCGGCTTGATACTCTAATAGGCTACCAGCCAGAAAGTCTGCATCGTCCAGGCGCCCACCGGGAAACACCCAATGCCCCCCATGAAAGGCTAACTTGGAGTTTCGCAGTAGCAATAAGGCCTCTAACTCACGAGTCTTTGCAGCTTCCCGCAGCAGTACCACGGTTGCGGCAGGAACTGGCTTTATCTCGGCCATTGGAAAAATTCTCTCGCGATATCATTAAGCAGCTTGAATGATAACTGAGTTGGTGTTCAGCGCCTAGAGAACGTCAGCATTTGCAGCCAAAGACAGCAGCGCTTAGAATCCGTGCACAGCAAATTTGCCCTGTCTTACTTCAAAGAGGAATCCCAATGACAATTAGTTTTGAAAATCGCGTCGCAATCGTGACTGGCGCTGGCGGCGGTCTCGGCAAACAACATGCGTTAGAACTAGGCAGGCGCGGGGCTAAAGTCGTGGTTAATGACCTCGGTGGAGGCGTAGACGGCGTCGGCGGCTCAGATTCGGCAGCAGAAATGGTTGCTGAAGAGATTAGAGCGGCTGGCGGCACTGCCATCAGCAATGGTGCCTCGGTCACAGACTTCGCAGCCGTGCAGGCAATGGTGGACTCTGTGATGGAAAAATGGGGGCGCATTGACGTAGTAGTCAACAACGCTGGCATTCTAAGGGATAAAACCTTCGCAAAGTTAGAGCTAGAGAATTGGCATGCTGTAATTGATGTTCATTTAACCGGCAGTCTAAACGTGACGAAGTGCGTATGGCCAATTATGGTTCAGCAAAATTATGGCCGTATTGTGATGACAACCTCTACCTCAGGCTTGTTTGGTAATTTTGGCCAAAGCAACTATGGTGCAGCGAAACTGGGCCTGGTTGGATTTATGAACACTTTGCGCTTTGAAGGCGCCAAATACAACGTCTATACCAACGCCATAGCGCCTATCGCCGCAACCCGTATGACTGTCGACCTGCCCGGCTTCGAAGACAGTGCAGAGCGTTTAGCCCCTGAATTGGTGACACCCGCCGTGGTATTTCTGTGCAGCGACAAAGCGCCCAATGGGCGTATCATACAAGCTGCAGGTGGTCGCTTTTACTCTGCTGATGTGCGAGAGAATGTCGGGGTTGATTTGGGTCTTGGTGCAACTGTTGAAGACATCGAGTCGAATATCGATACGATTCTGGACATGAGCGCTAATAAGGGCATTTTAGAGCGAACTAACCACCGCTAATATGCCCTGACTGGCAGGCCAATCGCTTTATTAGGCTTTTTGGTCTGCCAATACTCGCTTAATTGACTCGCGCTGATCCATCAAGCCCATTAAGGCTTTCGCCTCAGGATGCTCACCTAGTGCATCCCACTGCAAAGCCTTTTTGCACACCAAGGTGGCAAGATTAAAGCTGAATCTAAAGTAAAAATCAGCATAGCTTATGTCTTTGCCTGCAATATAGGGCTCGTACTTCGCAATTCTTGCCAGTGCTTTAAAGCCTTTTTCCAATGCCGCTCGGGCGCTTTCTTTTTCTTCATCACTGGCTGGCCTGCCGAAAAACACATCGCCATAAAGCCGTCGTGCTGGCAACTCAATGTATAGCTCCAGATAGCGCATGATTTCTTGAACTTTGGCTCGAGCAAAAGCATCAACCGGGTAAAAACTGGGGCCATCTAGGGCATCAAGATAATCGATAATCACCCCTGTCTCGGTAAGAAAGCCCTGCTCAGTTTTAATGGCGGGCACTTTCCCCATGGGACTTTTCGCTAAGTATTCACCGTCTTGGCTGGGCTTCACCAAAACCTCTTCGAATGCTAAGTCTTTTTCAATTAACACGGCTTTCACCATGTTGTAGTAATTGCTAACGGGGAACCCATACAACTTGATATTCATAGTGACCTCTGGAGTGAA
>CAYGRT010000042.1:0-20487 GCA_964352355.1 uncultured Pseudohongiella sp. | reverse complement strand
AATTGCTAACGGGGAACCCATACAACTTGATATTCATAGTGACCTCTGGAGTGAAACTTATTCGACTGTTAAAGTGGCCCAGCCTGCAACGCGGCCAGAGCATGGCGCAATTTAGCACACATAAGGCACAGAAACCCTAGCGCTGGAGTTCACAGCAAAAACACATGCCAAACCAAACTGTCCGCAAAATTTTGCTCCTATCGGCCTACGATGCGGTGAGTCATCGATTATGGCGTGAACGCGTCTTAAGTTTATTTCCTCAAGACAGTTGGACTCAGCTAGTTCTTAGCCCCCGCCACTTTTCTTGGCGAATACGAGGCAACAGCTTAGTTTGGGCATTAACTGAACGGGAAACTCTGGCAGGCAAGTATGACCTAATACTAGCAACGTCGATGGTTGATCTGAGTGCGCTGAGAGGATTTGTCCCCTCTCTCGCGTCCATCCCCACGCTGCTTTACTTTCATGAAAACCAATTCGCTTATCCAAGCAACCGTGAGGTAAGACCAAACGTTGAGCATCAACTAGTGCCCTTGTACTCAGCACTATGTGCCAACCATATTGCATTCAACAGTCACTATAATCGCACGACGTTTTTGGCAGGTGCCGTATCGCTGTTCAACAGGCTGCCCGACAAAATCCCGGCCACACTAAGCAGGCGCCTTGAAAGCAGTTCGGTATTGCCTGTGCCACTGGCTCGGCAAACTCCTTCAAACAACAGGCGCAGCGCTGGCCCTTTACAAGTCGTCTGGAATCACCGTTGGGAATACGACAAAGGTCCTGAGCTTTTGAATCAACTCGTGATTAAACTTGCGCAGACTGAATTAGCCATTCAATTGCACGTAGTGGGTGAAAGATTCAAACAAGTGCCGCCACAGTTCGAGAGCATCCAAAAAAACTTAGACTTACACAGTCAACGCACGGGCGTTCGACGGGGGCAGTATGGCTTTGTGGAATCAACTAGGGATTATTACAATCTGCTGGGAAGCTGTGACGTTGTGCTCTCAACTGCTCTGCACGATTTCCAAGGACTTGCTGTACAAGAAGCCTGCTTGGCGGGCTGCATTCCTTTGACTCCCGATGATTTGGCTTACACCGATTATGTGCCTGAGAGGTATCGGTACCCCTTAGCAAAAACCGCAGCCGACACCGCTCAAACAATCATTAGCCGATTAGAAGAATTGCTAAACGCAAAAAATAACAACGCCATGCCACCAAGAGTGACTCTAGACTCCTATCAAGGCGAAGCGATTGCCGCTCAATACGAATTACAGTTTCAAACGCTACTAACGAAGGCTAAAAGTTAACGCAAGCGGCTACTGACTCACTGCCTCAAGGATGGGGAAGTCGATCTCTTGACCTATTTGAATCCGATTAAAATCTAACTCGGGGTTGTACTGACGCAGCAGCCAAATTGGTGTGGAATACTTATCTCGGGCAATTTTTCCAATATTATCATTGCGACGGATCTTATAAGTTTCTACGCTTTGTATGCGGTAATTGCTAAAAAATCGTTGCTGCAGAGTCGAATGAAAATCTCTGCGTCGACGCTCAAATTCATCGATACTCACCGAGCCGAAACTAAGCCTTAGTCGATCACCTATAATCACAGGGTCACGGTATTGCATGCTGTTTAAACGGCGAATGTCCCACGCCTTGATTTCGAGCCAGTCGGCATAGTGTCCGAGTGTTTCTGAGGCTTGAATCTCGATAGTACTATTGCTTGCCACAGAGTAATCCGATGGATCTGCCGCCAACGCTTCGCTTAATTCCTCGTTGCTGAGACTGTCTTCTTCTGCGGCAGCATCTGGGGCAACGGCGACTTGTTCACTGGGTACGATTGCGGACTCCAGTTCCTCTTCAGCCTCGATTACCCCTGCTGACGTGACTTCATCCTCAATTTGCGATTCAGCTACTTCCGCTATTATCTCAACGGGGACGACGGGTTCTGGCACAGAAGCGACTACTGGCTGGTCATCAACTTCAACTTGCTCACCGGTAAACTGGATTTCTGTTGGCGGCACAGGCGCCGCGCTAGAATCAATCGCCGCCACTTGGACCGCAGTATTAGCGAAGCCAGGCAGCCTTAATTCCTGCCCTGGATAGATTCGATTGCGATCGGCAATACCATTGACGGTTAAGAGTTCGGACTCGGTTGTGTTAAATCTGGCAGCAATAACAGAGACGGTATCACCTCGGCGGACAGTATAGCGCCCATCTCGGGACGCTGTGGCACCGCCTTCAAACGCTAATTGGCTAGCATCAACGGATTGTGGAAGTAAAAGTCGTTGCCCTATTTGAATACGATGACTGCTTGCCAATTGATTCAATGATGTTAGCTGAGCAACTGTAGTATTAAAACGTCGAGCAATAACCGACAAACTATCGCCGCGCTCGATCACATACGCAATATCCGGCGTTTGCACGGCAAATTTGAAATCATTGCTGACAAGCGCCAATAGATTATCGCTAGAGACTGCTGTCTCCCTAAACTTAACCTTAAAGCCTTTGGGAATGCGCTTACTTCCTTGCCATACCACTGGTCGTAGGGCTGGATTATCGGCTTTCAGCTGCTCTAGGCTAATGCCAACTGAGCGCGCTAGCACCTCGGCATCGATGAATGAATCCATTTCGATTTCGCGAAACCGTGGCGCGGGATCAAGTCGAATGTCACCGAAGTATTGCCGAGCGTTGTTCTCTACATCCAACACCGCTAGAAACTGCGCATAGAAGTTTCTAGAGGCAAAACCAAACGCCCGCCCTTTATACTTGGCGACAATGGTCTCAATATTCGTAGTGCCCGTTTCTCGCACCGCGCGGGCGATGCCGCCGGCACCGTGGTTATAGGCTGTTAGCGCCAAGGGCCACTCCCCTAGCACTGAATAATTGTACTCAAGCAGACTCATTGCTGCGTTGGCCGCGGTATAGGGATCCATGCGCTCATCAACAATGTGATCAATTCGCATAAAACGCTGTCCGGTCGCCCGAGTAAACTGCCACATTCCCGCAGCCGCTGCGCTAGAGTAGGCTCCAGGATTAAAAGACGATTCGACGTGGGGCAAAGCGCCAAGGGCTAGAGGTAAATTGCGCTCTCGTATTATTTGATTAATATAACTTCGGTAGGCGCCGGAGCGTTTCAGGCCGGCCAGAAAGCGATCGGATTGACCTAATTGCCAGCGAACAGTTGTCGCCGCTTGGGTCAATGTCTGATTGCTAACATCGTCAGGCCAGAGCGCTAAAATCTCTTTTTGGCTGCGAGTCAGCAGTGTGCGTTTGCCAGAGCCAAGCTCTCTTAAATCCTCTTGAATCTGCTTGCGCCGTGCCTCGATGATTTTTGTATCCCGCGGAAGGCTGGCATAGATAACTGAGAGATTTTGTGAATCGTGCAAAAACCCGCTTTCGGTATCTACCTCTGTGTAGACCTTCGTCCAAAAGGTAACAGCGGGCTCTAATCCAGCAGGTCGAGGAAACAGTTCGCTATCTTGCGCGGCAACCTTAAAACTACCAATGGCGAGGCAAATGCCAAGCAACGCGGCAAAAAAAGCGGAGCGTTGCGTCTCATGACAGCTATGTCGAACTTGCAAACCCACTACACCGTATCCTTTATAGTCCAAGTGCTTTAGGCTGCAGAACATAACAATAAAGGGCAGTTTCGCCAAGCTCAATCTCGCGGGAACCTCCGATTTAACCCATGGACGCGCCGAGTTGAAGGTGAGCCCACCCTCAAGGCGTGCTCTCTAAATCAGACCCTTCTTTGATGGGTATCATCAAATCTTCTTTGGTGATATTCATGGCAATAATAATATTAGATGCCACGTAGATTGATGAGTAAGTTCCCACCACCACGCCGATGATCAACGCTAAGGCAAAGCCCTGTGTGGCCTCACCGCCCACCAACAAGATTGCCACCAACACCAACAAAGTAGTTAATGATGTAATTAATGTTCGGCCCAAAGTCTGGTTCAAAGAAATGTTGACCATTTCAATGGGCGTGCCCT
This sequence comes from uncultured Pseudohongiella sp., assembly GCA_964352355.1. Classification (GTDB taxonomy): domain Bacteria; phylum Pseudomonadota; class Gammaproteobacteria; order Pseudomonadales; family Pseudohongiellaceae; genus UBA9145. The sequence goes on along the minus strand of CAYGRT010000042.1, from coordinate 16,492 downwards.
TGCGTAGCCGCCGAAAATTTTCTCGAATTCTGTCGGACACAACAATTGTATCGTTTAGTGAATAACCCACAATTGCCAACAATGCAGCAAGCGTGTTGAGGTTAAATTCAATGTTAAACAAAGAAAAAATGCCTAAAGTAATGATGATATCGTGTGCCAATGCAGCCACCGCTCCCACCGAAAACTTAAACTGAAAGCGCACAGCGATGTAAACCATGATGATGCCTAAAGCAACGAGCATGCCTAGCCCGCCCTGCTCGGCCAGCTCCTCACCAACCTTGGCACTGACATAATCCGAACCCAACAGGTCTATATCCACCTGACCGTTTTGACGCAGCAAGGTCACGAGTTCCTCCCCTATAGCTAATGCAGCTGCCGCTTGATCACTTTCTACAATTTCTTCATCCACCGGCAGTATCACGCGAATATCGCGATCAGAACCAAATCTTACGACTACAGCATCGGTGTATCCGTTAGCCTCTAATGTGGTATTGACCGAGGCTATCTCGACTGGTTCTGCGTAACTTAGCCGCACCGAAGTGCCACTGGTAAAATCGAGACCAAATTGCAAAGAATTTATGGCCAACGAGATAAGAGAAACAACAATGAGGGATATTGATGCGATGGAGGCTATTTTTCGATAAGCCATAAAGTCGAAGTTGGAATCTTGAATCATGAGGTTGCCTTTTGAATGCTTATGCTTGTGCAGCAGCAGGCCCAGACTGCTGACCACCAATAGAAAGTGTTTTTACCTTACGGCCGCCATAGACCAAATTGATAATGGCTCGAGTTCCCATGATTGCGGTAAACATTGAAGTAACAATACCAATCATCAGGGTAACTGCAAATCCTTTCACCGGACCTGTACCAATAGTGAAGAGCACGACGGCCACTAAGAACGTCGTTAAATTGGCGTCAAAAATTGTTGTGAAAGCACGGTTGTATCCCGCATCAATAGCCTGCTGCGGCGACATACCTTCGGCCAGCTCTTCTCTAATGCGGGAAAAAATCAACACATTGGCATCAACCGCCATACCCACAATAAGCACAATACCGACAATACCTGGCAGGGTCAGAGTGGCTGAAATAATCGACATAACGGCAAATATCATCAAGATATTCATAATCAACGCCGCGTTGGCAGCTAATCCAAATACCCGGTAGTACAGCAGCATAAACAGGACAACCAAGGCAGCCGCCACTTGCACTCCCAACATCCCTTGCTCAAGGTTTTCACGACCCATCGAGGGCCCGATAACAGACTGTTCAACGATTGTCATAGGTGCTGCCAAAGACCCTGAGCTGATCAATAGAGAAAGCTCATTCGCCTCTCTGCTGGTGAGTCCAGTGATTACAAAAGTACGTGGCAAGGCCGTGATAATGGTCGCGTGACTAATTAAACGTTTGTCCTCATAAAACTCAACTTCTTCAATTTCTTCGCCCGCTTCATTTATCGACACATTGGTTCTGGATTTGGTTTCAATAAGCAGAATATCCATCATGCGACCAACATTTTCGCGGGTGACTCGATTAATTTGACTGCCGCCCTGGGCATCAAGATTAATTTGAACTTGAGGCAAACTATTTTGATCGAGAGTAGATCTGACGCTACTGATTCTGTCACCTTGCAGAATCACATCGTTATCCACATTGACGATCTGGCCGTCAGGTGTCTGATAGGTTTCATAAGAAGATCGTGGAGCACCAAGGGGCGCCTCTAGATGAAACTCTAAAGTCGCGATGCGTTGTAGAATACGAATTGCTTGCGCCGGATCTTGCACACCCGGCAGCTCGACTACGATACGATTAGGACCTTGTTGTTGAACAGTAGGTTCAGAAACACCTAGAGCGTCCACCCGATTAAACAGCGTAGTGCGATTGGCTTGGATAGTATCACGCTGAATCTGAAGCACCATGTCAGGCGTTAGCCTCATATCTAATATTGCTAACTCACCAGACTCTCTGTTTTGAAACTGCATGTCTGGAAAATTTGTGGTCAATTCGCGCCGCGCTTGGATTCTGTCTTCAGAGCTGGCAAAGCGAACTTCAAGATGTGTGTTGTCAACTATGGTCAAACCGCGACTGCGAATTCGCAGTTCACGCAATATTGTCCGCACGTTTGAAAGATTATCTTCCATACGTCGCTGTAGCGCGGCATCCATATCTACTTCCATCAGAAAGTGCACGCCACCCTGCAGATCCAAACCCAAACTCATTTTTCGAGCACCAATCGCCTGCAACCAAGCCGGTGTAGTTGGCGCCAGATTAAGCGCGATAAGATAGTCATCGGTCAGGGCAGCCTCGATGGCAGCTTTTGCTCGCAGCTGATCGTCCACACTATTAAAGCGAACCAAAATACGGCTCTCATCGACCTCTTCGCCAAACCCATCGATCTCTGCGGCTTCGAGAGCTGTCGTGATTACAGCAAGATCAGCCTCACTTAATAAAACATTCTCATTGGTAATCTGAAGTGCTTCATTGTCTGGATAGATATTCGGAATGGCATAAACAAAGCCCAGAATCACCACGATTAGAACGAGAAGGTTTTTCCAGACAGGGTATTTATTTAACATGAGATTCCCGAGATGCGACGGTGATTATTTTATAATGTTTACAGTTAGCTACGATCTAAGCCGAATCAGCTTCAGATTTGCTTGATAGTACCTTTTGGTAAGGCGGCAGCAATAGATGATTTCTGCATTTTTAATTCAACACCCTCAGCTACTTCTAAGGCTAGATAATCTTCATCCACTCGAACGACTTTGCCTAACAGACCACCAGAGGTCATCACTTCATCACCCTTGGAGATGCTGCTAATTAGGTCCTTATGTTCTTTAGCTCGCTTGGATTGAGGACGCCACAAAATAAGATAAAAAAGGACAATCATCCCACCAAACAAAATAAGGTTGTAGGTGGCTGATGGTTGAGCGGCTTCCTGAGCATAGGCGGTTGGAAATAAAAAGTTCATGGTGAGTCTCGTCAGTTCAATTGGAATTAGTATGAATTTTCGCAGTATACCGTGTTTTGCGATCTGCAAAAAAATCGGATGGAAAAACACTAGGCCAAGCCGCCATTTTGCGAGGGATAAACGCAGCCCTGCCTAACATTGTTGGTCTCAACGGTGTAATTTCAAGGCTTCGCTTGGCAAAGTTCATTGTTTTAGCGCCCTAATTAATCTGCTTGCGCTTGGTCTTGTTCAAACTTGCGAATGAATTGGGCTAGCTCTCCAGCGCTGATAGCCTCCCGCAGCCCTCTCATAAGCGTTTGATAATAATGCAAATTATGAATGGTATTCAGCTCGGCACCAAGAATTTCTCGGCATTTGTCCAAATGATACAAATAGGCTCTAGAAAAATTTTGACAGGTGTAACAGTCGCAGTTTTCGTCAAGTGGAGCAGTATCAGTCCGATACTTGGCGTTACGCAGCTTTAAAAGACCCTTTGAGGTAAATAAATAGGCATTGCGAGCGTTTCGAGTAGGCATGACACAGTCAAACATATCCACCCCATGGCTGACCCCATGCACAATGTCAGCCGGCGTTCCCACGCCCATTAGGTAACGAGGCTTGTGTTTTGGCAATTGATCCACACAGGTCTCGACAATATGGCGCATTTCCTCTTTTGGCTCACCAACAGAAAGCCCACCCATCGCGTAGCCCGGAAAGTCAGCCTCTAACAGGCGAGCGATAGACTCTTCTCGCAGCTCAACCCACATGCCGCCCTGTACGATTCCGAATAGCGCTGCAGGATTATCACCGTGGGCTTCCACACAGCGCTGCGCCCAGCGCATGGAGAGTTCCATGGAATAACGAGCTTCTTGTAGAGTTGCAGGATAAGGCGTGCATTCATCGAAGGCCATAATGATGTCTGAGCCCAGTTCATGCTGAACCTGAATGGCTGACTCTGGACCTAGGAATATTTTGGCGCCATCAACCGGAGATCGAAATTTGACCCCTTCCTCAGATATCTTTCGCATTTCACCCAGGCTGAACACTTGAAAACCACCTGAGTCAGTTAAGATAGGTTTATCCCAGCCAATGAAGTCATGCAAATCACCATGAGCACTGACTATTTCGGTACCCGGCCTGAGCATTAAATGAAAAGTATTGCCAAGAATAATCTGCGCACCCGTCGCTTTAATTTGCTCGGGATTTACCCCTTTCACCGAGCCATAGGTTCCCACAGGCATAAACGCCGGTGTGGCAACTTCGCCCCGAGGGAATAGCATGGCGCCACAGCGTGCTTTACCGTCTTCGGCAGCGACCTTGAATTGCATATGACTAGTGGGCATTGCGGCTCCGCAGTGACATGATTAGTGTTCTCTTGTGGCACGAAACTCAATATCTGGCCAGCGTTCCTGCATCAGGTTTAAGTTCACCCGTGTGGGTGCCAAGTAAGTAAGATACCCGCCACCATCCACAGAAAGGTTTTCAAAGGCTTTTTTGCGAAACTCTTCCAGTTTGGCCTTATTGCTGCAGTATACCCAGCGCGCATTGGAGACTGTGACTGGCTCATAAATACAATCAACTTTGTATTCATCTTTAAGTCTGTAGGCCACCACTTCAAACTGCAGTACACCCACAGCCCCAACGATTAAATCGTTATTACGAAGCGGCATAAAAACCTGTGTCGAGCCTTCTTCAGAAAGCTGGGTCAGGCCTTTTTGCAGTGCTTTGAGCTTAAGTGGATCGGCAAGTCGTATACGCCTGAAAAGTTCCGGCGCAAAATGGGGAATCCCTCTGAACTTAAGGTTTTCCCCCGTAGTAAAGGTATCGCCTATTTGAATTGTGCCATGGTTATGCAGGCCAATAATATCGCCTGAAACCGCGCCATCAGCCTGCGAGCGATCGCCTGCCAGAAACGTCACAGCATCCGCTATCTTTACGTCCTTGCCGAGGCGACTGTGACGAATCTTCATGCCTTTTTGATATTCGCCCGAACATATGCGCAAGAAGGCAATGCGGTCCCGATGATTGGGATCCATATTGGCCTGTATTTTAAATACGAAGCCGCTAAATTCTGGTTCGTTGGCACTGACGACACGAGACTCAGTCTCTCGGTCTCTCGGTGCCGGTGCCCACTCGACAAAATCATCAAGCATTTCTTTTACGCCAAAATTTCCCAAGGCCGTGCCAAAATACACGGGGGTCATTTCACCTCGTAAGTAGGCTTGTTTATCGAACACATGACTCGCCCCTCTTACCAATTCTATTTGATCACGAAAGTCCTGAGCATCACGGCCTAGGAGTTGATCTGCCTCCTTGCTATGAAGCCCCTGAATCACAGTGGGCTCAATCAATTCATGGCCGTACCCCTGTTTGTAAACAAACAGTTGGTCGGTATACAGGTTGTAAACACCCTTAAAGCCTTTGCCCATTCCCAGAGGCCAATTGATGGGGGCACACTGAATTTTGAGAACAGTTTCTATCTCGTCGAGAATTTCAATGGGGTCCAGCGTATCTCTATCGAGTTTGTTAACGAAGGTGAATATTGGCGTATCACGGAGTCGGCAAACATCCATCAATTTAATGGTTCGCTCTTCTACACCCTTTGCTGCATCCACAATCATTAGGGCCGAGTCCACAGCAGTCAGCACCCGGTAAGTATCTTCCGAGAAGTCCTCATGGCCTGGAGTATCAAGTAAATTCACAATACGATCTTGATAGGGAAACTGCATGACTGATGAGGTAACCGAAATTCCACGCTCCTGTTCCATAGTCATCCAGTCCGATGTGGCATGCTTATCATTGCGTTTGCCCTTCACAGAACCGGCGACCTGGATCAAATTGCCAATCAAAATGAGCTTCTCGGTAATTGTGGTCTTGCCGGCATCAGGGTGAGAAATGATGGCCAGCACACGACGTTTGTTGATCTCTTCCCGAAGGGATTCCAAGCTCATTTGATGGTTCTCTGTGCGCAATGACGAAATGGTGGATGCAAAAGCGCGGCAGTATAACAGTAGCCTCGTGCTCCTGCATTACCTTACGGCCTTTGGCCCAGCACGGTCTTGCTCTACAATGGGCACAACGATTTTAATGGGCGCTACCAATACCGGGAGAAACATGCCATGGATTTTAATTTATCAGCCGAGCAGAAAGCGCTACAAGAATCAGTCCGCCGTTTTGCCCAAGCCGAACTCCCCGAAATCGCGCGTGAGATTGAACAGAGCGATGAGCCGGTTAGCCTTGAGCTGCGCAAACGCTTTGCAGAATTAGGCTACCTTGGTGTGAATATCCCTTCTGAATATGGCGGTGCCGGGATGACGCACTTGGATGCTGTCATTGTGCTCGAAGAAATCGCATCCATCTCAATTGCCGTAGCGTTTCCAATTTTTGAGTCTTGTTTTGGTCCAACGTTGGCGATCGCCCACTTTGGCAGCGAGCAAATGAAACGCGCTGTACTGCCAAAAGTCTGTTCCGGCGAGACTGTGGTAGCTGTCTCAATGTCGGAGCCGGAGGCTGGCACTGCTCTTACCGATTTAAAAACCTCGGCCACAGTCACAGATCAAGGCGTCGTAATTAACGGCTCAAAACGCTGGAGCTCTGGTGCCGGACATTCGGAAAGCTATCTGGTTTACTGCCGCATGGATGGCATTGCTGGCGCCAAGGGCATTGGCGCCGTATTAGTCGATAAAGGCACTCCCGGCTTCAGTTTTGGTAAACGAGATCATCACATGGGGTTTAGGGGCGTTTACAGCATGGATATGTATTTTGATAACGCCACTGTGCCAAAGGAGAATATTTTGGTGCCCGCAGGTGGCTTCAGCAAGCTGATGGACGCTTTCGACTTGGAGCGCTGTGGTAATACTACTATGTCCCTGGCAGTTGCTCAGTCTGCCTTTGACTATGTGCTCGACTACACTCAGCAGCGACAGCAATTCGGGAAGCCTTTAGTAGACTTTCAAGCTGTGCAGATCCAATTGGCAGAAATGAAAATGAAACTAGAAGCAGCAAGGTTGTTGCTGTACCGCGCAGTTGTGAATGCCGAGAAAGGGCTACCATCTATTGGCGAAAGCTCGATCGCCAAATGCTTTGCCAACGAAACTGTTCGCGAAGTGACTGGTAAAGCTATGCAGCTTATGGGCGGTTACGGCTACTCAAAAGAGTTCCCTATCGAGCAAAAAATGCGCGATGCATGGGGCTGGGGAATCGCTGGCGGCGCAATCGACATTCAAAAAGTAAACATCACTTCCGCGTTAGTGGGAAGGCGATTCAATCAGCGAGCAAAATAGAAAACCCTAGTAGATGGGCACATGCGAGATAACTAACGCGGGTAAGAGGCAGCGATGCAGCACCGCTGTTGTTAATGCAGCGTTGCCGAGCTAGGCTTACTCTGTGTTTCGGCAAACTCAGGATGCAGGATATCCACTCGCTTGACGAGCAATAAATCATGCCTACACAAACGATCGAACTCATCAATTTCGATAACATCGATGTCATCTAAAAGCACGCACACAACATCATCGTCTTCGATATCAACCACCACGCACTGCTTAAACCCAACCACCGTGTTTAGTGACGCCAAAGAACCGACCTCAAAGTTATGCACCGGGTAGCTGCCGTCAGCGAGGTTTAGCAAACCGTAGGATGTAAATGCCACCCCAAAACCAGCCGCAGCGACAATGTGAATGATATCGATAATATCTGGGTCAGTAAGATCTACCCGCACCGTGTCGGTAATCTGCTGATCATTTCTTAGCTGTTTATGATTTACCAGTTTTAGGAAAAGGCTTATATCCTCTTGATTCCACTCTAGAGTTTCCTCTTTTTCCGAGCGTGTACTATCCGACGACAGACTGACCACACTAGTTTCGATGGTCAAATCAGTTATCTCGGTTTCTGGAGGGCATGGCACCACCATGGACACAGAACAATAGCCTTCGCTACTTTCTGCGCTCAGGCGCCACAAGAATGGGATCTCGCCGGTTAGCTCTATCATTTACAACTTCTATTAGCGATTTGAGCGATACAATAGCATAAGTCATTGTTGCTGCGAATCACTAAAATTCTGTGCACGATTTTAGTTTCTGGTCTACACTTTAGGCCTCAGTTAGGTGGCTTTGCTAATTCAGCATTTGAGATAGGACACCTAAACCCTTGAGCTTCATGACTTTTTTCTAGTAGTATGGCCCGATATTTTTTTCCACAGATTCTGTGGATAAGTCGGTGGGTAATTTCATGGCAAATCCCGCAAGCCTCGAAAATTCGCCAACTTACTACAGATTGATTAAAATTTAACCAATAGATATAGTTCATATAAATCAATAGCTTGCAGATTTTTGACGGGTCGAACAAAAATAAAAGCCGTGTTTTAAGGCGTTTTATGACAAGCATGTAAATTTTGTGCATAAAAACTCGAGAAATCCGTTAAGTTGAAATTTTCTTGTTCTATTGGCGCTTGTTTTTATTGAAGTTTTTTCGTCTAAACTACCGTTCGTTCATAAAGAATAGATTTAAGGGTCATTTGCGCTGGATGCTAAGCAATAGAAAAATTTGGTTTATTGCGGCGGTGTTGCTGCTAACAGCCGTTACTGGCGTATTAGGGAGAGGGATTTGGCTTAAGACCTCGCTAGACGAAAGTAGCCGCACAGCCGTCACGAATGCTATTCAAGCTGTAATTGTCGCAGACGAGTACTCGGCGCTAACTGATCGAGCGTTACTCGGGAGAATTAACGATCGCCCTGCAGTGGATATGCCCCGAACTCTTGCCTTTACAAAAAAAACCCTTGGTAATTTACGAGAGGTGCTAGGCGTATATGGTGCTGCTGAGGTGCCTCTGGTGAATTTCAGCGCTGGAGCAATCGTCGCCCAATATGAAGCGGATTTAGTTTTTGCTAACGCCCCTGCCACACTTAGGCTAACTCTTCAGTACGTTGACGCCCAGTGGCGTTTTGACGAATTTCGACTCTTTTCGCCAGCGCTAATTAACTGATGGTCAATCAGTCATTAAGTCATAAACGGTGGGCACCAAAATCAACGCACAGATAGCCGCAAACAGCACATCTCTATCTAATCGAAAGGATTGCAGCGTTGCGTCTGGCAAGTTGACCGCCACCACGCCAAACAGGACGACAGCCGTCAACCAGCGCTTCTCCGCCAATAACAGCGCCGCCATCACCAGCGCTAAGGAGAACAAAATAACATAGTTCCCTTCTTGCCCTAAACGAGACAAGGTTTCATTGGCGATGGTAATTCCTAAAGTAATAAAGACAACAAACCCATACGCTAAGGACTTTGCTCCACGACTGTTTCGCTCCATACAACCCTCTGCCATAGTGATATCTAAAACCGTTGCTTGGGTTAAACTATAGAACAACTTGAAGGATTAGGATTGGTGGCTTACAGCAGATATTTGAACTGGTTCAAATCAATTGTGTCGAGTCGATAGCAGTTAGATGACGCATCTCTTCAATGGCCCCAAAATGCTTATGCACAGCGCGAAATTGCGAAATACAAGAATCGGAAATGGGCTGCCGATTACAAGAAATCGGCAGCTTATTTGGCTTACTCTGCAACAACTCGAAGTAGTTGCTGGTAGTCTGTTAGACCTTGAAAAATCTTTGCAACACCATCTTGCTTCATCGTTCTCATGCCGTCTTTTAAAGCTTGGGCGCGGATAGTGTCTAGTTCAGCTTTCTTGTAGATCATTGCCTGCAGTTCATTTGTTCCTACCAGCAGTTCGTGAATACCGGTCCGGCCTTTGTAGCCTGTACCTCCACAGGAATCACAGCCCACTGGCCCCATTAATTCCAAGTTTTCCAAATCGACACCCAACTCTGGAAATTGGTCCTTGCCATAGGCTTTTATTAAATGGTCGATTTCCTTTTGATCGGGTTTGTACGGCGCTTTACAGTTGCCGCATAAGGTCCGCATCAAACGCTGCGCCAATACACCGAGAAGCGCATCGGAGAAGTTAACCGGGTCCAGACCAAGGTCTAAGAGACGAGTGATTGTCTCGGGCGCTGAGTTGGTGTGTAGCGTAGACAACACTAAGTGACCGGTAAGTGAAGCTTCAACACCGATACTGGCGGTCTCGTGGTCACGCATCTCACCAATTAGAATCACGTCTGGGTCAGCCCGCAAGAACGCTCGCATGGCCGTGGCAAAGGTGAAATCGATCTTCGGAATCATTTGCACCTGCTGCAGGCCTGGCTGGGTAATTTCCACAGGATCCTCTGCCGTCCATATTTTTCTTTCGGGCTTATTAATATGACCAAGAACAGCATGTAGCGTTGTGGTTTTACCAGAGCCCGTAGGGCCTACCACCAAAAATAATCCGTGAGGGTGGGCACTCAGTTCAATTACCCGATCAAAGTTTGCTGCAGACAGATTTAACTTCTCTAACGGCATGGCACTGCCCGCGGCCAATATACGCAGCACAGCGCTTTCACCCTGTACTGTAGGCACAGTCGCCACCCGCAGCTCCAAACTCTTACCGCGCACTTTTAGTTTACACTTTCCATCTTGAGGCAAACGTTTCTCTGCGATGTTTAAGCGCGAGATAACTTTGATACGAGCAATTAGCGCGGCGCAGTGCTCCTTGGGTATCTTTAGAAGTTCCCGGCAGATACCATCCACCCGAATTCGAACGCCCCCTGGACTGTTATCCTTGCCTGGCTCAATGTGAATATCAGACGCACCGAGTCGATCAGATTCCGTAATAATTCGGTTTACTAACTGAATAATCGCGGACGTGGCCGCCAGCTTGTCTTCTTCCTCTTCGGCCTCAGTCCCAGACTCAATTTCAACGACAGACTCTGAGTCCAGCGCAGAGAATACATCGTCAAAGCCTGACTCGAGATCAGCCTCAGAGTCTTTTCGTAGAAACTGCAGAATATGTTCGGGCAAGCCTACCCTGAACACGTAGTTGCGAGCGTTGACAACCCCTTGAATTTCCATAATCCGCTGATAATCAGAGGGGTCATCTATAAGAATCACCGCCTCTTCTTTGTTACCAGCCACCGGTAGCCATAAATTGCTGCGGAGATAGCTAATACCGATATTTTCCAACAGGTCCATGGGCAGTTCATGTTCAGAATCGTATTTCATATACGGAACACGATAGTAATATTCCAGAGATTTTCCGATCAGGTCAGCTTCAACATTGAATTCTTCCATCAATGTTCGCGTCACAGACCCGCCGTATAGCCCCACCTTGTTCTGAATGTCGGCCAGTTCAACGCTAGAAATCTTATTTTTCTGCACTAGGTAATCGAAGGGGCCCTGTGTGCTCTGCAGCGACGAACGAAACTGTTTAGCCAGCATCTGGCTTACCATCATCGCGTGCTTGAGATCTTTTTTGGTAAATTCGCGGTCGCCTTCGAAGTTAATAAGCTGCATCACGCCGAGCAAAATCTCGTCTTTTATCGGTACCACGATTTGAGATTTAACTTTCCAGCCTTTTGCATCAGAAAACTTAGAATCGAATTGAAGCCTCGCATGTATGTCTGTGAGTTCTTCGCTGTCCTTAACATTTTTAATGACAAGCGCCCGCTGACTGAGTGCCACGTAACCGGCGAGTGATGTTGTGCTAAACGGAACACGAATTTCTACAGAACCATCATCTCCGGGGTCTCCACCTCGTATGGACGCAGAAATTTCCTTACCGTTGTCGACACTTTGCCAAATGGTGAAAAGACGCACACCCAGCAGATCAAGCAAATCCTGCTCCACGTCTTTCATCGCTGTTTTCAGCTTTTTGCTGTATTTGAGGCGCTGGTAGATCTTTGATAGGGCGGTAACGAATTCATCGGGCGCTGGCTCTGCAGCCTGAACCGGTGGTGTTTCTATTACGACGTCATTGTCTGTGGTTGCTGTTTCAGCCATAGTTGTTCACGCGATCAGTGGTGTCTGCCGACAAAATAATTGAATAGGGTGTCGTCTCTTACTCAACAGAAATGGCGTTCGGGTTTAGCATCAATGATGCCGCCACAGCCAATTCTTACAGATGGATCAAAATGCCAGTAAATTCAAATAGTTTCAACCGATATTTAGGGGGAATAGTAGGTGTTTTTGTGGCTATGTGCCCAGCTTTTGCCCAACTACCGCCACTTGATTCCGGCCAGTTGCAGTGGTTAGGTGAGCAAATCTATAAAAACGAGTGCAATTCTAACTACCAATGCCTCACAAGCTGGAATCAAGGCGAGAACTTCCCCTCTTTAGGCTTAGGCCATTTTATATGGTACCGCCACCAACAAGAGGACATATTTGAAGAAACATTTCCTCAACTTGTGGCCTATATGCAACAGCATGGCGCCGTCTTGCCCGATTGGCTGAGTAGTCTAGAGCCGCTTGACTCACCTTGGCCCAACCGTGAGTCTTTCTTAGGGGATTTAGACGGTCCTCGCCTCACAGAGCTGCGAGCATTTTTGTTTCATCATCAGGATTTGCAAGCAGCATTTATCGCAGCCAGGCTGTTCGATTTGCGTCCAGAGCTTATTGCGCAAACTAGCGAGGATAAAAGGCCTCAGCTAATGAGCAACTTTAATGACGTCGCTGCAGCTTCAGCCCCGCTTGGCCTTTACGCACTAATAGACTATGTGCATTTTAAGGGCACTGGGCTCAAACCCACCGAGCGCTATCAAAACCAGGGCTGGGGTCTACAGCAAGTACTCTTAACCATGCCAGAAGGGACTGGATTGCCTGGGTTTGTGGCGGCAGCAGAAAGCGTTCTCGCGCGGCGAGTTGAAAACGCCCCAAGGGAACGAAATGAGGCGCGCTGGCTAGCGGGTTGGATCAATAGGCTCAATACTTATTTGCCACCGTAGCGAGGCTCCAACCAGCTCAGACTGCTGGGCAAACACGGCTTGCTCGCAAGTCAAAATACAATTACCCTTCCCAGCCCTAGACCGACCTAACTGTTAAGGCTTGCGCTCGGTACGGCCATTTGCCCAAGTCTCAATCTCTCAACGTTAACGCCACCTAGTGAGAACAAACCAGTTTATGAGTTTTCAGCGCCCACACATCGAAGCAATGCAAGGTTACGTTCCCGGGGAGCAACCTCAATCCGCTGCAGTCATCAAGCTTAATACCAATGAGAACCCATACCCCCCAAGTTCCTTGGTGCAAGACGCACTCAATAGTATTTCAGTGGCGAGCCTGCGTCGTTATCCACCTCCTACTGCAAAAGAGTTCCGTGAAATCGCCGCCTCACTTCATCAAGTGGCACCCGAAAATATTGTTCCCACTAACGGTGGCGATGAATTGCTTCGATTGGTGATGACTACATATGTTGGTAGCGATGACACCATTGCTGTGACTAAACCGAGCTATTCTCTCTATCCCGTATTAGCCGAAGTACAAAATTCGACGCTGCTAGAAATAGACTTAAACAACGACTGGTCGATGCCGGCCGATTTTGCAGAGCAGTTGAATGCCGCTAATGCGAAGCTCGCGATTGTGGTAAACCCCCACGCACCTACCGGCGCCTTACTCACCGCCGAGTATCTGAGCACATTAGCAGCCGCCTTCAAGGGCGTATTGTTAATAGATGAGGCCTATGTAGACTTCGTTGACCCTGACCAGCACTACGATTCAGTCCCATTGATCAAGCTGCATGACAACGTCATTTTGCTGAGAACATTGAGCAAAGGATACTCACTTGCTGGACTGCGCTTTGGCTACGGTATTGGCCCAGAAAGTTTAATAAGCCCGATGATGTTTAAGACACGGGATAGCTACAATACGGATCTAATCGCTCAGACTTTGGCAACGGCTGCGTTGAAGTCCGTCGACTATGCCGCAGCAGGGTGGGCAAAAGTGCGGACATCTCGCCACAGGCTGCAGCAAGACCTAAACCGGCTTGGCATTCTGACCTACCCAAGCCAAACTAATTTCCTACTTTGCGACATCCCTGCAGCGCCTGGCGCTCTCGCTCTATATAATGCCTTAAAGCAGCAAAACATATTAGTGCGCTATTTCGACCAAGACCGTCTTCGGCAGCGTCTGCGCATATCAATCGGCACAGAAGAGGAAAACACAGTCCTTGTGGATGCCATCGCCCGTGTATTAGCGCCACCTCAATAGAAAAAATTCTATTAAAGTCTACACTTAAAGCATTCGCTTACTCATTGGCCTGTTTTATGGACGAACTTCGTCGCCATCGACGCATGAAGGTACCGCTCAAAATTGAGCTTAGGCATCCAAGCCTTGGCAAGCAGGTAGTTGCTGCCAGCGACATGTCTGATGGTGGCGTCTTCCTCTTGATTAAACAGGCAACTCAGTTGCCCGTTGGCGACTCGGTACTTATTCGCACCTTGGAATTGGGCTTAAACGGACAAGACACTGGGCCGCCGCTTATCATGACCATCGTCAGACAAACCGCGGACGGCATCGGGCTACAACTAGACCCAATTGCGTCGGCAAATCTTGATTCATGGGAAAACGACAAATTGGCCAGGCAAGCGATTCGCCAATGTTTACTTATCGCCAACGAGTTTGAGCAAATCTTAATAGCGAAGCAAGGCTCTTCGTTTAATCTACCCAGTCGACAGTTACTGAACACCGATACGTGGCAGAGCGGAATCGACGCTATGCTAGAAAAACTCAATCATGATGGTGTTTTCAACGATCAACAGTACGTTCTGCCCCTGCCCCTTTGCAGCCCCACATCCCTTGGCGAACCGGGTTCAATTGACCTTTTAGTCGCCTGCTCTGTCACCGCACTGGCTGCCACCATGACTTCAAAAACGCCTTATGTAGACAGCAATTCCTATCGCTGGGTGGATACCATTGAGCTAACTCTTCTCATACCCCAACTCACTAGTAAATTGATTGACAAGGCCCTCAATCAAGTTTGACACTAAACCGTAACCTTAAGTCGAACAGCGCCATGAACAAGGACCTACCACCTCAATCCAATAGCCCGGTGCACAGTTGCCCTGATTGCAAGAAACCACTGCGACGCTTAAGCGGAAAAATGGGGCCTTTTTGGGGTTGCTCGGGCTTCCCTTCCTGCAAGACCACCTTGAACGACCTCAATGGCAAACCTAGCAAACTAGTAAATGATGCTTTCCGTTGCCCCGTTTGCACTAGACGAATGATCAAATCATCCGGCGAGTACTGGTATTGCAGTGGCTACAGCAAGGGCTGCAAAGTGAAAGTGGAGGACGATAACGGCAAGCCAGTGCGCTCGTATCGCTGTATGAAATGTGGGCAATTGCTTGTCAGGCGTGAAGGAAAAAACGGGATTTTTTGGGGTTGCAGCGAGTTTCCTGTATGCTCTGCAACCTATAAAGACGTCGACGGGTCACCAAGCTTTTGATTTTTTCAATGCTGAATTTACGCAAGAAGACGGCAGCTACCGTTGCCGGAATCTCTATTGGCGCACTGTGCCTTTGGGGGGTTGCTCTGTGGCAGAATATTCCTCTGTCAGAGCTCATTTCAATTCTTTTTGCAACGCTAGCCATGCTGGCCGCGATTATTTTAGCGGCCGGTTTACTGTTTCTCTTTTTCTTAGGCTGCAAAAAGCTTCTATCACTAATTTTGGGCAGAAGAACTGATAGCTAAGGTATTGGAAGCTGCCTGGACATGACCATTGCATCTTCTCGACCATCTAGGGAAGGATAATAATTTTTTCTGAGACCTATCTGCACAAAGCCCATCGATCGATATAGATTTATGGCCGCATCGTTTGAAACTCGCACCTCAAGAAAACACTCTTTTGCCTCTAGTTTAACGGCCCGATCTAGCAGCACATGAAACAACTTTCGAGCAAAACCTCGTCTTTGATATTCTGGCGGTACACAAAGAGTTAGCAAATGGCATTCGCCAATTGCCACTGACATGACGCCATGGGCAACAATATTCTGCTTGCTCGCCAACACCCAGCTTTGATAACCGGCACGCAAACAGTCTATAAAAATTCTCTTGGTCCATGGATGATCATAGGCTTCCGCCTCATTCTTGACCACCAAGTCTATATCGCTAGTTCGCATGGTGCGGGCAAAAAAATCGGGGGTTTTAATTGCAGAAGAATTCATTAAAGTACTACTTAGGCTTTAACTGATTAATGATGGTTCGACGTTAACGGTTTCAGTTGCTGCCAAACTTGTCGCTTAAGATGCGGATAATTAAGCATAGCAGAGAGACTAGCTGTGATCGTCACAGTAATTTTGGGGTCAACGCCCTCTTTATACTCTTCAAATAATGACTCAGTTGAGCCGGCAAAAATAATCAACTGTTTAAATCCATGACTACGAAGCTTTTGCGTGATAAATCCGTTCAGCATTTGCTGCGCAGCTTTCGCTGGGGACTCCTCAAATTCCATATCCGCTACCAGAGGCCAAACAATCGTCTCCGCCTTAAACTCACAAGTGGAAAAATCCATGTTTAGCGCTGCGAGTATGTTTCTGAGCAACTCCAATCGAGATTGATCAGAACTATTTACCTGAGCATGAGGCCTTTCATCTACTATCGCCACAGCGTCATTAATGACGAAATAATCGAGTGTAAATCGAAGCTCCGCTGGCGGCTGCACCGCAGTGTCTACCGTTA
>CAYGRT010000041.1:21119-25909 GCA_964352355.1 uncultured Pseudohongiella sp. | reverse complement strand
CAGCGCACCTGTGAATGGCATACATCTTGCTCCATACCAGCAAACAAGATCTTCCTAGACGCCATATTGGTAAATCGGGGCATATGCTTGTAGCGGAACAGGTGACTGAGCGAGTACTATCAGGGCCGCCGCCTTTTATACGCTGAAAATTCGGATGCAAAGCGGAATCAGTGTTTTAACAAGAATTCGAAATTCATTAGGAGACAGAGTAAACATGAAATCTAAACTGGAATATATCTGGCTAGATGGCACAAACCCCACACAAGGCTTAAGAAGCAAAACCATGGTTAGAAATAACTTTGGTGGAACGCTGAAAGAATGCCCAGTTTGGTCATTCGACGGTAGCTCAACTAACCAAGCAACCGGTGATGATTCTGACTGTCTTCTCAAACCAGTAGCCATTTTCCCAGACCCAGACCGTGCCAGTTCATACTTAGTTATGACAGAGGTGTTAAACGCTGACGGAACTCCGCACCCAACAAACGGCCGCGCCACAATTGATGACGACGATGATGACTTCTGGTTTGGCTTTGAGCAGGAATATTTCCTTTGGGATCCAGAGACCAACCTGCCTCCGGGATTTCCAAAGAACGGTTATCCGGCACCACAAGGCCCTTACTACTGCTCAGTGGGCACAGCCAACGCATTTGGGCGGGATTGTATCGAAGATCATTTAGACCTTTGTCTTGAAGCAGGCTTAAACGTCGAGGGAATCAATGCTGAGGTAGCCCCTGGTCAGTGGGAATTCCAAGTATTTGGTAAGAGCGCAACTGCCGCCAGCGACGAAACTTGGATTGCTCGCTATCTGCTTGAGCGTACTGCAGAGCGTTATGGCTACGTAATCAACTGGGAACCAAAGCCATTGGGTAAAGACACTGATTGGAACGGTTCAGGCATGCACGCTAACTTCTCTAACGGTGCGATGCGCGAAAGCGGCGACCAGTCTATATTCACCAAGATTTGTGAAAATTTTGGTAAGAATATTGAACGTCATATCAGCGTTTATGGTGCCAACAACGATCAGCGTCTGACTGGTAAGCACGAAACCCAGTCTATCGATCAGTTCAGCTATGGGGTATCAGATCGCGGCGCATCAATCCGTATTCCAATTGGTACGGTAGAAGATGGCTGGAAAGGCCGTTTGGAAGATCGTCGTACTGCTTCCAACGCGGACCCTTACAAAGTCGCTGCAGCGATTATCAAGACCACCAAGGAGGCTCTCGCTTAATCGCGAGCCCTTAGATAAAAAGCCCGGATATTCCGGGCTTTTTTTTGCCTCGCTATCCCACATTTAGCTGACTGGTGGTTAAGATACTGGCAAGCATCGCATGAAACACTCCAGCCTCTGCACAGTCCAGACCGGTCCAATGTAGCTAACAACTCACATTAAGCTAACTGCCTTCGTCCTGTGGGCATTTGTATCTAATCCAAATTCTCGTTGTGAGACGCACTATTATGGTGCATAGTGTTATTGCCTGATCTAAGGCGGTGCCTCTGGCCTTAAACTTACTGCGGTTTTGCCCCATAAACCCCCACGAATTCGGCCATTTACTCTTGGTTTAGTTATTGCATATGAAGCCTTGGGGGCGGCATCGCACCCGTGCTTAACCACAAAATTCGAGAAGAAGTGTGACACTGGATAATGTACACAAGCGCCTTCTAGACACATTGAAAACCGGTGTGATCTTGCTCGATAGCAAATTACGACTGCTTTACATCAACTTGGCGGCGGAGAATTTATTGGAAGTCAGTAATCGGCAGGCCCGGCAGCTTTTTATTGGCGAGCTCTTTATTGAAGCCGACGCCGATATCGCTGACATGAAGGCAGCGCTGAAGAACAACAGCAGCATCACTAAACGCAAAGCCGAGCTTAGAATATTGCACGACAAGACTATTTATGTCGATTACACCGTTAATCCATTTGAAGAGAATGGTGAGATGCAGGCAATTATCGAATTAAACTCCTTAGAGCATTCCGCCCGCATTAGCCGTGAAGAAACCCTGCACACGGCCCACACAACAACGCGAGAGCTCGTGCGAGGTCTCGCCCATGAAATCAAGAACCCTCTAGGCGGGATTCGCGGCGCAGCGCAGCTTCTTGCGGCCGAAATAAATGACCCAAACCTGACCGATTACACCAATGTAATCATCGAAGAAGCGGACAGACTGCGCAATTTAGTGGATCGCCTCGTCGGCTCTAGAAAACCTTTAGATATGAAGGAGATTAATATTCACGAGGTTTTAGAGCGGGTGAGGAACCTAGTAAGCGCTGAAATCATGGATAAAAAAATTCGCGGTATTGAACTGCTGCACGACTATGACCCCAGCATTCCGCCACTGTTAGGAGACGCCGAACAGCTAATTCAAGCGATGCTTAATATAGTCCGCAATGCCATGCAGTCACTGGAGAGTCCAGACATCGCTCATGATCTAGGCCAGATCATGATTCGCTCACGCATCGCTCGCAATGCCACCATCGATTCTAAATTTCATCGTTTAGCGGCTTGTATCGAAATCATCGACAACGGACCGGGTATTCCAGAGGATTTAGTGAGCACCATTTTTTACCCAATGATTAGTGGCCGCCCCGACGGCACAGGATTGGGACTGCCTATAACTCACGGCATTATCAATCAGCATCATGGCATGATTGAGTGCAGCACTCGACCTGGTGAAACCAAGTTTACAGTAATCATTCCAATACAGAGTAATTGTCAAAATGGGTAGCTCAACTACGCCATTTACACTTAGCAAGGGATACAACCATGAATAATCATAATTCCGTTTGGATACTTGACGACGACCGCTCGATTCGTTGGGTGCTGGAAAAGTCGCTAACCAAAACCGGGCTGAATACAGAAACTTTCGAGAATGGAGACCAATTGCTTAGTCGCTTGGCGCACGAATTGCCTGACGCGATAATCAGTGACATTCGCATGCCTGGCATCAATGGGCTTGATCTACTCTCAACTATCCAAGAGAAGCATCCCTTCCTACCTGTCATTATCATGACTGCTCATTCAGACCTAGATAGCGCGGTGTCCTCATACAGCAGAGGCGCCTTCGAATATCTACCCAAACCTTTCGACATCGAAGAAGCAGTGGCAGTAACAAAACGGGCTTTAGAGCATGCAAGAGAGCAGAACTCGGATGCGGTGATTGCGGCTCCAATAAAGGACCAAGAAATTATTGGTGAAGCACCTGCCATGCAAGAAGTCTTTCGTGCTATCGGCCGGCTCTCTCAGTCCAATATTTCGGTGTTGATCAATGGCGAATCAGGCACCGGTAAAGAACTAGTAGCCCACGCTCTGCATCGCCACAGCCCGCGAAGCAAGCAACCTTTTGTGCCGCTAAACGTAGCGGCAATTCCAAAAGAGCTTATCGAATCGGAATTATTTGGTCATGAAAAAGGCGCGTTTACTGGCGCCACGTCTCAACGTACTGGCAGGTTTGAACAAGCTAATGGAGGAACGCTTTTCCTAGATGAGATTGGTGACATGCCGGCGGAAACTCAAACACGACTCTTGCGAGTATTGTCTGATGGAGAGTTTTACCGGGTCGGGGGTCACACTTCCATTAAAGTGGATGTGCGTATCATCGCCGCAACCCATCAAAACTTAGAAAAGCTAGTGGAACAACATCATTTTCGCGAAGATCTATTTCATCGCTTAAATGTTATTCGCATTCATATTCCAAAGCTCAGCGATAGACGGGAAGACATTCCGGCATTGGCTGCCCACTTTCTGAAATCTGCCGCCGAAGAGCTTAACGTCGAGCCGAAAGTATTGCGGCCCGAAACTCAACTTTATCTCACCGGTCTCAGCTGGCCCGGCAACGTGCGTCAGCTAGAAAACTTCTGTCGCTGGGTGACTGTGATGGCCTCTAGTCGTGAGATATACATGACAGATTTGCCTCCCGAGTTTTCTGCACAAGAGGTTCAGAACGGAAATTTGGGAAGCTGGACGTTCGCTCTCCAAAGTTGGGCCGACCAACAGCTCAGCATTGGCAACACAGGCATTCTTAATCAAGCGACACCTTTGTTTGAACGCACGCTGATCGACATCGCTCTAAAACATACAGCCGGTAGGCGCCGAGATGCCGCCAATCTACTAGGGTGGGGCCGAAATACACTCACGCGAAAAATCAAGGAACTCGGTTCGTCCCACCCAAAAAGCACGGACGTGGATACCAGCGCAGAGGACAGTGAACGGCTGCAATAACGCGCAGCCCACTGCCTGAGGGCTAGCGATTGCTTAGATACCGCCAGAAGGCCCGATGTAGATTTCTTGCCAGTTAATAACCCTGTCATGTCCGCGATAGCTGCCAAACTCTATTCGGCTGCGGGGATTATCCGTATAAATACCATCTGCCGTCTCATCATCTAATTCGCCCGGTGTGCGCCAATCATAGGATAAGAAATCCAGTGGGTAAGGCAACTGTGGGTCTAGCAAGTTAAATTCAATGACTACGCTACCTTCATTGCCAAGGCCTGGCGCAGATGCGCTAAATGGGCGGTCGTCTGCCACGGAATCTGCATCCACATCTGCTGTAGACTCAAATTTAGTCTCACCGTTCAAGATACTAATGGACACATCGGCAACACCAACAGAGTCTGGCTCTATTACCGTTTCACCGTCTGACAAATTACCATCGTAAGAACCCACATCAGTAAGCAGGCGCAGGCTTCGATCTGCCGCAGTTGCTGATGTCGCATCATAGAACAGCGTTGTGCAGCTATCTAAGCTATTCACAACAAACGACGTGCCATTCCAATACTGTAGTTGAAATGG
>CAYGRT010000041.1:1452-21019 GCA_964352355.1 uncultured Pseudohongiella sp. | reverse complement strand
TATCTAAGCTATTCACAACAAACGACGTGCCATTCCAATACTGTAGTTGAAATGGGATATCCAAAGGCTCTTCTTCCGGCCCATAGGCATTTTCGATTAGCAGCCGACCATATCGGAACGCCTCAGAACCTATCAGCGCCGTATCGTTGGCAATTGGCATCACTTCATCAAGATCGACGCCAAGCTCAATAGCGACGTTATCGCTATCGTCAGCGTTAATGCCGATACTCAGCGCTGGGAACGGCCCATCTTCAACTCCGGATGCCTGGCGATTAAACTTTAAGTTGCCACTCAACACACCCCGACCCCTAGTTGCTGCGTCCGCACTATTAGCCGGCCAAGTTATGGCAGGCACGGTTGTTGTGGAAGGCACCAAACGAGAGCTTAAGTTTGTGTCAGGCCCTGCTTCTTGAACAAACGCCGAGAACGCGCCCACCAAATCGCTATTGGCAAATTTCGCAAAACTGTCAACGTAATTGCGAGTGCGATCACCATTAGCGTTCTGAGCTTCCAATATGCCAGCGATACCAAAGTCTTCTCCTAAATAGGTGAAGTCATTACTTGGCATGATGCACATAGATTGAGCCTTGGCTAGCGGCCTCGACACTATTGGCGTGGTATCGGGCTCCAACTCGAATGAGGCAGGATAGAATCGCCCCACGTTGTCTGCCGAACCAAAGACACTAGTACCCCAGTTTAAATAGTTAGTGGTGGCACCTGCGAGTGTTTGCAGCTCAGCGGTAAGGTCAATAATACCGACCTCATCAAATGTCATCGTGTGAGTTTGGGCACCATTGGTGAAGCTACCAAAATCTGAGTTAGTTAAAGTGCCAAACCCACCTGGTGGCGAGACAGTTGTTGAGCTTATACCTACTTTATACGTATTTGCTGTGGAGTCTCTGCCAAAATTCGGCGTAGTTAAGTTATCTGCAAGATTGGCTCCGTCGTCTGGAATACCATCTACGTTTGCATCATCCGCTAATTGATATTGAACCGCGGTAACTGTGGTATTAAATCCGACAGCAGCAACAGCAAAGCCATTGGGGTTGTTGGCATTAAGTGCGTAGGACTGTGAATTGGTGACGCCATCAGGCGGATTAGTCGCGCGATCGTCGCTGAAGTCGATATCGAAGCCAAATGGTCTAACGGTAAATACGTTTGATGATGTAAACAGCGGCGTTCCAGCACCAGCGGGTCTTGCCGCAACATTACCTGGATCAAGGTTTAACGGAATGTCGAAAGATGCATGCAGCTGCACATTACCAGCGTCTTGATAGTTAAGCACCAGTTCCGCGGCTGTCTTGCCTGAGATAGTTGCAAAGGTAAGCTCAACGTCATTGGTATAAGCAGAGGCGTTTGCACCGCTGTTACTATTTACATTGGCTATAGGCGTGCCGTTTAGAGTTACAGGGTTAGTCAATGAACCAGAATTACAGGTATTAGCATCGATACATTCAAGAGCAAAAGAGAAGTCAAAAGTCTGACCCGGAGCAACGAATGGGGCGCAGACACTAGGATTAGTCTCAGACGTCGTCAGTACTTGCATCGTCAAGGTGCTGGCATTAGGCGCCGCATTAGATGACTTGCCTGAAATCTGATTAGGTATATTGTCTGACATTGCATCAGACTCATTGGTAAACTTGATAATTACCGGCGACATGCGCAGAGTTGGATCTTCCTGAGAGTCAACAGGCACCGACCCCACTACATTAAAATTGATATCTTCAAATGCGTCATTACTCAGCACTGGATTCGTGTAGTTGTAATAAAACAGCGCACTAGTGGCATTCAATGGGAACGTGTAGGTCGCTGTGCCATCAGTCAGGGTGCCAGATTCAACAAAAGTGCCTAAAGCCGTCGGCGCTTTAGCCCAGCTTCCTCTGCCCACACCCATTTCGTCAAATGCCCGCAGTGTCACCATTTCGTTTGGCGCGGTATCAATGTCGGCGCCATTATGGCCACTGATCAAAATCTCACTGCGCAAACAAGAAATACCGTTCACTATGGTAGAGGGTGGCCCAGTTACTCCGCCAATTTGAATTTCGTAATGATCAAATGCACTTCCTGCATTACAGTCGGTACTACCAGTGCGCAGCTCCACACGCAGTATGTTAAATTGCGCGGCCAAAATGTAGCCATTGGCCACGCGAAAGCGAACATCCAAATTGTTGGTAAAGTCGTTTATGGTTCCACCTATGGTGGACACATTAAGGCTTTGGGTTGTTGTTGCTATCTTGGTTCCACTAAACCCTGTGTAGGCTGGGAATGCCGTCCAATTGGCTCCATCATCATCGCTGACTTCCACTACAATGGAGTCGGAGGTGTTCACTGACGAATAGGTATAGGTGAAATCCAAGAACACCTGTTCGGTAACGTTATAGCCGCTAAGATCTGCTCGCCGAGTAAGGCTGGGATCGCGCCCAGTGGCATCTGTGTTGGCGTTAGATGTCAGCGATAATTGACCACTGCCAATCTTCACATTCCCTACTGAAACCCCCGCACCAGAATTGGCGCCATTTACCCCATTAAAGTCGTCGATCTCCTGCCAAGAATTGGCCCAAGAAGCTCCGTCATTTACGTTAAACGCAGCAACTTCGAACAGGTCGATGTAAGAGACCGTAGTGACCACGGGATTGAAGTTTAAGGTATCGTCAGCCGCTCCTTCCCTCACAATGCCGTTGGTAACATCGATATTGATGCTTGGCGTGGCCACCTCAACGCTAAGATTTAAGGTAACGCTGCCATTGTCGCCAGGCACAAACGTATAGGTCGCTTGACCATCATTTGCCGTGGTGTCAGTTAATGTGCCCGAACCGCTATCGAGAGTCCATGTGCCGGTACCCGTGCTGGTGCTTAGTCTTATAGAACCGTAATAATCAGTATCAACATCGGAGGTCAAACCCTGCAATTTACTGATTGTCACTTTACCGGCCTCACAAGCATTACCAGCTTGAGATTGAGTAATAGCAAATAAACCAAGATACCCAGTCTCCAAAGTATGCAGGGCATTCAATCGACGATTGGCATCGTTGGCAGTAAAAATACCTGTGGCCAAGTTGCCGAAGAACAGATTTTCCGCAGAAGTAACATCAGGATTACTGATGCTGTCTGTGGTAAATTCAACCACATCATCGCGACCAAAAACCGTATTGTTATCACTGATGATGGTATTTTCATTGTCGGACGAAAGATTGAACTCACCAATCACGTCGGTCGCATCAGTAGGGTCTACCTTAATATAGAGTGCGTCCACATTTGCCGTGCCCGCGCCAAATACATCGGTATCCTCAGCATCCAAATAAATTGAGAATGTAGTGCCATTAAAAAGCACTAGATCGGATCTGCTCCAACCAATTCCAGTCGCGACATCTGCCGCCGTAGAAAATACGATATTGCCATTATCCAACACGTAGGCAGCGTCGATGTTAACCCCTGTGGTTTCTGGATAGTCATCGCCATTGAAGAATGTTTCCGCAAGATTGGTGATAGGGTCATACTTCACCAAGTCATTGGGCTGAAACGCCAAGTTGTTGCTGCCGATGGTGCTGTTCCCATTCGCAGACAGAATTACTTGCCCATTGGGCAATAAATGCACGGCGTTAGGATCATCAACTGAGTAACCCAGCGCCGAGTTATCAAAGAAAGACACCGCTGTATCACTCACCGGGTCATAGATTATTAGATCATCATTCTCAAATGTCAGACCACCGATAGTCGCTCCAGTTGTGGACGTTGATGAAACAGACAGCAGAAATTTCTCAGTACCGGAGGCTGGCGGTGCCTGAATCTTTGTAATATCAGTATCTGAGTTATTTCCTGGCACAGTATCAAAATTAAACGGCCCCGCCGCCACTGACACCGTGTTAGTGATATTTTGGTTTACGATTCCGTTTTCAGTGACATTTAGGAATAGGTCTTTAAATCCATTTAGTGCCAAGCTTGGCCCCACATAAGTACAGTTCAAGGTAGGAGTTATAGAAGAGCAGTTCCAATCCGCATCTGCGTTAACAGATTCGAAAATTACGTTAGCAGGTTGCGGATCTGTGATCGTAAAATTAGCCGTTGTTGCATCTGGGCCAAAATTGGTGACTCGAATGCGATACTGGCTTGCACCGGTGCCGCTGCCGTCTTCAAAAATACCTACTGCAGACTTATCGATGCCGAGGTCGGTACGAACACCTTGTACGTTAGTGGTGATACTGTCCAGATTATTGTTATTAGTCCGCTTGTCTTCTAAATCATTGATATCAAGGATGCCGCCTTGCAGGTCATTGACGTTGTCAAATTGATCCGCATAACAGGCGATCACTGAAGTAGGAGACACACCGTTTGCTGCGGCGGCGCAGGTGCCATCAGAAGCCAGAAGCCGCGCCGTATTTTTTGCATCGTTATTAAGAAGCGGGAAAAACGCTGTACCACCTATAGTCACATTGGCCGTGATTAAAGGCAGGCTTTCTCCCACACCGCTGGTTGCCGACTCGCCTAGCTGACCCGCGACTTGAGCGCCTCTCGCCAAGGTCCAATTTGTGTCAATATCAAAGTTACAAGTAAAGGCGCCCGGGTCTAGAGTCACCGAGCAAACCCATCCATCACCCGACACATCGCCTGCCGCTGCGAATGTCATCCCGGTTGGTAAGCGGTCCGTGACTGTGACAAACCCATCAGCAAAACCGAAGCTAGACGCGCCATTGCCGTTGTTTGTTACCCTAAATTGATATTGGCCGGTGCCGCCAACTTTAAATGTACCAACTTGAGTTTTAAAAATTTCAAGGTCAGCAATGGGTGCATTGGTTACACTGATAAGTTCCCCCACCAATAGCACCAAGTCTTGCCCGGCACTATAGCGTGTGGTGATTTTTTCCGCCGCCACCGATGCGAATGGCCCAAGAATGTCCCCTGTCCCTCCTTGCCCGTCACCGGTTATGTAGTGCGTATCAATATCCACACCGGGTGTATTACCAATCTCATCGTTTTCATCCGGTACAGGTACATTGGCATCAGGGCCGGGGAAATCCAGTTCATACCCGTTACGGCCTAAGCCACTATCAAACAAGTAAAACTGCTCCACGCCAGGGCCGGGGTCGATATCGGTAAGCGTGTACAAAGGACGGGTAACCGTACTGTTAAATTCTGCTTGCAGCGGGTTGTAGATAGTCACCAGCGGTGTGTAGTTAATACTCGATGGCGCGTCCTGAATCTCCAAAGACTCTACGCCGTTGTTTAAGGATTCGTCCCCTTCCACTGTGATGTGGGTAATTTGACCGTTGGGTAACTGTCTTGTGGCATCTTGATTGGCCATGCGGAAGTTTCGCGGCACCAAGGCAAAGGCCGAGTTTTGAAAAGGTTGAAAGCCTTGGAAAAGATTGATAACTCGCAGCTGCTCATAGGGATTATCATACACAACGGCAAGTGCAAATCCACCGGCACAGGCACTGGTGTTTTGCCAGTCATTGGTACCGAGGCCTACGCCCCTAAGATCTACATCAATATTGTCCACTGAATAACTGCCATTGGAAGATACAAGGCCCGTTACATCCTTATAGGCGGCGTAATAATCTAAGTTACCCCCGCCACCTACGCCCTCGATCAGATACACTTCATCTGCCGAGATATTGGAAGACCCAGTTGGCGTGGTAAAAGTGACATCATCAAAATCGGCACCTGGAGGCTGATCGTCAAACACGCCATGACCAAACCAGTACAGATAAGCCGCCAACACGTTTGAATCCAGCGGCGCGCCGCCTTCATCCGGCAGAGTTAACGTTGCTGATATCGGCCCGTTGCCATTGCCGAATGTACAGCCATCGACGCTGTTTCTAGTAGTGCGCAGGGAATTACCAATAACTCGATAGCTAATATTGCCGGCATAGGTTTGAAATAGTGTGACAGGCACAAACCCTTCGGCGACAGGCGGGCCAACCACTAGTGGCGCAAACGCGGCAACTATATGGTTATCTCTAAGGGGATTGGCGCCCCCGTCCCAAGTTTCTTGAACGATTGTTTCTGACGCAAGAATGACCACGCCAGAGCTACCTGCGAATGCTGTTGAGTTTGCATCCGGGCCTTGAAACAGTCGAGTCAGCGGCGGGTCTGGTTCCACATCAATGTAATCACCACTGGAGCCATTACTCACAAAGCTCATCACCAGAGAATTATTCGCCTTTGGCGTTACACCCGTGATGGAGACTTCACGCCCAGTATTGGCCCCGCCGTTTGTTCCCTGAGTACCGTTTAGCTGTCCAGCCGTAGGAGTGGTCGCATTAAACTGAGGGAATTCTTGCTCCACATCGGTGAGATAGAACATACACATGGCCGGGCCATTGCCCGGGCCTGAATAAGTACCGATCACAAAACCGCCGCCATCAGGCAAATCATCATCCAAGATTCCCCATAGCTCTAGCACATTGCCAACACCGTTGGTATTGAGTTCCCGCCGCAGCAAAGTCATATTGGCGCCCGCTACTGTGGGGAAGTCGTTAACTAAGGTTTGACCTTCGTGCATGATCGTCATTAACACCATGCGTCCACGCTGCGCTGCGACTGCTTTTTCCGCGCCAATAGTGATTCCTGTCGCTGTGTTTTGAACACAGGACTGAGAACCAATTGTGATAGCACAGGACTGCACCGTTAGATTAGGATCGTCAGCACCAGTCTCGACTATCACTCCATCGGCAACGTTGATATTCAGTGTTTCGCCATTGACGTTAACAAATTCCAATGTGGCCTGGCCGTTGTCGGTGTCGGCAAAGGTGTAGGTTGCGGCACCATCATCATCGCCGGCAGTGTCCAAAAGCGAACCCAGCCCAGAGCCAATCAGCCAATTGCCGTTGTTGGTTGAGGTGCTTAAAGAAACCGTGCCTGTGTAATCCACGTCGAGAACACCGGCGCTGGTATAAATTTCAATGGTGACCTGCTGCACAGAGCAACCAACGAAAACTGTGTTGGTGTGAGTGGCACCACCGTCGAAACTAATTTGAAATGTACATAATGCGACAGTGATGTTGGGATCATTTGGATCCATCGCATCCGCTGGGTCAGTGGTAATACCATCCGACACATTGATATTCACAGTTTCATTAGTCAGGTTAGTGAACTGTAAATCGATGCTGCCATTATCTAGGGCATTAAATGTGTAAGACGCGTTACCATCTTCGGCGAAGGGGTCTGTCAGGGTGCCATCGTTTACTCCCACCGGGTCGACCCAGGTGCCGTTCCCCGTGCTTGTGCTTAGATTGATAGTTCCGGTGTAATTGGTCACTGGCGAACCGCCCGCCGTGAATAAAGCAATCCTCACAGTCTCAGTGCTACACACATCCATAGCGCCAGGTGTCGCGTCAACATAAGAGATTCGGAACTCGCAGGCAGTAAACACAATATCAACATCAGAACCCACATCTAGGGTTAACGCCGCGCCGCTTGCGGTGAGATTAACCGTGCCAGCCACATCATCTGAAAAATCAACGGTAAGCACACCGTTATCTAAATCGTTAAACGTATAGTTGGCAATACCATCATCCGGGGTGCCATTGGCAAAGGTTCCATTGGCCCCCACTGCGGTGTAGTTGCCACGGCCAACGTCAGTGTTAAGAACAATAACACCGGTATAGTCGACCGCTGCGGCGCCATTTCTATCTCGGATAGTGTAGGTAACCTGCTCATCCGCCGCACACACATCTGCCGCTCCATCGGTCACTTGTATATCGATCACACAGCCTTGCACATCCAAGTTGGGATCTTGTCCTGGTGCCGTAGAATCGGCGAGCGCAGCACCATTGGGCGCAGTGGAGGCAACATTAAAATTAACCGCCGAATCCACAAACCCATGGGTAAAGTTAAGCGTGACGTTACCCCCATCGGCAGGCACCATGGCATAAGTGGCAATGCCGTCGGAGGAAGTTAAATTCGCCACCGTGTTCGTCTCTCCGCCAGACCAGTTACCTCCGCCGGAGGATGTAGAAATATTCAAGGTGCCTGTGTAGTTTGTAATAAGCGTGCCGGTAGAATCCGTCACACTAAAAGTGATTTGAGCAACTGAGCAAACATCCGACTCATTACTGGCGTCTGCAATATCGATTCGAATTTCGCAGGCACTTATGACTAAGTTCGCGTCGAATGATGCTGGGTTGCTGGTATTCGTAGCATAGCTATTGCTAGTATCGACTACATTGAAATTGACAGTCCCCGCTGCAATGTTTGTGTAGTTGAGAATCACTTGACCATTGTCAGCGGCAGCAAATGTATAGCTCACGGCTCCATTGTTATCATTATCTGGGTTAGGAGCGAGTACTCCCGCTCCGGAAGAGACGGCAAAATTGCCCCCTGTCCCCGAACTTAAACTGATATCCGCTGTTCCAGTATAGTTGACCGCAGCAACACCTGCGCTATCCACCAATGAGATTGTTATGGCCTCAATTGAACATGTCCCAGCGCTTCCATCATGGGTAATTCGAAACTCGCAATTGTTGTCAACTACAAGCGATGGATCGAAGCTAGGATTTTCAGTAAAAACAGGCCCATTATCATCGTGCACTAAATTGAAGTTTACGGTAGTGGCATTAGGAATTGAGAAATCGAACACTGCCTCACCGTTATCGGCAGTGTCAAAAGTATACGTCGCCGCACCGTTTGTGCTGGCTCCTAATGTGCCGTTTAACGACGAGTCCAAATCTAACCACTGTGCGCCAACTGCATCAGCTGGAATAGTAGTCGAAATGGAAAGATCAACCGATCCTTCAAAATCACTCATCAAATTACCCAAACGGTCCGTGACCCGGAGGGTCACTTGCTGAATGCTGCAGGTACTCGAAGACGTATCTGCCATCGAAAAGCGAAATTCGTAAGGTTCTAGCGCAATTGTACGCAAGTGTGCACCATCATTTCCTGTTACCGCCACAACCTCTGTGCCCGAAGCACCAGGACTCGCTTGATAGGTATAAGCAGACGCGATACCAACTCGATCATTGATGGGACCCCCTGCTGTGGCAGCTTGAATAATGTCGAAATACGTACCCGTCCAAGCGCCACTGGGGCCAGTTGGAGCTGAACTTAAACCATCACGTCTTACATTGATAAGCCGAAGAACTAGATTCGACGCTGAAAGTGTCGTAACACTTGGAGATAGCTTAGGAGTTGTGTTGTTACCTTCTTGACTGGAATTAAATTCAAAACCGCTACCTGCGACTGAAGCAATTGCAGCCACACCTGTGAAATGCAAAAGCTGTCCGTAATTTTGCTCGTTACCACCAGACCAGTTAAATTCATAGGTTGGTAATGCTGCATCGGCAACGGTTGCAATCTTGTACCAAACTTGAGAGCTTTGATCCTGCCCAGAAAGCCGACCCTCAAGTTCGGACCATCCACTTGACACTGCGGTTAGATCATCACCATTTCCATCGGTTGTAAGATGTACAATCAGGAAGTCACCAGCATTAACTACCGAACCTGGTGGTAGTTGGAAGAAAGCGTCATCATCGGCATTGCTGTTACTAAAATCGGAATCACAGGATTTTAGCTGCACGAGTTGGCCCGCTACATCGGCAATTCCAGCTGCGTCACAGTTGTCCACGGCGCTAGCCTGAGGAACAACCCCGACCAGAAAAAAGCACGCCAAAACCGCGCAGCAAAGGAATTTTGCTAGGTTGGATTGCACTGGCTTACAAAAAACTAGACCTACCATATTGCGAAACAGCCTCCTGAAAGCCGTTTGAATTTTCTACTGCGGCAATGAGTCGATTTAGCTAAGACTCAGTAGTTTTGAATGGAGCGAAACCAATCCCCGAAACCTTCACAATTAGTTGATTCGGAAAACTATAGATACCGACTGCATTACACGGATCGAAAACTCTGAACATCAAGATCACATCTCTAAAGCTTGATGGTCGCTTTTTCAGTAATCCGCAACGGAACTATAGACCTTACCTACCCTTAAACCACAATCACTAATCTCAATAATTTGAATTACTTAGCAGTTTATCGTCCTTTTTTTGTGATTTCTTACCGATTACGCCGCGATAGGAAGCAGAAACGGATTTATAGATGTAAAACATACGGCTTGGATAGACAATTAGCGACTAGAAACTAGGGATTAATAGGGGAAAGTTTCAAATAGCTTAGCACCGGAGCCGACTTTTGCCCGCCCAAGGCCCCAGAAGACATTGAAAAGATTGCAAATACACAGCTAAAACCAGAAAATAAAGCGCTAGAACCTTGGTCAGCCTTTTCGATTTGGAGTCATAGATGGAACTCGAATACAAAATCGTTCAATCGCAAACCCCTTTGTTTGCCAGCACACCTAAAATGCTTGAGGTCCTCGCAGAAGAGGCAAAAGCCGGCTGGCGCCTGTTAGAAAAGGAAGACAACTACCGCATCAAACTACAACGGGACATCTCTCATCGGGAAGGGGACAAAAACTTAGATTTTGACGCTTACCGAACTTCTGTGGGAGTAAGCTCTGCGGTGACCTACGGAGCCACTGCGATTGCGACAATCACCATCGTTTCTATCATTCTTTACTTTGCTATTTGGACTGCCTAGCTGCATCCACTTCAAAGAGTCCTGTAACCCTTGCAACCTGACTAATAAACGGTTCTTATTTGAACTGTTCTCTCCACATCTCCGCACATGCCTTTGCTCTGAATTGTGGCGTAGGTACTCGACGCGTTGACTATAGACGTGCAAGAGACTTCAGCGGAACATTGGTTTAATCCATCGCTTACAAAGTTGTATGTCGTAGTTATATTGCAGCGAGGAGTTGTGGCGGTATAAGCAGGATAATCTTCTGGGGGGAAAATCGTGTTCATAGCAAAGCCCGCACCAGACTCAGCAGCATAGAACGCACGAGCTAGATTTACTTCTTCTGCGTAACTATCAGCATTTTGATCAACCAAAGCAAATATAGCTGCGCCGATTACCGCCATTAACGTGATCACAAAAATCGCAGCAGCTAAACCTATTCCTCTCTGGCGGTAAAGAGAGTTTGTTGAGTCAATTGCACACATCAAGGGACGCTCCTAGTAAGCACTTCATGAGAGAGCGTTATCGAGTCTGGAGTCGACACCAAGTTTAATTGAATTGAAACTAAAGAATTTCTTCTCAAATTTTGGTTGCCTACTGTGAAGGCTGTAAGCCCTGCATTGCTAATACTGTTCATAATCAGCACCTTATCAGGGGAGGTATTATAGTTGGGTAGGCAACGCCCCCCACCCGCCGGTGGGCAGCTGTCATCGGATATTAATAACTCAGTCACCGATTGATTCTGATAAAACCCATAGTTGGTATAACGATAAAGCTTATCGCTGACAATACAAAAGCTAACCGGCTGTGCTACAACAAAAAATCTCTCATTGGGCGAACGCCTATTAAACCTATGCGCCTGTGTGAGAGTGACGACGCTAAGATTCGAAGTTGGGCCTGTATCTGCAATACTAGCAATCGTTTGTATCGGCCGCCGATTCGGAAAATCAGGCCAAGGCAACGTGTTATCGCCATCGTATATTTGATTGGTATTTCTTGGATATATTACCGCGTACATTCCTGTTGCTGAAGACGGGATGAAATCGGATCCGTTTTCGACGAAGTCGACCACATTAAAAGATAGTGTTCCGGGGCCAGTGAAGGCAGGATTGATGTAAGTTGTGGCGGCTAGGACAGGAACGTACTCAATGCACTGATTTCCGTTTGGTAAAGCAGTGCTTACTCTTATGCTGTTAGGTAACGCATTGTGCATTTCCAGCGCAATCCTATCAATAGCGATCCTCCCTGCACTCGCAAGTTTGTTCCTACGGGAAGCTGAATCCAAGCCTTCGACGGTACTTGCTATATAAGCGATGGTGCCTCCAGCCAAAACGGCACTGATTACAATTGCCACCACTAACTCGATTAAAGAAAATCCAGTCTGATTTTGAGCATAACCTAGTCTTGATCTATTCATAGATGTAGCCATGGGAGCCTAAAAATTAGACTTGTACGCACTAAACTGAATTCCAGTGGCTGAGCCATCTGATACTGTTACTGTAATTAACTTAGCATCAAAAATATCGTCGGGCTTTGGGTTGGTTACAAAATTCACCAAGGGAAACTCCTCCGCCTGACCCACCCCTACCGCTATTCTTCGCACTGAAACCTGAACTCTATAGTTTGGATACCCAGTGCGCAGGTTGCCTTCTGCATCTCTGAGAGGCCCGATCCCATTGACCCCCTCATCAAGGCCATTGTAATCATCAACATCATCATAATTTGTGCGTGAACCTTCTTCAGTAATTAACGGGTTTGAGCAAGCTCTGCCCGATAACATAGGGTCTACACATGGCGGTATACCGCTGTTACGAGTTCTTTCGTCAAATTTCTTGCTTAAAATCTCATCAAGATAGGCTTGTCCTAGAGCGACCGCCCTAAGTTCAAATAAGGTGTTGGCGCTTTGACTCAAGCCTGAAGTTATGACAGCGCTGATTCCTATCAATGCAACCGACAAAATGACAATTGTAACTATCAGTTCTATCAGCGTGATGCCCTTTTGGGACTTAGACATCACAGTCTCCAGCATAGGCGAAGCCCCCGGGAGAAACGCATACTGAGTTGGACGGCTCATTGTTCAAACAAATCTTTACACTGTCCGTTACCGTGGTGCCAGCAGCAAAACCACTATTTTCAAGGTCACCTAATTCATCAAATCGAATGATAAATGGAGCCCCGTTAGTGATTGCTGTGCCCACACTCACTGAACAGCTTGCGGTATTATTGACAACTCCCGTTAGGGAAATAGGTGATAGGCCAAACTCAACGGAATTTATCGTCGTGGGACCACCGCCGTAACGAGTGGTGATGACAACTGTGTCCAATGACAGCGAAGGGGTTATGGTTACTTCGACATCGGCTCTACCCAATGCTGATTGTTGGGCTGTTCTTATCAATGAAACGAGTTGGTCACGCAGTGCAAAAGCATCAAAGGTATTGCCATCAGAAACTCTGGCTAACGCGACAACGGCAATAATCGCTACAACAACAATTACAATAACTATTTCAATTACAGTAAACCCGTTGCTTGAATTAGTTTGAGGATGCTTCATAAGTAAACGAATCGTCTCAATCAGAATTAACCAATAGGTAGTTTAGATGCTACCAGCAGGCCGCTTAACTTATTCACTGCAGGAACTTTGTGCGCTTGACTCTCGAATAATCGATGTAGTGCTAAACTGCTTTTCTGTGCAAAAAATGATCGACTAGTTGAAATTCTTCATCTCTAATCGATCATTTGTCATAATACTATCTTGATCACCCATTACACATTACGGCAATGGGCTAAATCAATTAGCCTTGATTCATTGCAAAACCAGTACCGACTGCCGTAGTCCCAGTTGATAACGTGTACTGCAGAAGCGGTAAAGTAACCGGAGATGCTACAGTGCCGGTCTTGAATTGACCCGTGTAGTAAAAGTTGCAGCCTGCAGAAAACACAGGTGGACCACCGGCTGGTACAGTTGTCGTCGTAATTACAAAGTCGGCATTAGCAGATACTGCTTCAATGTTGGTCTCTAGTGTTGCTGCTGTAGCATTGAACACTGCTATAGCAGTAGTGGGCCTGCCACCGGGCTGCAACAAGCTTTCGAAAATTTCCTGGCAATCAGTTGAATCAGTGATAAGTCTATCATTATCTGTTGTTCCAACTGGATAGCCACCTGTGGAAGGATCTACGGTTCCATCGCCAAACTGCGTGACGTTAGAGGCACCTTGACCGCTTGCTATCCATGCCGCTCTGTACAAGGCAGCTCCTGTATTTAGACCGCCAATCACTGCTGATCGAACCGCAGCGTGCGCTTCGTCTGTAACATCTAAAAACCGAGGTAGTGCAGTCGCCGTTAAAATCCCCAACAACAAAATAACTACCACCAATTCAATTATAGTAAAGCCCGCCTGCTTGGCCGCTCCACCCATCTTTCGAATGTTTAACGCTTTCATAGTGAACACCTTCCTTAAAAAATCCAATAATAAGAATGCAGAAGCCGACCTGCTAGCTCCTAAAACCCCAATTCATTTGCAACTTACGACGAAAACCCTAGGTAGCAGCTCATAATTAATTTTTCCGCCAATATGTGGATAATAACGGCCTATTTTTTAATTACTTAACTGCAGAATTTAATCTAGTTTGGCTACTTCGCCCTTCTAAGATGCATTGTTCGCCAAACAAACGCATATGTACAGGGCATTTGACCCATTTCTTCCCCTATTTTCCCCGCCTAAAACGCTGCTAAAGCACGAACCTCGGTAAGTTATATCTAGAGACAAGATTAAGGTAACTTACTAATAATTAATGTGAAATACATCACAGGTGCAGCTTACTTGCCACCATTAGACATTTTGGTCAAGAGGCCCCGTTTGCCAATCAAACGGTATAACGGGTTTAAGCAATAACCCACTGAACTTCTTCTCATATTGCTCACTATAGTCGCTACTTAAATTAGTAAGGCTCACTGGCACACCTGTGGACTTATCTCTGTAGACATATTCTGCCGAAACAACGAACCGGATTTCAGTCGCTGGCACTCTGCTTTCTCCGATTACGTGGTAAAGATTGTCACTGTCATTTGCAAGATAGACGAGTTCACGAGTTTGCGGATCAAAATACCAAATTCGTCTATCCAAATTTGTGGCATTCGCACTATCAATCAGACCTATATAATTTCTTGGTGGTTCTAGAAGCATATCCATAGGGTTAGAATTCACATAGGCCGCGATGTTGTTTGCACCATCGCGACTTAGACTCAACATGGCCTCAAGTGTGATACTAGATTGTATTTGAGTAGTCACGGCCAAGAAGTTAGCTCTCTCGGCCTCACCTGGAAAATCAGAAAACCTTCGTGCAGCGGCAGCGTAGATGATGGCAACAGATATAATAAATACGACTAATTCGAATAATGAGAAGCCACGGCTTCCTCGATTAATCCCCCCATTAAGACGTAAAGACGCCATGTACGCTCGATTGCTCACTTTAGTGACTCGAATAAGTTTTCAGTTTAACTGGAAAACCTACGAATAAGTTTTCGATTTTCTCTTTCTCTAGCCGTTTGCCGCTGTGCTGAGATCCCATATTGGGAGGAATACACCCAACGCTAGAATTAACACCAGACCAGCAATTAATACTATCAAAATGGGCTCGATGGAATCTCCTAGCCGCTTTAAATCATACTCAACCTCAGCATCGTAAAAATCCGCCACTTCGACCAAAAGCTCATCAATTGTGCCTGTCTCTTCACCCACGGATATCATTTGCAAAACTAATGGCGTAAACATTTTACTTGCTGTTGCAGTACGGTGAAGCGATTCACCGCGCTCGATCCCTTCGCGCATTTTTTCAATATTTTTAGCAATAAATACATTTCCTACCGCACCAGCTACCACGCTAAGACCCTGTACTAGCGGAACACCTGCTTTCAGAACCATGGCGAAAGTACGGGAAAATCTGCCAAGAGCCACCCTTTCTAAGACAGGTCCCGCAAGCGGGGCTCGTAATACGATTTCATCCCATTTCAAATTGCCAAGTTCTGTTTTTTTCCAACGGACAAACGCTGAAGCGAGAACAAACACCGTTGCAAGGATAAAGGGCCAATACTCAAGAATAAAAGTAGAGGTGTTCATGAGTAAAACAGTTTGCCATGGTAAATTTGCGCCGAGACGAGTAAATGCGTTTTCGAAAACTGGGATCACAAACACTGCAACTACTAACACTGCGATAACGATTGAGACTAGGACGAACATGGGATAACGAGTGGCGCTTTTTACTTGTTTTCTCGTATTTTTTTCGAGCTCCAAGTATTTGCCGATTTCTCTGAAAGCCAGGTCCAATCTACCGGTATTCTCTCCGACATGTACCAAGCTTAAGAACAATTTAGAAAAAACGTTCGGGTGCCGACCCAAAGCAGAGGCGAGACTAATCCCATTCTCCAAACCATCAGTGACATCTCGCAATATAGCCTTAAAATTCTTATTTGCTAGTGAGGCCTCTAGTCCTTTTATGGCTCTATCTAATGGTAATCCTGCTTTAGTCAAGCTAAACATTTGTCTTGAAAACATAATCAAATCATCAATGCCTACCTTATCCGCTCCTAAAAGGCTATTGATCCTATCGACTACGCTCGCATTCGATTTAAGGGTACTGACATGAGAGTTCTTTACCCTTTTTTCAGAATTAGCATTCCTTTTAGCTTCGCGTATTTCAATTGGCGTGACACTTTCACCGAACAGTTTATTTGCCGCATCATCAACTGAGGCGGCATCAAGAAACCCTGATATTAAGCCACCTGAAGTGTTCCTACCGCTATATTGATAATAAGGCATGGCTATTCTTCGCTCTTAGATTATGCAACTTCTATGTAATCATTAGATTCATCTATTTGTTCAGCCACTCGTAACACTTCGTCAAGGCTTGTTACGCCTTCCATAGCAAATTTTAACGCGCTAACCACAAGCGGCTGATAACCAGGCGTTTGTTTAGCAATTTTAACGAAATCTGACGTGTTTGCCCTTCGTAAAGCATCTGAAAGTGCCTCGGTTAGCACAAGCATTTCGAAAACACCAATTCGTCCTCTGTAACCTGTATTGTTACAGCGATGGCATCCTTTTGCCTTTTTCAAAAGTAAATTGTCGGCGTTTTTACCTAACACTTGTGAAACCCATGCTCTATCTTTAGGACTTAATTCATGTTCTTCGAAACAGTTGTCGCATAATTTACGAACTAAACGCTGAGCGATCACTGCGCGTAAAGCTGTTGCTGCTAAGAAACCCTCTGCCCCCATATCGACCAAACGCATAGCACTAGACACCGCGTCATTAGTATGGAGCGTTGACAATACGAGGTGACCGGTCATTGCTGCGCGAAGGGCAATTTCGGCTGTTTCTCTGTCACGAATTTCCCCAACCAAGAGTATGTCAGGGTCTTGACGCAACGCCGAACGCAATACTCGAGCAAAGCTTAAGTCAATTTTTGGGTTAATCTGAACTTGATTGATTCTGTGTAATCGGTATTCAACGGGATCTTCAACAGTTATGATTTTTTTTCCGACTTCATTAAGTTCTTGCAGTGCGCCATAAAGCGTGGTGGTCTTACCACTACCAGTTGGTCCAGTAACTAAAATTAGTCCGTGGGGCATATGAATTAGGCGGCGAAATCGCTCAAGCATTGCTTGTGGCATTCCTACTTCATTCAAATCGGTAACTCCACTGGTTTGATCAAGAAGTCGCATAACGACCGATTCGCCATACTCGATAGGCATGGTAGACAGACGAACATCAATGTTTCGATTCTTAACCTTGAGACTAAAACGGCCATCCTGTGGCAGTCTTTTTTCAGAAATATCCAAGCCAGAGAGCAATTTCAAACGCAGCACCAGTGCCGGCGCAATACGACGTTCCTTCATAACCTGTTCTTGCAGCACACCATCCACACGTTGCCGAATGCGTAGCACATTTTCATCTGGTTCAATGTGAATATCTGAGGCTCTTACCTGCACCGCATCTTCAAAAATAGACTGCAATAATTTTACAACTGGCGCTTCGCTGTCATCCACATCAAGCGTCAGCGCATCTAAATCAAACTGACCATCGATCAGTTCTTCGTCTAGCTCTTCGGCAAAGCTGGCGATCTCTTCGGTTCTTCGATAAACCAGATCTAAGGTGTTAAGTAGCTCACTTTCTCGAACCACAGCTTGCTGAACTGTTTGTTCAAGTATGCGCTCTAGCTCATCGTAGGCGAAGATGTCCATTGGGTCCGCCATCCCAACAATAAGCTGCCCCTTCTCTTCAGACAAAACAATGGCGCGATAACGCCGGGCATAGTTCTCAGGCAGTCGCTGAATCAAGGTTACGTCAAAATTAAACCGCTTGAGGTCAATAAATGGAATTTGGAGCTGTTGGGACAAAAAACTTAAGAACTGATCTTCTTCGATGTAGCCTAACTCAATCAGCACTCGGCCTAAACGCTGGCCAACTTGTTTCTGCCTTTCTAGTGCGGTTTTTAATTGCTGTTCGGTGATTACGCCATTTTGAACGAGTAAATCACCGATACGGACTTTTTGCTTGGAAATAGCCATCGAACTACTGCCCTAATGCGAGCAGGCGGTCTTGACTGCGACGGCGCAAGCTCGCGCTAAGAGACGCTTGCTGCACTGCTCTGGAGTAGGCTTGTTTCGCAACTTCTGAGTTACCTAGCAATTCTTGGGCAGCGGCGTAGCCATACCAAAACTTGCCCTCGGTCTGATTTACGCCCACTAGCCCTGAATAGCTGATCGATGCGCCAGCGAAGTCCTTTGTAGCCAATTGGGCAGACGCAAGAATCTCGTGATACTCCGGGTCATCAGCGACTCTAGGCGCCCGCGCCAGTAGTAGTTGCACAGCATCGACTACCTGACCATTCAAGATAAGAATTCTTGCCTTTACTTTTTTGAAGCCTGGGTGATTAGGGGTGAGTGCAAGGCCAGACTCAAGCAGGTTATAGGCATCTTGGTACTGCTGCGCGCTGACAAGTAGCTTCGCGTAGGTCTCCCTAGATTGATGGGCATAGCGATTCTCGTTGATATGGGTTTCTAATATCTCATAGGCCTTTGCCAACTGATTATTAGCAATAAGCCCAAGAGCTTCCTGCACAGCCAGGGTATCTTCTTCATCTTCACTTACTTCAACCGCGTTTTTAATCGACCGGTCAATCCCGATACCGGATGTAAGACTGACCTTGTTGGTTCCACTGCTGGCATTAACTTTTGCGAGGCTTTCATTGACCACTGGGTTTTGTATTTGGTTTCTGGGAACGCTGGGTGTTGGGCTGGCAGGCGAGGGTGACTGCGATGCCGTACTCTCTGCCAACTGCGCTAACTCATTCTGCTTAACCACTTGAGCAAGGACGTTCTCGACTTCCTCGGGTCCATTATCAGGCTGGATTGCCGGTAGATCGGGTTCTTGCACCTCCTGGGTAACCGGTTCGGATTGAACTGGCTGCGAAACACTCGGCGGCTCAGAATCGGCCACTAAGGGAGACATTGGTATCGGGTTTTGAGATTCCGGCCTTGCTGGCGAATTAGTAGACAACTGAAGCCATGCATAGCCTAACGCTACAACCGCAAAAGAAAGCCCGGCAATTAAATAAGTGGGATTAATCGAACTGGTCTTCTTCCGTTTAGGGAAATCCGACGCCGGTGTTAGTTTTACTCGCGCCGAACCGCTGTCGGAATCCTTCCGCCGCTGGTCGAGATCCTTCAGCATGTCATTAATTAGGCTCATTAGAAAAACCCGCCTAAATATGCCACTAATCCAACACCCACCACTAAGCAGCCGAATGCCATTGCGGCCGGCATGTAATTAGTTCTAGGCAGTTCTACACCCTCTGTATCTTCTGCGGCACTTCGTACATGATCAACTTGCACCGAGCGTTCACCTTTGCCAAAGGCGACCATGAGCGATTTATGGCAGAGAATATTGATAATTCTAGGAATACCATCGCTTGCCTTGTAGAGAAAATCTAGCGCTCGTTTGGAAAACAAAAATGGACCGTTGTATCCGGCTGTGGCCAAACGGTGAACCACAT
>CAYGRT010000041.1:0-1352 GCA_964352355.1 uncultured Pseudohongiella sp. | reverse complement strand
TTGGAAAACAAAAATGGACCGTTGTATCCGGCTGTGGCCAAACGGTGAACCACATAGCGCTCGACCCCATCTCTATCTAGGGCTTCAATTTCAAAAGAAAAAGTAATGCGCTGGCGAAGCTGCCGCAGCGAAGGCTGGCTAAGCAATGAATCAAGCTCTGGCTGAGCAAAAAGGACGACTTGAAATAGTTTGACCTGCTCGGTTTCTATATTGGTTAGCAGCCTAAGAGCTTCTAACGTCTGCTCCGGCATAGCATGAGCTTCGTCAATAAACAGCACTACTTGTTTACCGTTGCCCGCATGATCGACCAATCGTTCTGTAATGGCTTTTAATAGCCGATGATGACCCACATCCTGATCGATATCGATGTTCAACTCTTCCGCAAAAGCAAGAAACAAACCCTTTGGGCTCAAAACAGGGTTGGGGATATACGCCGTCACATAATTGTCTTTGTCTTCCTCTAACGTATTGAGCACCTTGCGGCACAGCATGGTTTTGCCGGTGCCAACTTCGCCAACAATCTTGA
This sequence comes from uncultured Pseudohongiella sp., assembly GCA_964352355.1. Taxonomy (GTDB): domain Bacteria; phylum Pseudomonadota; class Gammaproteobacteria; order Pseudomonadales; family Pseudohongiellaceae; genus UBA9145. Next base: position 826 of record CAYGRT010000041.1, on the reverse strand, counting down.
TAAAACCTTCGGCATTAGCCAGCGACACCATCAACATGTTGTACGCTTTATGATAGCTCGCCATGTTCAAAAAGAACTGAGTATTAGGCGTCAACGAGAAGGGTAACTCTCTTAAGCCAAAGTGTTGAAGATACATAGCTAACTGTCCTAACTAGTTGTTCGCAAAAGGATCGATGGCGCGATTAATGTTTTTGAATCGCTCTTTGCTTTGATCAAGCACTGCTTTGTCCCCATCCGAGTTTGCGATGATTGGTTTTAATAGAATAATAAACTCACTTTTTACTGACTGGGTTTGTCGTTGTTCTAATACATCCCCAACCAGAGGTATTGTTGAAACCCCAGGAATGCCCGCCGTTTCATTTAAATTTCTTTCAAATGCTAATCCGCCCAACACAACAATCTTGCCATTTTGCGCCTTGATAACGCTATCAATTTCTCTGGTTGATGTGCGTGGCAGAGGTACTGCTTGGCCGCCTATATTCTTCGTTTGCTCATCCACCGCACTAATGATTGGATGCACGTGCAAAGTGATATCTCCGTTAGCACTTATCTGCGGCGTAATATCCATAGAAATCCCAGAGAAAAACTGCTGCAGTGTGTTCTCTGCGTTAGTTGTCGTATTGTCTCCGGATGCTACAGTGGTGGTATCAGATTGGGTCTGGAAAAATTCCTGCCCGCCATCTTGAAACACCGCTTTCTGATTATTAAGAATTCGAAGCTGCGGGCTCGATATTACCTGCGTGGTGCCCCGTGTTTGTAGTAGCTGAAACACCGCATCGAAATCGGTGAAATTAGTACTGAACTGAAGTGGATTCCCAATACCTTC